>NZ_WEKL01000112.1 GCF_019295435.1 Aquimarina litoralis
GTTAGTTGTTAGTTTATACTAGTTGTTGGTAACTAGTCATTTACACAAAATTAATCTAAAAAAACTCAAACTTAGTCCAACCTTTCCGCACTATTTTGCTGGTTTAACCGTCTTGTAATCAATATTTAACGTTTTTTCTTTTTCTTTTAGCGATTGCCAACTGATTTCTCATTGTACATGATAATTTAATGTCAGCAAAAATTCAATACTTTAATTTATTATCAACTTTTTTATGTTATCATTGATTCTCACAAGATAAATTCCTGGTGTATATTGTAAATCAAGGGAAACACTTGATGGATTATCAAATTGAGTTACTTCTTTCAATTTTTTCCCTAGGGAATTATAAATTTCAATTTTTTGTAATCGATCATTATTTCCTGCATCAATTGTAACAACCGACTTAGATGGGTTAGGATACATGGCAAAATTTGACTTTCTTTCAAAATCATCAAGACTTAAAGTATTACTTTCTCTTACCAATAGAAACCCTCTTTGGATATCACTAATAACGATATTACCACTATCAAAATAAGGATATACATTCCAAGCGCCACTAAAAGAAGCACTATCACTTGATGGGAAAGTATCGAAAAATCCAACCTCAGAAATATTTTTATTAGCAATATCCGAAATATCAACTACTCGAAGCCCTGATCTATAATTCGCTAAGAAAAACAGATTTCCTTTTACATATCCATTATGATCGATAGCAGGTGTTGGACCATTATAATCCATATGAAAAGAGGGATTATCTAAATCTTCAAAATCAAAGATCACTGTTCTAGTATTAAAACCTACACTTGATTCATCCAGTTCGTCTCCTAAAAGAAAATAGCGTTGATCTTCTGTAAACCAACCTTGATGGGTATATCCTACATTAGAATAACTAATTGTAGAAATCGTAGTAGGATTGCTTTTATCAGTAATATCGGCAATTACAATTTCAATCTGATTACTTCCAATAAGAATTTCTCTTCCGGCATAATCGGTATCTGGTCCATTATAAGTAATTACTTGCGCGTCATGACTATAAGCATCACCTCCCGATGAGATAAAACCTCCTGCTGCTACAGGATTTTTAGGATCTCTAATATCAACAAAATGTGGACCTCCGCTAAAGGTAGAAGTCCCAACAGCATATGCAAACCCAGAATCTTCATTGATTACTATATTATGCGCATTACCAAAACCAGTATATCTTTCATCTGCAGTGAAGGATTGTGGAGGATTTGCTACATTTCTTAGTCGGGTAAGATCAAAAACTTGCATTCCATGACCGGAAGCTTCACTGACAATAAAAGCATGATTTTGATATACTTTTACATCTCTCCAAGAACTATTGGAAGTAGCTGTAGGAAGTTTTCCGAGATATATAGGACTTATGGGATCTGAGATATCAATAAAAGCAGTTCCGTTATTTAATCCTATAATGGCATATTCATTTCCTGTAGTAGGATCTGTCCACCCCCAACTATCATTTCCCGCACTTGCATTCATAGTAGCTAGAGAAACTTCTGACATAAGATCATAATTATTACATGGATAAGAGCCAGCCATTCCACTATTACATGTAGTTTGTGAATAAATTTGCAAAGACGAAAGTAGTAATGTTAAGTAAAGTAGTTTTTTCATTGTGTGAGTTTTAAGGGTATTTTGAGTTAGTTTTTAGTTTTCACTTTCTTTAACAAGTATAAATCCAGAATTAATATCACTAATGACAATATTTCCACTCTCGAAGTATGGATACACATTCCAAGCTCCATTAAAACCGGTATTATCATTTGATGGAAAAGTGTCTATAAAACCAATTTCGGTAATGGATTGTGATGCGATTGAAGAAATATCTATAATTCTTATACCTGCGGTATAGTTTGCTAAATAAAATTTATTTCCTTTTACATATCCATTATGATCAATAGCTGGAGTAGTCCCAGAATAATTCATATGGAATCTTGGGTTATCAAGGTCTTCAAAATCGAATACTACGGTTCTGGTATTAAAACCTACACTAGATTCATCCAATTCATCACCTAACAAGAAAAATCTTTGGTCTTCTGTAAACCAACCTTGGTGTGTATATCCTATATTATCGTAGTTAATAGTAGATATAGTTTGTGGATTATCTTTATCAGTAATATCTGCTATGACAATTTCGATTTGATTACTACCGATTAGAATTTCTCTTCCTGTATAATCCGTATCAGGTCCGCTATATGTGACTACTTGTGCATCATGACTATAGGCATCACCTCCTGTAGAAATAAAACCACCTGCTGACACCGGATTTGTAGGGTCTTGGATATTTACAAAGTGTGGACCTCCGCTAAATGTAGAAGTTCCTACGGCATATGCAAAACCAGATGTTTCATTTATGACAATGTTATGTGCATTTCCAAAACCAGTATAAGTCGCATTAGCAGTAAAGGTTTGTGGAGGATTGGTTACATTTCTAAGCGTCGTTAAATCAAAGACTTGCATTCCATGACCAGGAGCTTCACTAACTATAAAAGCATGATCTTGATATACTTTTGCATCACGCCATTGGCTACTTTGAGTAGCAGTAGGAAGTTTTCCTAAATAAACAGGACTTTCAGGATTAGAGATATCAATAAAAGCGGTGCCATTATCTAGGCACATAATCGCATATTCTCTACCAGTTGTAGCATCTGTCCATCCCCAGCTATCATTTCCCGCAGACGCGTTCATCTCAGATAACGATATAGCAGAAACAAAATCAATACCACAACTTTCATAGATGCCTCCATCACTTTCAACGGAACAACCAATAGGATCAATGGGAGTACTAGGATTACTATTATCATCATCATTACTGCAATTACACAGTACTAATAAGATCAAAACATATACTATTTTAGATAGAACTTTTCTCATATTAGGTTTGCTCATTATTACTTAATGAGGAAGCATATATAATATTATAACAAGTAACTCAATGAATACCCTAAAAAAACCTGTTAAACAGATAAATGCAATCCTTTTTTTAAAAAATATTGTTTCAAAAGGTAACAAAATTTTATCACTGTTGATATAAGGTTGTTAAACGAGAAAAAATTGAAAAAAATGGAAACGCGAATTTTGAAAAAAATAGTGATGTTATTTTTGTTGGTGTTAAGTATAGGGTGTTCTAAAGATGATGACGTACCAACAGTAGTGCCTGATGTTACTTCATTAGAAATACAAGGAGATTGGTTATGTGAATTGGGGCAGACTTGTGAAGATATATATCAATTTGAATTCAAGAAAGATTCTAAAATCTCTATAAGTGTTGAAAATATTACAGGACAATCGACGGTATCATTGGATTTATCTTTAAATTCTGGGCAATTTGCAGCACTTAATTTATTGAATGATGGCAACATAAGTTATTATGGGTGTGCCAATCAAAATGAGGAAATTTCAATAACTAACATTTCTATTACTGAAACAGGGGTTTACAATTTTTCTGTAGCTAGAGATTGGGGATTAAGTGCAGGAACAGAAGGAATGTATAGTATAAGTATTATATCCAATACTCCTTTTAAAGATAACTCTATGGTAATAGAGAATACTCAAGCTATTAATTATGAAAGGGAATGTTTGTAATTAAGAATTAATGAAATCCCGATTTTTCGGGATTTTTTTATGCTGTAACATTAGTTTGTTACCTACCTTTGCAAGTATGATTGAAGATAAAAATACACCAAGAACATCGCTTTCAGAACTAGGAGAGTTTGGATTAATAGATCATCTGACTAAGAATTTTGAAATTACCCAAAAATCTACGATTCGAGGAATTGGGGATGATGCAGCTGTACTTGATTTTAAGAATGAAAAATGCGTTTTAACAACTGATCTTTTAATAGAAGGAGTGCATTTTGACCTTTCGTATGTTCCTTTAAAACATCTAGGATATAAGGCGGTTATGGTAAATTTGTCAGATGTATATGCAATGAATGCTACTGCTACGCAGATTACAGTTTCTATAGCGGTCTCTAACAGGTTTCCTTTAGAAGCCTTAGAAGAATTATATGCCGGAATTCAAACTGCCGCAAAAATATATGGAATAGATGTTGTTGGAGGAGATACTACCTCATCCACCACAGGATTAATGATTAGTATAACAGCAATTGGTTATGCACAAGAAGATGATCTGGTATATCGGGATGGCGCTAAAGAAAATGACTTATTAGTGGTATCTGGAGATTTAGGCGCAGCTTATCTCGGTCTCCAAATCTTAGAAAGAGAAAAACAAGTATATAAAGCGAACCCGAATTCTCAACCAGATTTGGATCAATATTCGTATTTAATCGAAAGACAATTAAAACCAGAGGCAAGAAAAGATATTGTAGAACTTCTTAAAGCGTTAGAAGTTAAACCAACTAGTATGATTGATATAAGTGACGGTTTATCTTCTGAGGTAATTCACTTATGCACAAAATCGAAAGTTGGTGTACATCTTTATGAAGAAAAAATACCTTTAGATCCAGTAGTTATTTCTACCTGTGAAGAATTTAAAATAAATAGTACAACAGTTGCTTTGAGTGGCGGGGAAGATTATGAATTGCTGTTTACAATAAAACAAGATGATTTTCCAAAGATCAAGGCAAATCCTAATCTAACAGTTATTGGTCATATGACCGAAGAAAAAAGTGGGATGGGGCTAGTAACTAGAGCTAATGAAAAAATACAATTAACTGCACAAGGATGGAATCCAATAAAAGAATAATTTAAGAAGCTGACTGTAGGTTAATCTTATTCTTACTTTTTGCAATCTTTTTTTCATGCACTGTTGCTAAGGCATCATTTATTTCTTGAAGCTTAGGAGTCATTACTTCCAATCTACCTCTACTATTTATGGTGGCTTTTTGTCCACAATGAGTACAGGTATACTCTTTTATGTGATTTGTCACTTGCTTTGACATGACATAATTGTGTCCAAATAAAGAACAATAAATTTTTGATATGGAGAATGACGAATGGGGGGTATGTTTCTTCATTTTTGTGGGGTTAAAAGTTCATTATCAATACAATAATAACATTTTTTTAGTTATTAACAATATTTTGTAAGAAAAATTTTTGAAAAAATGTTGATTTTTAGCTAAAAAATGTATTTTATAGGAGTTTTAACCCATTAAAATGTTTTTTATCGATGAACAATTGTCGGAATATGGGGTTTTTGTAAGATGTTAAATTTTTATGTAAAAAGTGAAAATATGCTACTTTTTAGGTAAAAATTTCTCCAGAAATTCTAAGATGATTTCTTTGTTTTCTATGTAAGACATATGACCACCATCTAACGATAAAAAATCAGTATTACATATTTCTGATTCTTTTAAACTTTGCTCATATGATAAAACAGGATCTTTTTTACCGGCAATGATAGTCTTAGAACCACTAAAATTCTGTAACGTTTCGGTATGATCTTTTCTAATTTTCATTCCTTCTAATGCGGCAATAATTCCTTGTAGAGGCATAGCTGAAGCCTCATTTTTTATCTTTTCAATTTCAGATTTATATTGTTCACGGTTCTTTTCAGCAAAAAGATTTGCTATAGCCATGCTCGTATATGCATTTGGGTTTTTTTTCACGATGTCAATTGCTCTGCTACGATTTATCTTTCTTTCTTCACTATCAGGGAATGAAGTAGAATTAAGTAAAATTAACCCAGATACTTCTTCTGGAAATAGATCTAGATATGCTAATGAAACATAACCTCCCATTGAATGCCCTACAAATATGGGTTTAGTGTTTATTGAATTATCTAATACCGCCTTTACTACATAGGCCATATCTTCTATGGTATGGATATATCCAATGCAATCTGTTTTGCCATGACCTAATAAATCAATAGTAATACAAGTGTGATTTTGAGAAATACGAGTAACAATTTCGTCCCACATTTTTAAGTTTTCTAGAAACCCATGTAAAAAAACTAAAGGAGTACCTTTTCCTGTGATGTTATAATTAATTTCAATCCCTTTATATGCTAATGTCATTTGGAAATTTTATATTTCAACTTTTAATACTATTTGTTAAAGAGATATAAACCTAACCAAATGCGATTTAATAAAGAAACTTTTATCACTGGATTTGCCTTGTTTTCTATGTTTTTTGGAGCAGGTAATTTGATATTACCACCTAATCTTGGTTTTAAAGCTGGTGATATGTGGTTTTGGGTAACAATTGGGTTTATAATTTCAGCAGTATTACTCCCGTTGTTAGGTATTTTTGCACATGCAAGATTACAAGGTACAATGTTAGATTTCGGAAAAAAGGTTTCCCCTACTTTTAGTCTAATATATTGTTTAATTGTGTATGCTATTTCTATCTCATTACCATCACCAAGAACTGCTTCGGTTACTCATGAAATGGCAATTCAACCATTTTTTGGATCTAGTTCGTTGTTAACTAGTAGTATCTATTTTTGTATCGTTTTGTTTTTTGTATTGAATCGTTCGAAGATCTTAAATATACTAGGTAAGTTTTTAACTCCTATCATATTTATTGTAATCCTAAGTATCATATGTATCGGAATGTTTTCTGAACATGCACCTATGAATCCTTCAGATTTCGAAACTCCTATTATCGCTGGTTTGTTAGAAGGGTATCAAACTTTCGATGCGATCGGGGCAGTAGTAGTTGGTGGAGTAGTTATTATTTCGCTTCGATTGAAAGGGAGAAAAAGTTTTGAAGAAAACAGAAGATTGATCAGAGATGCTGGATTGATTGCCGGTATTGGTTTGTTTATCGTTTATGCAGGATTAATATTTAATGGTGCTCTTTTTAATGGAGATTTCGAAAAAGAGATAAGCCGAACAGAATTACTATCAGGGCTTAGTTTACGAACTTTAGGAAATATCGGTAGTACATTTTTAAGTGTATTGGTTTCTTTAGCCTGTTTTACAACAGCTGTTGGTATTGTTACAGGTACTGCGGATTTCATGAAAGGTCTTTTTAAAGATTCTCAATTGGTGTATATCATTACGGCAATTATTGGTTGTGTTTTAGGAGTAGTCATGGGACAACTAGATGTACATGATATTATTGTAGTCGCAATTCCAGCTTTAATGTTTATTTATCCAATAACTATTGTGCTCATATTACTAAATATTTTACCAGAAAGTTTTGCTCCTGCAACTGTATTTAGAGCGGTTGTTTTAGTCACTATTGTATTTAGTTTACCAGATTTTTTAGCTTCCATTGGATTTAAAGATCAAGTACAGTCCATTCTTGAGGTAATTCCACTTGGCAACTATAGTCTCGCTTGGTTATTACCAGCGTTATTTACATTTTTGATAAGTACAGTTTTTATCAAATTCCTTAAGCCTAAATAGAAAAGTATTGTTTTTTAGAACAAAAGGACCATAGAAGTTTCTTTTTTATTAAATTCGCACCCTTTAACATTTATTTAAGAAAGAATGTTAAGAATTGGGGATTTATAACATAAGGGAAAACAAAACTAATGAAAAAGCTAACTTTTATAGCAGCGATTACGTTGCTAATATCTTCTTGTACTAAAGATGATTATATTCCAATTACATCAAATCTAGATGCCGAATTATTAAGTGTTTTAGATGACGCTTCGAATGGGGAAGGAACGTCGTTTTTCATCTTACCAGAAAGTGATGATTACGCAAATATTCCGCAAGATCCTTTGAATCCAATTACTCCAGAAAAAGTTGCATTAGGAAAGCTATTACTTCATGAAACTGCTACAGGAGGTGTTCCTAAAATGGAAGAGATGAAAGGAACTTATTCCTGTGCTTCTTGTCATCAGGCAGCAGCTGGTTTTGGAGCAGGAATACGACAAGGAATTGGAGAATGTGGTATTGGTTTTGGAATTAGAGGAGAAGAAAGAATAGTGAATACTTCGGTTCCGGTTGACTCTATTGACGTACAGCCAATAAAATCACCTACCATTCTAAATGTGGCTTATCAGGATGTTATGCTTTGGAATGGTCAATTCGGAGGAACAGGAACAAATGCAGGAACAGAAGCTAGTTGGACCGAAATTCAGGAAAATTTCTTAGGTTTTCAAGGTATCGAAGTTCAAGCCATTAAAGGCCAAAAAGTACATCGATTACAAATAGATGATGAGTTTGTAAATACATTCGGTTATAAAGAATTGTTTGATGCTGCATTCCCYGACATTCCAGAAAGTGAAAGATATACAAAGAATAATGGAGCTCTAGCTATGGCCGCATATGAAAGAACTTTATTAGCAAATAGATCTCCTTGGCAAGATTGGTTAAAAGGAAATACCAATGCGCTAAATGAAGAAGAGAAAAAAGGAGCTATTGCGTTTTTTGGTAAAGGAAAGTGTTATGAATGTCATACGGGTCCTGCGTTGAATGACAAAGGATTTCATGCTTATGGAATGGGTGATTTTGAGAATACTAGTGATGCTTTATTGTTATTTAATGCCAATATGGACAAAGTAAAAAGAGGTAGAGGTGGTTTTACAAATAATTCGGATGATGATTTTAAATTTAAAACACCAACATTATATAACTTAGTTGATAACGGTTTTTATGGACATGGAGGGACTTTTACATCGATCAAAGAAGTGATTTCTTATAAGAACAATGGTATTCCTCAAAATACAGAAGTGCCTACAGAAAATTTAGCTTCGCAATTTGGAACTATTGATCTTACTGAAGAAGAAATAAATAATATGGCCGTATTTATTACCAACAGTTTAAGAGATCCAGAATTAAACAGGTATGTGCCAGAGACTATTATCTCAGGAAATTGTTTTCCAAATAATGATGATACATCTCGGGAAGATTTGGGGTGTGATTAATTCAATGTAGCGATCCACCAGGTATTGCCATAAGGATCTTTAAAGCCAGCGCCGCGAGCTCCGTAATCTTCTTCCATAGGTTGCATGAGCGAGGTGGCACCAGCATCAATGGCATTAAAGTAAGTCTGATCAGTGTCTTTTACATATACATACATGGATGTATTTTGTGCAGGATAAGTTTTAGAAGCTTCTGTAATCATAATGGTAGTGTCTCCTATCATTACTTCAGAGTGTTCGATTTTATAAGAAGCATCAACTTTGCGTATCATTTCTTGTGCGTTAAATATTTTTCTTATAAAATCAATAAAATCATCGGCATTCTCAACAACCAAATAAGGCATAGCTTGTTGATGACCTGCTGTAATTTTCATTCGTTGCATGGGTATTCTTTGATATTTTATATGCAACGATAAAAAGGATATAAATATTCTTTAAAATTTCAAAAGATGATCATAAAAAAACCTTGATGAACGATAATCATCAAGGTTTTTAAACTTTATAAGAGATATAGTCTATTATGTATTCATTAATTCCTCTATTTCATCAGCTTCAATCGGGATATTCGCCATTAGGTTAAAAGGTTCTCCTTTTTCCTGTACGACAACATCATCTTCTAATCGGATTCCGAAACCTTCTTCTGGGATATAAATACCTGGCTCTACTGTGAATACCATATTAGCTTGCATAGGTTCTGTTAGAATTCCATAATCATGCGTGTCTAAACCAATATGATGCGAAGTTCCATGCATAAAGTATTTCTTATATGCAGGCCAATCGGAATCTTCATTTTGAACATCTGCTTTATCAATAAGCCCAAGACCTAGTAACTCAGAAGTCATAATTTTTCCAACTTCTACATGATAATCTGCCCAAATTGTACCAGGTACTAACATTTTGGTTGCTTCATTTTTTACACGCAATACAGCATCATAAACAGCTCTTTGGCGATCTGTAAACTTACCGGAAACAGGAATAGTTCTGCTTAAGTCACTAGAATAATTTGCATATTCCGCGGCAATATCCATTAATATAAGATCTCCTGTTTTACATTGCTGATTATTTTCTATATAGTGCAGTACGTTTGCATTGTTTCCACTAGCAATAATAGGTGTATAAGCAAAACCTTTAGACCTGTGATTAATGAATTCGTGCAAAAGCTCTGCTTCGATGTTATATTCCCAAACCCCAGGTTTTACAAAACCCAGTAATCTTCTGAACCCTTTTTCGGTAATATTACAAGCGGTTTGCATAAGATCAATTTCTATAGGATCTTTTACAGAACGCAATCTTTGCAAAATTGGATTACTCTTTGCTACAGAATGAGCAGGGTATTTTGCTTTCCACCATTTGGTAAAACGATCTTCTCTGGTTTCGGTTTCCACATTAGCCCGGTAATGCTCATTAGTGTTTACATAAACCGTGTCACATTGTGTCATAATTTCAAAGAAGATTTTCTCTAAGTCTTGTAACCAATACACCGTTTTGATTCCAGAGGTTTCAAAAGCTTTTTCTTTGGTAAGCTTTTCACCTTCCCAAATAGCAATAAGTTCGCTAGTTTCCTTTAAAAATAGCATTTCACGATGCTTTTTATGTGGAGCATCAGGAAACAATACTAATATACTTTCTTCTTGATCTACACCACTTAGATAAAAAATATCTCTATGTTGTTCGAAAGGCATTGTACTATCAGCACTAATAGGATATATATCGTTACTATTAAAAACCGCAATACTATTTGGTTTCATCTGTGAAACAAAGTTCTTTCTGTTCTTTATAAATAGGTTTTTATCTATTTGATGATATTTCATTTGATGTAAGGTGTTTAATGTGTATTATGTGAATTCAAAAATACTAAAGCCAAAAGGATGTATTGTTAAACAATATCTAAAAATTTTGACACTATTTTAGCATTCTATACTTTCAGCCAACTAAATTTAGATCACCATGAAAACACACATCTCAACTATCTTATTACTGTTTTTCGCAAGTATTTCTTCATTCTCACAACAAAAAGCGACAAATGCTCAAGAGATACAAAAAGCATTACTACAAAAAGCACAATTAGAAAAATCATCGCTTGTAAAAAATGTTTCATTCGAAAATATAGGTCCTTCAGTAATGAGTGGACGTGTTGTTGATGTTGATGTAAATCCTGAAAACACATCAGAGTTTTATGTAGGCTATGCCTCTGGAGGATTGTGGTATACAAAAAACAACGGTACAACTTTCGAACCGGTTTTGGATCATGCAGAAACGATTAACGTGGGTGATATTGCCGTAGATTGGAAAAAAGGAACAATCTGGGTTGGTACTGGAGAAAACAATTCTTCAAGATCTTCTTATGCTGGAGTTGGAATTCTAAAATCGGATGATAAGGGTAAGTCCTGGAAAAATGTTGGATTAATTGATTCCCATCATATAGGGAGAATTATTATCAACCCTTCTAATTCTGATGAAGTAGTTATTGGAGTAACAGGTCATCTATATTCTACAAATGACGAAAGAGGAGTGTATAAAACAAATGATGGAGGTGCCACTTGGAAAAAAACCTTGTTTGTTAATAATGAAACTGGAATCATTGATGTAGCCTATGCTCCTGGTAATTTTAATATTATGTATGCCGCTGCTTGGGATAAAGATCGCAAGGCTTGGAATTTTGAAGGATCAGGTACAGGATCTGGAGTTTATAAAAGTACAGATGCAGGAAATACTTGGAATAAAATATCACTAGAAGGATCTGGTTTCCCCACCGGAGAAGGAGTAGGTAGAATAGGGTTAGCAGTTTTTGATGAAAACACCGTATATGCTGTACATGATAGTCAATTTAGAAGAGATAAAGGTAAAAAGAAAGAAAAAGGTACGGGTCTTACGAAGGACGATTTTAAAACAATGTCTGTAGATACCTTTTTGAATCTAGAGGACAAAAAACTGAATCGTTATTTAAAAACTAATGGATTTCAGGAAAAGTACAGAGCAGAAAACGTAAAGCAAATGGTTCGTAGTGGTTCTGTAAAACCTATTGATCTTGCTAAATATTTAGAAAATGCGAACTCAGCACTTTTCGATACACCAGTGATAGGTGCAGAAGTGTATCGAACTAATGATGGAGGAAAAAGTTGGAAAAAAACTCACAAAGAGTATTTAGATGATATCTTTTATAGTTACGGATATTATTTTGCTCAGATACAGGTGAATCCAGCAAACAAAGATCATATCTACATATCGGGTGTTCCTATTTTAAAATCAAAAGATGGAGGAGCAACATTTAAAAGTATCAGTGCACAAAATGTACATGCTGATCATCATGCACTTTGGATAAATCCTAAAAATCCAAATCATTTAGTAAACGGTAATGATGGAGGTGTTAATATTAGTTATGATGATGGAGAAAATTGGATCAAAGCGAATCAACCAAGTGTGGGGCAATTTTATGCCATTAATATAGATCACGAAAAACCATATAATGTATATGGAGGATTACAAGATAATGGTGTTTGGGTTGGATCTGTAAACGCAAAAGAAAATGAAGCTTGGCATCAGAGTGGTCATTATCCTTGGAAAAGTATTATGGGCGGTGATGGTATGCAAGTACAGATTGATAATAGAAATAGTGACATTGTATATACCGGTTTTCAATTTGGAAATTATTTCCGATTAGATCGCTCGTCAAACAAACAAACGTATATTCAGCCAAAACATGAATTAGGAGAATCTCCTTATCGATTCAACTGGCAAACACCAATTTTGTTATCTCCACATAATCAGGATATTTTGTATTTAGGAGGAAATAAACTGATGAGATCGATGAATCAAGGAGATGTTTGGACAGCAATTTCTGGAGACCTTACCAATGGAGGTAAAAAAGGAAATGTAGCGTATGGAACACTAACCTCTATTTCTGAATCTGTATTGCAGTTTGGATTATTATATACAGGAAGTGATGATGGATTGGTATATGTTTCTAAAAATGGAGGAGGAAACTGGACCAAAATATCTAACACTTTACCACAAGATCTTTGGGTATCTAGAGTAATTGCCTCTACTCATAAGAAGGAACGTGTGTATGTGAGTTTAAACGGTTATCGATGGGATGATTTTACAGCGTATGTGTATATGAGTGATAACTATGGACAAACATGGACTAATATAGGGAAAGAACTGCCCATCTCCGCAATTAATGTAATTAAGGAAGATCCTAAGAATGAAAATATTTTATACATCGGTTCTGATAATGGTGCATATGTTTCTTTAGATAGAGGAAAAACTTGGAACGCTTTTTCTAAAGGAATCCCTAATGTAGCTGTGCATGATATTGTGATACAACCGGAAGCAAATGACCTTTTATTAGGAACACACGGAAGAAGTATTTACAAAACCAACGTTGAACCTTTACAAAATCTAAATGCAAAAGTATTAGCTTCAGAATTAAATGTGTCTCCAATGAGTCCGATAAAAGCTTCACCAAGATGGGGAAGTTCTTGGAGTAAATGGTTAGAAGCTTTTGAGCCTTCAACAATCATCAAATATTATACAAATAGTGCAGAATCAGTTAGTATTAAGATTACAACACCAAATGGTGCAATACTTCGAGAGTTTTATTCGGATTCTGATAAAGGACTTAACTATGCTTCTTATGACCTTACAATTTCTGAAAAAGGAAGAAAAGCGTTGCTAAAAGAGTTTCCTGATGAAGACGTTTCTAAAAAGAAAAACGGTAAGTATTACCTTCCTGTTGGAAAGTATGAAGTGGTTGTAAGTAAAGGAAAACAAGTGGAGAAGGTTCCATTTGAAGTAAAATAACCAATAGATAAACTTGCATTTATTAGCTATACGATTTATATTCACATATACATAAAGGTGATTAGTTTCTGTTACCTTCTATAAAAGTTTATTAACCAACGTAATGAATGCAGGTTTATATTATGCGACAATTATTTTTGTATGCTTGGCAACTGTTGTCATAGCATTGTGGTGGCTTTATGGGTATCGAAAAAGTAAAAAAGCGAATTCTCTCTTAAATCCTAATAACCTGAATGAAGAGTCCAGTGTGAAAAATTCTGAAGAATCTGAAGCAGTTCAAAAGGCGATTCAGAATTTTAGAATGTCTGGATTAAATCATATTTTTTCTGAAGAAGAGTTAGAATTAATTCACTACGACAAGCCCTCACAAATAACAGGAATACTAAGCTATTTTTCTACTTCTTTGTTTGATAAAAACAATCTTGATGATGTTCTTTGGGACATTGTAGAGAATTGTATTTCTCATCTTCATTTAGAAGACTGTGTGATCTATATACTTGATAATTCAAAAAAAGTATTAATACAAAAGGCCGCATTTGGAAATAAGGACAAAGGAGAGCGAACAATATTGAGTCCTATCGAAATTTCATTAGGTCAGGGAATTGTTGGACAAGTTGGGCAATCCGGAGAATATGAGTGCATTTATAATGTGAATTATGATGATAGATATGTAGTGGATGATATTAGCCGTAATTCAGAACTAGCAGTACCAATAATTATTGATGATAAGGTGGTAGGAGTTTTAGATTCTGAACATTCGCAGGAAGGATTTTTTAATGAACACCACATTTTACTTTTTCAACTAATAGCTAAGCTAACAGCTAAAAAACTTTCTCAGATTGATTTAAAAAACACTTCAAATATTACAAATGATGATGTGTATTTTAAAGAGCTTCATTTTTTAATGAAGGAAGCCAAAATTTATAGAGATTCGAGTTTGGGATTAGAAAGTATATCCAAAATGCTAAAAGTTAGTAGCAAATATTTATCTCAGATGATAACTAAATTAAATGGCTCTAATTTTGCAGATTACGTAAATAAATTTCGAGTAGAAGATGCGAAGTCCAAACTCAAAAACCCTAAATTCTCTAGCTATACCGTACTTGCTATTGGTTTGGATTCTGGATTTAATTCTAAATCAACATTTTATACAGCCTTTAAAAAATATACTGGTATTTCCCCAAAAGAGTATAGATCCACAACATTTGAGACTCAATAATTTTGTAAAAATTTGTTCTTTTACAATAGGAAATGAATAATTGAAGATCTCCAGTAAATTATTTTTCAGATAAAGAAACAAATGAAGTGCATCTATAAATTCATATTATTTCGTGCTTGTTTGCTAATTTTTAGTACAACTGCTTTTTCGCAAGTTGAGGTTACCTATAATGTTAAATCTTACACTGTTTTTGATGGGTTGTCCAATAATTGGGTTTCCGATATTTATCAAGATAAAGATGGTTTTATGTGGTTCGCTACTCAATACGGATTAAATCGTTTTGATGGAAAAAGATTTAAAGCCTTTACTTATGTTCCTGGAGATTCGACGGCATTAAGAGCTAATTGGATTCGTTGTATTAGGCAAATAAAAGGAGATCATAAATTGTATTTAGGATCACTTGGCGGAGGAATTAATATTTTAGATCCTTATCAAGAAAAATTTACACCTCTTTTTCCTGAATCGGATACACATACTTATACCATTTCTCATATTAACAATTTGGTAGTTGATCCGAAAGAAAATATATGGATCTCTTCTACTGCTGGTACGTTTCGATATAACGCTAAGGAGGGTATTGTTAAAAGAATTTATGATAGAGGTACCTCTAATATTAGCATTTCTGAAAATGGATCACAATATATGCTTACTCAAATATCCAAAGAAGTATTTGGTGTACATGGTGATACAGCACTAAAACAGAATTTACCAGATGATGCGTATAAAAACATATATACGATCTCTAAAGATAGTCTACTATTATACACCAAAAAAGATCTATTAATTGCATATCGATCCAATAAACTTTGGAAAATAAAAAAATTAGGGTTCGAATCTGAATATGCAACAAGTGTTAGAGAACGCCCATTTATCTTTAAGGATAATAATGGATACATATGGGTAAACGGAGGCGATAAAATTTATAAGTTTTCTCCTGATTTTAATCATAGCGTAGTGATGCCTTTGCAAGAGTTACTAAATTTTAGATCTTCTAAAAAGGTTAAAGCGAATTGTATGTTCCAAGACAAAGAAGATAACTTTTGGATCGGAACAAACTTGGGAGTATTTCAATTAATACCTCATAAACCACTTAGACATCCTTTTTTAGGGGCTTTAGGCAAAGTAAGAAAAGTAGTAGAATGTGGTGATAAAATTTGGTTTGCACTTCAGGATGGTATTTACTCTTGGGATAAAGATCCTATCAATTCTCCTAAAAAAGTAACAGGAAGCACAGTAAATACCATGATATGTGCTAGCGATGAATTTTTATATGCTTTAGGAAGAGACGATAAAGATCAAACAGCTTTATTAAAAATCAATTCTAATGATCAAAAAATAACACCAATTTATTTTCCAGAGTTAGAGTTTCCTATTAGTGTTAGTTGGAAGATTACCGAAGATAAAAGTAGAAGATTATGGATTGGACAATGGGACAATATTATCGTGTATGACCTGAAGAGTGAAGATTATTTTGGAATTCCTGTTTTTAAAGAAAATACAGGCATCATAGAATTGTATAATGATAATCAAGATAATATTTGGTTAGGAAGTATAGGAAAAGGTGTATTGAAATTTTCGAAAGCAAGTTCAATTACAGAGGATAGTAAATATCAATTTGAACAGTATTTATATGATGTTACCAATCCCCAAAGTATTAGCTCCAATCTAATTCAGTCGATTCATCAAGATCAAAGAGGTTTGCTTTGGATTGGAACTGATGGAGGCCTTAATCGTTTTAACTCAAAAACGAAAGAGTTTGAAAGGTTTTTGAGAAGTGATAAAATGCCTAACGACAAAATTTTGAACATAATAAGTGATGATAACGGTATTATTTGGTTGAGTACCGTTAGTCACGGAATCACATCCTATGATCCTGATAAAGGTGTATATAAGACATATAGTATACAAGATGGGTTGTATGATAACTCTATGGTTCTTAGTTCTGTTTACCAAGACAAAGAGGGTTATATTTGGATGGGTAGCGAAAGAGGAATTCAATATTTTGACCCAAATAAGTTGACTTTTTCGGTTGGCGAAAAACCTAATTTGGCTTGGATATCATTTACAAAATTTAGATCAGATACAACAATAGTATCCAAGTTTCCAGAAAAAAGTGGATTAAAACAAAACCAAATTAAGATATATCCAAAAGATCAGAGTATCAGTTTTGATTTTCAGGCATTAACCTTTGAGAGATCGCAAAATATAAGATATCAATTTTGGCTACAGGGCTTTCACAAAGAGTGGCTCCCGATTCAATCAGATGGAATAATTACACTGTCCTATTTACCAAAAGGGAAATACAAACTCCAAATCAAAGCATTTGACATAGATAATTCCTGGGAAATAAATGATGAGGTTGATTTAGTAGTCCTTCCGCCTTGGTATAAAACCAATTTAGCATATTTGCTATATGGCAGCTTACTTTTTTTGATAGCTTTTGCCTTTTATAAAATACGGTTAAGAAGAAAAATTGCTGAAACAGAAAAAGAATTCGTAAAAGATTTATCTCAATCCAAAACTCGATGGTTTAATCAAATTGCTCACGAATTCAGAACACCATTAACAGTAATCTTAGGAGCAACAGATCAAATTAGAGATAAGCTAGGGAATACTTCAGAAGATAAAACAGATAAACATCTGTCTCAAATAGAAAATCAAACCAATCATTTATCCAATCAGGTTCAAAAGATTTTGGAAATAGCACAAATGAAGGATAATCAATTAGAAATTCATTTGAGTAATGGAGACTTTATAGCTTTTCAAAAATATCTTTTTAACTCTTTTACATCATTAGCTCAGAGAAAAGATGTTACATTAGAATTTATAAGCTCCGAAAAGTCAATGTATGCATCATTTGATGAAGACAAATGGAGGAAGATTAGTACCAATCTGATATCAAATGCTATTAAATATAATCGAGAACGAGGAACTGTTTCGTTACGCTTGGATATAGACAGAGAGCATAAAAAAATAACACTAGAGATAAAAGATACTGGAGTAGGAATTAGCAAGCAATTTCTTTCTAAACTCTTTGATCCTTTTTCAAAAGAAAACCCCGAAGCTCCTCAAGGGGTTGGATTAGGACTTACCTTAACAAAAGAACTAATTCATTTATTAGGAGGGACAATTAAAGTAGATAGCAAAAAAGCAAAAGGAACATCATTTACAATAATAGCTCCTTTAGATATTTTATCGACAGATGATGATAGTATAAAGCAAACGAATGAATTTATTAGTGATCCAGATAAAGCTCTTGTGCTTATTGCAGAAGACTCTAAAGAAGTTAGAGAATATATTCACTTTTGTTTATCCACAGATTTCACCATCATTGAAGCAGAAAATGGCCGAATTGCCTGGGAGTTATGCAAAAAACATATTCCTGATCTAGTGATATCAGACGTAATGATGCCTGAGTGGGATGGAATTAGATTAGGTAGCGAAATAAGAAACAATCTAGTAACGAATCATATTCCTTTTATTTTATTAACAGCAAAATCAGGACAATCTAATCAATTAGAAGGATTAAAAATAGGAGCAGATGCATACGTAACCAAACCTTTTGATAGAAATGAATTGTTAATCAGAGTTGATAACCTAATCAATACGCGAAAAAAATTACAAGAAAAATACCAAAGAGGTGATATAACAGTTACTCCAGAAAACAAAACGATTGATCATTTTATGAAAGAGGTCATACAAATTATTCAACAAGAGTTGGACAATGATAATTTTGGAGTACCACAATTAGCCGAAAAATTACATATCAGTCGAGTTCATTTATTCAGAAAAATTAAAAATCTAACAGGATTACCACCCACTAAATTCATTAGAAAAATTCGTTTACAAAAAGCACATGAATTTGTATTGCAAAATGACTTATCTATATCCGAAATTGCCTATCAAACAGGTTTTAAAGACCCTGCTTATTTTACCAGAGTATATGTAGAAGAGTTTGGTAAGCCACCTTCAGAGTTCAGAAATAGATAGCTAAAACCCCTTTGTTTAAAGGTTTTTTCACTATATGTAACCATAGTACCAGTCTTTGTAACCACAGTGCAATACAACTTCTAGATTCCGTTTTACCTTGCTGGTATAATTAAAGCAACAAAATTTGATTTATTTATTCTTGAGACTTGCTAAAGGTCAAAATCACATTTTGTAAAGGACAAAAAAACAGGGTTATGAACATTCGAGAAAACAAAAACACAGGCATTGGTAATGCAATTTATTTATTAATTGGATTACCATTAATTTTAATCATTTTCAGCATATCAGATGATAGTATTTCATGGTTAGACTATACCAATATGGTCATATACATTGGTAGTAGTATAATTTTTAGCTTAGTACTTGATAGATTTTTTCTAAATTATTATACAGTTCCTTTTGTCATACAAAGGGCTCCGCAAAAATCGTATCAATTCCCAAAAATAACTACTCGTAGTTCTCATAATTATAATGAAGTTTCTAGGGGAACTTCAAGAAAAAAAGTAAATCATCACTCAAAAAAGAAAAGGGAATTAAAAACAACAAAAACCATTACAAATATCCCATATCTAGAAGAAGTGTTTTCAGAGTTTGATAATGATGTATTACAACGTGCACCCATGCAAACTATATCTATTTTAAGTTACTTTGCTACTTCTTTATTCGGAAAGAATAAGGTAGATGCTGTATTATGGGATATTGTAGAAAATTGTATTTCGCACCTTCATCTTGAGGATTGTGTAATATATATGCTTGATAAAGAAAAAAAATATCTAATTCAAAAAGCAGCATTTGGTAATAAAAATAATGGTGAGAAAAAGATTGTAAGTCCTATTAAAATAAAAATTGGGGATGGAATCGTAGGAGATGTCGCGAAAACCAAAGATTATAGGCTTATTGATGACCTTAGAAAGAATTCAAATTACATTGTAGATGATGTTTCTCGTTTATCCGAATTATCAGTCCCAATATGTATCGATGGCACTATAGTTGGTGTTTTAGATTCTGAGCATTCAGAAAAAGATTTTTTTACAAGTGATCATGTATTTCTATTTCACCTCATCGCAAAACTTACTGAAAAAAAATTGAAACAGATATGTGGACATAATACCACTTGTCGTATCACAAACGATAATATTTATTATAAAGAACTTGAATTTTTAATGAAAGAAGCAAAAATATATCATGACCCTAATTTGGGTCTGGATAGTGTGGCCAAAAAATTGAAAATAAGTAGTAATTATTTATCTCAGTTAGTAAATAAACTAACCGGGAAAAATTTTGCGGATTATATCAATACTTTCAGAGTTGAAGACGCGAAGGAAAAATTAAGAAACCACAATTTTGTAAACTATACAATCATTGGAATAGCATTAGAATCCGGTTTTAATTCTAAATCCACTTTTTATAGTGCTTTTAAAAAACTTACAGGAATCTCTCCAAGCAGCTATAGAAAGAATGGCTAAAGTTGTCCTGTTTTTTTGAAATTCAAACTTTCTGGACATTCAACGATGGTACTCTTAGTACTTTTTTACAAAAATAGACTAATGGATAAATCAATTTTTAGAATCACTCTTATAGCTATGCTGATATCAGGGTGTTCAGATGATGACAAAGACATTGTACAATCGTTGAATCAAAATCCAGAGAATTTTACAGTACAAGCAATTGAAATCACGAATAATAGTAGTTTACTTACTTGGGATGCGGTAACAGATCCAGATGGGGATACTGTTACATACACTGTTTTTTTAGAAGAAAATCAAGTAGCCTCTCAATTAACAGCAATACAATTTTTATTGGAAGATTTATCAGAACATACTACGTACTCAGGCAAAGTAGTTGCTTCTGATGGAAATGCAGGCTCTTCTGAAAGTAATTTCAGTTTTTCTACTACTACAAGCTCTACTAACGAAATTGGAATTGCATGGGAGCGATCCTTTGGAGGCTCTCGTATTGATATAGCTAATTCAATACAACTTACAAGCGATGGAGGGTATATTGTTGTAGGAACTTCTCCATCTGATGATGGTGATGTTGGAGGAAATAATGATGCCGATGGTTATATTGGAGGAGACATTTGGGTTGTTAAATTAAATAGCTCTGGAGATTTGATGTGAGAAACCAACATTGGAGGTTCTTTGGATGAAGAAGGAAAGAGTATTCAGCAGACTACTGATGGCGGATATATTGTTGCGGGAACTTCGAATTCTCCTGAATTTGACCATAATGGGAATTTTGATTTTTGGGTTGTAAAACTTGATGCTTCTGGAAACCTTGTTTGGGAAAATAGTTATGGAGGAAGTGGAAATGATAGTGCAAATTCTATACAGCAAACTACCGATGGCGGATATATAGTTGCAGGTTTTACGAGTTCCTCAGATGATGATGTAAGCGAAAATAATGGAGCTCTGGATTACTGGGTTATCAAAATTGATGACTCTGGAATTTTAGAATGGGAAACAAATCTTGGAGGAAGCGAAGCTGATATTGCCAATACTATTAGGCAAACAAATGATGGAGGATATATAATAGGTGGGTACTCTGAATCATCAGATTTTGATCTAAATGGAAATAATGGAGATAGAGATTATTGGGTTGTAAAACTTGATGCTTCTGGAAATTTTGTTTGGGGAGAAAATTTTGGAGGTACTCTTGAGGATATAGCTAATGACATAAAGCAAACCTCTGATAATGGTTATATCGTAGCAGGATTCTCAGAATCTTCAGATGGTGATGTAAGCAGTAATAATGGAAATAAGGACATTTGGATTATGAAACTAAATTCTTCTGGCCAATTAATGTGGGAAACTAATTTAGGAAGTTCAGAAAGTGATAATGCGCAATCTATTCAAGAAACAATGGATCAAGGGTACATTCTTGCTGGAAATTCGGGAGCTAGTGATTTTGATGTTAGCACTAATAATGGTGGATTTGCAGATTACTGGGTTGTGAAACTTAATGCTTCAGAAGAAATTTCTTGGGAGATTAGTGTGGGAGGACCTGAAGGAGATTTTGCAAATTCCATTCAACAGACTAATAATGGTTATATAGTAGCGGGTTATGTAAAAGGTTCAGGACAAGATATTAGTGGTATGGGCAAAGGTCAATGGGATTATTGGATAGTAAAACTAGAATAGTTTGATCAATACATTATTAAATATCCTTATCATATAGTTTCAATGTAATGATTAGGTTTTTTTGTCCAATTGCTTTTCATTACTATCGGATCCTCATTATACAATCCAACCATCCTAATGAGGATCCTTTTTTATCTAGCATATTTATCCGGATTTTTTGATATTCAATCTTATCGGACATTCATAAGAATGCTTCAATGTAACTTGAATGCATAAAAAAAAATAGCATTCTAATGAAAAACCGATATTGCCAGCTATACAGTTTTCTTTTTATATTGTTTTTCTTGTCCAGTTGCGAACCAGAAGAATTAATAAATAATGGAAACACCGCTGTATCAGACCAACAAATATCTTCAAAAAACACTAGTTTTTCGAGTGTTACTGTCAATGAAGAAACTCTTTATGGTGGGAGATCAGCTCACAGTTCTACAGTATTTAATAAGAAAATGTGGCTAATTGGCGGAATTGAAAATCAAACAACCTTCAATGATGTTTGGTGTAGTGAAGATGGGTTGAACTGGAAAGCTATAAATCCATCAGCCAATTTTGATCCCAGATATGGACATGCAATGACAAGTACTAAAAACCGTATGTGGATAGTAGGTGGTATGCAGGGAGCCAATTTATACAATGATGTATGGCAAAGCAAAAATGGCAAAGAATGGGTTCAAGCTACAGCAAACGGTCCTTTTTCTCCTAGAAGATATCACACTTTTACCAGTTTTAATGGAAGAATGTTCCTAATAGGAGGACGAAGCCAAGCAACTATAAATGGTGATGTTTGGGTAACAGATGGGAATGATTGGAACTTGATCACCAATTTAGCTCCGTTCGGAAGGCGATATGGACATGCAACAGTAGTATACAATAATCGAATCTGGGTGATTGGAGGGATTGATCAAAACAATAATTACTTGAATGATGTTTGGTACTCAGATAATGGATTTGTATGGAATCTAGCATCTCCTAACACGCAATTTTCTCCAAGAAGACATCATGCGGTAACGGCTAATGAAAAAGGAATGTGGCTTACTGCAGGAGTTGGCCCTAGTCATAATTATTTTAATGATATCTGGTTTAGTCAGGATGGAATTGCTTGGGAATTAGTAAATGTTAAAGAAACTTTTTCGCCAAGAGCCTATCACTCCTCAATGTATTTTGATGAGAAATTATGGGTTTTAAATGGGTTTAGAGTAAACATAAATGCTCCTAATGACTATTATGATGATGTCTGGGGATATAACTAAACACTTACGATGTATGTATGAAACATTTAGTAAAAAACGAGGGCAATGCATTGCTTTTTATGTAAAACCTAAATTAATATTATAAAGTCATGAAATATTTATTATTTATTTTAACTTTTTGCGTTAACATTAGTGTAGCGCAGGACAAAAGTACAATTACAGTAATTGGGGAAGCCACAAAGACAATCAATATCAATAATTATGTGGTAAATGTCGAATTCAGAGAGATTTTTGCAGATAATTATGGAAATAGTGAAGCAAAAAGTGTAGAACAACTGGAAAAAGAATATGCTTCCATGTTAAGCAAAGAAGGTGTTGATTTTAGTAAATTTAGAGAAGATCTGATGTATAGAATTACATCTCATGAATATACGAATGCGAGGTTTTATTTTTATGTTACTACCTCTTTAGAAGAAGTTCGTAAGATTTTAAGTAAGAAAATGAAAGGGTCGAATTCTAGAATAGATATTATTGCCAAACAAATGACGAATGAAGAAAGTAGCGTATTAACGAATTTTGCAATAGAAGACGCAAAGGATAAAGCACAGAAAATTGTCGAAAAGTTGAATAAAAGAATTGGTACAATAAAAACTATAGAAGATATAAACTACAAAACCCAAAATTATTATAGTAATAGAATTAAAGAACCCATTAAATATCATGTAAAAGTTACTTTTGAGATAGAGTAATATCTCTAAAGAAAGGTTTTTGTTTTAAAAAAAGAAATGAAGTTTCGTAAAACACATATTATAAGTACTATGCTGTTTGTTTTAATTTGTACAGGTTGCAGTAAGAATGCTCATAAATTAAAGCCAGTATCTACTAATAGTCCAATTGAAAAAGAATCAGTTTCAAAATTGGACACATTACATGTTGGATATACATATTGGTGGCCACAGACAGGCCCATTTATAGGAAACTGTGGAGAACGATATAGTTTAGTGTTTTTAGGTATTGTTGATCAAGTTTATGAAAAGAAAAAAGAAGAACATTACGTTTCTCAAAAAGGAGTCATAAAAATTAGTGATGTACTATATGCAACTTCACTTGCAAAAGATACTTTTAAAGAGGAAAACTATTTTGTTTCTGATTGTTTTGCTCAAAGTGATATAACAAAAGGAGATAAAGTTGTTGTATTTTGCTATGAATATGAGGGTAAATTCAGCAATCCCGGTGGAAAATCTATACTCAAAATTAAAGACTATAACTCCCCTATCGTAAAATCTGTAGAAGAGTACATTAAATCTGATCAAAACCCCTTGGCTATAAAAGAAGATGTCTCTTTATGGAAGCAACATCAATTAGATACTTCTTTAAAGCAGCTTATTTCTTGTAAAGAATTACATTAGTTCTATTTCATCACCGGTAATTACCCCTAAAAAAGTCCTGATTTATTGAATTTCAAACATTTCGGATATAGAGATAAGCCCTTCATTTTAAGTTTGTGACATAATCATAAATACTTTTATAAAATGAAAGCAATGAAAAATTTAATTGGATGTCTGGTAGTTCTTTTATTATCTGTAAGTGTTATTTCTTGTGAAGGAGAAGATGGAGCTGTAGGACCTCAAGGAGAACAAGGGCCTCAAGGAGAACAGGGTGATCAAGGAACTCAAGGAGAAACAGGAACAGCAAATGTTATCTATTCAGATTGGATAACTAATGGTTTTTCTCCTGGTGGTGGATTACTTCAAAAAATCGCTACACTTGCGGATCAAGATGAAATTACTGCTTTAAATATAGACTTAGAGACTAGCGCCGTTTTAGTATTTGGTAGAGGAGATAACTTAATTTTTACTGGTGTTGAGGTATTCCCTCTTCCTTACACAACAGGATCAGGAGTACGATATACTTTTACTATCAATGATGGAGAGATTAGACTAGTTGGTTTTGCTCCTGGTTCTGATAACAATGATTTTGATGATTTTGACGAGTACAAATATATTATCATTCCTGGAGGACAAGCCGCTGGTAAATCCGCTCAGTATCTTGAAAAGATGTCTTATAAAGAAATAACTGATTTTTTCAATATTAATGATTAGATATTAGAAGTTATTCATGATTATATTGAATATTTCTCTATACAGAAATAAAACTCCTTTTCTAATAAGTTTCCTACTACCCCTTTTTTAAAACAGTGAGTTTTGGAGACAAAACTTGCTGTTTGAGACTGAGACTTCAACAAAATAAGAAAATAAAACTATGATAATTTACGGTAGCAAAGCAGTACATATATCCTCCAAGCAATCGACTGAATCAAGTTGTCCCAGTTGTGGAACTAAAGGTTCATTGACATTATCTGTATTTAGGAGACATGCTCATATTTTCTGGATTCCCTTATTCCCGATAGGAAAAAAGGGATTATCTCAATGTCAGCATTGTAAAAATGTCCTCTACACAAAAGAAATGCCCGCATCTATTCGAAAAGAATATGATGAATTAAAAAGCAAAGCTAAAGGGCCATTTTGGCAATTTACAGGCTTAGGAATACTGATAGTTACAATTATTTGGGCAGCATTATYGGCGAAATAGTAAGTTGATCCACTATTAATCGCACAAGTGCATAATGTTGCTTATCAAAAAATGAAATAAAGATGAAAAGAATAAAACAAATAGGAGCATTACTCTTTTTGGTAATTATCCAGGCCTGCAATAATGATGACGATACAGTTACTTTAGAAGTATTAAACATTAAGTATGAACAAAGCACATTTGAGATCGGTTTTTTAGAAGAAGGGCAAACTTTAGTTCCAGTAGTAGATTGGCTAGGAGAAAAAGGCACATTCTCAGCAAGTTCTTTAACATCAGACGAAGTAGATCTTGTTGATAGCTCCGTTTTTATTGATTCTGAAACAGGTGTACTAAGTTGGAATAACTTTTTACCGCTTGGTGAAAGTAAAATAACCATTTCGGCTTCTAATCAATTCGGAATAGGAATGACCGAAATAACGATTAACAATGAGTTTAATGGTAGATTTGGATTTTTTACTGGAGGATTTAATAATGATACATCAGACGATCCTTTTATATCCGGTTTTGATAATGACGTGCTTCTACAACTACGTAACGATGGTATTGTAACACTACTTTCTGAATTCGATTCAACTGTTATTGGTGATGGTCTTTGGGCTTCAGAGGGAAATGAAATTATAGTTGTATACACACATATTGATTATCCTGGAGAAGATCTGGTAATGAAAGGGGTTTTAGTGCATGAAATAAATAGTGATCCACCAATTGTTTTTTCTGGTTTGTGGGGAAAAGGATTGGATGAAAATGATAATATGGAAGAGTTGATGGGAGCATTTAGTTTTAATGACAGCCTGTAAAAAGCAATTCTTTTATTAAAAAATAAGAAAAATGAAAAAAACAATATACAGTTTACTATTGATTAGTCTACAGTTTGCTTGTAGTAATGATGATGATTCTTCAAACACATTAAATATTAACTATGATCAAAGTATTGTCGAGATTACATTTCGACAAGCTGGAGAAACAACGGCTCCACAAATAAATTGGTTTGGAAATGAAGGAACATTTTCTGCCACAACTTTAACAATGCCTGGCGATGATGATTTGGTAGGTAGAGTAATCTTTATAGATAAACTGACAGGTGTTATCTCTTGGGATAATCGAGTTCCTTTAGGAGAAAAAGATATTATTATCACTGCGGTTAATGCTACTCAAACAGCTACTGAAAGGATCACACTAATAAACAATTTCAAAAATGGTTTGTTTATTGGAGGGTTTAATACGGATACTTCCGATGAACCAGATTTTTCAGGAATCATAAATGATACTAGTATGGTATTATCAGAAGATGGAACAGCTGATTTAATTGCGTCGGATGGATCTAATTTTGAAGGTGTAGGAAATTGGACAGCAGACGGCTCTACAGTAATTGTTAATTTTTCTACCAATGAAAGTCCACCAAAAGAAATTGTTATGGTAGGTTTTATGTTTGCTTCAAGCGGAGGTTTTGAAGGTCGATGGGGAACAGGTTTGAATGAAGATAATGAAGTAGAAAATGTGATGGGATTATTCAGTTTTGAGAATGACTAGCTCATTTTGAGCAACCCTCTTACAAAATTGAAGTACCTTAGTGTCAAAATCATTTGCGTATGACACTTACAATGAGTATTCCGGCATTGCTTTTTCCTGCGATTTCTTTGACCATGTTAGCTTATAATGCAAGATATCTAGCAATAGCAGCACTGATAAGACAATTACACAAAGAATATCTAGATGCTCCATCAAAAAACACGGGATTACAAATTAAGAACTTGAGAAAACGATTGTGGCTCATAAGAAATATGCAAGCAATAGCAATTATCAGTTTTCTTACTAGTGTAATCACAATGTTTTTATTGTATGTAGAAAAAAATAACTTAGCCAATATAATATTTGGAATAAGCCTTTTTGCATTAATGATTTCACTTTTTTTATCATTTGTTGAGGTGCAAATTTCCACCAAAGCATTGTCAATAAGGTTAGATAGAATAGAAGAAAATAATTAGAAATTCTTATCTTGTTAGGATATTTATTTTTAACCAACCTTAGATGCTCCAGAATGAACTTTTTAATAATGTAATGCAAGATTTCAATACGGGTTATTGGCAATTGCTGAAGGATCCGTATAGAGAAAATTGGTCAGATAAATTTTATGAAGTTCTAGGATATTCCAAAGAAGATGTTCAGTCGAATTTTGATTATTTCATAGCTAAGCTTATCCATGAAGAAGACGTAGCACTTTTCAGGGATAATTTCCTTAATTATCAAAACAATAATATCAATTTTAAGCAGCACATTAAGATTCGTAACAAAAATGGAAAGTATCTATTGTTTCGATGTGCTACGAATGATGAATTACCAGTAAATATAAAAGCTGGAATACAATTTTTATTTTTTTTCGAAACGAAAATAGAGCCTGATCGAACGATAAAAAAGGATAACTTTTATTATAAAGAGACAGCTCAGATGACTTCTACCGGAAGTTGGTATGTAGATTTTCAGAAAAAAGAAAGCTATTGGGATTTTGAAACTTACAGAATTTTAGAATATCCTGAGGATTATAAACCTTCTTTAAAAGATTCAGCAGATTATTACGCTGAAGATCAAAGACAACTTGCAGCAGATTGCTTTTTTAATTGTGCTATGATGGGAACCCCTTTTAATACTGAAATTAAAATGGTTACCGCTACCAAAAGAGAGTTTTGGGCAAGAGCAATCGGAAAACCAATTTATAATGAAGGTAAGGAAATAATAGGTATTCGAGGTGTTTTTCAGGATATAGACGAAATTAAAAGAAAAGAAATTAGTCTACAGAAATCAGTAGATATTATAGCTGCTCAGAATTCAAGGCTATTTAATTTTGCACATATCGTTTCTCATAATCTCAGATCACATACTAGTAATTTGTCGTTATTAGTTCAACTTATAGAAGACATTGAAGATCCTAAAGAAAAAGAAGGACTCATAAAAGAAGTAAAGACAATTTCTGATAATCTGAATACTACGATAGAACACCTTAATGAAGTTGTAACCATACAAACAAATAATAAGCAAGAAAGAGTTTCTGTAGAATTTAAAGAAGCACTTAACTTAGTGGTTAATGGAATTAGCCATATGATTAGTAATAGTAATTGCCAAATTCGTTCTGATTTTAGTGAAATAAGACAAATTGACTATATACCTGCTTATTTAGAAAGTATCTTACTGAATTTAATTACGAATGCTATCAAGTACAAACATCCTGATAGAGATCCTGTAATTATTATAAAAACATATAATGAAAATGGTGATAAATATTTAAAAGTTTCAGATAACGGAAGAGGAATAGATTTGGTTCTTTTTAAGGATAAAGTTTTTGGTATGTATAAGACCTTTCACTATAATAAAGATGCTGTTGGCATTGGATTATTCATGACCAAAAATCAGGTGGAATCACTAGATGGTTCTATAACGGTAGATAGTGAAGTCAATGAAGGAACAACTTTTACTATAAAATTTTAAACACACAATTCTTATATAATGGGCGATAAAATAGGAATAGCATGTATTATCGATGATGATAGTGTCTATGTAAATTTGGTAAAACGAATAATTGAAGCCAAACATCTTTGTAAAAACTTATTGGTTTTTGAGAATGGAAAAGAGGCCTTAAACTATTTCGAAGCTATTCTGAGTAATATGGATGAGGAAAATCTACCAGAAATAATTTTTCTCGATTTGAATATGCCTGTAATGGATGGATGGCAGTTTTTAGAACAATTTTGTTCTATTAAAAATAAGTTTGGGAAAGTTATTACGCTCTATATTGTGAGTTCTTCTATCAACCCAGTAGATATTCATAAAGCAAAAAGTATCAAAGGAGTCAAAGACTATTTAATTAAACCTATAACCATTGAAGATTTAGAAGTTATTTTTAGTACTTCTACCTAAAAACAAAAAGACTTCTGATGATAATTCAGAAGTCTTTTTGCATGTATAAATTCTATACTCTTTTACATGAGTGATACTCTTAAGGTATTTACCATTCCTTTTTCTGCTACTGGCATAGCTGCAAGGTTAATAAGCATGTCACCTTTATCTACAAAACCTCTTTCTAACGCTAGATTATTAACATCATGAACGGTTTCGTCGGTACTCACATATTTATCATAATAAAATGCTTTCACTCCCCAAAGAAGACTAAGTTGTGAAAGTATTCTTCTATTGCTTGTAAATACTAAAATATGAGCTCCAGGTCTCCATGCAGAAATCTGAAAAGCCGTATAACCACTATTGGTCAAAGTACAGATAGCTTTGGCGTTAATATCATTTGCCATATGAGCAGCATGATAACAAATCGATTTAGTGATAAATCTATTTGTTCTTATGTGTGGAGGATCCTGCGGAACCTGAATAAGCTCAGAGTTCTCTACACTATTGATAATTTTTGTCATCGTAGCAATAACCTGAACAGGGTATTTACCTACCGAAGTTTCTCCAGATAACATTACCGCATCAGCTCCATCCATTACAGAATTGGCCACATCGTTTACTTCTGCACGTGTTGGAGTTAAGCTATCAATCATAGTCTCCATCATTTGTGTTGCAATAATTACAGGGATCCTTGCAGTTTTAGCTCTTAGCACTAATTTTTTCTGAATTAAAGGAACCTCTTGAGCAGGAATTTCTACTCCAAGATCTCCTCTTGCTACCATAAGTCCATCACAATAGGCAACAATCTTATCGATATTTTCGACACCTTCCGGTTTTTCGATTTTGGCAACAATTGGAATTTTATGCTTACTATGTTCTTTGATAAGATCTTGTAACTCGATAAGATCCTGTGCATGTCTAACAAAAGATAAAGCAATCCAATCTACTTCTAGGCTACAAGCAAAAATGGCATCTTTAACATCCTTTTCAGTAAGTGCTGGTAAAGAAATATTAGTATTCGGTAAATTGACTCCTTTCTTCGATTTTAAAGGGCCTCCTTGAATCACTTTAGCTTTAACAGTATCTTTATTATTTGAAGAAAGAACTTCAAAAATTAATTTCCCATCATCCAGTAAAATTCGTTCTCCTGATTTTACATCTTTCGGAAAATTATCATAATTCATATATACACTTTCCGAAGTTCCTTCAAAAGGTTGTCCAGTAACAAAATTTATAGAATCTCCATCATTAACAATGACATCACCTTTCATGACACCAACTCGTAATTTGGGACCTTGTAAGTCTGCTAAAATAGCTGCATTAAATCCATGTTTAGCATTTAAGTCACGGATCATTTTTACACGCTCCTTTACATCTTCATAATCGGCATGAGAAAAGTTGATCCTAAAAACGTTTACACCTGCTTCTAGCATTTTTTTTAGGACATCTTTCGTGCTTGTAGCGGGTCCAAGCGTTGCCACAATCTTAGTTTTTTTGGAGTTTGGCATTATTCAAATATTAAGTTGTTCTTTGATTTAAGTTGAGTATAATCCACAGTATAAGCTGTTACAATCTGTGGAATAGTAAGTAAATTTGCTATGAGAGATTTACTTGAAAACTGAGAAGTTTCAGCTTCTATTTTTAAAAAATAATCTACATTTTTTAGTTCAGGAATAAGATATTCAGAAATAGCCCGATCGGTAGCGGTTGATGCGAATAAACCTTCAGTCGCTATAGTGTCAGATTTAATTTTTGTTTTAAATTTATTTCCCAAAAGACTATATGTATTGTATCTAAAATGATCATGATATTGAAACAAAGGAAAATTTGCCGTGTACATATCATATTCAAAATTGACATCTTCTTTTTTTCTGAAAAGACGTAAATCCATATATTTATTTAATACAAAAGCTAATCGATATGGAGCTAATGAACTATGAACTGCAATAAGCTCATAATCATCATCCAGAATAGTATCTAAAACTAGCCTTTGAATTGCCATTAGAATTTACGGTTTTTCTATAATTATCGAGAAATATACAAATAAAATCTCCTTAGAAGTTTAATAAAAGATAAAGATATTATACGAAAACGATTGAGTTAGTATCTTTTAGGAAACTGGATGCCAAATGAAGGATAAAATGCGAATTTAATAACCTATTAACAGCTTATTGAAATAGAAATGAAAGAAAAGCTATATTTTATGGAAAATTGATTTTGGACTGAAATGCAAAATATGCTCTTTTGGAGGCTTTTTCTTCTGCTTTTTTCTTAGAGGTCGCTCTGGCTTTTGCCACTACTTTTTCATCAATCCAGAGTTTTACCGCAAAATGTTTCATTTCATCTTTTCCAGTATCCTCATAGATTTCATAATTAAAATTCTTTTTAACTTTTTGACACCATTCTATCAATAAACTCTTATAACTAATAATCTGCCCTTCCAGACTTTCTATATCTACATAGGGATTAATAACAGATTCATGTATAAAGCGTTCACAATAAACAAAACCCCTATCTAAATAGATAGCACCAATCAAAGCTTCAAATAAATTACCGTGGATATTTATTCCAAATTGAGATTTTGGAATATTGGTTCGAACAAGATCTATTAATTTAAGATCTTTTCCTAATTCATTTAAGTGTTTCCTACTTACTACTTTGGCGCGCATTTTAGTAAGATAGCCCTCATTGCCCTCAGGAACTTCTTTAAATAAGTGTGCGGCTATAACACTGCTTAGCATGGCATCTCCAAGAAATTCTAATCTTTCGTAGTTGATTGCATTTCCTTTTTTGTCCTTAAGATTGAGAGATCTATGCGTAAAAGCTTTTTCATAAGGACCAATATTCTTAGGTTTAAAACCCAAAATATTCTGAATTTTAGAAAAAAAATTCCCGTTCTTATCAGAGCGGGAATTTAATATGTTGCGAATAACACTCATTATTATTCGTCTAATTTTTTAAATAATACACAAGCATTATGACCTCCGAAGCCAAATGTATTGCTCATAGCGTATGTAATTTCACGCTTTTGAGCTTTATTTAAGGTCAAATTCAACGTAGGATCTATATTTTCATCCACAGTTGTGTGATTGATTGTCGGAGGAACTAAACTATTTTGCATTGCTAGAATAGAAGCAATAGCTTCAATCGCACCAGCAGCACCTAGTAAGTGTCCAGTCATAGATTTTGTTGAATTTATATTAATGTTCTGCGCGTGATCACCAAATACCTTTGTAATTGCTTTCAATTCTGCAACATCTCCTAATGGTGTAGATGTTCCGTGAGTGTTTATAGCATCAACTTGTTCTGGTTGAACACCTGCATCTCTTAAACAGTTAAGCATTACACGTTCTACTCCAATACCATCAGGATGTGGAGCGGTCATGTGATAAGCATCACTAGACATTCCGCCACCAACAACTTCTGCGTATATTTTAGCACCACGTGCTTTTGCATGTTCATATTCTTCAAGAATTAAAGCGCCACCACCTTCTCCTAAAACAAAACCATCTCTGGTTGCATCAAAAGGTCTGGAAGCGGATTCTGGACTTTCATTTCTTGTAGATAGTGCGTGCATTGCATTAAATCCTCCCATACCAGCAATAGTAACTGCTGCTTCACTTCCTCCGGTAACAATAATATCGCAATGTCCTAAACGAATATAGTTTAATGCATCTATCATTGAATTTGCCGAAGAGGCGCAAGCAGAAACCGTGGTATAGTTTGGTCCCATAAAACCATTTCTTATCGAAATATGTCCTGGAGCTATATCAGCGATCATTTTTGGAATAAAAAATGGATTGAAACGAGGAGTTCCATTTCCATTAGCATATCCAATTACTTCTTCTTGAAAAGTTTCTAATCCACCAATACCAGCACCCCATATAACACCAACTCTAAATTTGTCAACCTTCTCAAGGTCAATAGCAGCATCTTTAATTGCTTCTTCTGAAGCAACAATAGCATACTGTGCGAATTTGTCTAGTTTTCGTGCGTCTTTTCGATCGAAATAATCTGTGGGATTATAATTTTTGACTTCGCAAGCAAATTTAGTCTTGAAATTTTCGGTATCAAAATAAGTGATGGGAGCACATCCGCTCTTACCATTTGCTAATCCATCCCAATACTCTGAAATGTTGTTACCGATAGGCGTTAATGCCCCTAGTCCTGTGACTACAACTCGCTTAAGATTCATATTATATTGTGAAGTTATTACTTTGCGTCTTCAATATAAGATATTGCTTGACCAACTGTTGCAATGTTCTCAGCTTGATCATCTGGAATCTGAATATCGAATTCCTTTTCGAATTCCATAATCAATTCTACAGTGTCTAACGAATCAGCGCCTAGGTCGTTTGTGAAGCTAGCCTCAGTTACAACCTCGTTTTCGTCTACTCCTAATTTGTCAACGATTATCGCTTTTACTCTTGATGCAATGTCTGACATAATGTTTAATTTTAATTTTTTAATTAGGTCGCAAAAATAAAAAACTTTATTTTAAAACCCCACAATCCTATAAAAATGTATTTGTAATTTGTCAAATATATGGAAGTATTGGCTTTTTGCTGCCTAAAAATGGATAATAATTATTTTTTTTGTGCTCTCTAAATTAACACTCTAACTCTATGAAGCGTATCATAATTTTTGCTTCCGGCTCTGGTACCAATGCCGAAAATATAATTAAGTACTTTCAAAAACGAAAAAATGCCGTGGTAACACATGTGTTCTCTAACAACCTGCGTGCCAAAGTTTTAAAACGCGCTCATGACTTAAATGTACAGGCGTTACACTTTGACAAAGAGTCATTTTACGACTCTAATGAAGTACTAAATGTATTAAAAGATGCAGAACCTGACATCATTGTTTTGGCAGGTTTCTTATGGATATTTCCTAAAAAGATTATTGATGTTTTTCCTGATAAAGTGATTAATATCCATCCAGCATTGCTTCCGAAATATGGAGGAAAAGGTATGTATGGAAATCATGTACATGAAGCTGTAATCAGAAATAAAGAAAAAGAAAGTGGAATTACAATTCATTTTGTGAATGAGCATTATGATGAAGGAGGTATTATTTTTCAGACAGAAACGACCATAAATGAGAATGATTCTGCCGAAGATTTAGCAAAGGCAATTCATACATTAGAATATAAATACTTTCCTGTCGTTATTGAAAAGGTGTTAGGTTTAAGAGATAAAATCTAATACTTTCAGTAGATAATATTCTTTAGTTAAGAACTCTTTAAATAATACGCATACTAAATTTATAGTTGTCAAAAACATGGCTAAGAAAGAAAAGTTTTATGTTGTTTGGGAAGGGCATAGACCCGGAATTTATAATAAATGGAATGATTGCAAAGCAGCTGTTAAAGGATATGCCAATGCAAAATATAAATCTTTTGAATCTTTCGATTTAGCGAAAAAAGCTTACAATGGGAATTATGAAGATTATAAAGGAAAAAGCAAACCCAAAGCCTCACTTACTCCAGAACAACTTTCAAAAATAGGGGAACCCAATTTATACTCTATTGCTGTGGATGCTGCTTCAAGCGGAAACCCCGGTAAAATGGAATACAGAGGAGTCGATACGCAAACGGAAAAACAATTATTCCATCAAGGACCTTTTCCGCAAGGAACGAATAACATTGGTGAGTTTTTAGCATTAGTGCATGGATTGGCATATCTCAAAAAGAAAGGGAGTGACAGAATTCTGTATACAGATTCTAAAATTGCCATGGGTTGGATTAGACAAAAAACTTGTAAAACCAAACTAAAGAGGTGTGCTAAAAACGCAGCAATGTTTGACTTAGTAGATCGCGCTATCATTTGGCTTAAAGAAAATACCTATACTACAAAAATTGTTAAGTGGGAAACTAAAGCTTGGGGCGAAATTCCAGCAGATTTTGGTAGAAAATAACATCTATTTTTAAAACCATTTTAACAAGCAGGATCTGTAAGTTAATTGCAGGTTTATACTACTAAGCTTTTGTGATAAAAACTGTTTGATATGCAAAAGATTTGCTTTTTAGTACTGTTAATACCTTTTCTTAATTATAGTCAAGAAAATTGGGATCTCGTAAAAAACAAAGATCAAATCAAGATATGGGTAAGAGATGTAGCAGATAGTCCTTTTAAAGAGTACAAAGCCACAACAATAATAGATACAGCGTTGGATAATGTCTTGGATGAACTACTAACAGCGCCAGCGTATATGAATAATTGCCAGGAAGGAATAAGTCATCTTATAAAAGTAACTAACAAAAAAGAGTATTTATTTTATGTTAGGAATGAGTTTCCATGGCCTATCAAAAATCGTGATGTGGTTTCTAAAATTAATGTACAAGAAATATCCAAAAACATTATTAAATTAAATATTGATGCAGCTCCTAAACAATTGCCTATTTTAAAAAACACTTTACGAGTTCAAGAACTGTCTGGGTTTTGGTTATTAGAAAATCAGGGAGATCATGTAAAAATAACACAGCAACTATATATAAATCCAGAAGGAACCTTGCCTCCTTTTATAACAAACACTTTGTTAATTTCTGGGCCGTTTAGAACTTTTACTGAGCTAAGAAATAAATTAGAAAATGTAGATTCGTAATGATGATGTTATAAGTCTTTACTTTATATAGAATTGCTTGAAAAGTAAAGTGTATATTTGCAAAAAATTATTAAGCTATTTTATGAGCAAATTACTTATAGTAGGTTCTGTCGCTTTTGATGCTATAGAGACACCTTTTGGCAAAACAGATAAAATATTGGGTGGCGCAGCACCTTATATTGCCCTTTCTGCTTCAAACTTTAATATTCCCTCTGCAATTGTTTCGGTCGTAGGAGAAGATTTTCCTAAAGATTATTTCAAAACATTAGAGGCAAAAAATATTGATACCTCTGCAATAGAGATTGTAAAAGGAGGTAAAACTTTTTTCTGGAGCGGTAAATATCATAATGACTTAAATTCAAGAGATACTTTAGAAACACAATTGAATGTATTAGCAGATTTTCAACCTGTAGTTCCTGAAAGTTACAAAGATGCGGAAATAGTGGTATTGGGTAATCTTAATCCATTGGTACAACTAAGTGTTTTAGAACAGTTTACTACGAAGCCTAAGTTGGCTATACTAGACACTATGAACTTTTGGATGGAAGATGCTTTTATAAACGACTTGCATAAAGTGATTGCTAAAGTGGATGTGATTACCATCAATGATGAAGAAGCAAGACAATTAAGTGGAGAATACTCCTTAGTAAAAGCAGCAAGAGTAATAGAAAAAATGGGACCAAAGTATGTGGTAATTAAAAAAGGGGAACACGGAGCTTTGTTATTCCATGAGGATCAAATTTTCTTTGCTCCAGCATTACCGTTAGAAGAAGTTTTCGATCCTACAGGAGCTGGTGATACTTTTGCAGGAGGTTTTGCAGGATATTTAACCAAAACTGGAAACCTTTCTTTTGAAAACATGAAAAATGCTATAATTCATGCATCGAATTTAGCCTCGTTTTGTGTAGAGAAATTTGGAACTGAAAGAATGGAAAATTTAGAAAGAGAAGAAGTTCAAAAACGACTTCAGCAGTTTAAGGAACTAACACAATTCGAAATAGAATTGTCTTAATTATAAAATGATCAAGCCTTCTCATTTATGTGTGAGGGCTTTTTTAATTAGCAATTTAATTGGATAACCTACTACAACACAACAATAGAATTTTTGGAATACAATGAGTGATGCCTTAAAACATGAATGCGGAATAGCATTTATTAGATTACTAAAACCATTAGAATATTACAAGGAAAAATATGGTAGTGCATTTTATGGAGTAAATAAAATGTATCTTATGATGGAAAAACAGCATAATCGCGGACAAGATGGAGCTGGATTTGCAAGTGTAAAATTAGATACGCCTCCAGGACAACGATACATAAGTAGAGTACGATCTAGTGCATCACAACCTATTCAGGATATTTTTTCTCAAATAAATGAAAGGATAAATAAAGAATTGGTAGAAAATCCTGAGTATGCAGATGATGTAGATTTACAGAAAAAAAACATCCCATATATTGGAGAGGCATTACTAGGACATGTGCGATATGGAACTTTTGGTAAAAATAGCGTAGAAAGTGTACATCCATTTTTAAGACAAAACAATTGGATGCATCGTAATCTTATCGTGGCAGGTAATTTTAATATGACGAATAATAACGTATTATTTGAAAATCTTGTACGATTAGGTCAGCATCCAAAAGATCATGTGGATACGGTAACAGTGATGGAAAAGATAGGCCACTTTTTAGATTCTGAAGTAGCCAAACTTTATAAAAAACTTAAAAAAGAAGGTTTTAGTAAGGTAGATGCTTCCCCTCAAATTGTAGAAAGATTAAACGTGGCAAAGATCCTTAAGAAATCCTCCAAAGACTGGGATGGTGGTTATGCGATGGCTGGAATGTTAGGACATGGAGATGCATTTGTTCTTAGAGATCCTGCAGGAATAAGACCTGCTTATTATTATCAGGATGATGAAGTTGTAGTCGTAGCTTCAGAAAGACCTGTGATTCAAACCGTATTTAATGTTCCTTTTGACAAAGTGATTGAATTAGATCCAGGAAAGGCAATCATTGTTAAGAAAAACGGAAAAACAACTATAAATAAAATTATAGACCCCTTAGAAAGGAAGGCATGTTCCTTTGAGCGTATTTATTTTTCCAGAGGAAGTGATGCTGAGATTTATGAAGAACGAAAAAATCTAGGAAAGCTAATAATGCCACAGGTGTTAAAAGAGATTGATCATGATACTGTAAATACAGTGTTCTCTTTTATTCCTAATACAGCTGAAACCTCTTTTTATGGAATGGTAGAAGCAGCACAAGATGAACTTAATAAGCAAAAAAACGAAACCATACTTGCTGAAAAAGATTCATTAACAGATGAGCGATTATCAGAAATCCTTTCTACAAGATTAAGAACTGAGAAGTTAGCAATAAAAGATGCTAAACTACGAACATTTATTACGGAAGATAGTAGTAGAGATGATTTAGTTGCCCACGTATATGATGTTACATATGGAGTGGTAAAACGAGAAGAAGATAATCTGGTAATAATAGATGATAGTATTGTAAGAGGAACTACTCTTAAAAAGAGTATCATTAAAATGCTGGATAGATTAAAACCTAAAAAAATAATTATAGTTTCATCAGCACCACAGATACGTTATCCTGATTGTTATGGAATCGACATGGCAAGACTTGAAGGGTTAATCGCATTTAAAGCTTCTTTAGAATTATTAAAAGAGAATGGTAATTATGGCTTAGTAGAAGAAGTTTACAAAAAATGTAAAGCCCAAGAAAATTTAGCCGATGAGCAAGTTCATAATTATGTAAAGGAAATATATGAAGGCTTCTCCGATCAGGAGATTAGTGATAAAATAGCAGAGCTGTTAAGTGATGAAACAGTAGGTGCAGAAATAAAAATAATTTATCAAACAGTAGATAACCTGCATAAAGCATGTCCAAAAAACTTAGGAGACTGGTATTTTACTGGAGATTATCCTACAGTTGGAGGAAATAGAGTTGTAAATAAGGCATTTATTAACTTTTTTGAAGGAAAAGATGAAAGAGCATATTAAAAAACAAATTAGCGCGCTGTTAAAATCAGTTAATTTGTGTATTTCAACAAGTATTTTAGCTTTTCATCTAAAACATTTTTCCACAATGAAATAACGCTTTATATTAGCAGAGCCATAGCATAAGTAGGTTAAGTTCATGGTAGATTTGGGGCAAAAAAAGGTGGACTTTCCACCTTTTTTTATTTTATATACTTTTTTAGTTATCCATTCCATTATTTTATCACTATTCTTTTATTTAAAACATGATGTTCTTTATCATATAGACGAATGAAGTATGTTCCTTTCGCATAACCTCTAACATCTATGAAAAGATTGTTTTCAAGCGTTTTTATGCTTTGGTTTTTAATGATTTTACCAGAAACATTTAGAATTTGATAACTATCCATAATCTGATCACCAACATTAATAGCTATTACATCTTGAGCAGGATTAGGAGAGATTATTATATCAGAATCATTCGCACTGAAATCAACAGTGCTTAAAGTAGCATTATATAAATCTTGTAAAGCATCAATTGGTTCAAAAATTGTCGAGGTCACCCATACATTTAGATCCAAAGTCAGATTTCCGTAACTATTATCAGTATCATTTGGGTCAGCCACTCTGATGTATGCTGATGCAGAGCTTATACCATTATTTAAACATCTTTCATCTGCTCCAGGTCTTTTGGCGCCTTGCATTGCCGCCATCAGTTTATCCGCTAACGAACCATTAGTATTTAAAAATGCAGTTTCCATATCGGTTATTACATCTTCGGAAATAAGAATATTTCCTGCAATTGCATAATTAGGTCCTGTAACATGAACAAATTCTCTAAAACAATCTGTACCTGTATATCCAGCACTTCTTGGACTTCCTCCATTAAGATCAACAGCAATATATTGCCTTGTTGAAGGATCGTTATTTATGTCATTATCCACAAGCCAATCCATAATTTGTTGTGGAGAATCCCCTGCTTCCATCCTGTCGGTTGCATTATTTTGATTTCGAGGATCCCAAAAAGACTGTGTGTTAATAGCTCCTTTGCCCAGTACGATTACACTAACAGTTTGCGCACCATCTTCAGCGGCAATACAAGTGGCACCAGCACTTCCTATTTCTCCTGTATCAGGATCTACGGCTACAATTGAAAAGGTGTGTTGAGCAGAAGATGAGAAACTTAAAAGTAAAATACAGGCAACACAAAAAAACAGTTGACTGAGTGTTTTCATAATTATGAGTTTTAAGTTAAGAGAGTTTTCTATACTAATAACAGCTATCAACAGTTTTTCCCTATACTAAAATCATTATATGATACATTATTTAACAATTAGAAAAAGGTCTAAAAAAAACCACCAAACTTTACAGGTTTGGTGGTTCTCTATTTTAGAAAAAATATAAGTTATTTTCCTTGAGCATATCTAGTAGAAACTTCGTCCCAGTTAATTACATTAAAGAATGCATTGATATAATCTGGTCTGCGATTTTGATAGTTCAAATAATATGCATGTTCCCAAACATCTAACCCTAAAATTGGAGTTCCTCCACATCCTACATTAGGCATTAAAGGATTATCCTGATTAGGAGTAGCACATACTTCTACTTTACCTCCTTCTTGAACACATAACCATGCCCATCCAGAACCAAATTGTGTTGCAGCTGCTTTAGAAAAAGCATCTTTAAATGCATCAAAAGAACCAAAAGCACTATTAATAGCTTCCGCAAGTTCTCCAGAAGGAGCTCCGCCACCGTTTGGAGACATAACCTCCCAGAATAGACAGTGATTATAATAACCTCCACCATTGTTTCTAACAGCACCATTAGACATATCTAAGTTAATAAGAATATTTTCGATAGTCTTGCCTTCTAAATCAGTACCTTCAATAGCAGCATTTAACTTACTTGTATATCCAGCATGATGCTTATCATGATGAATCTCCATAGTACGTGCATCTATATTTGGTTCTAATGCGTCAAAGGCATAGTTTAATTTTGGTAATTCAAATGACATAATCTATTTTTTAGTTAATAAGAAAAAATGAAACCAAATTTAGGAATAAGAGTTATGAATAAAAATTAATATTTGTTATAAATTAATTAAATCAGAATTTTTATAAATCCCTGATGGATCATATTTCGACTTCACTTATTTTTGCGATTATTCTTATTTGAAAACTACACTTTTTTGATACTTTAGTAAAAAAACTAACTTGAATTCTAAATATCCTTTCACCATTTACAATGCTGCTGCTGGAGCCGGTAAAACCTATACTTTGGTGAAAGCATACCTAATTTCACTTTTAACAGGTGAATACAGGGATACTTATAAAAACATTTTAGCAATTACATTTACTAACAAGGCTGTTGCTGAAATGAAAACTAGGGTTTTGGAAAATCTCGTAGGAATAAGCAAAACCAATCCTTCCCAAAAATATCAGGCTTTATTAGAAGATATTGCACATGAAACCGGAATTGATGAGTATGTCATAAAACAAAAGTCAGATCGAGTACTAAAAAGTATTTTGCATAATTATGCTGCTTTTGATATTGTAACTATTGATACGTTTACGCATCGAGTTATTCGAACCTTCGCTAGAGATTTGGGAATACCAATGAATTTTGAAATTGAAATGGATACAGAATCGTTGGTTGAAGAGTCTGTAGATGCGATAATAGCAAAAGTTGGAGAGGATAAAGAACTTACAGATATTATCATTGATTTTGCATTAAGTAAATTGGAAGATGATAAAAACTGGGATATAACCGTTGAGCTAAATAAAATAGCTCGCCTTTTATTTAGTGAAAATGATAGAATGCACCTAGATAAAGTATCCAATAAAACTTCTGAGGATTTTGAAAACCTGAAGAAAAATTTATTTCAAAAAATTTCTGAAGCGAAAAAGGAGGTGGTATCAAGTTCTGAAGATGTACTGAATCAAATACAAAATAATGGGTTGGATCATAAAGACTTTACAAGAGGATCAATTCCAGCTCATTTTCAAAAATTAGCAAAAGGTGAAACTAAGGTTGATTTTAAAGCAGCATGGAAACAAAATATTCAAGTTGCTTCATTTTATGGAGCTAAACTAGAAGATGATAAAAAACAGGCTATAGATAGCTTACGTACGATAATTGAAAAAGTGTTTTTGAATACAAAACAACAAATGTTGAATATAAAATTGTACGATAACATTATCAAAAACCTAGTGCCTCTTTCGGTATTGAATCTCATTAATAAAGAGTTGCAGCTTATAAAAAGCGAAAGAAGCATATTGTTAATATCAGAGTTTAATAAGATTATCAGCGAAGCTATTCAGGATCAGCCAGCCCCTTTTATATATGAGCGCTTAGGAGAACGATATCGGGATTATTTTATTGATGAATTTCAGGACACTTCAGAATTACAATGGAACAATATCATACCGTTGATTGACAATGCTATGTCTTCTGAGACCTTAAGTGGTAAGAGAGGACAATTAACGATTGTTGGTGACGCCAAACAGGCAATTTACAGATGGAGAGGAGGAAAAGCTGAGCAGTTTATTGATCTTTCCTTAGATAAAAATCCATTTTCAGTAGAAGAAAAGCAAGTTTTAGACTTGCCAAAAAACTATCGAAGTCATAAAGAGGTTATTAAATTTAATAATGATCTGTTCACATTTTTGTCTAATGATTTTAGCAGTGATTTACATAAAAAACTATACTTACTAGGAAATAATCAAGAATACAATGACAAAAAAGAAGGGTTTGTAAATCTTTCTTTTATAAAGGCTAAAGGTACTGCCGAGGAAAATGAGATTTATCCAGAAAAGGTTTATGAATCCGTTTTAGAACTAAGGGAAAAAGGCTATCTGTTAAATGAAATCTGTGTTTTAACAAGAAAGCAAAAAGAGGGAACACTTATCGCAGATTTTTTAACAGAGAAAGGCCTTCCGATAATTTCTTCAGAAACCTTATTACTTAAAAACGATCCAAGAGTTCGTTTCATAATAGATATGCTAACATGGTTTATATATCCAAATGAACTTTCGGCTAAAACTGGGATATTGTATTTTATTTCTGAACAATTTTCAATTGGACAAAAGCATCCTTTTTTTAATGAATTAGTTTTTACAAATCGACAAGAGTTTTGCGAAAAAATAGGTTCCTTAGGCATTGAATTCAGTTTTCACAAATTAGATACAAAACCTTTTTATGAAGCTGTAGAATATATTATTAACAGTTTTAGATTATCTGAAAGTTCTCCGGCTTATATTCAATTTTTTCTGGATACGGTTTTCGGATACACACAGAAACAAGCAGAAGGGATTATAGGTTTTTTGTCATATTGGGAACAAAAAAAGGAAAAACTTAGCATTATTGCTCCAGAAGGAGAAGAAGCAATTCAGATAATGACGATACACAAATCAAAGGGATTGGAGTTTCCTTGTGTCATATATCCATATGCTAATATTGATATTTATCGAGAGATTGAACCTAAATCTTGGCTTCCAATTTCTAAAAAAAGCTTTAATAATTTCGAAGAAGTATTTGTAAATTATAGCAAAGAGTTATCAGAACATGGAGTAAAAGCAGAGAAAATTGTTCAGGAAAGACAATCACAATTGGAGCTTGATGCCTTTAATATTTTATATGTAGCATTAACTAGAGCAGAAGAACAGTTGTATATTATTTCTAAATTAGAGGTGAATGCTAAAGGAGAAAGTAATTCGAATAAATTTTCAGGGAAACTTATTAATTACCTGAAACATATTGGGGTATGGAGTGAAGATCAATTAAGTTATCACTTCGGAACGTTTGAAAAACCTTTTAATGATAAAGTTCATGATCAAGAAAAAACAAAAAACATTGTATTTAATAGATTACAAAACTCTAAGAGACAATACAAAGTAAATATTGTTACAAATGCTAGTAAACTTTGGGATACAGATCAGGAAACAGCAATAGAAAAAGGAAATCTTATTCACGAAATGATGGCATCTATACATACAATAGAAGATCTGGAAGAGGTTGTCGAAAGTGCTTTCCAAAAAGGAGTAGTTAACTATTTAGACAAAAAATCGTTATCCAATGAGATCAAGAAGGTCTTGGAACATCCAGAACTCATTAAATATTTTTCTGAAGACTATTTTATACTGAATGAGAGGGATATTCTATCTAACGGTCAGGTATATAGACCAGATAGAATTGTTATAGATTCAAAAAATAAAGCAACTGTAATTGATTACAAGACAGGAGAGTACAACTCTTCTCATGCAAATCAAATAGAAAAGTATGGTTTTTTACTTTTACAGATGGGATACGAAATAGAAAACAAGATACTTGTGTATTTCAACGATAAAATCGACTTAAAATACGTTTAAATAACAATTATTTTCGTAATTACTAGTAGAAATTTACTGATAAAAAATATTTTTATCTTATAATTGTAGCGTAATTAAGGAAATTATAGCAGTAAATTTTGCTTAATCAGGTTGTTTTTTTCGCATTTGAGGAGTTAATAAAGAGGTGAAATAAATTCTTAAAAACTTCGCAAAGGTCGATAGACACTGGCCTATTAATAAAAATTTATTAGTTTTGTCTTTGACAGTAATTTTTAACATATTACATTTGCTCTAATTAACACTTAAAAATTAAATTATTGAATATGAAACATCTTAGCAGATTTTTAGTGGCTTCGTTATTAGTACTTGGGTTTAGTACTGCGAATGCACAGGATGAAAACAACCCTTGGGCTATATCGATTGGCGTTAATGCTGTTGATATATTTTCTACTGGAGGAGATTTACCTATACAAGGAGAAATCTTTGACGAGTTTTTTAACGCAAGCGACCACTGGAATATTCTTCCATCTGTTTCTAAATTATCTGTTGGTAGATATATAGGAGATGGATTTACCTTTACTGTTGCAGGTACAGTTAACAGAATTGACAAATTAGGAGAAACACCTGATGGTACAAACGTAAGTGCTGATGATTTATCTTACTATGCTGCTGACGCAAGAATTAGCTATAGCTTTAAAAATGCTTTAAAATCTAAATGGTTAGACCCTTACTTAGGTGTAGGTGGAGGTTACACTTGGGTTGATGAGATCGGTGCTGGAACATTAAATGGTTCTTTAGGTGTTAATTTGTGGTTGACTGAAAATTTAGCTTTTAACTTACAAACTACTTATAAGCATGTGTTTGAAGATTATGAGACTGGAAACTATCCTCCTACTCACTTCCAACACTCTGCAGGTCTTACTTTCTCATTTGGAGGTAAAGATACAGACGGTGACGGTGTATTCGATAAAGATGACGAATGTATCGACGTTCCTGGTTTAGCAGAATTTAACGGATGTCCTGATACAGATGGTGACGGAATCACTGATGCTAAGGATGATTGTCCTGATGTTGCTGGAACTGCAGAATTTAACGGATGTGCTGATACTGACGGTGACGGAATCCCTGATCCTAAAGATGACTGTCCTACAGTTGCTGGTTTAGCAAACTTAAACGGATGTCCTGATGCAGACGGAGACGGAATCACTGATTCTAAAGATGGTTGTCCAAACGAAGCTGGTCCAGCTGCAAACAATGGATGTCCTTACCAAGATAAAGATGGTGACGGAGTATTAGACAAAGATGATAACTGTCCAGATGTTGCTGGTACTGTTGCTAACAACGGATGTCCTGAAGTAACTGAAGAGATCCAGAAAACATTAAATGAGTATGCTGCTCAAGTATTATTCGACTCTGGTAAATCTACTATCAAAGATCAGTCTACTAAAGTATTAAACGATATCATCGCTATCTTAAAAGAATACCCTACTGCTAAGTTTACAGTAGAAGGACATACTGATAGTCAAGGTAGAGAATCTAACAACCAAAAATTATCTGATGCAAGAGCTAATGCTGTTAAGAACTTCTTAACTAGCAATGGTATCGATCAGTTCAGATTATCTGCTGTTGGATATGGAGAAAGCAGACCAATCGCTTCTAACAAAACTAGAAAAGGTAGAGCACAAAACAGACGTGTAGAGATCAACTTAGTAAAGTAAGTATTACTTTAGTAAGTATTAATAAATACATAGATAAAACGTCCCGAATTTTCGGGACGTTTTTTATTTTTAATTAGTGGATAGTTTTTTAAAAGAAGTCATATTAGATATACAAAAGAAAGATTACAATCTTAGTGATCTGGTGTTTATTTTACCTAGTAAAAGAGCAGGACTTTTTCTAAAACAAGAATTACTAAAAAAGTATTCAGATAAAACGTTTTTCTCGCCCACTATTCTTAGTATAGAAGAGTTTATTACAGAACTATCTGGATTACATCAAATAGATGGAATTCAGACACTCTTTGATTTCTACGAAACGTACCTTTCTACTCATACCCATTTAGATAAGGAAAGTTTAGAGGTTTTTACCAGCTGGGCTCAAACACTTATTCAAGACTTTAATGAAATCGACAGATATTGCATAGATCAGAAAAGTTTTTTTTCATATCTATCAGGAATTCAGGATTTAAATCATTGGTATCTTCAAAAGGAAAAAACAGAACTAGTACAGAAATATATCAGCTTTTGGAATAATTTGTATGACTATTACCTAAATTTTAAGAGTAAGCTCTTAGATAAAAAAGTGGGTTATCAAGGATTGTTATATAGAAAGGCTTCAGAGAATATATCCGATTACGTTAAGGATCATAATCAGAAACATATTTTAGTAGGGTTCAATGCATTGAATAACGCAGAACAAATTATATTTCAATCTTTATTAGAGGCCGATATGGCTGAGATTTATTGGGATGCGGATACGTTTTTTATTGAAAACAACTATCATGAAGCGTCCTTGTTTCTTAGAGATTATAAAAATAAATGGAAGTACTATAAAGAGGAGCCTTTTAAATGGATAGGAGATAATTTCTCTTCTGCTAAAGATATAAATGTCATAGGGGTTCCTAAAAATATTGGTCAGGCAAAGTTAGCTGGAAAAATATTGACTTCTATTCCGCAGAAAGATTTGCAAAAAACAGCATTGGTCCTAGCTGATGAATCATTGCTTTTGCCAATGCTTAATTCCTTACCGGATTCAATAGATTCATTAAATATAACAATGGGGCTACCGCTAAAAGAGGTTCCAATTTCATCTTTCTTCGAATTATTGTTCACACTTCATAAAGCACCACATCATAAAGGGTTATATTACAAATTAGTGTTAGAAGTTTTAAATAATCAAGCAACACATTGGCTATTAGGAGCGCTAACAAATGAATTGATTAGAAAAATTACCAAAGAAAATTTGGTGTATATTTCTTTAGAAAAATTGCAAAATGAAGTCGATGGTTCTAACCAAGAAATATTAAAACTATTATTTTATCCATGGAAGAATGCTACAGAAGCGATAGAAAACTGTAGGAGGATTGTTCAGTTGCTAAAAGGAGCTTTGGATAAAGAGCAAAATCCGATGGAGTTGGAATATGTCTATCATTTTCATCTTGTTTTTAATAGATTGTCTACCCTTTGTAATACATATCAATACCTGAAAACAATAACCGCATTGTATCATTTGTATAAAGATGTGGTGAATTCTGAAACATTAGATTTTAGAGGAGAACCTTTTAGAGGTTTGCAATTAATGGGAATGTTAGAATCTCGTTGTTTGGATTTTGAAACCGTTATCATCACATCTGTGAATGAAGGGGTTTTACCAGCAGGAAAGAGCATGAATTCTTTTATACCCTATGATCTTAAAAGAGCATATAATCTTCCAACATATAAGGAGAAAGATGCTATATATACATATCACTTTTATCGTTTAATACAAAGAGCTAAAAAAGTTTACTTGATCTATAATACGGAAGATGAAGGAGTTGGTGGTGGAGAGAAAAGTAGGTTTTTATATCAATTGGAAATCGATAAGATTCAGCATCATAATTTATCTAAGTATATCGCATCTTCTGAAATACCAAAACTAAAGACCGAACCTATTACTATAGAGAAAGACAAAACTATTCTTGCTAAAATAAAAGAGTTAGCATTACATGGATTGTCTCCATCAGCATTAACGACCTATATTAGAAACCCTATTGATTTTTACTATAAATATATATTGGGTATTCAGGAAAGTGATCAAGTTGAAGAAACCATAGCAGCAAATACTTTAGGAACTGTTATACACAATACTTTAGAGAATTTATATAAGCCTTTAGAAAACAAGTTTGTTTCTATAGAAGATATTTCAAAGATGCTAAGCCAAATAGATTCAGAAATTAAATATCATTTCCGAAAAGAATATTCAAAACTAGATATTACTCAAGGTAAAAATTTACTCATTTTTGAAGTTGCCAAGAGATACATTTATAATTTTTTAAAAACGGAAGAACAAGTACTTAAATCAGGATCTAGATTAAAAATTATAGCGATTGAAAGTAATTTAAAAACACAATTGAAGATCTCAGAACTTGATTTTCCTGTGTTTATCAAAGGGAAAGTAGACCGTATTGATGAGTTAGATGGAGAACTGAGGATTATTGATTACAAAACTGGAAAGGTTCAAAAAGGTGATGTGGTTTTAATGGATTGGGATGTAATTACAGAAGATTACAAATACAGTAAGGCAATACAGGTTTTAGCATATGCCTATATGCAATACAATGAATATCCTGTTTCTCAACCTTTTCAGGCAGGAATTATTTCATTCAAGAATTTAAAAGAAGGCTTTTTAAAATTTGGAACCAAAGCATCGGTAAGAGGAAAAGTTGATTATGAAATTACATCTGATGTGTTTCAAGAATACTTGTTTCAGCTTAAAAAATTAATTTCAGAAATTTCTAACTTAGACCTTCCTTTTATAGAGAAAGAGATTTGATATGATGATAACAGAAAAGAATAGTATTTTACAAGGAATACATAATAAACCCATTCTAACTGATTTTTTTTATGATATAACCCAAAAGGAACAACCTATTGTTATCTTTTGTCATGGTTATAAAGGTTTTAAGGATTGGGGTGCTTGGGATTTAGTGGCACAGAGTTTTGTCAAAGCAGGCTTTTTCTTTGTAAAGTTTAATTTTTCTCATAATGGGGGAACAGTTGAAGAGCCTATAGATTTTCCAGACTTGGAAGCTTTTGGAAAGAACAATTATCTGATCGAACTAGATGATCTTGCATCGGTTTTGGATAGGGTTACTGCTACTGATTTTGAGTATAGAGAATTTGTAAACACACAAAAAATTACACTGATTGGACACTCTAGAGCAGGAGGAATCACTGCTATCAAAGCATCAGAAGATATGAGAGTATCGAAATTGATTACTTGGGCTAGTGTTTCTGATTATGAAACAAGGTTTCCAAAAGGAGAAGTGTTTGATCGTTGGAAAAAAGATGGAGTATATTATATCGAGAACGGAAGGACTAAACAACAAATGCCTCATGAATTTCAGTTTTATACATCTTTTGTAGAACATAAAGAAAGACTAACAATTTCTAGAGCAATACAGAATATTACAATTCCTCATTTAATTATTCACGGAACAGAAGATCCAACAGTGGATATAAAGGAAGCAAGAGAACTACATTGTTGGAACCCTAAAAGCGAATTATTTTTAATTGATGAAGCGGATCATGTTTTTGGAGCAAAACACCCTTGGTTACAACCTGAACTTCCCAAAGATTTGTCGATAGTAATCCAAAAATCCCTTGAATTCACTAGATTTTAACAGGAATCTAGCTTTTAAAATATAATCTATTAAAGTTTTTTTCGTTTATTTGCGGTAATGAAGGTTAATAAACAAATAGTTGCTTCTGTATTTTTGGTATTGTTTTGTATGATACAATTTGCAGAATTACATGTTTTTGGACATGATGATGCAGAGTCGAATTGCGCTCTTTGTTTAGTAACGGTTGATCAAGTAGATGATGATTATCTAATCCTTGCTCCTCAAATAAATAGTTCAGAACCGTTTGAAACTCCTTCTGAATTAACTCAAATAAATTATACAAATAGTGGTTTTGATTCCCATTTTATGTGCTTACTTTCCAATAAAGCACCTCCTATCTTATAGGATTAATTCTCTCTATTGATATCTTCCATTTAATTGGATTTTATTCTCTTGTTATTCTAGCAAGTTTCAGTTTTAGTTTTTACCCATGAAAAGATACACATTTGTGTTAGTATCAATTCTAGGGACTCTCGTTTCGAAAGCTCAAGATTGCACAATGAGTCTTTCTGGAAAAGTAATCGATTTTCACGATGGTGTCCCTTTAAAAGATGCAACCATTACATTTAATGATCAAACTATTGTGACAGATAAAGATGGAAGTTATTCTATTTCTAACTTATGTGCTGTTTCATATGCTTTTACTATTTCACATGCGAATTGTAATTCGCAAGTTGTGACTATTGACCTAAAAGAGGTTTCAAAAAAGGATTTTTATCTAGAACATCATTTAGACGAGTTACAGGAAGTAGAAGTTTCTGGGAAAAAACGAAGTAAAACATCTTCTTCTCAGGAAGAGACTATTAGTAAAGATATTATTCAGAAATATAGTAGTGCGGCATTGGGAGATGCTCTTAAAGAGATTACAGGTGTTTCTTCTCTTAATACCGGTTCAACAATTGTAAAACCTATTATTCAAGGTCTGTCTGGAAGTAGAGTTTTGATAATGAATAATGGTGTAAGAATGCAGGATATGGAATGGGGAGATGAGCATGCACCAAATGTTGATATTAACACTGCTGGTAATGTTACCGTGGTTAAAGGAGCCGCTGCTCTTCGTTATGGTGGAGATGCAATTGGCGGAGTTATTGTAATGGAACCTAATAAGGTTCCGGCAAAAGATACATTGACAGGAAAAACTGTTGTGACAGGTGCTTCTAACGGAAGAGGGACTGCAGTTACGTCCGAAATAATAAAAGGATACAAGTCGGGATGGTTTTTAAAAGCACAAGGAACGTTAAAAAGATTTGGTGATGTAGAAGCTCCAGATTATGTGTTGTCCAATACAGGGATATTTGAAAGAGGAGGATCTTTATCGTTTGGGAATAATAAATTCATCCAAGGATGGGATGTTTATTATTCTTATTATCAAAATGAAATAGGAGTTCTTGCAGCTTCACATATTGGAAATGCAGATGACCTTATTGAATCTATTAATAGTGGGCAACCATTAGTGATAAGAGATTTCACTTATTCTATAGATAATCCAAAACAGGATGTTACTCATCATCTAGGAAGAGTGCGCTATTTTAAACGTTTCGAAAAGCTAGGTAAATGGACTACTCAATATGATTTTCAGCATAATCAACGTTTTGAGTTCGATATCCGACAAACAGCGGAACTAAGAAAAATTCCTAGCTTAGATTTAGAGTTAACAACGCATACAATTACATCAGATTTTGTATTAGATGGTAAATTTGATTATAACTTGGACTTTGGAATATTAGTTCGTTACCAAGATAATTTTGCGGATCCAAGTACCAGAGCGAGAAGGCTAATCCCTGATTATGAAAAGTACGATGCAGGATTATTTGTTACGGGTAAATATAATTTTAATGATAATTTAATCATTGATGCTGGAATTCGATATGATTATAATCAGATAGATGCTAAGAAGTTCTACATTAAGACTAGATGGGAAGAAAGAGGGTACGATGAAGAGTTTAATGATATTATAATTGCAGACGAAGGTACACAGTGGCTTACAAATCCGAAATTCGAATATCATAGTGTATCTGCAACAACTGGTTTTAATTATATGTTTGGAGAAAGTTATGAATTAAGAGGTAATTATGCACTTGCACAAAGGGCTCCAAATCCTTCAGAATTATTTAGTGATGGGTTGCATCATTCTGCATCTCGTATAGAACTTGGAGATTTAAGAATTGAGCAAGAAACTTCTCATAAAATCTCGTTTTCTCTTCAGAAAAGTGATGAAAATTTTGGCTGGGAAATTGCTCCTTATGCTAATTTTATTAATGATTACATCTTATTAGAACCTACTGATGTGGAATTATCTATAAGAGGAGCTTTTCCTGTTTGGGAATATAGACAGACGAATGCGAGATTGTTAGGTATTGATGCTAATCTAAATAAAAAGTGGTTGCCTAATTGGAAAACAAACCATAGTTTTTCCTTAGTGAAAGGAAAGGATACCGAAAATGATATTCCTCTTATTAATATACCTGCAGCTAATCTGAGTAACAGAATAATTTTCGAGAAAAAAGATTGGAAAGACTTGGTAATTAGTCTTGAAAGTGAATATACATTTAGACAAAATGAAGTGCCAGATAATATAATGGTTTTCTCTCCTCAAGAGCAGGAGGATGTGCTATTAGAAATTAATACTCCACCAAGTGATTATCATTTGTTCCATATGAATGCAGATATCACAGTTCCATTTATTAAACAAAATGAACTAAATATTGGTGTTACTATAAACAATATTACAAATAACAAATATAGAAACTACCTGAATCGTCAGCGCTATTTTGCAGATGAAGTAGGTCGTAACTTTTTATTGAGATTAACTTTTAACTATTAAATTTTAAAATGATGAACACACGTAAATTTTTATCAATGTTAGCAATTGCTGGTTTATTCGCTTATTCTTGTTCTGATGATGACGACAATCCTACAGTCGTAAATGAAGAAGAGGTAATTACTACTATGACGGTTACTTTAACTGCAGGAACAGATGTAGTAACCCTAACTTCTCGTGATCTTGATGGACCTGATGGACCTAACGCACCTGTAATCACAGTATCTGGACCTTTAACGGCGAATACAACATATACTGGAGAAGTATCATTATTAAACGAAACTGAAACTCCAGCGGAAAATGTTAATGAAGAAATAGAAGAAGAAGCAGATGAGCATCAATTCTTCTATGATGTTGCTAGTACTTTAAATGCTACTACGGCATATACAGATACTGAGGCTGATTATCCTCCAAATATGGGGACTAATCCTGTGGGAATTACATTTAGCCTTGTTACTACAGATGCAAGTACAGGTAGTTTAACAGTTACTCTTCGTCATGAACCTAAAAAACCTAATGACGGTACACTTGCAGATGCTGGGGGAGACACTGATATTGCTCAATCTTTTGATCTTACAATACAGTAATAAATAATAGATTATAACAGTAAGTTGAGTTTGTTGCAAAACAAACTGTTTTTCAATGGCTCCTGAGAGTAGTTAACTCAGGAGTCTTGTTTTTAATTGTTTATAAACAACTAAAATTGAAGCAGTGATAAATCATATGTATAAATAATAAAGTTGAGTTTGTGTATTTATTATTAGTACGGATTTGTTTCAATTTAAGCCCTTGGTATTTTATACTAAGGGTTGTTTTATTTAACATAATTTTTAGACTCTTAAATTGAGGATTCGGCATAAACTTTGTGTTAATTTTATCAAATGATTAATGTTTTTTTTAGTGGTAACGTAAAAACGACTAAGAATTTGGTAACAAAATCATTCAAAAAGACACTAATATATAGTAAACCTTGATTTTTAGTGGTTTAATCTTAATAATTTTAAAGAGATATTATGGCATCGTTAAATGTGCATTACCACTCAAAAATTAGTCAAAAATGTAAAGATTAGATCTTATATTCGCGGCGTAAAACCTAGTCAATAAGTAACAGCAAAATTGAAACAATCATAATTATTGTATAAGTTGAGTTTGTGTTAAATATTATAATTTAGTTTCAATTCAGACCCTCAGGAGTAGTTAACCTGAGGGTCGTTTTTTTTTAGTGATTTTTTCTCCATAAAAATGGTATTTTTAAAATAACTATAATGACACATTCATTAGTGATTTATAGTATGCGTTTTTTTGGCTGTTTCGATATCATGTAAACACCTTTAATTTTTACTTTTTACGAAAACTTGTTTAGTAGTTTTCGTTTATAAATGAAATATCATAGTTGTAATCCTATAGGTATTTAAGATTTTTACGTCCAATAATTACACCCGATAATATGTATTATATAGGATTCGATATTGGAAGTTCATCTGTGAAAGCAGCATTAGTTCATTCTGAAACGGGAGAGAGCATTGCTGTTATTAATGAACCAGAGAAGGAGATGAACATTATCTCGGTACAAAAAAATTGGGCTGAGCAAGATCCTGATTATTGGTGGGAACAAGTATGTGTAGCTAGTAAACGATTATTAAAGGAAAACGCAATTCCTTCAGAATTAATATTAGGTATCGGAATTTCCTATCAAATGCATGGTTTAGTGTTAGTAGATAAAGACGGTAAGTCATTAAGAAATTCTATCATCTGGTGTGATAGTAGAGCTGTTGCTATTGGTAATAAAGCTTTTGAAGATTTGGGAGAAGAAAAGTGTAAAGAGCATCTTCTAAATTCTCCTGCAAATTTTACCGCTTCCAAATTGAAATGGGTAAGAGATAACGAACCAGAAATTTATAAAAGAGCTTATAAATTTATGCTGCCAGGAGATTATATAGCCTATAAATTTACAGGTACGATATGCACTACTAAATCAGGTTTGTCAGAAGGAATACTTTGGGACTATAAAACTCAAGAGCCAGCAAAATGGCTTTTAGAGTATTATGATATAGATCCAAGCCTTATTCCTGATATAGTAGATACGTTTTCAAATCAGGGAGAACTGGATCCTAATGGAGCGCGGGAAAGTGGTTTGAAAATAGGCACGCCAGTTTTTTACAGAGCAGGTGACCAACCAAACAATGCATTATCTCTTAATGTTTTTAATTCTGGAGAAGTAGCATTAACTGGAGGAACATCAGGAGTAATTTATGCCGTAACAGATAAACTTCTCGGAAACGAACCGGTAAAGTATAACAATTTTGCACACGTAAATTATCAGGTACAGCAACCGGTCATAGGAAAACTATTATGTATTAATGGAGCAGGGATTCAATATAGATGGCTTAAAAATAATCTTGATCTAGAGACTGATTCTTATCAAACAATGAATACGCTTGCTTCTAAAATTCCGGTAGGATCAGATGATTTGCAATTGATACCTTTTGGGAATGGTTCTGAAAGAATGTTTGAAAACAAAACTATTGGAACTCAGATTTGTAATATTAATCTAAACAAACATAGTAGGGCTAATATATGCAGAGCTGCTCTAGAAGGAATAGCATTTTCTTTTGTATACGGCATGGAGATTTTGAAGAAAGATGGAGCTAAGATAGAAGTGCTTAGAGCTGGAAATGACAATTTATTTAGATCTGAAATATTTTCAAATACGATAGCAACCTTAATTAATCAGGAAATTGAGATCTTCAATACTACAGGTGCTATTGGAGCTGCTAGAGCTGTAGGTAGAACTCATAAAGTGGGTAAGGATATAGGAAGTACAATTGCTAAAAATGATAAAGTTATGACTTTTCATCCATTGAATAATAGCGAGGATTACCAGGAGGCATATCAAAAATGGAAAAACGAACTTAATAGAATTTTAATTCATAAAAAATGATACTACTAGGAAACCAAGAATATTTTAAAGGGATTAACGAAATTAAATTTGAAGGAAAAGAATCAGATAATCCTTTAGCATTTAAATACTATGATCCAGAAAAAGTTGTAGCCGGAAAAACATTAAGAGAACACTTTAAATTTGCCATAGCCTATTGGCACACCTTCTGTGGACAAGGTGCAGATCCATTTGGTTGGGGAACTCAAAACTTTGGTTGGGATACATCTTCAGATCCTATTCAAGCAGCAAAAGATAAAGCAGATGCNGCTTTTGAATTTATAAGTAAAATGGGCTTTGATTACTTCTGTTTTCATGATTTTGACCTTGTACAAGAAGCTCCTACACTATTAGAATCAGAAAAGCGATTATCTACAATTGTAGAGTATATAAAGGAAAAAAAGAAGGATTCCGGAATTAAATTACTTTGGGGTACAGCCAATTGTTTTTCGAATCCAAGATATATGAATGGAGCTGCTACAAACCCTGATTTTAAGGTACTGGCAAGAGCTGGAGCGCAAGTAAAACTAGCACTTGATGCTACAATAGCTTTAGATGGAGAAAATTATGTTTTTTGGGGTGGTAGAGAAGGATATATGTCTTTGCTTAATACTGATATGAAAAGAGAACTAGATCATCTCGCTCAGTTTTTAACGGTTGCAAAAGATTATGCAAGATCACAAGGTTTTCAGGGAACATTTTTTATTGAACCAAAACCAATGGAACCTACAAAACATCAATATGATTTTGATACAGCAACATCCATCGGCTTTTTAAAAGAGCATGGACTGGATAAGGATTTTAAAATCAATATAGAAGTAAATCATGCAACGCTTGCACAGCACACATTTCAGCATGAATTAGAAGTAGCTGCAAGCGCAGGTATGTTAGGAAGCATTGATGCAAATAGAGGAGATTATCAAAATGGATGGGATACTGATCAGTTTCCAAATAACATTTTAGAAGTAACAGAAGCTATGTTAGTATTCCTGAAAGCAGGAGGATTACAAGGTGGTGGAGTTAATTTTGATGCAAAAATAAGACGAAATTCAACGGATATAGAAGACGTTTTCTTAGCACATATCGGTGGAGCAGATATATTCGCAAGAGCTTTAATTACTGCCGATAAAATTATTACCTCTTCTTCTTATGAAAAACTAAGAAAAGATAGATACAGTTCTTTTGATCAAGGAAAAGGAAAGGAATTTGAAAATGGAGCTTTACAATTAAAGGATTTATATCAGATAGCTTCAGATAATGGTGAAGTTTCCTTGACTAGTGGAAAGCAAGAATTGTTTGAGAATATTATTAATCAATATATTTAATATTATTAATGATAGAGAATACCTTATATATGTCGGATGATCTGGATTGTATTGCGGTATCACTTTGTAATAGTAATGGAGCAAAACTAACAGTTACAAATTATGGAGCATCTGTAGTAAGTCTGGAGATTCCGAATAAAAAGGGTACATTAATTAATGTAATCGTCGGATTAGAGGATATTGAGGAATATGAGGAGGTTTCATACCATCCTAGTTCAAAGTTTTTAGGCGCTTCTATAGGAAGATATGCGGGTAGAATTAGCAAAGGAAGTATTCAGTTAGGAACTAAAGAACACAAATTGTATCATGAAAATGGAGTTCATTTGCATGGTGGTCTAAAAGGTTTTGACAAAAAGTTTTGGAAACTAGAAACCGCACATAATGACACTATTGTTTTTTCATATGAAAGTAAGCATTTGGAAGAAGGATATCCAGGAAATCTAAGTATACGAGCTATCTATCAACTATCCGATGACAATGAACTGATCATTACTTATCAAGCGACTACAGATCATGATACTTTTGTGAATTTAACGAACCATAGTTACTTTAATCTAAATGGTTCTGGTAGTATTTTAAATCATAGGTTAATTTTGGATTGCCCAGATTATTTAGAGGTAGATACTGATCAATTACCAACAGGTCAAATAAAACCTGTAACCGGAACTAAATATGACTTTTTAAAACCAGAGAGTCTTAAAGGCCTAGAAAGTAATGGTGTTATTGATGATACTTTCATTTTTGGTTCTACTAATAAGGGAATTGATAATTTAGAACCGAAAATTACCATAAGCTCACCAGAAAGCGGATTAAAAATGGAAGTACAAACAAATCAACCGGCAGTTGTTATTTATACTCCAGAAAATTTCCCAGATTGGAACTTCAAAAATCAAGTAGTATATGATCGTTTTCCAGCTATTTGTTTTGAATGTCAAAATTATCCTGATGCACCAAACCAAAATCATTTCCCTTCTTCCTTTTTAAAGACTGGAGAGCATTATGAAAACAAAACCGTTTTTAAGTTTTTAGCTTTATAGATATCTTTTAGACTCAAAATACTTGACCTTAAATCGTTCTGGTAGATTGTCGTTCTATAAGATTGGTTTTAATTACTTTGGTTGTATGTGAGGTTTCGATATGCTCGTTTTCTATTTTATCAATTAATATTTTTGCGGCAGCTTCACCAAGATATGTGCTATGTTGACTTACAGTGGTAATTGAAGGGGTAACATGGCGCGGCAGCACACCATTGGTAAATCCAATAATTGAAATATCTTCAGGAACCTTATACCCTTTATATAATACCATTTTCAGAGTGCTAATAGCAGAATCTTCTTCTAAGCACAATATAGCATCTACTTTTCTGGAGTCAAGAAGTATTTTTAAAAGCGTGTCAATATCATTAAACTCATCAACTTTGAGAATAAAAGCATCATCAATAGGTATATCTGCCTCTAAAAGTGCTCTTTTGTAACCACTAAGTCTAAGTTTACCAACACTAAGTAGATGAATATTAGAAACAATGGCGATATTTCGGCAACCGGTTTTAATAAAATAATTTACGGCATTAAAAGCGCCTTCCTCATCGTTAACAATAACTTTGTCACACTCAATTTCATCGGTAACTCTATCAATCATTACAATTGGAATCCCTTGGTTGATAGCATTTTTAAAATGCGAAAAATCTAGTTTAACTTGAGTTTCTTGTGCTATGGATAGAATAAATCCATCTAAGTTTGAATTTTTTAAAAGCTCCATGGCGGTAACTTCTTTTTCCAAAGATTCATTAGAAATACAAGTGATCAGGTTGTACCCTTTTTCAGTTGCAATTTTTTCGATACCTACAAAAACTTTGGTGAAGAAATGATTAAGCATGTTTGGAATGATAACCCCTATTGTTTTTGTGTTTTTAGGTTTATCATTACCATATAAACTATTGCTGGATTTATACTGTAGTTCTTTTGCATATTCCTGAATCATAGATTTTGTTCTCGTACTTATTTCATAACTATCATTAAGTGCTTTAGAAACTGTTGCTATTGATACATTGAATTCTTTTGCAATATCTTTTAATGTAATTCTCTTTTTTCTCATACCAATTATGAATACTTTTTTTGAGGATATAGCGATTAAGTGCTTATATTTTTCGACACATCAAAATTTGGAAATCTACTCGAATGGATGATNGTCAAAAATTGATGTAAACGATCCCTTTTGTAAAGTAATCCTAATAATTCAATCAACAATGAAGTCAAATTCTAATTGCAACAAAATTGGCAGAGATTGCTTCAAATATTTTAGAAGTCACTCCTTAAAGTGTTAAATACTTGTAGGTATTTTATTTTTTCATAGAAAATACAAGTAAAAGGATTATTCTTACAAGTCGGATGAATCAATAATTCCAAATTGTAATAATGTAACTTACTGAATTACATAGTGTTAAATGTTTACGAAAAGTTTTCGTAGAATTTGCTATTAATCGATACGGATTAATAATTGTTTTGATATAGAGTTATAATTTTGAGTATTAACTAAATTTTTAACACAAATTCATTAATATTCATAATCACCCTACATGAATAATTGGATGTGGATTATTTTAACTTAAACGTATTTAATTATGAAAACTTTTTTATGTATTTCCTCCTTATTTTGCTTGTTTTTATTCTCGGGTTGTTCTGATGATTTAAATGAAGATAATTTTTCTGAAACAGCAGAATTTGAACAAAAATTTATAGACAGCAACGGTTACATTAGTGACAATAGAACAGACGGGTATAATAAAGGTTATTTTTGGACCATTTATAAAGAAGGCGGTTGGGGTAGATTGAGATTTCCATATGCTAATCAATACAGTGGTAATTTTGAGATAGAATACAAGGATAACCAGGATATCGTCGGAGGAAAAGGATGGCGTACCGGAAGTGGCAGAACCATAAATTATAATATTGGATTGCTTCAAGGGTCTTATAATTTTGTTGGGGTTTACGGATGGACACAAACACCTCTTATAGAATATTATGTAGTAGAAAAAGGGAGTATTACAGGTCAAAACCAAAACCGAAATTATACGGCTAACGGGAAGAGTTACAAATTTAAAAAACAATTAAGATCGAATGCCCCATCAATCTTAGGTACTAAAACTTTCTATCAATATATCAGTGAACATAGTAACGCTCCTACTGGTTCTAATCAAAAGGTAAACATGCAGGCTCATCTTAATCATTGGAATCAATATGGTGGTCATAAGCCTCAATGGGGCAATCTAAGGAATTTTGATTATCAAGTATTTGGTATTGAGTCCTATACGGGTGGATGGGGAAAAATCAATGCTACAGTCTGGTAACCAACATCAAACTTAGATTTGTAAACATAGGGTCTTTATTAATCATAGAGATCTTATGTTTTTTGTTTTTAGTGCTAATCGCCACATCGATAACAAAGACACTACCTGTCAAATTTGAAAATAAAAATGCAAAAGGGTTTCTATTATTTTTTTATTGGGATACTTGTAATATTCCATTCATGTATTCAAAAAGAGTCCAAAGTAAATATTGATGATTCGTTAGTATTCATAAAAGGAGGATCTTTTCAAAATAAAAAATCCAACCTATATGGTAATAACTTTGAAGTAAAGGATTTTTATATGGGAATCCATGAGATTACACAAAAGGAATGGATGGAGGTTATGAATAAAAATCCTTCTAAATTTATTGGAGATAGTTTACCGGTAGAAATGGTTAGCTGGTATGATTGTATTGAGTTTTGTATCAAAAAAAGCACACAAAATGGTTTAACACCTTATTATAAAATATATAAAGATTCTACAGATTCGTTTAACACTTCTAAATTCGATAGTATAAAATGGTTAGTCAAAAGAAACCCCAAGGCCAATGGTTATCGTTTACCTAGTGAGATTGAATGGGAATATGTGGCAAGTGGAGGACAACTTACTAAAAACTATATATATAGTGGGAGTAACGATATTGACGAAATAGCTTGGTATTGGAGAAATAGTGGAGATACGATTCTAGATCAGCAATGGAATTATTCTATAATTGAAAATAATCAATGCAAAACACATAAAATTGGTACTAAAAAACCAAATGAACTAGGCATACATGATATGACAGGAAATGTTAGAGAATGGTGTGATGATTGGTATGAAGATGATAGGATACCGCGAGGACTTTATCGCTCGCAAAGAGGTGGTGGATGGATTGGACTCGAAGTTTATTTTAAAAATAATGATAGAGATTACTTTGAAGCAAATGGAATAGGTCCTGATCAGGGTTTTCGTATCTGTAGAAACAAAAATTAATGTCTAAAAACGAGAAATTTTGTTTGTTGATACTAGTGTAAAAAGATCAAAACGTTCATAAAAAATGTAATGTTTATTGATTCCTGAAACTTACTTTAGAATAACTGCTCTGAAATCGTTTTTTAAACTGGCGTATTCGCCTAGAATGCATCATAATTTACAACATTCGCTTCAAATCTTCCACTCGTTTGCTATGTCAAAAGATAGTTTTGACTTTAATAAAATTTTAAGTAAAAATCAGATGAATTGTTAAACTATTCTTTTTAAAATTAAAAATAGTTTAATGAATTGAAAAAGTTCTCATATAGTAAAGAGGAACTATATCATTTTTATTTGATAATAAAGTATAAACTTAGTAATCAACACAATTATATAAATAACCAAAAACAATTTATGGAATCAGTTTTAGAGCAATTGGATTGGGTAGTATTAGGCGTATATTTTTTAGCGCTTATTGGAGTTGCCGTATGGGTGATATTACAAAGAAATAAAGATACTGCCGATTATTTCTTGGCAGGACGTAATGTTGGCTGGTTTGTAATTGGAGCATCAATTTTTGCTTCTAATATTGGATCAGAACATGTAGTAGGATTAGCAGGAACTGGAGCAGAATCCGGAATGCCTATGGCTCACTACGAATTACATGCCTGGATTGTGTTATTGTTAGGATGGTTATTTCTTCCTTTTTATATGCGTAGTAAGGTTTTTACAATGCCTGAGTTTTTGGAAAAAAGATTTGATAGTAAATCCCGTTGGTTCTTATCTGTTTTTTCGTTAGCTGGATACGTAATAACCAAAGTTTCGGTAACCATTTATGCAGGTGGTATTGTAGTTTCGGAATTATTAGGGATTCCTTTTTGGTATGGAGCAATTGGTATTGTCGTTTTTACTGGAGCTTACACTATCGTAGGAGGTATGAAAGCAGTAATTTATACAGAAACATTACAAACTGTAGTATTAATTGCCGGTTCAATAATTATAACATATTTAGGTTTGCAAGAAGTAGGAGGATGGGAAAACCTAAAGACAACTGCAGGATCTGATCACTTTAATATGTGGAGACCTATGTCTGATCCTGAATTTCCTTGGACAGGATTATTGTTCGGAGGAACAATAGTGGGAATTTGGTATTGGTGTACCGATCAATATATTGTACAACGAACATTAGCAGCCAATAATATAAAAATAGGTAGACGAGGTGCCATATTCGGAGCTTATCTAAAAATATTACCAATTTTTATTTTTTTAATACCAGGAATAATAGCTTTTGCTTTGGCAAAACAAGGAGTTTTATCTTATGATAAAGCCGATGAGGTGTTTCCAGTATTAGTAAAAACACTATTGCCTACAGGTTTAAAAGGTTTAGTTGCTGGTGGTTTGATGGCGGCACTGATGAGCTCATTAGCATCAGTATTTAACTCTTGTTCTACCATATTTACGATAGATATTTATAAGAAATTAAAGCCCGAAACTCCTGAAAAGAAATTATTAAATATAGGAAGAGTAGCTACCGCATTAGTAGTTATTTTGGGAATTATATGGATACCTATAATGGATAAAATTGGAGGTGGAGTATTATATAAATATTTGCAAAGTGTTCAATCTTATATTGCTCCTCCTATTACTGCTGTGTTTATTTTAGGAATTGTTTGGAAAAGAGTAAATTCTAAGGCAGCGATAGTAACATTATTTTCAGGGCTATTGGTTGCTGCACTTAGAATAACAGCAGAAATCGTAAAAGATAACTTATCAGGTTTTGCCTATGAGTTTGCGACGATCAACTTTGCACATATGGCAATTTTTATGTTTATTTTTTCAGTTATCGTATGTATTGCTACAAGTTTGGTAACTACAGCTCCTGACTATGCAACTATTAGAGGTTTGGCATTCGGAACATTATCCTCTGAACAAAAGGATGAAACTAAAAACAGTTATACAGCCATTGATATTGTATTATCAGTATTATTAGTGGTGGTGGTTGTTTCTATATTAACTTATTTTACAGGATGATAGTAGGCATTGTTGATCTAACCGCAGAAAACAGCTTTTAATAAGCATTTTTTTAAAAAAGTGAAAAATATTATATTTTTAAGTATAACTTTTTTGAATTGTATCAGCACAAAATAGAATTCAAGTTGTTTTCGATTATAAATGAATAAAGAGTATTATTTAGGATATTCAGAAGTGCAAATAAGGCCGTCAATGGATTTTGACAAAGAAGATGGTACTTATTATTTTGCACATATCAATTGGATCTTAGTAGGTTTACTTTTGTTTTTTTGTTTCGTAAACAGTCTTACAGCACAAGAAAAATCTGAACATTTTAATTTTGTAAGTGTAAAAGACGGTGTTTCTAAGATAGCCGTTCCAGTAATTAATCAAGATCATAATGGTTTTATTTGGATTGGAACTGCTGGAGCTGGAATTAAAAGATATGATGGTATCGATTATGTATCTTACAAGCATAACGTTAAAGATACCACATCATTAAGAGGTAGTTTTATTTATTGTTCATATGTAGATAAAAAGAACAGACTTTGGGTCGGATCCGAAAATGGCTTAGATCTTTATGATCGCGAATTAGATCATTTTATAGCAATAAAAATACTACCACAATTAAAAGAACTGCAACAGGCAAGCATTGCCATTAGTAGTATCGTTGAGGATTCTGAAGGCAATCTTTTTGTTGGAACTTTCGAAACGGGTTTACTCAAATTAGATCCAGAAACAAAAATTGTAGAACGTATTACTAATGTAGGCTTAGATAAACAAAGTCTCCTTGATATAAATGATCTAAAAGTAAATAAGAAAGGTGATGTATATGCCGCAACCAATTTTGGTCTTAGGAAATATGACCCTATAACAAACACGTTAGGTCTTGCTACTTTTAAGGGACAAAAAGGAGTAGAATCTGTAGAAACTCCTCTGCAAAAACTCTTATTTGTTAATGATGATATTTGGTTAGGATCTATATCAAACGGAGTCTATAATATCCATAAAGTTAATTCTAACAAGTTCATGATTCAGAATTTTCTTTTTTCACAAAAGAAAATTTTGTCGATGATTACTGATTCAGACGGTTCTATTCTTATTGGAACTGAAAATGATGGATTATTTCATATTACTGATAAAGGTGTTATTATAAAAAATTATCTTTTTGATAAAAACAATGAAAACAGTATTCGATCAAATTCTATATGGTCGTTGTATTTAGATAGAAATGAAAGGATATGGTTGGGATATTATAATAAAGGTATTGCTGTATATGATAGGTTGTATGATAAGTTCAAAAATATCGAAAGCCTTACTAGTAATCCTAATTCTTTAGAATCAGGATCAGTAACAGGAATAGTTCAGGATACTTCGGGTTTGTTCTGGATTGGTACAGATGGAGGAGGAATAGATGTATACAACCCTAAAACACAAAAATTTATTCATATTAATAAAATCAATACCGATGATTTTTCTAATCTCACATCATACGATATTCAGACCATTTTTATAGATAGTAAAGAAAATGTCTGGGCTGGAAGCTGGAGTGGAGGTTTGTTTTTGCTTAATAAAGGGACAACCAGATTTATTAATTATACCAGAGAAAATACAAATGGTGGTCTTGCATCTAACAGTATTATAAGCTTTGCAGAAGATAAAGATGGTATTATCTGGATAGGTTCTTTTTTTGGAGGTTTGATGTCATATAACCCGACTACTTCAACTTTCATGCATCACAACTCAGAAGAATTTAAAACTTATGGAATTCATACCTGTGATATTCGCAAAGTTTTAGTCGATTCCAAAAATAACCTCTGGATTGGAGCGACTAATGGATTATATATAGCTAACAAGAAGAATGATGGTAGCTTTTCTGTTCGATTTTTAGGAGGAAATATGAAGAATGCAAACCAAAATCTGACCAATATTAATCATATACTATCTATATACGAAAGTTCTGATGGTTCGGTTTGGTTTGGGACTAGAGGTGGTGGCTTATGCAGATACGATCCAAAAAAATATAGTTTTACTTGGTATGATGAACTATATGGATTAGAAGATGAAAACGTTTCTGCAATTATTGAAGATCAGAATAATAATATTTGGACAACTGGGAATACAGGGATTCATAAATTAGACCTTAAGAATGGTAAAATTATTGATTATAATATTAATGATGGATTGTTATCTAATGACTTTAATTTTAATGCTGCATTTCTGGATAAAGAAGGAACTATTTATTTAGGTAATTATGATGGTATCGATTATTTTAATCCTGATCGCATAGAAACAAATAATAGTTCAACAGAGTTACATCTTACAGATTTTAAATTATTTAATAAAAAAGTATATCCTAACGACTCTGGATCACCATTGAATAAAGTAATCTCTGAGACTGATAGTATTTCACTAAGTAATGAACAATCAGTTTTTACAATCGAATATACAGGGATTAACTATACACGTCCAGAGAAAAATACCTATGCATATTATTTAGAGGGATTAGCAGACGATTCTTGGAATTATGTTGGAAATATGAGAAGTGCAACATATACAAACTTAGATCCAGGTGATTATACTTTTAACTTAAAAGTAGCTAATAATGATGGTAAATGGGATGAAAAGCCACTACAACTACATATAAAAATTTTACCGCCTTGGTGGAAAACCAATATTGCAATATTAACGTATATCCTATTGTTTTTACTCGGTATATATATTCTGAACAAATTAACACAAAACAGAATTAAAGAAAAACAATTGATAAAATATGAAAGAGAAAAAAGAGCTAAAGAAGAAGAATTAAATAATAAAAAGCTACAGTTTTTTACCAATATATCTCATGAATTCCGAACTCCTCTAACTTTAATAATCAATCCAATTGAGGACATTCTAAAAAATGAGAAATTAAACCTCCCAAAAGAAGTAACAGAAAAACACCTGGTAATCCATAAAAATACAGATCGATTATATCGATTAATAAATGAATTAATGGATTATAGAAAATTAGAGGTTAATAAATTAAATGTCAAGGCTAGAAAAGTAAATATTGTTTCGTTCATCAGAGATATAGTAAGTTATTTTGTGATGGAAGCTTCCCAAAAAGAAATAACGCTAGATGTTCAAAAAGAAGTGAATGAGCTTATGGCATGGGTAGATGTGGGAATGCTAGAAAAAATTGTTTTTAATCTATTGTCGAATGCCTTTAAGGTGACTCCAGAAGGTGGAGAAATTACAGTTGGAATCAAAAAATCCAAACAATTACTTTTAGGGAATGCTGATGATAACACTTCTAGTGAAGCCTTTGAGATAAGTATTTCAGACACAGGTCCAGGATTAAAAAAAGAACAGGTAGACAAAATATTTGAACGATTTTATCAGGTAGATAATTTAAACAAATGGTATTATGGAGGTACTGGTATTGGACTTGAGGTAGTTAGAAGTTTTGTTGAACTACATAAGGGTAAAATAAAAGTGGATAGCGAGGTAAATCAAGGAACTACTTTTTCTGTAGTCTTACCTTTAGGAAAAGAGCATTTTAATGAAAATGAAATTATTTTAAATCAGGAAGATTCTGAAATATTATCAAAGACTAAATTTATAAATAGTGTTCATAATCAAAATTTAGAAGAGCAAATTGAAGAAGAACAAAAATCAAAAAGATTATTAATTGTAGAGGATAATACAGAATTAAGAAACTACTTAAAAGGTGAGTTGAGTAATAACTACAAGGTTTTTGAAGCAAAGAATGGAAACGAAGGATTAGAAGTAGCAAAAAAAGAAGCTCCAGATATTATTATCACGGATGTTATTATGCCAGAGATGGATGGTTTTGAATTTTGTTCAAGGATTAAAAAAGATATAAAAACCAGTCATATCCCAATATTAATGCTAACTGCTAAAACCATGGAAGATGATAAATTGAAAGGGATAGAGTCGGGAGCAGATGTATATCTTAATAAACCTTTTGATATGAGGGTGTTAAAGTCTTATCTAACACAAATGTTAACGATAAGACAGATTCTTTTTAAGAAATACTTTGGAGATATTAGCGATGCCGAAATCAATGAGAATAACACTTCACTGGATAAAGAATTTATTCAAAAAGTATTAAACCATATCTACGAAAATTTAAGTGACCCTAATTTAAGTGTCGAATCACTGTCTTCCGAATTACACCTCAGCAGAAGTCAATTTTATAGAAAGGTAAAAACACTAACAGGACAAACAGCAAATCAGTTTTTAAGAAATATTAGACTACAAAAATCTAAGCAGATTTTAGAAAGCGGTTCTACAAATGTTAGCGAAGTTTGTTATAAAGTAGGATTTTCTTCTCCCTCCTATTTTACAAAATGTTTTAAAGCACATTTTGGAATTCTCCCAACTGAGGTTACTCCAAATGAAGAGGAATTATAATTCGAAAAATTAGCCAAATAACTATCAAGTTTTTCATTCTGGATAAATGTTGGTAGGATAAACTATTTTCAATATACAAACCTATTTTTTATCAAAACTTCAGAAAAAAGAATTGAAATATCAATTCTTTATAATTCACGGCTTTGTTAAAGCAATCAACTATAACTATTGTGGCGCTATCTACTTAATATGTTGTAAAACAGGGGTTATACAAGCAAAATGCAACAAATGTTTTAGTATATGCTTTATATGTACTACTGTTTTTTTGATACTGTACATAAATTGTTAAAAATTTATTAATTCATTAAACAAGTATGAAAAAGAAATACTCTAATATTAAAATTCTGGCAGAGATATTTTTAATAGTAGTAGTACTTGGATTATTTGTTTTCATTCTTGATTTAATATCGTAAAAAGACAATCAGTTTCAATAGAGTATAATGACAAAAACAAATTCCAGAAAAATATCCCAAAGCCTTTTAAAAGTTAAAAGTTTACTGATCGTAGCTGTCATTCTTCAGGTAGCGATTAGTTGTGGTACACAAAAAGAGAATGAAAAAGAATATAAGTATAGGGACCCTAAATTATCTGCTAGCGAACGGGCAAATGATTTAATAAGTCATATGACACTTTCTGAGAAAGTGTCACAGATGCGATATGATGCACCAGCTATAGAACGTTTGGGGGTTCCTGCTTATAATTGGTGGAATGAGTGTTTACATGGAGTAGCAAGAGCAGGAAAAGCAACTGTGTTTCCGCAGGCAATTGGAATGGGAGCTACCTGGAATGCTCCATTATTATTTGATGTAGGTACTGTAATCTCTGATGAGGCAAGAGCCAAACATCATCGATTTATCAAAGAAAACCGAAGAGGAATTTACCAAGGGCTTACTTTTTGGACTCCAAACATTAATATTTTCAGAGATCCAAGATGGGGAAGAGGTCAAGAAACGTATGGAGAAGATCCATATTTGACCAGCCGAATGGGAGTCAATTTTATAAAAGGATTACAAGGAGATGATCCCAATTACCTTAAAGTAGTTGCTACAGCGAAACATTTTGCTGTGCATAGCGGTCCTGAAAAGTCTAGGCATGAAGATAATTATCACACATCAGATAGAGATCTAAAAGAAACTTATTTGCCAGCTTTTGAAGCAGCAATTAAAGAAGCAAATGTGCAATCCGTCATGTGTGCATACAATAGATATAGAGACGAAGCTTGCTGTGGGAGTAATTTGTTATTAAATGATATACTTCGAAAAGAGTGGGGGTTTGATGGTTATGTGGTTTCCGATTGTTGGGCAATCAATGATTTTTGGGAACCAAATAAGCATGAATTAGTCGAAACCCCTGCTGAGGCTTCTGCTTTAGCAGTAAATAGAGGAACAGACTTGAATTGTGGAAATGCTTTTGATCCCAATTTAAATGATGCTGTACTCAAAGGATTAGTGGACGAAGCAAAAGTAGATCTTGCGCTTGCAAGATTAATGGAAGCTAGATTTAAGCTAGGGATGTTTGATGCAGAAGAAAGTGTTTCTTGGTCAAAAATACCTTATGAGGTGGTTTGTAGTGAAAAACATTATCAGCTATCCGAAGAAACTGCTAAGGAATCAATGGTTTTGTTAAAAAATGAAAATAAAACATTACCACTAAAAAAAGATATCAAATCAATTGCAGTAATAGGCCCTAATGCAAATGCAAAACAAGTACTGTTAGGAAATTATCATGGTACTCCTCTCAATCATATTACACCACTTGCAGCAATTAAGCAAAAATTACCAAATGCCAAAGTTTATTATGCTAGAGGAAGCCATATTGCAAAAGGTTGGCCTTTATTACTTCCTATTCCATCTTCAGTCCTAAAAAATGGTGATAACGTTGGATTAAAAGGGGAATATTTTGATAATAAAGAATGGAAAGGAACACCTAAGGTAACTCGCATTGATAGCATTATTAATTTTATTTGGGTATCTAAAAAACCATTTGAAAATGCTACTTCTGATAACTTTTCGGTTAGATGGACAGGGAAAATTGTTCCAGAAGAAAGTGGAAATTATAGAATTGGATTACGAGCAAGTAGTGCTGGAAAATTGTATGTAAACGACTCACTAAGAGTTGAATTTAAAGATGATCATGAACCAAAAATGAGGTATTTGGACATGAAAATGGTCGCTGGAGAATCATACGATATAAAAATAGACTATTATAATTACCATACGGATCCTCAGGCACAATTATTATGGTCTAAACTTGAGGAGGATCTGATAGCACCAGCAATTGAAGCTGCTAAAAAATCAGAAGTTGTTGTGCTATGCCTTGGATTATCTCCAGATATAGAAGGAGAAGAAATGCCGGTAGTTTTGGATGGTTTTGATAAAGGTGACAGATCTGAAATTTCTTTGCCGAAATCTCAAATTGATCTGATGAAAGAGATACATGCCTTAGGAAAACCAACTGTCCTAGTATTGATGAACGGAAGTGCTCTTGCTATCAATTGGGCTGATGAAAATGTACCAGCAATTCTTGAAGCTTGGTATCCAGGAGAATTTGGTGGAAAAGCTATTGCAGATGTGCTGTTTGGAGATTACAATCCTGCTGGTAGACTACCTGTTACTTTTTATAAATCTGTAGAAGATCTTCCGGATTTCAAATCGTATGATATGACTAATCGAACCTATAAGTATTTTAAAGGAGAACCTTTATACCCATTTGGGCACGGATTGTCGTATACCAATTTTACGTATGAAGGTATGGAAATACCGGAATCTATAAAAGCAAATGAAGACATTCCGGTTACAGTACAGATTACAAACGCAGGAGATGTTGATGGAGATGAAGTAGTTCAATTATATCTATCGCATACCAATCAAGATAATGGAGCAGTACATTCTCTAATTGGATTTCAAAGAATTAACATAAAATCGGGCGAAACCAAAAAGGTAAATTTTACAGTAACGCCAAAACAATATACGCAGATAACTGCTGATGGAAAAGAACAAATTGAACTTGGAGAAATTCAATTACATATAGGAGGAAAACAGCCAGATAGTGCTAGCAAAAAGGGAGCTAGTACAACACAAGTGTTAACAAAAACACTAAAAATTAATAGTTAACAGAAACTTAAAATTCAATTGATTTATCAGAATATTCTGACTGAATTTAAGAGTGTTCTGGTCTTAAAGTAAGTATAACCTTAAAAAATTATATATGATAAAACTTAAACTCGCAATTATTGCATTGTTTATAATTGGGACACAACATGTTTTTTCGCAAGAAGAAAGTGTGATCAGTGGAACAATCACTGATCAAACTGGTTTGCCCCTACCAGGAGTTAATGTTTCGATAAAAAACACCAACAAAGGTGTTTTAACAGACTTTGATGGTAATTATGAATTACCAGGAGTAACTATCGGAAACATTATTGTATTTTCTTATGTAGGTATGCAAACAATAGAAAAAATTGTCGTGCAACCGGAAGAAAAAATTAACGTAACTATGCTTCAGGAGACTACAGATTTAGAACAAGTTGTAGTTATTGGTTACGGACAAAGTAGAAAAAAAGATCTTACCTCTGCTGTGGCAACTATTAGTGGAGATGTTTTAGATAAACAAACAGTTACAAATATTGATCAAGGAATTCAGGGATTGGTGTCTGGAGTAACAGTTACACGTAGTACAGGAAGACCTGGAGGAGCAGTGTCTGTAAGAATACGAGGTACAACTTCGGTTACAGGATCTAACGAGCCTCTATATATAATTGACGGAGTAAACGTTCAGAATTCTGAGGACAATTCTTTTAACTTTTCGCGTTTTGGAGGAACTGGAGGTCAAACAGCTTTGAGTCCACTTTCTGCATTAAACCCGAATGATATTGAATCTATTACGGTTCTAAAAGATGCTTCTGCCGCGGCGATATACGGTGCGCAATCCTCTAATGGAGTGGTTTTAATYACTACGAAAAGAGGTAAAGCAGGTAAAGCAAAAATAAGTTACGAAACTTATGGAGGTATCCAAACTGCGCCTAAATTATTGGATATGATGAATCTTAGAGAATTTGCGGCCTATTCAAATGAAGTTAGACAAAGTCCATCTACTAATTTACCTCCTGCTCCACAATTTGAAGATCCAAGTATTTTGGGAGATGGAACGAACTGGCAACGTGAAATTTTTAGAGCTGCACCAATTACCAATCATCAATTATCTATTTCTGGAGGAAAAGAGAAAACGAAATTCTATGCCTCTGCGAATTATTTTGATCAGGAAGGTATTGTAATTAATTCTGGCTTACGAAGATTTGGATTACGATTAAATTTAGATTATAAGTATAATGACTGGATCAAGTTTGGACATAACATCAACTTGAGTAGTTCTTTAGAGCAAATAGGATTAAATGATTCTCGTAATGGAACCATTATTAATGCTTTAAGACAAACTCCAAATGTACCTGTTAGAAATCCAGATGGAACTTTTGGATCACCAGAAAATGGCTTGGGTAATACGGGAGCATTAAATCCAGTAGCAGCTTCAGAAATACGAAACAGTACATTGGAAAGATTTAAAATGAATGGAAATATTTATTTAGATCTTAAATTGGCAAATAATCTGAAATTCAGAACGGATTTAGGATATGATTATAATACAGCTAAAACAGAAAGTTTTTTCCCAACTTTTGATTTTGGATCACTTTCGAATGGCTTAAATTCTGCTTTTAAAGGAGCTAATGAAGGATTATATTATCTGTTTAAAAATTATTTGACATATACGCCAAGCATAGGAAATCACAATTTTGATATTCTATTAGGAACAGAGGCTCAGAAAATACAATTTCAAGGATTATCAGGACAAAGATCTAATTTTCCAAGTAATGATATTCCAGGTTTAAATACTGGAGACGCAGAAACATCATTGTCAGAATCTTTTGAAGGAGCAGCTTCTCTCCTATCTTATTTTGGTAGAATCAATTACGATTATAATTCGAAATATTTATTTTCAGCTTCATTGAGATATGACGGTTCGTCAAAATTTGGCCCTAATAATCGCTTTGGATTGTTCCCATCGGTATCTGCTGCTTGGGTAGTAAGTGATGAGCCATTCATGGAAGGAATCTCTAGTGCTTGGAGTTATTTCAAAATTCGCGCTGGATACGGTACAAGTGGAAACCAAGACATTAATAATTTCTTATATCTAAGTTTTCTTAGAAATCAAAATACTGCACTTGGTAGTGGATTTAGCTTAGCGAATTTTAACAATCCTGATGTTGCATGGGAATCCTTAATTTCTCCAAATTTAGGAGTTGAATTAGGTTTCTTAGATAATAATATAAGATTGGACGTAGATGTATATAGAAAAACATCTAAAGATTTCTTAGCAACTAGACCGATCCCTGGATTTTTGGGTAGTTTAAATACACTATCGTTTATTGGAATCAATGCTCCAGTAGAAAACTTTGGAGAAATGATCAATGATGGTATAGATGTTACACTAAATACGAAAAACATCAACAAAGAAAAGTTTAGTTGGGATACCAATATTGTATTTAGTTTATATAGAAATGAAATCACTGAACTATCTGGAGATAATGATGCTATTATAGGGACGCTACAAGATGAGGAAATAATTGCTAATTTAACTAGATCAGAAGTTGGCCAGCCTATTGGAATGTTTTTTGGTTTTGTAACAGATGGCTTATTTAGAGATATTGAAGATTTGACAGGTACTGATCCTGCTGCTATTCCTGCAGAAAGTTCTGTAGATGAAGCAAATGGTACTTGGTTAGGAGATGTGCGATTTAAAGATTTGAATGGAGATGGAGTGATTGATGATAATGATAGAACTTTCATTGGAAATCCTCATCCTGATTTTACTTTCAGTGTGACCAATAATTTCAGATATGGAATGTTTGATTTATCGGTATTCCTACAAGGAACCTATGGAAATGACATTTATAACTATACTAGAACTTATATCGAAGGTGTGAATCGTTTTAATGCTAATCAAGCTACTTCAGTAATTGATAGATATAGCGCTTCAAACCCAGACGGAAGCTTACCAAGATACTCTGATGGAGATAAAAACGGAAACAACAGAGTATCCGATAGATTTATAGAAGACGGATCTTATCTAAGAATTCAAAGTGTTACTTTAGGATGTACTTTGCCTAAAGACACTTTTGGAGAAAAAATTAAGTTTTTTGACCAGATAAGAGTGTATACAACGATTCAAAATTTATACACATTTACGAACTATTCAGGTTATGATCCTGAAGTAGGATCACTTAACCAGAGTGCTCTGTTTAAAGGTATAGATTTTGGTCGATATCCTGTTCCAAGAACGATGACTCTTGGACTTAATGTACAATTTTAATATGAAAAAGAAATTAATATGTTTAGTATGAAAAGTATAAAAAGAATTTTTACGTATGCTTTTGTATTGGCCCTTATCTCATCTTGTAGTGAAGATTTTTTAGATATAGATGTAGTTGATTCAATTACAGAAGATAATTTTTATCAAACAGATGACCAATTATTGGCCGGAGCAAATTCATTGTATGGACAATCCTTTTTTACAACCAATGATAAGTTTATGTATTCGTTAGATATGTTATCTGGGAATTCTATTGGTTTTGAATCAGATGCGCCTTGGAGATTATTCTCAGTTGGTGTAAATAATGGAGTGTTGTTAGAAGGATGGGAAGGTTTCTATAAAGGGATTGCCGATGCAAATCAGTTGTTGAAAGTAGTTAGTCAACCATTAAATGAAGAGATTTCGGAAGATGTAAGAAATCAGGTAGAAGGTGAAGCCAGATTTGTGAGAGCTTTTTCTTATTTCTATTTAGTGCGCTTGTGGGGAGAAATTCCTGTTATTGATGAAGTAACTTCAGATACTTCTACTTTATATCCGCTGAATACAGTTTCTAGTATTTACGCATTTATAGAAGATGACCTGAAAAAAGCAGCAGAGTTATTACCTACAGGTTCTTCTGGAGGGATAAGAGTTGGAAAAACAGCTGCATGGGCATATTTAGCAGAAATGTATCTAACGCTTAAAGAATATGACAAGGCAAGAGATTATGCACAGTTGGTTATTGATAGTGGATTACATAGTCTACAACCTAATTATCAGGATCAATTTATAGATCCTTCAGCAAGTGTAAATAGCGAAGGGATATATAGATGGGTTTGGACTTCTATCAATGGATTATGGGGTATTCAGAATACCAATCAAGCATACCTTATTGCTAGTGACGATGTGATTGGTAATGATGGGTCTTTTGGCTCTGTATCGCCAAGTATTGATTTGTTTCTTTCCTTTGATAAGGTTACAGATGCTGGAGAAGAAGATTTACGTAGACAATGGATTATTTGTGAACCAGGAAGATTCTATCCTGAGTTGCTGACTAGTGAAGGTGGATGGACTTTCCCTGAAAATGGCGACGATTCTTCTACTAGATTGAGGTACAGAAAATATGTTGTAGGGTCATTGAATGAACATCCAAACGTGTTTTTTATGAGAACAGAAATGAGTACGCAATTAATGAGATATGCTGATGTACTTTTGATATATGCAGAAGCAATTATGGGTAATGCTGATTCCACAGGAGATGCTGCTGCAGTAGATGCTTTTAACCAAATAAGAAGAAGAGCTGGATTATCCGAAAAAGGAATGATAACAAGAGAAGCTCTTATGGATGAAAGAAGGATCGAATTTGCTTTTGAAGCTGGCAAATATTGGTTGGACTTAGTGAGAATGGATAGAGAAACAGCTAAAGATATTATTAGAAATCAGGATAGAGGAACTGTTAATACATTGGTTCCGTTTAATGTGGTTTCATTATTTATAGATGGTATTGATAATGATGATTTTTTATTGCCAATACCGTCGGCTGAGTTATCATTTATTGATACAGCCAGTCCTGCAGTAGACTATATAATTAATGACTAATAAATAAGTAATGATGAAAAAAAATAAAGAAAAGATATATATCCAGAAATTACTTGTTTTATGCTCAGTAATTGGCTTATGGGTATTCACATCATCTTGTGATGATGATAATGAAAATGGACTTCAATTTGGAAATCCAGAAATAGTAAATATAGTATCACTTGGAGATGAACCAGCTATTAATGAAGGATTCCCGGCAGAATTGGTAAGAGTGGAAGGTACTGGTCTTAATGATATGAAAGAAATCATTTTTGATGGCACAGTAAACACCTTTTTCAATTCTACATTAAATTCTAATGTGGCACTGTTTTTTAATGTTCCTTTTGATGCAGATCAGGGAAGCCGTTTTGGTAGTCAAACAGTTACTTTTACCAATTTGTTTGGAGAATCTGTTTCAACAGAATTTACGATCAAACAACCAGGTCCTACTTTAACGGTAGCGGATACTTTTTCGCCAGCAAAAGGAGAAGCTGGTATTGAAATGAGAGCCTTTGGTAATTGGTTTTTTAATGTTGAAGATGTGCTTATAGATGGAGAATCTGTAGGAGATTTTACAGTAGTTTCTCCACAAGAAATTCTTTTTACTTTTCCTGAAGGAAAAACAGAAACTACCGAATTTACAGTAGTAACTGCAGGAGGGATGGTTTCGAAAGATTTACCTATAGTTGGTGGTATTGTAGAGGTTTTATTTAGTGATTTTGATGGAAATGGAATACCAAACATTAATAATAATTACGAGCCTGGAGGCGATTGGTTCTCTTATGGGGATAATATTTTTGAAATTGCCAACGGTTTAGGTGTAGATGGAAGCGGAGGAGCAGAAATTGTTTGGGATGGAACTGGTTCATTAGGATTTACAGGAAGTGGACATCAAGATGTAGCTCCTGTTACCACCTCGACGGATTCTGAAAATGCGTTTATTCTCCTTGATATCAATGGAGATGATTATCCAGGAACAGTGTTAGAGTTTATTTTAAAAGACGCAACTACAGATACTTGGATTTTTAAAGTGCCTTTAACAGGGTCAGGATGGCAAACCTTAAGATTAAGAATGTCTGATTTTGGATTTGGATTTGATGTTGGAAACCAAGGTATGGGTGACCCCAATCCTGCTACTCTTGTAGCAATAAGAATGCAAATCAGTCAGGAAGGTGGTGCAGGAGCGGTACCTTCAGGTTATAGATATGATAATCTTAGGCTAGAGGTACTAGAGCTTGACTAAGGTACCTCCCAAAATAAATTAATATAATAACGCTTATCCAGAGGAATTAAATCTAATTTAATTGGCTTTACTTTTCTGGATATGCCTTCCATAAAATAATTACAATGAAAATAGAAAAAGTTTGTAACAAGGTCTTTTACGCCTTGTTTTTCATAGCGATAACAACTTTTGTGTCTTGTTCTAGTGATGATAATACCACTAGTTTTTCGGCTGTTCCACCAGTTGCACAAGATGCTTCCGAGATTGATTTTACAAGTTTTAGAGCAAGTTGGAGCAATGTATTTTTGGCTAGCGGATATGAATTAGATGTTTCTACAGACCCTAATTTTGGTTCTTTTTTACAAGGATATGAAAGTTTAGCTGTAAATCAATTATTTCAAAGCGTAACAGGATTATCCCTTAATACGGAGTACTATTATCGGGTAAGAGCGATAGTAAATGGAGTTACATCTGAAAATTCAAATACCATTAGTGTCGAAACGAATGAAGAATTTCCAGATGATATCACATTAAAATCGGCTACAGAAGGTAATTTCTTTGTTGGTGTTGCCGTTTCTGAAGCGAGAACGAATATAGCTGCGTATGATGAGGTATATACAAGAGAATTTAGCAGTATTACAGCAGAAAATGATATGAAAATGGAATCCATTTTCACAGGTATTGATGGTTCTGGAAACATCATTTTTGATTGGAGTAGAATAGATGGACTAATTGATTATGCTGAGGCTAACAATCTAAATGTTCACGGACATACACTAATATGGCATAGAAGTATTCCGCAAGCATTGGAGGATTTTACCGGTACAGATCAGGAATTTGAAGATCTAATCCAACAATATATTAATGCGGTGTTTACAAGGTATCAAGGAAAGATTAATTCTTGGGATGTTGTTAACGAAGCTATAGATGATGATGCAGGTACGCAATGGAGAAATACATTATTCTTGCAACGAATGGGAGATAATTATGTAGAAAAATGCTTTGCTTTTGCAAGAGCTGCGGATCCAAATGTAAAGTTATTTTATAATGACTATAACATGACATTTGATGGTATAAAGAGAGGAAAAGTATTGGATATGGTTGATGACTTGTTGGCAAGTGATCTTATTGATGGAGTTGGTTATCAAATGCATATAGATTATAATTTCCCAAGTAGAGAACAAATACAAGAAGCTACGGATGAGTTGGTAGCAAAGGATGTAATAGTACATTTTGCAGAATTGGATGTAAAACTAAATGCAGCCAACGATTTAACAGATCTTACAGATGAAAGAGCTGAGGCACAAAGACAAAAAGTGCGAGAAGTTGTTGAGATATTTAATGCAATTCCACAAAACAAGAAATATGCGATAACCGTTTGGGGATTAAAAGATGATGATACCTGGCTAATTCCAGAAAATAATGGAAGACCAGAATGGCCTCTTTTATTTGATGAATCATTTGAGAAGAAACCTGCTTATTTAGGATTTTTAGAAGGACTATAATAACACACATATAGTATATTTTAAATTAGAGAAACCCTGTAAATTAAATGTTTTACAGGGTTTCTTCTATTATATGATGATATTTCGATATAAGTATAAAAGAAGGATATTAATAATTCAATCCAATTTCTCGAAATAATATTTACTCAATGTGATAATAAAGTACTAGTTCAGCTGATAAAAGCAGAAAATAAGAACCAATTGTGAATTAAAAAACTTTTAATCTAGTATTATATTATCATGTTTCAACAACAAAAAGATAAAAACTAATTGCTTTTGCTGATTTTCTTTCCACTAACAACATAAATGCGACAAATATTATAGTAAATGCTTTTTTTACTGTATCAATTTGGGCTTTACGTTTTTAAATTGTTAAAAAATTATAAAGTCCATAATTACAATTATCCTAGAGAAACTTGTAATGAAGACTTAAAAATACTAACTCAATATTAATTTACTAATTATGAAAACTCTAAAAACAACTAATTTATGGTGGATCTGTCTTTTTATCTTTATGGCTTGCGATAAAGAGGACCAATCTATTGATCAGGTTTCAGAAGATTTTGAAAATGATATCATTGTGAATGCTAATGTGGATGAAACAAACATTTTAACTAATAGAAATAGTGGATGGACGAATGTTTTTTTCGATAATTTTAATCAGGGAGGAAATCTAAATAAGTGGGAACGCACTCATGGAAGAAATGATTATAATTCAAGAATCTGTGCCTATAAATACTGGAATTCTTCTATTCAAAATTTTGAAAATAGGAGCTGTCTTAGGTTACGATCTTATAAGGTTGGTCAAAATAGGTACGAATCTGGTCATGTGAAGTCATATTTTAACTTTAAACCTAAAAGAAATGAACAATATAGAGTGTCTGCTATGATAAAATTTACAGCACAAGATTTTAATAACAATAGAAGGCAATTTAGAGAAACCTATGGTGCCTGGCCTGCTTTTTGGACAGTAGATGAAAGTGTGTGGCCGCAACATGGTGAAATTGATATTATGGAGGGTTTTACATTTGGTGGATGGAGTAGATATTCTAGCAATTTATTCTATGGTAGAAACTTTCTGCAGAATGAAATGGGGACCAGTGCAGAACGTAAATTTAATTTGAATGATAACAACTGGCATAAATATGATATGTACTGGACGAATCAAAATGGAAATATATACATTGATGTTTTTGTAGATAACAACCAAGTTGCAAACTATGGTAACTGGGTCAATCCAAATTTAAGATTAGAAAACTTTGGACCTCATAACGTGATTTTGAATATGCATATAGGATCAGATAATTCACTTTTTGATAATTCAAGAATCAAACTCTTTAAAAATACATTTATGTGGGTTGATTGGGTACGAGTGGACAAAAAGAATATATAACCCCAAATTTGTTGAATATTTCTAATAGCATTTACATGGTTTTGTTTCATGTAAATGCTATTGTTTTTTATAGGAATAGAATCCATATTAATTTGTAGCAGATAAAATAGTATTCGCTAATAGGGTAAAGAAAAAATGGAAAAGTGGTGTAAATTTTCACGAAAACGTTTTCGTGAAAAAACATGAAATTTGGCATCAAAAAAAAACAGGTTAAAACTTTGATTAACAGTGGTTTGAAATAAAAATATATAAGGTCTTAGCATAAAACCAACTTATTGTTTCCTTAATTTTTTAACGCTTTTTATAAGGATTTGATTTCCAGTTAATTGTTTGAAAGAAAATGTAATAGTTTTAGATCAACTAATTATCTAAAACACAAACTTCTTATGAAGACAATTACAACTAATCTATTCACATTATTATTGCTCTATGCTATGATGGTATCAGGGCAAGTCACAATTCAGATTGAGGATCTAAATATTGGAGGCCCTTATGCGGGAGCTATTGATACACCATTTAATGGTGTTGCTTTTTATGGAAATAATGATAAAGCAGAAGGCACAGTAAATCTTTCAGCTGTTCCTGGTTTATATCGTGTAGAAATTATGGGAGCTTCTTCCAATGACAGCGAAGCAAGGATCGACTTAATGCTTGCGGGAAATAGCGTAGGTTCCTTTGGTTTTTCTGGAACTTCAACCTCTACAAGTACAAAAGAGATAACCATATCTGGTACTAATTCTGTTATATTGGCATTAGAATTAACCACAGACAATGGGTCCAATGATACCTTTTTGGATCAGATCACTTTCACTTTTTTAGGATCTCCACCTCCTTCAAGAGCTGCCCCTGTAATTCCCTCATCACCATCTTTTGAATCTGGAATCTATAGAAATATGTTTGTAGAATCTGGAAAAACAGAAGCAGCTGTAGCTCAGAAAATGAATGCTATTTGGGATCAATATTTTGTCAATGGAGATAGCAACAATGAACGACTTTATTACGAAGTTGGAAATGATATGGCTTATGTATTAGATACAGGGAACAATGATATTCGTTCTGAAGGAATGTCTTATGGAATGATGATCTGTGTACAATTAGGAAAAAAATCAGAATTTGATAAGCTATGGCGTTTTGCTAAAAGATATAGTCAGCATCCTGTAGGTACTCAAAGAGAAGGTTTATTTTCCTGGCAATTAAACAGAACTAATTTTTCTATGATTGACCAGAACTCTGCTCCAGATGGAGAGGAATATTTTGTAACCGCCTTATTTTTTGCAGATGCGCTTTGGGGTAGCACTGAAGGGATCAATTATCGAGCAGAAGCAAATTACATTCTAGACAGCATGCTTAATAAACCAGCTCCGAGTACAGGATCTTGCCCGACTGCTTTGGTAGATCTAGATGAGCAACAAATAGTTTTTGGGATTTGTGGTAACTCAGCCAGTTTTACCGATCCATCGTATCACCTTCCGGCTTTTTACGAAATATGGGCGTTAGAAGCAGACAATAACAATCAGTTATGGGCAGAGATGGCTAATGTAAGTAGAACCTATTTATTACCCAGAGCAGCGCATCCGCAAACAGGATTAATGCCTGATTATTCAGAATTTGATGGTACACCAGTAAATCAAGGAAACCATGGTAATTTTGAGTTCGATGCTTGGAGAAATATTATGAATATGGGATTTGACTTTGCATGGTTTCAAAAGAATAAAAATAGTGTACAACCTTTGATTGATAAACAAATTGATTTTTTTAAAGACAAACCAGGATATAGTTCATTGTGGACATTAGATGGGTCTTTTAGTAGAAATAATGATCACTCTCCGGGATTAGTAGCTTGTAACGCAGTTGGTGCTTTAGCACTAGAAGATGCAAAAGTATGGCCTTTCATTGATGAGTTTTTTGATACTCCGATTCCTTCAGGCCAATATCGATATTATGATGGGTTACTATATATGATGAGTTTTATGCATTTATCAGGAAATTTTAAAGCTTTTTCTGATGGTATTGATATTCCAGATTGTAACGGCACTCCGTTTCCCACAGCAACGGTTAGTACTACAAATGAAACGATGCTAGGAGCAAATGACGGAAAAATTACCTTTGCTTTTTCCGATGTTTCTGGGAGAAGTGCTATAGAATTTAGTAACGATGGCGGCACAACCTATCCATTACAAGTAAATGACAACGCAGGATCTGCAACATTTAATGATGTTTCTCCAGGCAATTATAGTGTATGGGTGCGTTGGGGTAATAATGATTGTCCAACAAATTTAGGAAGTGTTGTGATAGCCGAAGGTGATCCGTTAGATCCAATACAGACACCTTTCAAAAACAATAGCATTCCTGGTATCATACAAGCAGAGGATTATGATAATGGAGGACAAGGAATCGCTTACAACGATGCTGACGCTAGTAATAATGGAGGGCAAGGGAGAACAAATGAAGGAGTAGATATTCAAAATACAAGTGATACTAATGGAGGTACTAATGTAGGATGGACCGCTAATGGAGAGTGGTTAGAGTATACTATTGGTAGCGTGAATACAGGAATCTATGATATAGTTGTAAGAGTAGCCAGCACGCAAAGCAATGCTAAATCAATAGCACTAAAATTAGGAACATCCATTTTGGGGTCTGCTGAGATTCCAAATACCAATGGATGGCAATCTTGGCAGGATGTGATCATACCTAATGTACAAATCACTAATAATAATGTGAATCAAGTTTTACGATTAGAAATATCTGGGGGATTGTACAATGTAAATTGGATAAAATTTCAAACATCCGATGATTCTGGAGGTACCTCTTGTGAGAAAATAGAAGCAGAGGATCATGTAGAAAATTTTTATCAGCTAACTAATGATAATGGTGTAATAACGAATATAGGATACTCGCATTGGTTAAAATTTGATAATGTCAATGTATCAGGAGGTAAATTTACCTTTAGATATTCCAAAGGGAATACTGAAAATGGGTATATGAAGATACGCTTGGATAACAATCAGGAAAGTAATACAATAGCTGAAATATATCCCGAAAGTACAGGAAGTTGGAATACGTATGTAGATAAAACTGTAGATATATCTGTATCAGGAAATCATGTAGTATATCTTTATTTTCATAATGCTAGCAGAAATATTCAATTAGATTGGATTAGTTTTAATTCAGAATGTGATCAGCGACAGACAGATGAAAATGTTGTAAAAGAAGAAATAGGAACAGTACAGATATATCCTAATCCAAGTAAGGGGTCAGTACATATACTATTGTCGGAATATGATGCTATTAGAAAAATTGTGCTATATGATATTTCAGGCAGAGAGATAAGAAGTATACAAGATATTCAACAAAAAGAATATAGTTTCAATAATCTTAGTAAAGGTGTTTATCTTATCAAGGTTCATAATCAACACAAACCAATCATTAAGAAAATAATTGTTAATTAATAGGAATACTAAACAATCAAACAGTTATAACAGTTTGGTTATAGCTGTTTGTTTTTAAAACTATTATTTCGAAGTTTTTTGATCCAATTTCAGTTTTTTATCTATGCATAATATAGAGTTCTGATCTTTCAAAAGAAAACCGAGATTAATAAGTTTTGATTTTAACCCTTCTAAGGCGTTATGGGATGTATAATCAAAAGTTATTTTATAATGTGCTAGATCAATGACTATATTAGAGATACCTTCAGAAAATAGTATGTTCTTCTTAATAAAACCGCTGTAATCCTTGTTAGATAGGTTTTTGATGAGCATTGTAGCTTTCATAACTCTTTATTTATAGTTACAAACTTATTATGTACATGAGAATCTGGAAATGATAAATATCACCCAAATACAAACAATAGGAGATGACAAAAGTCATCTTTTTTCAAAGGCTTAAGATTTAATTTTGAAGTATTAACTAATAAATTTTAGACCGATGAAAACCATATTGATTCCTGTTGATTTTTCCGAAACTTCTGCAATAGCTTTAGAGGTGGCTGCAAATATTGCTAAACGAAATAAAGCAAAAATTATATTAACGCATATGGCTGGAGTAGAGGATAGTTTACACAAAAAACCTAATGATTTTGAAGAAGCAATATATTACAGTAAGTTAATTGGTAAAAAAATGGAAGATTTTATAGATGTTCCTTTCTTGAAGGGTATTCTTATAGAATCTGTGTTGCAAAAACATGTAAGTTTTAAAAGTATTTCTCAATTAGCCATTGAAGTAAATGCATCTTTAATTGTTATGGGATCTCAAGGTAAAGGAACCGTACCATTTTTTAGTGGTAGTAATGCAGAGAAAGTAGTTAGAAGTTCAGAAACACCTGTTTTGGTTATTAAAGATAATGAACCACAATTTTCTCCTGAGCGTTTACTATATGTTAGTGATTTCCAATTAGAAACTGTTAATGCATATCATCGTATTATTGAGGCCGCCACTATGTTGGGATCTCGCATTGAGTTTTTATATGTAAACACTCCTGGAAGTAGCTTTAAAAGCAGTTATGAGATAGATCAAACCCTTTTAAAGTTTTTTAAAGAAGTTAAAAGAAGAGATCCGATTTCAGCAATTAACATGGTTCATCGCTATTCTGACTATTCAGTAGAAAAAGGTATTATGAATTATACATCTCTTAGAGAAACAGATATCATCGCAATCGCTACTCATGGTCGTCAGGGATTATCGCACTGGCTTAAAGGAAGTATTAGTGAAGATGTAGCTAATCATGCTTCGAAACCTGTGCTAACAGTTAAAATGTAGCAATGGAGGATCCAAATCCTATGCAGCATTTTCATCGATGGTTTATAGAAGCAGATCAAAAATATGACGAGATAGAACCGAATGCCATGACACTATCAACTTTAGGTAAGGACAATTTCCCAACTAGTCGAGTTGTTTTGCTTAAAAAATATGATTGGAGAGGTTTTTATTTTTTTACAAATTATCATAGTAAAAAAGCTCAAGATATTCAGCAAAATACTAATGTATCTATGGTATTTCGATGGAAGAAATCCAAACGCCAAATTAGTATTGAAGGAAAAGCAAAAAAAATATCAGAGAGTGAATCAGATGCTTATTTCTCTCATCGTCCAAGAGGAAGTCAAATTGCGGCTTGGGCATCACAACAAAGTCGAGTCATTTCTTCTAGAGATGTAGTTGAAAGCGCAGAAAAGAAATTTACAAACTTGTTTGAAGGTAAAGAAGTTCCAAGACCTCCTTATTGGGGAGGTTTTTTGGTTGAACCCATAGTTTTTCGTTTTGCTAATTTTATAAGACTCATAAACGACAATGAAACTTATTTTTACAGACAAGAAGAGACCTATAGGTTACAACCGAATTTTCTTTGGAATTTTCAAAAAGAAGAATTTCTAGATGATATCAGATGACTATAAGCCTTCTGCTATTTTTTCAAGAGCTTTATTATCTTCAATTTTAATACGCTTACCATTTGTGGAGATAATGCTTTCTTTTTTTAAAGCAGATAACATTCTAATACAAGCTTCTTTTGCAGTTCCTACTACATTGGCGATATCTTCACGAGTAAGAATCATGGCTAAATAGCCCTCATTATCCGTTCCAAAATTAGTGTTTAAATATAATAGGGTTTCCGCAATTCGCTGCTTTACAGATTTATGAGCCATATTTACAATAACGTTATCTGCAAATTTTAAATCTTCTGCCATTTTAACTAATACCGCTTTTGTAAATGCCACATTATCATTAATATTATCGGTAAGATGGTTCTTAGGAATATAACAAACTTCCATATCATTCAAAGCTACTGCACTTAAATTAGCACGTTGCTCGGCAATTACCGATCGTTGCCCGAGTACTTCTCCCTTAGTGGCTAATTTTACAATTTGATCTTTACCGTTCTCACTCGCTTTAGAAAGTTTGGACACACCATTTCGTACACAGAAAACACCATTTAAACGTTCACCTTCTTCAAAAATAGCTTCTCCCTTTTTTATACTCTTAGTAACTTTACTATCAGAAATCTTTTTGAGTTCGTCTTTACTTAGGGTTTTTAGGGCATTTAGTTGCCTAATGATGCAATTTTCACATCTGTTTTCTTCTGTTTCCATCTTTTCTAATTACTATTAAGATACTCATATTAAAAGACGGTACAAAGGTAATAAATGGTATTAGGAAGGACTATATACATAAGAAAACAACATGATTTGTGTATGTCTATAAAGATTTTATACTATTAAATAATGCTGATCTCAATAGAATTCTGTTAGAGTAACATTTGTATCCGAGATCAGCAAAATTATAGATTTTTGTAAGGACATCTCTTTTTAGAATAAAAGATTAATGATCGTAATCAGGGAACATATGATTAAACTTCCAAGTAAAGTATGGAATACAATTTTTGGTTTTTGTACGGTTAATATAGATGCCAAAAGACCTGTACATAAGGTTACTACCATCAATAATTCGGCAAACTGTAACATTCGACTTCCGTTTTGGAAAATGGTAAATACAGCAATACCTCCTAAACAAGTAGAAACTATAATAGATAATGCAGCGTACATCATAAAATGATCTTGCCAATCTTTACTAAACTTTACATATAATTTTTGCATAACGATTTAATTTTAATATTTGGATAGTGTAAAATTAGATCACTTCATCACCAAAAAAGATGACTTTTGTCATCCTTTCAAAATTATATACCTAGTATTCTGCCTAAAATTTCATCGGATTAAAATGATATTATTGATTTTTTTATAAGGTGTTTAGTAGTTTTTTTGAGAATATATGCTATAAGAAATTATAGTAATGAAAGCTTGTTAAAAATTTGATAGTCAATTATTTGAATTCTGGTGTGGTATCGTGAAAATCAATGCTTTTAAAAGAAGGTTATAAATAATTTTTATGCTTTTTATTATAAATATAAATAAAAACATATGAATTAAGCTCAGTACTTTTACAACCAGAAAATCGTAAGCATATCAAAAAAACATTCAGTATGGAAACGGATATTCAATGGTCTTCAAGAACTATACAAGTGCTCAATGAGAAATCAGTTCTTACGCTCAAAATCAACAAATCCAAATTTTTTAATACTTCAAAAATAATTGGACTAATCGTATTCTTTGCGGTTTATGTCACGGCAACAATTCTTAGTTATTTCGCAAAAAGTGAATTATTTCCGGAGCTTTTAAAAGTAGGATTCGTAATCGGATTAATAGCATTTGTAACGATAAAGTCAAAAAATAATTTTAAATCAAAATCAGCATAATTATGGTATCAACAGAAGTTACACACAAGGTACAATTGGTAGATGGAGTTTTTACACCGTCAGAAGCATCAGATGTGATCAATAGTTTAATAAGAGAAAAAGTAAATTTTCATAAACTACATCGATTATCAATTTGCGAAGGTGATATGCACAGCGACACAAAATTTGATGATAGTCGAGTATCTCAGCTACTACAGGAAAAAGAAGATTTCAAACCAATTTATAAGGAAGCGATGTTAGGAGGTAAAAGAGTGAAAATAACTGGTGTTTTAAACATTGAAATTATTGATTAACTCCTATTAATTTTTATAGATGAATCTACATCTTTTGGTTGATAATTTAACCAATCCAGCATTACTCTTCTTCGTATTAGGAATCATTGCTTCACAAGTAAAAAGTGATCTTAAAATTCCCCAAAACTCTTCTAAGTTTATTTCATTATATCTCTTGCTCTCTATTGGTTTTAAAGGAGGGCAAGAGTTAGCTCACAGTTCGTATAGCGCTGATATTACCTACGCAATTATAGCCGGAATTGTCATGGCTCTTTTAGTTCCTGTATATACATTCTTTATTTTAAGATTAAAATTTACTGTAGAAAATGCAGGTGCTATTGCTGCGGCATACGGTTCTGTAAGTGCAGTTACTTTTGTAACTGCAGTAAGTTTCTTAGAAATGGAAGGGATTGNTTTTGGAGGTCATATGGTAGCAGTGATGGCACTTATGGAAGCTCCTTCTATTATTATTGGCGTATTGTTATTACGATTATACTCTAATGGTAAAAAATCTGCCAGCGAATTATTTCAATTAGTTCAACATGCGATTACCAATGGAAGTGTTCTTTTAATTTTAGGTAGTTTAATTATTGGATTTATTGCCAGTGATGCTCAAGCTGAAGGAATCAAGCCATTTACAACAGATATTTTCAAAGGATTCCTAGCAGTGTTTTTATTAGATATGGGAATCACAAGTGGACAAAAAATCGGAGCGTTGCTCAAGAAAGGGTGGTTCGCTTTCTTATTTTCAATTATAATTCCATTAATCAATGGCTTGCTAGTAGCCAAAATTTCTGGAGCTTTTTTGTCTGATGAAGGAGATCGGTTTTTATTGGCTATTTTGGCAGCAAGTGCCTCCTATATTGCAGTACCTGCAGCAATGAGAATAGCAGCACCAAAAGCTAATCCTAGCTTGTACCTTCCAATGGCGTTGGCAATTACGTTCCCCTTTAATATTACACTAGGAATGCCAATGTATATGTATATCATTCAAAGCTTTTAATACCTAGAGAAATTATTCAATCTCCAATAATGACATCTTACCACTAATCTCATCTTTTTTAGTAATATTATATACCATTAAAAACATTCTAATATCATTTTCATGAGCTGTTTGATATACATTTTCTAACAAGTGTTTCTTAGTGAGTTTTACTAATTCTAGTGGAGCATACTTGGTTTTAAAATAATAGGTTGTAAATGGATTGCATCTATTCCATCCCCTTTTATTTTCTTTATAAATATGAATCCAATCATTAGCGCCTTCAAGCTCACAGAAATTACCATTTGGTAAAATGGTAAACCCAAAAGAATGTGCTTCTGTTTTTTGATCGACATCTGAAGAAATATTTTTTTCTAGATTTTCCTGCCTCAGATGGTTTTTGTTAAAATTTAATAATACTTCTGCTTTCTGAATACCTTCGAAATGGTGTGTTATTTTGTGAAAAAGTTGTTGTTCTAGTTTCAATTGTAATTATTTTAAATGATTGATGATTATGGAATTAACGGTTTTTGAATGAGGATAATTACATTGTATAACGATATTAAGTGCAAGTATTACTTATAGGTTCTATTACTTTAGTGCAGAATTAGGGGAATTTGTTACCTAGGTTAGGGGAGTTTTTTACCACTTCACCAGTATTTGTACATTAAATAATATCATATTAAGGTTTTAATACTTTATTTTTCTTTTGAAAATGATACGAGTATAGGGGTAACATTATAGGCTTTTTTGATACTTATTATAAAGGGATATATAAAATATTTTAGTGTCGAATGTTTTAGGAAAGGGAAACTTTTTATTATTATAAAAGGGAAATTATAGTAAAATAGCATATAGGTATTATACATAATTTCNTTGCTCATTTTTTTCGGCACAAAAAAGAATATAACCAAGTAACTACTAAATTTTAGAAGTGTGAAAAGAATACTACTAATAGTGACCATAGTAACCACAAGTATTTTTTATGGTCAAGAACAGGTTCCATTTATAGATTATGATCAAATTCTGGAACGAATTTATGAATTAGAGGAGAAAGAAGATTATGAAGGTGTTCTTTCAGAATTAGAGAAAATTAGTGTAAACGATTCCATTTATACCTCAAATTTGGTAACCAAATCCTATTACTTACTACAGCTAAAAAAATATGATGAGGTAGTTAAAATTTGTGATCAGGGACTTCAAGCTGAAGATGATACCGAAGAATATTCTTTTTATCTAAATAAAGGATTAGCACAAATTCAAGCAGAAAAGTATGAAGAAGCCATAAAAGTGTATACCAATGCACTTCAAAAATATCCTAAAAACAATGTGTTGTACCACAATTTGGGATATATATATCAGAAAATGGAAGAATGGGATAAAGCATTACAAAACTATAAACAATCGGTAATTCTTAATCCTTTTTATGAAAAAAGCCATTTAGAGATAGGAAAATTATGTTATAGAAACGGTAAAATAACACAAGCTCTCATGGCATTTAATATGTATTTGATATTGAATCCTGATGGAGAAAGCTCGTTTAGCGTACTCAATCTGGTAAATAATTTGGTTTCTCAGGAAAACGAGTATGACCCTATAGGAATTATAATTTCTAAGGATGATGAGACCTTTGAAGATATTGATCTAGTGCTGAATAGTAGAATAGCAATGAGCAAAAACTTTAAACTTGAAAATAAAATTAATATTGGTTTAACCAGGCAGAATCAAGCACTTTTTGAACAGTTACAAGACTATGAGGGGAATGGTGGATTTTGGGATCGAAAATATGTGCCTTTTTATAACTGGATTGCTGAGAATAACCATTTTGATGCTTTTACTTATACAGTTTCCTACAGTATTCAGAATAAAGATTTCAAAAAAATAATAGATAAGAATGTAGAAGATATTAAATCTTTTATAGATGTGTCCTATGATAAGTGGCAGGAACTTATGGAGGCCGATAATGAAGAAATATTCGAAGGGAAAAAACAAAAAGTTACGTATGCCTATGAAGATTACAGTTATTTACAAGCAGTAGGAATTACAAAGGAAGGTAAAAAAATAGGGAATTGGGAAATCTATGATAATAAAGGAAGACGTTCTGGAATTGGAAAGTTTAATGAAGATGGAGTGCGTACTGGAGATTGGCAATGGTATTATACATCAGGAAAAATCTCTGAAATAGAGAATTATAAAGATGGAAAATTAGACGGGCCTTACACCTACTTTTATAAAAACGGGAATAAGGAAATTGAATGTAACTATAGTACTGGAGAGTTAGAAGGAAATTATAAAAAGTATAACGAAAAAGGAGCGCTTATAGAACATAAACAGTTTAAAAAAGGAGTTCTTGACGGAAAGTATCATTCTTTTCATAAAATTGGAAAAATTGCCAAAGATTATGAAGTAGACTATAAAGAAGGAAAACCAGTAGGAATGGTTCGGCAATATTATCCAGATGGTTCTTTATTTAAAAAACGTCCTTTTCAGGATGGAAAAGTGAATGGAATCGAACAAATATATTTTAGTACAGGAGAACTTAGAGCAGAGTACCAGTATAAAGATGGGATTTATAATGGCTCCTATGTAACCTACTATCGTAATGGACAAAAATCTGAAGAAGGTATTACTACTGACGGATACTATGATGGGAACTGGAAATTATACTATCCTGATGGGAAATTAAAAAATGAGATTATATATGACAAAGGAGAATTGAATGAGGCTTACACCGAATATGATGTAGATGGAAAATTACTGTATGATTTTACCTATAGAAATGATGAATTTATAGCCTTCAAGTATTATAATAAAAACAATGAAATTGTCGAAGAAGGAAAAAAGAAAAAAGGAGAATTTTATTATAAAGGATATGATGCATTAGGAAGTCTAATTACAGAAGGGTTATACGATATTAAGGGAGGAAAAAAAGGAGAGTGGAAGTATTATTCTGAAGGATATATGACAAACAAGGCAACATATGAAGATAATATGCTGCAAGGGCCTTACTATAGTTATTTTCGATCTGGCAAAGAAGAATCAATAACTCCTTATAAAAATGATTCTATTCATGGATATTATAGCAGGTATTACGAAAATGGTACACTGGCAGAACAAGGATGGTATAAGGATAATGAAGTTCATGGAAATTGGATTTTGTATTATCAAGATGGAAGCATTAAACGAGAGAGCTTTTATCATAAAGGGAAACAACACGGAACACAAAAATTCTATGGTGTAGAAGGAAAATTAGTGTCTAGCACCACCTATAATTATGATGACATAGTTTCAGAAAAACAATACCATCCAGGTGGTAGTTTGTTACAAGAAGTGTTGTACGATCCTACAAAAGAATCATATGACATAGCTATGAAAGGATATAACGGAAAAGTACATGCTACAACAAAATATTTACATGGTGTAAAACATGGAAGTTATGTGGCGTATAATAATGAAGATAAAAAGATTATAGATGGTGGTTTTGTCAATGGAAACCTTCATGGTTCTTGGACTTGGTACTATGATAACGGAGAAGTAAAAAGGAAAGGACAATACTTTCAAGGTAAATTTGATGGAGAATGGACTACTTACCATGAAAATGGCACAATTAATGAGAAATTTTACTATGAATCTGGGAAGTTAAACGGAGTATACGAATCTTATAATGAAGAGGGTATTTTAACTCGTAAAATTCCTTATTTGAATGATAAAATGCATGGAGAGAGAGTTTTTTATAGTCCTGATGGAAAATTACAGGTAATTCGTTATTACCATAATGATAAGATTATTGGTTACAGTTATCATGATAAAGAGGGTAACTTAAAACCTATGATTCCAATAAATGGTTATACTGGAAAATTAAAAGCATATTTCGATAACGGGAAACCTTCTATGGAGGCTGAGTTTCAAAACGGAGTACTCGTTAATGAATTTAAAGCGTATTATTATTCAGGGCAGTTAGAACGTATAAGTGATAATAAATTTGGTGATACACATGGGAAATACACCAAATATTTTGCAGATGGGAAAGTAAAAGAAGAAATGATGTATGAATATGGAGTGCTACACGGATTTTATAAAAAATATCATCCTAATGGGAATATCAAAGAAGATATATCGTATCTTAATAATGAACGTAGTGGAAAAGCACTTTATTATAATGAAGCAGGAAAGCTTACTAAAGAAAAAGTATATTATAACGATGTAGCCACAAAATAAAATAAATATATGCTTAGGAATGGATTTATGATAATGGTATTCCTGCTGTCTTTTGGAGGACAAGCCCAAAATACCTCACCTTTGTTTAAAGAATACAAAGCGAAATACCCCGATGATTATTCGGTTAAATTATTAGAAGAGAGAAATGTAGATATACGTCTTAAAAACGGAGAGATCCTGATTACTCAAGAAGTGCTGGAAGAAAATCTATATTTGGATGCAGCAGCGACATATCAATCAAAACAATCCATAAACTATTCGACTTTTTTAGAGGTAGAATCGATCGAAGCTGCTTCTATGGTGTATGAAAATGGTAAATACAATACTATCGAAGTGGAAGATTTTGTAACAAAGGATGAGATGGATCAGAGCTTCTATGACGATTCTAAATCTATTAATTTTATTTATCCCAATTTACAACCTGGCTCCAAGTCAAAATTAAAATATAAAGAGAAAATTAAGAACCCTCGTTTTCTTGGAACATTCTTTTTTGCAGATTTTCATCCTACCGTAAAAAGTAAACTTACGATTACAGTCGACAAAAATATTTCTATAAAGTTTAAGGATTTTAATATCGGAGAACTTCCGATTAATTTTTCAAAATCTGAAAAAAGAGGCAAACAAATCTATACATGGGAAGTTAATCAAATGGATAAATTTGAAATTGATCCTGGCGCTCCAAATTTTAGAAATACCTTGCCGCATCTTATCCCTATGATTACCGAATACGAATCCAAAGGGGAAAAAGTTAAAGTTTTAGGAGAAATAGCAGACTTATATGGTTGGTATTATTCGTTGGTTAAAGATATTAATGAGTCAGAGCCAGATCAAGAATTACAACAGATTGTACAGAAATTAACAAAAGACAAAAAAACGGATCTAGAAAAGGTAAAAGCAATTTACTATTGGGTTCAAGAGAATATAAAATATATCGCTTTCGAATATGCTTTAGGAGGTTTTGTTCCTAGACAAGCAAATGACGTTTTCAACAAAAAATATGGAGATTGCAAAGATAATTCAAGTATACTACAAGAAATGTTGGAAATAGCAGGATTAAAAGGAAACCTTACCTGGATTGGGACCAGAAGCATTCCTTATAAATATGAAGAAGTTCCTACTCCTGCAGTAGATAATCATATGATCCTTACGTATATAGATGGTAATGATGTATATTATTTAGATGCCACAGGAAGATATATCCCTATCGATTTACCTACTTCTTTTATTCAAGGAAAAGAAGCGTTAATAGCTGTAAATGAGAATGAGTTTGATATCAAAGAAGTTCCAGTTATAGATGCAAAAAGAAATGCTCTTGTGGATTCTACCTATATAAAGATCGAAGATCAAACGATAAAAGGAACAGGTAGTTTTAATTTATCAGGATATTCTAAAATAGATTTTTTTAATGCTTTTGAAAGAGCAAAAAAAGAAGAAAATTTAAAGTCGATTTATACTAGAGAGCTGAGAAAAGGTAGCAATAAGTTTTTGATTGAGAGTTTTGAAGAAATTAATAAGTATGATTACGAGAAAGACTTTACAATAAACTACTCCTTCAATATCAAGGATTATATGACTTCATTAGATGATGAAACATATATAAATCTCAATTTAAATAAAGAGATTAGTCGTTTTAAGCTTAAAAAAGATCGAAAAAGTGCTAGAGAATATAGATACAAATCATACACTAAAAATGTAACAGTGCTTGAAATTCCAGAGGATAAAACAGTATCCTATATCCCAGAAAGCTTTTCTATTTCCAATGATTTTTTCGAATGTTCCATAACATACACAAAAAAAGCTTCCGCTATTGTTTATGAACTAGAAATGAATCAGAACTTTATTTTATTAGATATTTCTCAACAAAAAGAGTTCAATAAGCTGATCAAAAAAATAGAGAAGAATTTTAAAGAAGTAGTGATCCTAAAAGATAAGAAGTAAATAAATCCAGTGCATTTGACAACTAAAAAGTTATAAATGAAAGAACTAAAATATTTTGCAATTGTAATTTTTTTGACTTCCAATTTATGGAGTCAAAAAGATCCTTACTATACAACCTACGATTGGAATGACGATCCAATAGCTAATATTGATTTAAAAAAATATGAAGATAAAGATATAGTAGCTTTTAAGGATAAAGTAGTTAATGAATTCTATTTTTTAGATAATGACGATTTTGTAGAATATTCATTAATCCATAAGCTATATTGGCTTAATTCAAATGATAATATAGAAAAATATAACAAAGTATATCTTCCTTCGAGTTCGAATTCTGAATTGGTAAAAAATAAGGCTCGTGTGATTACCAAATCAGGGAAGATCATAGAATTGGATGATTCTAAAATTTTAACATCTAAAGACGAAGAAACAAAACGTACACTAAAATACTATGCATTAGAAGGTGTAGAAATAGGAGGTTTTATTGAGTATTTTTTTGTGGTAAAAAGATATCCTGGATATACCGGTAAAAGGATCACATTACAATCAAATTTTGAAAAAGAGAATGTGAGTTTTGAACTTTTAGCACCTTCTAATCTTACTTTTAAGACAAAAAGTTACAATGAACTTCCTGAAGTTATTCAGGATACTACTAATACAGACAAAAATCATTGGAAGCTACAACTGGAAAAATTAGAAGCGATAGATAATGAAGAACAAGCTCCATACGGAGCTATGAAGAAATTCTTGGTGTATAAGCTAGAAAAAAACACTAACAATCCTACTAATGATATTGTTTCTTATCGAATTGGTTCTCAAAATATTTATAAAAATTTGTTTGTAGATACCGACGAAAAGCTGAATAAAAAAATAACAAAGTTCTTAAAATCTGTAGAAGATGCTAATAGTGAAGATATAGCTACAAAAATTAGAGCACTTGAAAATTATATTAAGGCTAATATATATGTAGCAAAGGTAAATCGAAAAGATCTGGAAGATGTTTCGAGTATCCTAGAAAATAAAGTTGCTAATGAAAGAGGAATAGTAAAACTATATTTGGCTTTATTTAAAGCCTTAAACATTAAACACCAACTCGTGTATACTACGGATAGAAGGGACATGAAGTTCGATAAAGGCTTTGAAGCCTTTAACTTTTTACAAGAAAGTCTTATCTATTTTCCTAAAGTTAAGTTATACATGGCTCCTACCAAAATAGAGTCTAGATTAGGATTCCCTCCAGGATATCTCACCGATAATTATGGATTGTTTATAAAACCAGTGACTATAGGAGGTTTTACATCTGGAGTTGGTAGTGTAAAGTATATAAAACCAGTAAATTATGATAAGACTAATTATAATTTGGTGATGAACGTGAGTTTTGATCCAGACGATCTTACAGTGACAGAACTAAAGATGGATCGCGTAATGGACGGATATTATGCGGTATACATCCAGCCTTTTATGGATATTGCCAAAGAGGAAAATAAAGATGAAATGATAGAAAGTGTGATTAAATCTATCAATCCTAACATTGAAATTTTAGAAAAGAAAGCCTTGAATGCTTCTTCTAAAGACTTCGGAAGTAGACCTTTGCAGATTATAGCAGATCTAAAATCAGAGGATTATGTTGATAAAGCAGGTAATAAATACCTATTTAAGGTCGGAAAAATTATAGGTCCTCAGCAAGAGATGTATCAGGAAAAAGTTCGACAACTTCCCGCAGAAAATGAATTCGAAAGAAGTTATGATCGAAAGATAATTGTAGACATACCTAGTGGATATCAATTCAAAAATCTAGATAAGATTAATATGAATGAATCTTACAGTAAAGAAGATAAAGAATTGTTTATGTTTTCATCATCTTATGAAATAAAGGACAATCAATTGATTGTGTCTATCAAAGAGTTTTATAATCAAAATATTATTGATGTTGCTCTGTACGAAGATTATAGAAAAGTGATCAACAGTGCAGCAAACTTTAATAAAGTAACTTTGGTATTGGAAAAGATATAAATCATTTTCTACTTCATATAAACTCTAATTTGAACCCATGCCATTTAGGTCTTCTTCGAGTTGTGTTTTAGGATAAAATAAAAAGAATTCTTGTTGTATAAGTAGTAGTACGTATTATTTACGCACTAGTTCGTATTTCATGTAAAAAACCGTGTATATACTTTTGTTTCAGATAATTAAAAATCTGTTAATCAAAATATTTACACAATGAAAAATTCAATTTTAATCTTAGGGGCTTTATTTCATGTAACCTTAATGCTAGGGCAATCAAACACCAGTACTACCAATTCTGTTGGAGAACAAAATACTACTACTGTAGAGCAGGTGGGATCTGCAAACATCATTACAATTGCACAAGAAGGAAACGCAAATCAGGCGACTGCACTACAAGGTAGCGAAGGAGATGATACCGTAATTAATGCTACCGAAAGTCTTATAGAGCAGGTACAAACGGGTAATGAAAATATCGCATCCGTAGAACAAGAACAGCTAAACAATGAAGCGTATCAAACTCAAATAGGAGATAGCAATAGTAGTACGATTACTCAAAATATAAATGCTACAGGAGAAGAGAATAGTGCTACACAATATCAGGAAGGGAATCTTAACACAGCTACATTGCAGCAAAGGGGGAATACAAATCTGGCATCACAAACACAGATAGGAGATGGTAATACTGCAAATGCCAGACAAGTAGGAAATAACAACATGTCTACGCTACGACAAGAAGGTAATAATAACTCCTCTACATCTTTTCAGGGGAGTATAGCATTTAGTTCGGATAATGGAATTATTGATCAAATACAAATAGGTAATGGAAATACGGTTTTTGCTCGCCAGGAAGAAGATAACAATCAAATTTCGCAAAGTCAATCTGGCGATGATAATAATGCGAGTGTCGTACAGAATGTAGACTTTTTTGGCGGAAATAATACGGCAACTCAGATTCAATCAGGAAATAGGAATACTGCTTCTACGATCCAAGAAGGAGATCCTCTTTTTACTGGTAATAATAATTCCTCATCCATTAGTCAAACGGGAGATGATAATACTGCAACTTCAGAACAAAATAGTCAAAGAAGTAGCGCTACAATTACCCAAATTGGGAATCTAAATACTGCTGCCGATAATCAAAACGGTTCAGATCATATCAGTGTAGTGTATCAGGAAGGAGAAGAAAATGCTGTTACATCCTCACAGAACGGAGATACACATAATAGTGATATCGAGCAAATAGGAAATGTAAATACAGTAGAAAGCACACAGCGCAATGGTGATATGAATATAATGGTTATTGCTCAAAATGGAAATGATAATACCACTACCTCTTTACAACAAGGAAGTAACAATATGGGCGATGTAATACAAGTTGGAGATGGAAATACGGCTATTACTACTCAAATAGGAGATCAGAACATTGTTTTTGTCTCACAATTAGGTGATGGTAATACGAGTACAATGTCTCAAAGCGGTAGCTTTAATAGCTTAAATATAACACAGTTAGGGGGTGCCAACGCCGCAACAGTAACACAGATTGGAATGTCACATAGCAGTACAACCCTACAAAATGGGATAGGTAATGTTGCTACAGTGAGTCAAAGTGATGGTCAATAAAGGGGGATATTAATAGGACCATCACTAAAGAAAGGAGTCGGATAAAGGCTCCTTTTCTTTTAAAAATTTATTCTTATGAAACCAACGAAAAACATCAACTATAACACATTAGCCAATATCAGCCTGTTATACGGAATCACTTTTTTTATCATTTTTCTTTTATTGATATATCAAATGTGATTACCATTCAAATAGATTAATATGTAGTTTTTGACATGAAAGACTATTTTAAAAGGTTGGATAGATGATCCTGACTACCCCAAAACCAGCAAAACGGCCGATGTATTGGTCGTTTTGTGATTTTAGTACATTTCTTTATACAGATTTCGAGTTTCTTGTAGATAGAAAAATACAGTAATTCTACCTATAGTTTGTTTTTATCAAAATCTATAATTTTGACCGTAAACATTAGCGAACATCATCTATGAGACCTATATTTTTTCTTCTAGTAATCATTTTCTTTGGCAATACTTATGCTCAGAAAAATGAAAATGTTGTAGACAAGACAAAAACTGTTACATCCGAAAAAGTTCAGAAACTTAAATGGAAGGATGACAATTCACATCTTATTCTACATTTTAGTAATCGATTTGGAAAACCGAAAGAAGGAGTGCAGATTTTCCAGGATTTTGTGGGTAAAAAAAGTCGGATTGAACACAAAGGAATACTTGCAGAACTTTATATCAACACCACCGATTGCTATTATTTTTCGGATAATGAACTGTATACATTAGAAAAGCTCCGAATTAAAATTATTTCTAAACTTCAATTAAAAGGAGAGACCAACACATTAATGAAATGGACATAAAATTATACTAGAATTATAATTTGATAGGTTCCATTATATATGTTTTTATCTAAACGTCTTAGCATTACTTTGGTTAAGTTTCTATAAAAATAAAAAAGCCTCACAGCGATGTGGGGCCTTATTATTACTAGTGGAGAAGATGGGACTCGAACCCACGACCTCTTGACTGCCAGTCAAGCACTCTAGCCAGCTGAGCTACATCCCCAAAGTATTTTTTTAGTAGGCTCCCTTCAGTACTAATAACGGAATTCTACTTTCAAAATCTTTTTTCAACACTTTGTTATCTTCCCAAAGCTTTCCAAAAAATCCTCTGTTACGTCGTAATACACAAAGTAAATCTGGATTGTTTTCATTGAGATGTTCTAGAACTCCCTGAAACAATGTACCGTTTTCAGAAGATTTATACGAACTAATTAATTCTGCTAAATCTTTATGAAATTCTGAATCCTCTGGCAAAAACTCAGCCGTTTTTACCTGTAGTAATTTGATTTCTGCTTTAAACGTATTCAATATTTCTTTTATAGGAGCTAATGTAGTTTCCTTTTTAATTACTCCAGATTTAATTGCCATTAAGATTTTAGCAATTGGCTTAAAAGCATAGTTTTCAGGAATGATCAATACGGGTATTTCGGTTTTCTTTACCAAACTCCCAGAAGTTTCACCCAAAAAATAAGGCATTTTAATATCATCACTCTCTGCACCTAATACAATTAAATCAATAGAATGTTTCAGATTAAACTCTGGAATAGCTTCTAATAAATCACCTTCTAACGGAAGTGCTGTAACGGTTACCCCTTTTTTATCTACCTGCGCAAATTTTTCTTCAATAGTAGTCGCCGAAATATCTTTCAAAGTTTCATTTACCGAAGGAAGACTACCAGATCTTGGTAATTCTTTAAATACTTGTACAGCATATACCGTTCCTCCCAGTTCTTTGGCAAAATCAATAGCATACTGCAGTCGTGCAATACTTACGGAGTTTTCGGATAATCCTAAAGGAACCAGAATGTTTTTCATTACTAAGCGTGATTTGTGTTCAGGATGCAAAATTACAACTTTTGATCCGGTAAAAAACATTTTTAGTAGTCGATGATTGGCTTTGGATAATTTCTTTTCTTAAAGTTTCTATAAAATCATAAGCAATAGATTGTAAACGGTATACCGCCCAAGAATAGTTTGTATTTTTGGCACTTGTAAAAAAAATATGATTCGTAAAGCTACACCTTCAGACTTAGATGCTATTCACCAGCTTACAAAAGCTTGTGCCAAAGCTATGATTGCCAAAGGAATTTTTCAATGGAACGAGCACTATCCTACTCGATCACGTTTCGAAAAAGATATCAAATTAGAGGAATTATATGTCTTAGAAGAAGAAGATCGTATCAAAGGTATTATTGTGCTTACAGAATTGATGGATGATGAATATATTCCTATTCAATGGTTGACAGAAAATAATAATAACCTATATATTCATAGATTGGCAGTACATCCAGATTATTGGGGTAAAGGATATGCGCAACAATTGATGAATTGGGCAGAAAGTCAAGCAAAAGAACAAAGCTATGCGTCGGTTCGTTTGGATACCTTTAGCCAGAATAAAAGAAATCAAACGTTTTACGAAACCAGAGGGTATCAAAAATTAGGAAATATCTTTTTCCCAAAACAAAGTGAACATCCTTTTTACTGTTATGAATTGGTATTGTGAGTAGTATCATAAGTTTTAAAAATATCAATAAACTTGCCGTTCCTGCTATAATTGCAGGAATAGCCGAACCTGTATTGTCAGCAACTGATACTGCGATTGTAGGTAATATTCCTGTAAATGGCACGGAATCTTTAGCAGCTGTAGGAATCGTTGGGTCGTTTTTATCGGCGCTTATTTGGATATTAGCGCAAACCAGAGCCGTGATATCGGCAATCATATCTCAATATTTGGGAGCAGGAAAATTAGATGAAGTCAAAGCGCTGCCAGCACAGGCAATTCTTTTTAATATTGGACTTAGCATTGCAATTCTGCTAGCCACCGTTCCTTTTATAAAAGAGATTTTTATCTTACTCAAGGCGCAAGGTGTTGTGCTCGATTATTGTATCTCTTATTATAAAATCAGAGTATGGGGATTCCCGCTCACCTTATTTATTTTTGCAATTTTTGGAATTTTCAGAGGATTACAAAACACCTTTTGGCCTATGATTATCGCACTTATTGGTGTGGTTGCTAATATCATATTTGATTTTGTACTAGTTTACGGAATTGAAGGGATTTTAGAGCCAATGTTTTTAGAAGGAGCTGCTTGGGCAAGTCTGTTTTCACAAATGTTGATGGCTGTTTTATCATTGATTTTATTACTTAAAAAAACAGAAGTATCCTTACGATTAGAGAAGTTATGGCATCCAGAGATGAAACGTTTTATGATCATGAGCTTTAATTTATTCATTCGTTCTTTTGCTCTAAACACTACTATTATTCTGGCAGCTAGAGAAGCTACCAGTATAGGAACCAATTATATTGCTGCGCATAGTATTGCTATACAGTTGTGGTTATTCTTTGCTTTTTTTATCGATGGATATGGTGGAGCAGGTAATATATTAGGAGGAAGATTATTAGGAGCCAAAGATTATAAAAATCTGATTGCCATGTCTAAAAAAGTGAATCTTTACGGAATTATTGTGGCAAGTATATTAGGAGGAGCGGCCTTATTAATTCCAGAGCAGTTGGGGTTGATTTTCACCAAAGATCCAGAAGTACTCACCATTTTTAAAAGCTTCTTTTACTTGGTCGTTATTGCTTTGCCAATTAATGCAGTAGCTTTTGTAGGTGATGGTATATTTAAAGGAATGGGAGAAACAGGTTTCTTAAGAAACGTATTGTTAGGATCTACATTTTTAGGATTTATACCTACATTAATAATTGCTAGATATATGGATTGGAAACTTCATGGCGTATGGATTGCCATTACAGTTTGGATGCTCATAAGAGGATTAGCTTTGCTGATTAAGTTTAGACGTAAGTATTATCCTTTGGCAATTAATTAAATCCAAAAGTTAAAATCCCCATTACAATGATTACATATAGAAAAATAAGAAAAGCGACGAATCTAAATTTTACCAAGTATTTTTTTTCCATATATCAAAAGTAGTATATCATTGAAAGAATATAAATAAGTAGAACTACGGGTTTTCTGTAAAAGATGTTATACTTTTCTTGGGCGTTACCCTATCGGGTCGGGCTTTTCATTGCAATTCCTCGCACTTCACTACATTCAGGCTGCGGGATTTACATTGCAATCCCTAACGCATCCTATATCGATTCGTAAAAAGAGATTATGTCAGTTTGATATTTTGTAATAGCTAGGTGATGATAATCCCGAATATTAGCTATTTTTATCGAAAATCAAATCCAAATGACTACTACACGAACTAACGGAAGTTTGTACACACATACCGAAAATCATATCGCTACTATTGAGTTTGGACATCCCTCGAGCAATTCGTTTCCTTCAGAATTATTAGAACGATTAACCAAAGCGTTTGATACTTTATCAAATGACACATCTGTACATGTGATTATTTTAAAATCAGAAGGAGAACGTGCTTTTTGTGCTGGAGCTTCTTTTGATGAATTATTTGCAATTACCAATTTAGAGCAAGGAAAACAATTTTTTTCGGGATTTGCCAATGTAATTAATGCGATGAGAAGATGTAAACAACCTATTATTGGTAGAGTACAAGGAAAAACAGTTGGCGGAGGAGTCGGATTGGCGTCAGCTTGTGATTATTGTATGGCTACAGAAGCAGCTTCTATTAAATTAAGTGAGCTTACCATAGGTATTGGTCCTTTTGTGATTGAGCCTGCTGTAGCTAGAAAAATAGGATTGGCTGCTTTCGAAGCCTTGGCTTGGGATGCGTCTCAATGGAAAAATGCCTACTGGGCTAAAGAACGTGGATTATTCACCAAAGTTTTTGAAACTATCGGAGAACTAGATAAAGAAGTACAGTTATTTGCAGAAAAATTAGCAAGTTATAATCCACAAGCTACACAACAAATGAAAAAAGTAACATGGAAAGGAACAGAGCATTGGAGTGATCTCTTGATAGAAAGAGCTGCTGTTTCTGGAGAGTTAGTACTATCTGAGTTTACTAAAAATGCTTTGCAAAAGTTTAAAAAATAATATATGGAAATACTTAATTTTTTAGGAGGTAACGGACTATTTTTAATTCTAGGAATTATATTAGTAGTAGTTTACTTCTACAACAAAAGGAAGAGAAGATAAATGTCAGGGTTGAAAGTCCCTGACATTTATAAATTGATGTTTATTGAAAATCCCTTTTTAAAACTTCTTCTAAACTTTCAGGTTCTTTACCTGTAAGATCTTTTATGGCAGTTGTTACATTATCAACTTTTCCTTGTTTAATCATTCCATAGACAGGAATCATATAGTCTGCAATAAAATCAGGTGCTCCAGATTCTTTTAATACTTGTTTATAAGTGTTTTCGTCAGGATTAGGATACGTAATTTCCCTTCTTAAAATATCACTTAGCATAGCAGCAACATCAAAATGGGTATATGCCTTGGTTCCAGTAAGCACATGAGTTTCTTTGACTCTATTAGGGTCTATTAACAATTCAGCTATAGCACTTCCCACATCTTTCGAAGAAACAAAGGATGATTTTCCTTCGCCAGCAGGAGAAAAAATGATATTACGATCCTGGATGTTCTCTCGATCGTAGTTGCCGAAATTTTGCATGAAAAATCCAGGACGAACTATATTCCAATTTAGGGAAGAGTTCTTTAGTTTTTCTTCCATTTTTTTATGAAAAGGTAACTCTTCGAGATTTTCCATTCCATTTCCTGATAAATAAATGAGACGTCCTTTATAGTTATCCTGTAAATAATCTACAAAAGGTTCTAGTAATTCATAAAGTCCTGGATTTAATGGTGGACCTAATAAGAAAATTCCATCTGTATTTAAAACTTCCTGATACGATTCTTTAGCTCCGTAATCAAAGTAAGTTCCGGTAACAGAATCCTTATAAAAGTCTTGCAATTTTTGGGGATCTCGAGTACCAGCAATTACATGTTCGTTTTTACTAAGTAGTGAGTTTACTACTTCTTTTCCGATAGTACCTGTAGCACCGGTAATAAAATAAGTTGACATAATGATGATCTTTTTTGTAACAAGGTAAATACATTAGTATCTTTAGGCAAGTAGGTACATAAAAGTGCAGTAGTTTCTTTTTGTATACTAAAACTGATTATCAGTTATTTAAAAATTAAAATTTATGAATTTTTTATCAAAAAAAGAATGTGAAGGTCCAATAAAATGCCCAGTAATGACAACACTTAGTGTTATTGGAGGAAAATGGAAACCGGGTATTTTATGGGAATTACAAAACAATGAAATACTCCGTTTTGGGCAATTAAAAAAAAGATTGGGAACTATTACTCAAAAAATGTTAACACAACAATTGCGAGAATTAGAAACAGATGGTATAGTTATAAGAAAAGTATACCCAGAAGTACCTCCACGTGTAGAGTATCGTTTATCTGATTATGGTAAAAGTTTGTCTCCAGTGCTCAATGAAATGGCAAATTGGGGAACCGAGCATTTGCAAACAATTACTAGCTAAATGGTCTTATTTGCATTTTAAAATAGAATAGAAAATAATCTTCACTAAATTTGCAAAAAAAAGTTAGATCAAAACAAATGAGTAAGATAAGAATTACCAAGAAGTTTACTTTTGAAGCGGGGCATGCGTTGTATGGGTATGATGGTAAATGTAAAAACCTACATGGGCATAGTTACAAGTTAAGTGTAACTGTAATAGGAGAACCAATTACAGATACATCTCATGTAAAGTTAGGAATGGTTATGGATTTTGGAGATCTAAAGAGAATAGTAAAGAAGGATATAGAAGATGTATTCGATCATGCTACTATTTTCAATAAAAATACCCCACACTTAGAATTAGCTCAAGAGTTAGAAAAAAGAGGACATCATGTTATTTTGGTGGATTATCAACCATCTACTGAAAATATGATTATTGATTTTGCTGATAAAATAAAAGCGAAACTTCCTGAAAATATAAAGTTATACTCCTTAAAGCTTCAAGAAACTGAAACGTCTTATGCAGAGTGGTATGCATCAGATAATGGCGAATAAAGAATATTTTTTCACCTCATAGTATCCAACAAATCCAATGAGAAAAATACATTTAGCGGAAGGTAAAAAAATATATTTTGCATCAGATAATCATTTAGGAGCTCCAACTCAGGAGAAAAGCTTTCCAAGAGAACAAAAGTTTGTACAATGGTTGGATGAGGTAAAGAAAGATGCGGCTGCTATATTTCTTTTAGGAGATCTTTTTGATTTTTGGTTTGAATATAAAACAGTAGTGCCTAAAGGATTTACCAGAACTTTTGGTAAGCTTGCTGAAATTACGGATGCTGGAATACCAGTGTTTTATTTTGTAGGCAATCATGATCTATGGATGAATGGTTATTTTGAAGAAGAATTAAACATTCCTGTATTTCATAAACCACAAGAATTCACCTTTAATGAAAATACTTTTTTGATTGGTCACGGAGATGGTCTTGGTCCTGGTGATAAAGGGTATAAACGAATGAAAAAGGTGTTTACCAATCCTGTAGCAAAATGGTTTTTTAGATGGTTACATCCCGATTTGGGCGTTCGATTAGCACAATATCTTTCGGTGAAAAATAAACTCATCTCAGGAGATGATGACGTCGTTTTTTTAGGAGAAGATAATGAATGGTTAGTGCAGTATTGTAAAAGAAAATTGGAAATAAAGCATACAGATCATTTTGTTTTTGGACATCGACATCTTCCAATGGAAATTAACTTAAAAGAGAATTCAAGATATACCAATCTTGGAGATTGGATTGTACATTATACATATGCTGTTTTTGACGGTAAGGAAATGAAGCTAGAGAAATATATCTTAGAGTAATAATTTTGGCTGCATTTTATAATAAAAAAGCGAATGCTATTCAATAATAGCATCCGCTTTATAGGGTAGAAGTTCAAGGAAATACTATTGCCTTGCTATCTTTTTAGTTATAACTGTATTATCCAATCGTACCTTTAGAATGTAAAGGCCAGTAGATAATACAGATGTATTTAGATCATTCATTTCTATCGATTTTGTTCCAGAAGGAATACTGCCTAAATTTTTTGAAGCAATACGATTCCCTTTAAGGTCGATAATTTCTGCCGTAGCAGTACTTACTTTTTTAGATAATGAGATATTAAGGGTTATGTTATCAGATTGCATTGGAAGCGGATATACATCTACCGTATAAACAGCGTCATTGGCTTTAGTGATTTCTTGTAATCTAGCAGCGCTGATTCCTTCAATAACAAATCGTTCCCAAGTACCAACCGCATTTCTATTACAATTCATAGCTTTATTACCATTTTCATGGCTTACATATTTACCGTTATTTCCTTTAATAGCAAATACATTTCCACCTAAGGATTCTAAAGTAAATCGTTCCCATGATCCGACAGCATTTCTATTGCAATTCATAGGTTTACCTCCATTTTCTGAACTTACGTATTTTCCGTTATTTCCTTTAAAACTTACGGTTCCGTTAGCTGCTGGTTCCATAATGAATTGTTCAAGTACTCCTACAGCATTTCTATTACAATTCATTGAAGCTGTACCGTTTTCAGAGCTAACATATTTATTTATAGTTTGCCCTAAGATGGATACAACATCATCACTAGGTTCACCACCATTGTCATCTCCTACGGTAAAGGTTAGCGTTTTAGTAGTTTTTGCACCTCTAGAATCTGTTGCTTCCGCTTTTAACGTATACGTTCCTTCAGATAAATTTTTAAGTGCATTGTCTTGATTGTTATTATTCCAAGTATAAGGACTAACGTTTTCTTGTCTTATAAAAGAGTTGTTCAGATACAAACGCACGTTACTCACACCATCGTTATCTGTAGCTACTACAATTACTTGTAAAGTGGCAGGTGCGGTAAAAGAAGCATTACTTGAAGGAGTAGTAAAGGAAACGTTTGGACCAGTATTATCTCCTCCATCACCGTTGCCTCCAAATCGAGGTCTGGAGCTTAACCATTCCATATCAAATTTAGGACCTTTACATTGGCATCCTGGACTACCTTGGTCTACACGACCAGGGCATACTTTCTCATCTTTAATTTTCTTACCTTGTATCGTAATGGCATCATCGTGTCCTGGTTCATTACCACATTGTATAGTGTTATATCTAGGATCTCCGTTTTTTAGATCTCTGTAAAAAGGATGTTTTTTAAGCTCATCACAGATGTCTTTGATATTTCTCCCTTGTCCATTGATAGTGATTTTGAAATTCCCTACACCGTGGTCGAAGGAGGATTTACAAAAACAAAACCCATTTGCCTGGTAACTATCCTTCCATGAGTTTGCATTAGGAACAATTCTTACACCTTGATCATAAGTATCCTGACCAGTACAACCTGTATCGGGAACATTTTGTTGTGCAATTGTATTAGTAACGCATAAAAATGCAAATACTAATAAAGTCAATAATTTACGTTTCATAGTTATTGGTTTTAAAAGTTTAGGTTATATTAAGGTAACAATAATTTATTTGGCAGAAATAGGATTTCTACCAATTTTAAAGATAAAGTAAGCTGACGAATCTAAGATGGGAAAAATAGAATCCGTAATGGATGAATTAGCTGGTGTAATATATACAGCTTAAAAGGTTATTGATTTTGGATTCTTTTAGTTATAATTTCTGATGAAATATGAATACCTATTTCGAGAGAATTTTCTAAAAAATATGGATGCTCTATAAAAATAACTCGATTATCAAGAACAGCTTCAATCAAAAAGTGATTTCCGTTAAAATAGGACTTTTTTACTCTAGCTTTTAGCGTAGTGTTTTCTACAATTTGTAATTCATGAGGATAGAAAAGCAAAGTACCTTCATTACTTTCTTCAGCTAAGATACTTGTTATGGGTAATTCGTTAACCTCTCCAAAAAGTGATGCGATATAATAACTTTTAGGATTGTTATAGATGTCTAGTGTATTTCCTTTCGAAATAATTTCACCATTATGGATTACAATTGTTTCTTCGGCAAATGAGAGTATGTCCGTTTTGTCATGAGTAGCAGTGATACTTGTGATTTTATTTCTTTTTAAATACGCAAAAAGATTTCTTCTTAGTGAACTACGTCTGAAGTTATCAATATTTCCAAAAGGTTCATCTAATAATAATACTTCGGGTCTATTTGCAAGTGCTTTGGCAAGTGCCACTCTTTGTTTTTGACCACCACTTAAGTTTTCAATTTTGGTATCAGCAAAAGAGGTCATCTCTACTATCTCGAGGAGCTCATTAACTCGACCTCGTTTTAATTCAGGTTCAAAATTGGATAAATATTGACCAATATTTTCAGAAACTGTTCTATAGGCCTGTAATTCGAAACCTTGAGAAAGAAATTTCATATTTTCTTGTCCAGGAACTAGGTTATAAGCAGGACCTAAAATCTGCTCCTCGTTCCAAAAGAGGGTACCTTCATCAACATCCAGAAGCCCATAAATAACTTTTAACAAAGTACTTTTTCCACAGCCACTAGCACCGATGAGTGCAATATGCTGTCCTTTCTCAATGGTAAAATTGATATTTTTTAAAACCGGTGTGGTATCGTAGGCAAAGGATACGTTTTGAATTGTAAGCATAACTCAAATATAAATAACTTCAATAAAAAAATCCGCCTCTTTTTAGAAAACGGATTCTTTAATTTTATGATAGATAATAAATTGATTTTATCCTTTTACTTCTTCATTTACTTGTTCTGGTAAAACTTCATATCCCATATTAAAAAGCGTAAAGCTAAAAATATCGGCATATTGCTCAATAGTTTTCTTTACTGGTGTTCCTGCTCCATGACCAGCATTGGTTTCAATTCTTATTAAGGTTGGATTAGAACCTGTTTGCTTGGATTGTAGTTCTGCAGCAAACTTAAAGGAATGTGCTGGTACTACACGATCATCATGATCTCCTGTAGTTACCATCGTTGCTGGATAGGAAACACCTTCTTTCACATTATGAACAGGTGAATATCCTTTTAAATATTCAAACATTTGTTTGTCGTCTTCTGCAGTTCCATAATCATATGCCCAACCAGCACCAGCTGTAAAGGTATGATAACGTAGCATGTCTAAAACACCTACTGCTGGCAACGCTACTTTCATTAAATCTGGACGTTGTGTCATGGTTGCACCAACAAGCAATCCACCATTGGAACCTCCTCTTATAGCTAGATAATCACTAGAAGTATATTTCTTTTCAATTAGATATTCTGCGGCAGCGATAAAATCATCAAAAACATTTTGTTTTTGCATTTTGGTACCAGCTACGTGCCATTTTTTACCATATTCACCACCACCTCTTAAATTCGCAACGGCATAAATACCTCCTTGTTCCATCCATACTGCATTTGCAATGCTAAAAGAAGGAGTTAGCGATATATTAAAACCACCATAACCGTATAGTATTGTAGGATTTTTACCAGTAAGTTCTGTACCTTTTTTATAGGTAATAATCATAGGAACTTTAGTGCCGTCTTTAGAATTATAGAATACCTGTTTGCTCTCGTAATCTTCTGGATTGAAATCAATTTTAGGTTTACGATATAGCTCAGAGGTACCATCAGCAATAGTGTATTTATAAATACTTCCTGGAGTTTTGTAATTAGTAAAAGAATAATATAATTCTTTGTCTTCTTTTTTAGCACCAAAACCTCCAACACTTCCAACACCTGGTAATTCAACGTCACGAACTAGTTTACCGTCATAATCATATTGTAATACTTTGGATACAGCATCTACCATATATTCTGCAAAAAAGTACCCACCACCTTTGCTAGGGCTCAATACATTTTCTGTTTCTGCAATAAAATCTTTCCAATTCTCTGGAGTTGGATTAGAGGCATCTACTGTAACTATTTTTTTATTCGGAGCATTTAAATTAGTAACTAAATAAAGTTTTGATCCCACATTTTCCAATACGTAGGTATCACTGTCTGTGTTATCTAAAATAGTGACTAATTCGCTGTTTGGTTTTGTAAGATCTTTGATAAAAAGTTTATTTCCTGAAGTTGATGTGCTGGCTGAAATAATAAGATAGCGATTATCTTTAGTAACATTTCCTCCAATATATCGATGCTTTTCTTGAGGTGTTCCTCCAAAAATTAGTTGATCGTCTTTTTGAGCAGTTCCTAATTTGTGGTAATATACTTTGTGTTGATCCGTTTTTGCCGATAATTCACTTCCTTCAGGTTTATCATAACTAGAGTAATAAAAACCTTCATTCCCTTTCCAGGACATCCCTGAAAACTTAATATCTACCAAGGTGTCTTCAACAATTTCTTTGGTCTCCACATTTTTAATAATAACTTTTCGCCAATCACTTCCTCCTTCAGAAATGGAATAGGCAAGAAGTTTTCCATTTTCAGAAAAACTAGTGCTTCCTAAAGATGTGGTTCCATCTTCACTAAAACTATTTGGATCTAGAAAAACTTCAGGTTCATCACCTTCATTTTTGAATCTATAAATGACATATTGATTTTGTAACCCATCATTTTTAAAGAAATACGTATAATCTCCTTCTTTAAATGGAGCTCCTACTTTTTCATAGTTCCACAGACTAGATAAGCGTTTTTTTAATTGATCTCTAAAAGGAATGTTATCCAAATATCCGAAAGTGACTTTATTTTGATCAGTAACCCAGTTTTCAGTTTCTTTACTTCGGTCGTCTTCTAACCATCTGTAAGGGTCTTTAACTTCAGTTTCAAAGTAGGTATCAATTGTATCTACTTTTTTAGTTTCTGGATAATTCAATGCAATTGTGGTTTTGGTAGTTTCTTCTTTTGTTTCGTTTTTACATCCAACTATGGATGCTATCAAACAAATTAATAAAAGAGTTCTTTTCATGATGAGCTAAATTTATAAATTCATTACTATGTAATCATAGTGTTTAAAATAGTAGGGTAGGCAAATGACAAAACTATTAAAACTTATAGCTCAAAAATGCTAAATAAAATATAAAAAAACTGCTCTAACAGCGATCATATAGTTATTACACATTTAAAGCGTTGCTTTGGGGTTTAGCAACTCTGTTGATCATTGTAGTAGAGCAGTCGGAAAATTCCGTCCTCTAAGAAACGAAAAATTTTACTTTTATACCAGTAAAATTACATAAGTAGTTGATTAGAATAGACTTTTGTAGACGTTCCAATTCTTATAAATTAGAAATGCATTCACAAGAAAAACAAATGCGCCAGATCCTATATTTGCTGGATCCAAAGTAGCATGAAATAATATAATATTTACAGAAATTGGTGCCATTAGAACTAATGCAAATGGAACTGCTTTTTTACTTACTAACAGAAGGCCCACTATGACTTCGATAAGGCCCACTGTTTTGAGAATATAGCTACTCGCTAATGCACCAAAAAGGATTCCTGCTTCAGGATTAGCAAATTCAAAATCTGGTAAAAACCCTATAAACTTATTGCTTCCAAAAACGATTAATAGGGCTCCTAATACGATTCTTAGGGCTAAAATTATTTTAGTATTCATTGTTGTATTTATTTATGATTAAGTTGATGTATTAGAAGGATAAATGTTAAAAACCTTACAAATGTTGTTGGAAACCGGAGCTAAAAAAATATCTTACGTTTCCTGAAAACGAACTAATTAACTTAATTTTTAATATTGCAATAATGAAGCTCACACAACTTCTATTACTCACTTGTTTTTTCTATTTTTTACTATTATTACCAGTCACTGGACAGGAATATTTTTTGAAAGATAATGGTCCTTTTTCATCTGAGATTCCGTCACCTGAGGAATTTTTAGGATACCCAATAGGAGATCAACATACCCGCCATGATCAGATTGTAGCATATTTTACCAAATTATCTGAGCTCTCAAACAGAGCCTCTATTCAGTTATATGGTAAAAGTCATGAGAATAGAAAATTGATCATATTAACCATTTCTAAGCCTGACAATTTAAATAACCTGGGCACTATCAAAGAGCAGCATTTAGCCTTTACGGAATCAAATAAGAATCCTACTAATTACAATGATGTACCAGTTTTCGTACAGTTGGGATATAATGTTCATGGTAATGAACCTTCAGGAGGTGAAGCTGCTATGCTTACTGCTTATACATTGATCGCTTCCAATAATCCAGAAATATTAACCTACTTAGAGAATTCAATTGTATTTATTGATCCAACCATAAACCCAGATGGTCGTGATCGACACACACAATGGGTAAATCAATTTAAAGGAGATCCTTTAGTAAGCGATCCTTATGATGCTGAACATAATGAAACCTGGCCTCGTGGAAGAACAAATCATTATTGGTTTGATCTAAATAGAGATTGGTTTTTAGGAATTCACCCTGAAAGTCGAGGGAAATTAAACTGGTATCATGAGTGGTATCCAAATGTTGTTACCGATTTTCACGAGATGGGAACTAACAGTACGTATTTTTTCGAACCTATGAAGCCGATAGGTTCCTCAGATCCTATAATGCCTAAAGAAAATTACGAGGATTTGAATAATCTATTTGCGCCTTATTTTTCTAAGGCTTTGGATCGTATAGGATCGTTTTATTTTACCAAAGAAGCTTTTGATGGAACATATCCAGGTTATGGATCTTCATACCCTGATTTACAAGGTGCATTAGCATTATTATTTGAACAAGCAAGTTCCAGAGGTCATTTACAAAATACGGATTATGGTACGATTTCATTTCCTTTCACCATTCGAAATCAATACGTTTCCAGTATGGCTACAATCAAAGCATCTGTTGAAAACAAAGCTGTATTACGGAAATATCAGCAAGACTTTTTTAAGTCTGCCGAAAGTAATGCTTCAAAAAATGGTTTTGTTGGATATGAATTTGGTGATGCCTATGATAAGAACAGAAATAAAGCTTTTATAGATAAATTATTACTTCATAAAATTAAAGTATATAAAAGTGGCGATAGATATGTTGTTCCTGTACAACAACCTCAAAAAAGAATGGTACAATCGGTGTTTGAAACCTACAATAAATATAAAGATAGTGTGTTCTATGATGCTTCTGCCTGGAGTCTTGCCAATTTTTATAATATGAAATACAAAGGTGTTAAATCGTTGCGAAGAGGAGACGAAATAACTACAACCAAAGGGCTTGTAAAAGTTTCAAAAGTTTCAAAATCAGATTATGCATACCTTCTAGATTGGGATGATTATAATGCTACAGCGGCATTGTATTATATGCAATCTGAAGGATTACTAGTAGCTTCTGCTTTTAAGCCGTTTTCTATTAAAACTTCAGAAGGTATTAAAAGTTTCGGTTATGGAAGTGTCCTTGTGCCTGTAAGTAAACAGAAAAAAAGTAAAGAAGAGGTATTTCGTATCATACAACAAGCGCAAGAAAAATTTAATGTACCTATCTATAGCACAACAACTGGTTTTAGTAATTCAGGTATTGATTTAGGAAGTGGTAATTTTAGAAAGTTAGATATACCCAAAGCTTTATTGTTAATAGGAGATGGTGTAAATTCTTACGAAGCTGGAGAGGTATGGCATTTATTAGATACAAGAGTACATATGCCGATTACAAAATTGAAAATGGGCATGTTTAATTCTGTGCCATTAAAAGATTACAATACTTTGGTAATGGTCTCAGGAAGATATCAACAGTTGGATTCTCTTCAGCAGAAAAAGATAAAAGAATGGGTTTCATATGGAAATACACTGGTTACCATTGCTAATGCTTCGAAATGGGTTATAGATAAGAAAGTGGTAAGTGAGAAGCTTATTACTAAAGCAAAGGACAGTACAAAAGGAAAAATTACTGAACGCTTATCTTATGTAGATGCAGGTGAAAATATTGGAAGAGAACGTTTGGGAGGAGCTATTTTTGAAGTTGATGTGGATATCACACATCCATTAGGTTTTGGATATAGAGATAGTTCGGTACCTGTTTATAAGAATAATACGGTTTTTATTGCTCCTAGTAAAAATCCATATGCAACAGTAGCTAAATATACAGAAGACGCCCATATCGATGGATATATATCATCCAATAATTATGAAAATTATTTAAAACCTTCAGCTTCATTGATCGTAAGTAGTATAGGAAGTGGCAGAGTGATTTTATTTGCAGACAATCCAAATTTTAGAGGTTCATGGTATGGAACAAATCGCCTTTTTCTAAATGCGTTGTTTTTTGGAAAACACATTTATGTACCCGCTATAAGACAGTAGGAGTTTAGATTGTAATGAAAAGAAAACCCTTGTTATATAGATGATAACAAGGGTTTTTATAAAAATTAGCTGGTTATTTAGCCGATTAACTGATTTTCTACTAAATACTCTCCGATTTGAACTGCATTGGTAGCAGCACCTTTTCGTAGGTTATCTGCAACTATCCACATATTTAGAGCATTTTCTCTAGAATGGTCTCTTCTGATTCTACCAACGAATACATCGTTTTTTCCTTCTGCATAGATTGGCATTGGATAGGTATTGGTATCTGGGTTATCCTGAACCGTAACTCCAGAAGTATCATTTAGCATTTTTCGAATGTCATTTTCTTGAAATTCATTTTCGAACTCTAAGTTAACACTCTCACTATGTCCACCTACTACAGGAATACGAATCGCAGTGGCGGTTACAGCAATAGTTCTGTCATCAAGAATTTTTTGAGTCTCATTCACGAGCTTCATTTCTTCTTTGGTATATCCATTTTCTTGGAAAACATCACAATGCGGAATTGCATTTCGATGTATTGGATAAGGATATGCCATTTCGCCTTTTTCTCCAGCATATTCATTTTCTAATTGCTGTACAGCTTTTACACCTGTTCCAGTAATAGATTGATAGGTAGATATAATGGCACGTTTGATTTTATATTTTGAATGCAAAGGCCCTAACGCCATCACCAATTGTATCGTAGAACAATTAGGGTTAGCAATGATCTTGTCTTCTTTAGTTAAGTCTTTTGCATTAATTTCTGGTACTACCAATTTTTTGGTTGGATCCATTCTCCAGGCAGAAGAATTATCAATTACGGTAATTCCTGCTTCAGCAAATTTGGGTGCCCATTCTAAGGAGGTACTTCCTCCAGCAGAAAATAAAGCAACATCAGGTTTCATTTCTACTGCTGTGGCTAGACCCACAACGGTATATTCTTGATCTTTATAAGATAGTTTCTTACCTACGGATCTTTCTGAGGCAACAGGAATTAACTCCGATACAGGAAAATTACGTTCTTCTAATACTTTTAACATTACGGTACCTACTAATCCTGTGGCACCTACAACAGCTACTTTCATCTGCTTTATTTATTAATGACTTTTTCGAGACACAAAAATCGGTCTTTTTTTGATTCCAGCAAAGGTGTTGATTATTTATAATACAATGATACTTTTTCTTGAAATAATATTAATTTAAACAATTTGTTATATATTAAACAAATTGTAAAAAGAACCGCCCTCAATGGAGCGGTTTAGTTAGAATATGTAGTATAGCGGTAGCTATAGATAATTCAGATAGAGGTAAGATTTATTTTTTAAGTAAATCTCTAATTTCAGCAAGTAACTCTTCTTGAGTAGGACCTGCTGGTGCAGCCGGAGCTTCTTCTTTCTTTTTTTGGCTTTTTTCATATGCTTTAAGAACCATAAAAATACAAAAGCCAATAATTATGAAATCAATTACTGTTTGTACAAAATTTCCATAATTAATTGTTACAGGAGCTATTGCCTCTCCTGCTTCATTAACCGAAGCTTCCGTAAGAGCAAACTTAAGTTCTGTAAAATTAACATCTCCCAATAATAATCCGATAGGAGGCATTAATACATCATTTGTAAAAGATGTTACAATCTTTCCAAATGCTCCACCCACAATTACGGCAGTAGCAAGACTTACAATATCACCTTTCATTAAGAAAGACTTAAAATCTTTGAAAAATCCCATTTTATTTAATTTAGATAATTAGTATGCTACTAATTTAACAAAAATTAAGAAACAAATTAGAGATTGATTATATGGTATAAAGGCTTTTTTTCGATGAATATCAATTATTATCGATAACAATCCGTTTTACTCTTGGAGAAATGGCAGTAAGTAATTCATAAGAGATTGTTCCAGCATTTTCGGCAATGGATGCCGCTGTAGAAGTATTATCAAAAATAATTACTTCATCACCTTCTTTACAATCTATATCTGTAATGTCGATCATAATCATATCCATACAAACATTCCCAACGATAAATGCTTTTTGTCCATTTACTGTAACGAAGCCCTTTTTGTTTCCGTAATGTCTTCCGATACCATCAGCATGGCCTAAAGGAATGGTTGCAGTTTTGGAGAAGCCTTCAGAAGTAAAAGCTCTATTATACCCTAAAGTTTCTCCTGGTTCTAGCATATGAATTTGAGATATGACAGATTTTAAAGAAGCTACAGGTTTTAAGTGACGATCATAAACATCTTCATTTCCATAACCATACAACCCAATGCCTGTGCGTACCATCGTAAAATGAGCTTCAGGATAGTTTAATATTCCCGAAGTATTGCATTGATGTAATATTGGTTCATATCCAAGCTTATCAATAATTTCAGAAGCTGTTTTTTTAAAAGAATTGATTTGATTGATAGTAAATTCTTTTTCATCATGATCTTCGCTAGCCGCAAGATGAGAGAAGAGCGATTTTACTTTAATAGTTTCGGTAGCTTCTAATGTATCCATAATATAGTCTACATCATTTTCCCAAAAACCTAATCTGTTTAATCCGGTATTAAATTTTATATGTACCGGATACTCTTTTTGATGTTCTGATTCGGCTATTTTTATAAATTCTTTTAAAATTCGTGGGCTATATATATTGGGTTCAAGATTGTGTGCTATTGCCAAAGAGAAATTTATGGGTTGTGGATGTAATACTAGAATAGGTGTTTGTATTCCTGCTTCCCGCAAAGCAATACCCTCAGAGACATATGCCACTGCAAAATAATCAGCTCCGATTTTTTCGAGATGTTTCGCCATTATAGTTGCGTCACTGCCATAACCAGCGGCTTTTACTACTGCTAATAGTTTGATATTTGGCTGTAGCTTACTTCTAAGATAATCATAGTTATGAGTAAGATGGGCCAGATTAATTTCAAGAATTGTTTCTTTTGCCTTACTCATCAGATTTTTCAGAATTTTTATTTAATTCTTTAGGATCGGTTACTTTGATTTCTTTTACTTTTTCCTTCAGCGAAGCTTTATAATATGCTGCACGACTTAATGGCTCATATTCATCTGTCTCTCCTAGCAATACGAGATCATCTTTTTTAGATTTTCTATAACTATACTGTGCAAGATTTCCGGTTCGAGTACAAACAGCATGTACTTTGGTCACATATTCCGCAGTAGCCATAAGAGCTGGCATAGGACCAAATGGATTTCCTTTAAAATCCATATCGAGCCCTGCAACAATAACACGTACCCCTTTATTGGCAAGATCATTACAAACACTTACGATTTCATCATCAAAAAATTGAGCTTCATCTATACCAACCACATCGCATGTGTCTGCCAGAATCCTAATATTAGCAGCGGCAGGAACGGGAGTGGATCTAATTTCATTAGCATCATGAGAGACTACCATTTCATCATCATAGCGCACATCGATGGCAGGTTTAAAAATTTCTACTTTTTGTTTTGCAAATTGTGCACGTTTTAACCTACGAATCAATTCTTCGGTCTTACCCGAAAACATCGAACCGCAGATCACTTCTATCCATCCAAATTGCTCTTTATGATTTACCGTATTTTCGAGAAACATTTTGTATTTTTCAGCATCGATTAAAAGAAACCCTACTCCTTAACAAAACCTAATGTATTATGAAATGAATATGATGTTAATTTTCATTTCTTTTTACAAAGAGGTATTGTTCTTAAGATGAGGTAAATTTATTAAAAAACAACAACTATAGCCCAAACGAATAAGAAAGTTATGAAGAAGAAGTTGGAAGCAGAACTCATAAGTATTGCTCATCGGATATTACAGCTTAAAGATAGATCCACCTTGCCACAATTACAAGAAGAGGCTAGACAGTTATATGAAAAACTGAGTATTTTAAATTTTGCTGAATCTCATTTTGCTGGCATACAACCGACTATAGGTCAGGTAACGAGTGCTTTAGAAGAAGAAAAAGTGTTAGAGATAGAGGAAGAAGTTGTAGAGAAAGTGAAGCCAAAGCCTATCATTAGCTTAGACGAAAATAAAGAAGTGGAAGAAGTTTCTGAAACCATGTTTAATCTTGGTAGTGAAACTATTGAAACTCCTAAAGAAGAAGTAGAAGAACAAAAACCGGAGATTATTATCGAAAAGATTAATGAAAAGGTCACTGAAGATCTTTTTGTTCCTGCTCCTAAATTTACAGAAGAAAATGTTTCTTTATCAGAACCAGTTTATGAAAAAAATGATAAAGAAGATATAGGATCTGTACCTCAAAGTATGCCAATTTTGGATAACTTAAATACTAAAGAAGACAAACCTAAATCTTTAAACGATCAACTTAAAAGAGGAATTAATATAGGATTAAATGATCGTTTAGCTTTTATAAAACATTTGTTTGACGGAAGTTCTACGGATTATAATCGTGTACTTTCTCAATTGAATACATTAAATAGTAAAAGCGGCGCAACTCAGTTTATAAAAAATATGGTGAAACCAGATTATAACAATTGGGAAGGTAAAAGTGAATACGAAGAACGATTTATGGAAATCGTTACGAATAAATATGAATTTTAAGTAAGGAATACTGCTTTTTCGAAACTAAGTTTCCTAACAATTAAAAGAGTTTATTATGAAAATCGTTTACTGGATAGCTACCGTTGCTATGTGTGGAATTATGTTATTTTCTGCACAGATGTATTTTAGGAATACCGAGATGGTAAGAGGTTTTTTTGAGAACCTAGATTATCCTACATATTTAGTAATTCCATTAGCAATAGCGAAGATAGGTGGTATTATTGTTATTCTTACCAATAAAATCAAATGGTTAAAAGAATGGGCGTATGCCGGATTCTTTTTTGATATGACTTTAGCTTTTACAGCTCATTATATGAAAGATGATGGGCAAGGTTTATTTGCTACTTTAGGATTAATTTTTCTGGTAATATCATATGCTACTGGTAAAAAAGTAAGACCTTAATATAAATGTCGAAATTATATATAGTTCCAACACCAATTGGTAATCTGGAAGATATGACTTTTAGAGCAATCAAAGTGCTGAAAGAAGTTGATCTTATTCTTGCCGAAGATACACGTACGAGTGGCAAACTTTTAAAACATTATGAAATTGTGACACCTATGCAAAGTCACCATATGCATAATGAACATAAAACGGTAGATAGTGTTATTAGAAGATTACAAAGTGGAAACTCCATTGCTTTAATAAGTGATGCTGGAACACCAGCAATTAGTGATCCAGGATTTTTACTAACAAGAGCTTGTGTAGAAAATGCTATTCCTGTGGAATGTTTGCCTGGAGCAACAGCATTTGTGCCAGCTTTGGTAAATAGCGGTTTGCCCAATGATAAGTTTGTGTTTGAAGGGTTTCTTCCGGTAAAAAAGGGGAGACAAACTCGATTACAGTTATTGGCAGAAGAAACCAGAACCATGATATTTTACGAATCTCCGCATAAGCTTATAAAAACGCTTGGAAATTTTGTAACCTATTTTGGTGAGGATCGAATGGTTTCGGTATCCAGAGAACTAAGCAAGCTTCATGAAGAAACGATAAGAGGAACAGTAAAAGAAGTATTATCACATTTCGAAACGAAAGCTCCGAAAGGAGAAATTGTTATTGTAATTGCAGGAAAAAAATAAAATATGACTACTACAGAATTTATAGATAAACTTCGTCAAACTCCAGAAGAAATTATATTTGAAGAAACTATTAATGTAATTGACACTTATTATAGCTTTACACCAAGTTCATTTACTAATGGTGAAATCAATAATGAAGTGGGACAAAATTCAGGTTCTTGTAAATTGTTTTCATTCGCAAAATTGCAAAATCTTACACAAGAAGAGACCTTATACTGTTTTGGAGAACATTATAAAAATGTACTTCAAGATCCTAATGGAAGTAGTCATCAAAATATCCGTAATTTTATGAAAACGGGATGGGAGAAATTATCTTTTAAAGAGCAAGCATTAACGGAAAAGGTATAACACTTTATACTAATTTCCTTTTTTGACATTCTTCTTAATTTCTTTTACAGTTTTTAGATCAGCGAAAGAAACCTTGGGAGCAGGCTTAAGCTCTAAAGAAAGATAAGGCTTAAAAATTGGCATCACCTTAGGTGTATCATCAATCAATGCATGTTTTATTTGTTCATCTAAGGCATAATCAGGGTTGTGAATTGGCATTTTTGAATCCTTTTCGGCTTTTTTAGAAATTGCGTCAGGAAAGGTTGTTTTCTTTGGAAAATTTGGTGTTTTTGTAACTTTTTCCTGCCCATACACACCAATAGTTAGAAAGCAAACTAAAATAACAAACGTATATTTATGTAGAAGAGAACTCATAAGGAGTGATTTTGTGAAATATAAAAGTACATATTTTGGTTTATAATCTAAAGACTTTAAAAGAATTTAAAAATTACAACTATCTCTAAACGTTTTGATTATACCATATTAATAGTAGCCGTAGTAGTAATCATACTATGGAAGTTTCCCTATTTTGGATGGTTTCAGTATCCATTTATATTATTAGGTACTTGGTTTCATGAAATGGGACATGGTCTTACAGCGGTAATTTTAGGTGGTAGTTTTGAGCATTTAGAAATATATGAAAATGGTGGAGGTGTTGCTTATTATCATCTACAAGGAAGTTATTTGTCTCCCTCTTTGGGAAATGCATTGGTAGCTGCAGGCGGATTGTTAGGTCCTGCAATTGTTGGAGCATTGCTTATAGCCTCTGCAAAATCATCTAAAAGTTCAAAGATTGCTTTAAGAATTCTGATTGGACTTATTATACTTTCTTTATTTGTATGGATTAGATCTGTTTGGGGAATAGCAGTAATGAGTGGTTTTGCAGTGTTTTTCTTCATTATCACTTTGTTCAAAAACAGAAAGTTAGAAGTAATTACCATCATGTTCTTGGGATTACAATCGGTATTAGGAACCTATCTTCAATTAGATTATTTGTTTACAAAACAATTCGAAAGAGATGGTGCTATTCAAATCTCCGATACTCAAGCTATTGCAGAGAATACTATAGGCACCTATTGGATTTGGGCAATATTCATCATTCTAATAAGTATATATCTCCTTTGGAAGAGTTTCCAGTATTATTTTAAAAAGTAGGAACTACTTTTACATTCTTATTTTCACTTATCCTCCAATATAAGCTCAGATTGAAAAATGAAATGCCACTTGTATTACCACAATGTTCCAACCCGTGGTTTATACCTGTTTTTTGATGGTTATTACTTGTTAACACCTTCATTATTAGTACTACAGGTGTTTTTTGCTTAGCTTTAAAGAATAGACCAATTTAACGTAATAAATTTTCACACAAATGGAACAAGCAATAGTAGAAGAACAGTTAATTACCAGAAAACAATCCGAAGATATCATTCGATGGGAGCAAGAAGAAGTGTTGTTGTTGGCCAGACATTTTCAACGATTAAATGTGATTGAGAAGTTCAAGAATAGTTTCTATACGCGAACTAATTTTTTTGAGATGAAGGATGTAGATGTCAAAATATTGAATACTCTCAAAAAAATCACAAGGATTAGAATTTATATGAGTTTGGAAGAAGAAGACAAAAGTAAATTTACATTTTGCCCAATTATTCAAATAGCAATCGCGACAAGAGAAGAACCCTATTATTTTACACTCATTCCAGAATTTGATAAACCAAAAGTGTCTTTAGATAGGAGAAGAACAAGTATGAATCAAGGAGGAACGATAGTACCTGGTATTTTTAAAGAAATGATCTTACATAACTGGAATAGCATTGAAGATAACCTTATTGATGATCTATTTGTAGCAAAAGAAGAAACTACTGGATCTTTAGTACGCGTTAATTTTTTTGAAATAAATAGTGAAACAATCATAGAATTGTTTAACAATACATTTCATGGAAATATTGAAAAGTTTATCATGTATCCAGGTGTCGATATGAATAAGTTTAGCGATCGAAGTATGATTTCGTTTACACCAGTTATAGGAATTACACCTAAAGAAAAGGTAAAAACAGAAATTATCTCCAGACATGGATTAGTAGAGTTTTCTGATGAAGAAGTTTTTATAGAATATTCTAGACCATGCCCTCCTACATGTACAGAAGAATAAAAAAGTAGAATGGACAAAGAGCTTTTTGATATTTTAAGTCTGGTGTCATCCTTTTTAGTAATAGTACCCTTACTACTATTTGTGATCTATTATAAAAGGATGTGTAAGGTCCAGATAAAATTGGGGTATTTGTTAGTTGCAGTTTTTATTGTAGAAGTTATATCTAATATATTTTGGTATAAAAAAATCAACAATTTACCGGTTTACCATTTTTATGCTATCATTGAGTTCTTATTAATACTGAATATATATAGATCGGTATTATCAACAATATTTCCTAAAAGGTTTTTTATTGTTTTGGGAATTGTGTTTACCTCATTTGCCATAGTAAACACCTTATTTTTTCAGAACGTATTTACATTCAATTCTAATGTGACTACTCTTTTAGGAGGCATTGTAATATTTCTATCATTGAGTTATTTCTATGCTTTATTGAAAGAGGTGACTTACAGTGCGTTAGAAACGAATCCGATGTTTTGGATCAATTCTGGTTTTTTGATTTATTTTTCAAGTAACTTAATTCTGTTTTTTATAAATAATAGTTTATTTCAGGGCATAAATGAGGCTAGCCATAGTTTATGGGGACTACATGCCATCATAAATATAGTACTAATGTTATTTTATATCATCGCATTATGGGTCAGTCCGAAGAAGCCATAACGCTTAAGATTATTATCATTGGAATGGTAGTGATTTTTCTTTTATCACTATCAGTAATTGTATTTTTTATTATTTATCAGCGAAGACTTTTAGCACAGCAAAAAAAACATCAAAAAGCAGAATCAGATTACCAGAAAGAGCTATTAAAAACCTCCATTCAAAGTCAGGAAGAAGAACGTTCTAGAATTGCAAAAGAATTACATGATGATGTAGGAGCAATGCTAACGACAACTAAGTTATATATCGGGCAAATTTCGTCAGAATTATCTCCTGATGAATTGTCAATGATTTCTGAAAAAATAAGTGGTTTTTTCGATGATATGATTCATAGTGTACGTAGTATCTCTAAAGATCTAAGACCTGTAGTACTGGAAAAATTAGGATTTACAGAAGCAATAGATAGTTTAGTACAAACAGTTCGAGATTCTGGAAAAATTAAAATTTCCTTTGTAAATAATACTACAGATTCTATTGCTAAAACCAAAGAATTAAATCTTTACAGGATTATCCAGGAATTGATTACCAATACGCTGAAACATGCAGAAGCATCTAAGATTAAAATTGAGATGAAGAATCTAAATAAAATCCTGATTATCGTTTATGAAGATGACGGAAAAGGTCTCAATCAAGAACAACTACAATATAGGAAAGGACTAGGTCTAAAGAATATTGAAAGCAGGTTATCGGTATTATCTGGATCTATCGATTTTTTAGAAAAAAAATCAGGAATGAAAGTAGAACTTAAAATTCCTTAAAAAGCACTCTTAACAACCTAAATTAAAACTCATGGAAACCATTAAACTTGGGTTAGTAGATGACCATAATTTATTCCGAGAAGGCATCAAATCATTGATAGACAAAATGGATCATATAGATCTTGTTTTAGAAGCCGTTAGCGGAAAAGATTTGTTAACTAAATTAAATAATACTGTTCCAGATGTTATTTTATTGGATCTAGAAATGGAAGAGATGAATGGTGTAGATGCTACTTTGAAAGTAAAAGAATTGTATCCAACTATAAAAGTAATCATACTTACGATGCATAAAGAAGAACGAATGATATCGTATCTTATGGAAGTCGGAGCGAATGGGTATTTATTAAAAGATACGAATCGACAAGAGTTAGAGGATGCGATTCGATCGGTTTGTGATAAAGGATTTTATTTTAATCCTTTTGTTTCTCAGGCATTATTAAAAGGATTGAAGAACAAATCGATAAAACCACCAATTATAGGGAAAGATTATCACCTAACCTCTAGAGAATTGGAAGTTTTAGAACTAGTAACGAAAGAATTTACAACTGCAGAAATTGCGGAAGAATTATTTTTAAGCGTTCGTACGATTGAAGGACATCGAAAAAACCTAATGACTAAACTAGAAGTAAAAAATACTGCAGGATTGATCATTAAAGCAGTAAAAGAGAAGATCATTTCCGTATAGAATATTAAAAACAAAAGACCTGTCAACTTTTTTAAAAGCTAACAGGTCTTCATATATTATGGATTGGATAAAAGTCTACAGGTGTTTTCCTTTTTCCCAACCGTGTTTTCCTAGATATTTTTCTCCAGATTCTATAGCACCTTCTTCTACAGTAGTACCCATAGAATCATTCCAGCGATTTAAGTATCCAAATAATGAAATTACTCCAAGCATTTCCACGATTTCTCCTTCGTCCCAATATTTATATAATTCTTCTTTAATACTTTCATCAACATTATTTGGCACCAACGAAGCTGCCAGTGAAAAATCAAGGGCTGCACGTTCTGCATCACTAAAAGCTGGATGTGTTTTGTATTCCCAAATATTATCTAGTTGCTCTTGTTCTGCGCCATAACGCTCAGCAGCTCTAATAGCATGTGCCTGACAATATCTACAACCTGTAGCATTACTGCTCACCCAAGCAATCATACGTTTCAAAGCAGAGGTAACTCGACCTTCGTTTGCCATTACGGCTTTATTAAGGTTTATAAACGCTTTGGAAATGGCTGGTCTTCTTTGCATCGTTAATACAGAATTAGGACAAAATCCTAAGGTTTCATTAAAGAATTCAGCTAATTCTTTGGTTTCTAAATCATGATCAGCAGATAAAGGTGTTACTAATGGCATGGATATATATTTTGAGTTAATTATAATTTTAGCAAAGCAAAATACAAAACTCAAGTTAAACAAGAATGCGTAAAGATGTTTTTCGTACTTTGTATTTTTAACTAATTTCCGGAGGATATTGCCAATGAGATGGACGCTAAGACCAAAACCTATACATACGATTACTACCAACCTAGCAAAAACATTAAATGTAGATGAAATTATTGCTTCCTTATTAGTTCAAAGAGGTATTGAAACTTTTGAGGATGCCAAGCGATTTTTTAGACCCTCTTTGGAAGATTTACACGATCCTTTTTTAATGAAGGATATGGATAAAGCCGTTGCCAGAATAGAAAAAGCAATTGTTGATCAGGAAAATATCTTAGTATACGGAGATTATGATGTAGATGGAACAACTTCGGTAGCATTAATGTCTTCATATTTAGAAACTATTACATCGCAAGTAGCTACCTATATTCCGGATCGATATGCTGAAGGATATGGAGTTTCTTTCCAAGGAATTGATTATGCTGCGGATAATGATATTTCGTTGATTGTAGCATTGGATTGTGGTATCAAGGCAATTGAAAAAGTTGCATATGCAAAGTCCAAAGGAGTCGATTTTATTATTTGTGATCACCACAGACCTGGTGATTCAATTCCGGATGCTGTTGCTGTGCTGGATCCAAAAAGAGAAGATTGCCCATATCCATATAAAGAATTATGCGGTTGTGGAGTAGGGTTTAAGTTGATTGAAGGCATAGCCAGTAGAAATGGGCAGTCTGCGTATGATTTACAATCCTATTTAGATTTAGTTGCTACTGCGATTGGAGCTGATATAGTGCCAATTACTGGTGAAAATAGAGTATTAGCGTATTACGGATTAAAGGTGATTAATCAACATCCAAGAGTGGGTTTCAAAGCAATGTTAGCTCAGGTAAAAAAAGATACATTTACTATCACAGATGTTGTGTTTATTTTGGCTCCAAGAATTAATGCAGCAGGAAGAATGAAGCACGGATTACATGCAGTAACGTTATTAAAAGAAGAAAACCTAGAACTTGCTTTACAATATGCTGCAGAAATAGAAAGTTACAATAGTGAACGAAAAGATGCTGATAGAAGTATAACAAAACAAGCATTGGAGCAGATTATCGATAATGAGGAAGAGGATCGATTTACAACTGTAGTTTATGATGAGAGTTGGCATAAAGGAGTTATCGGAATTGTAGCTTCTAGACTCACAGAAACCTATTATCGTCCAACATTGGTTTTTACAAAGAGTGGTGAAAAACTGGCAGCGTCTGCAAGATCCGTAAAGGGATTTGATGTATATAATGCTTTGGATAGTTGTTCTGAATATATTGAGCAATTTGGAGGTCATAAATATGCAGCTGGATTAACATTGAAAGAAGAACAATATGAGTTATTCAAACAAAAATTTGAAGAAGTAGTAGCAACCTCTATTGATAAAAAACTATTAACTCCAGAAGTTATTATTGATGCTGCTATAGAGTTTGATGAAATCACTCCAAAATTCTTTAGAATCTTAAAACAATTCGCGCCTTTTGGTCCCGGAAATATGACGCCTGTTTTTATGACAGAATATGTCAAAGATACTGGATATGCAAGATGTGTAGGGACAGATGAGAAACATCTAAAATGTAAAGTGCAAAAAAATGGATTAGCGATAGATGCTATAGGTTTTAATTTGGGGCCTAAACTGGATGTAATCAAAGAAAATGTCCAAGCTAAAGTTGCGTATACAATCGATGAAAATGAATGGAACGGATCTGTTACACTGCAATTAAAGCTAAAAGACATAATTTAATCTATTTTTATTTAGATTAATTATAAATAATTAATATTTTTGAATCAAATACGATTCAAAATGAGCGCTATAGATAGAATTTACGGTAATAAAATTGGAATATCTTTTTTTTGGAAGCAACAACAACYCAGTAATTCACCAAAAATTCAATTGGTATTCCGCGATATTGGTTTTTTACTTACACTTAATGAATTAAAGGATTTTTCTAATGCTTGTAGCGTTACAGAACAATCTCAGTGTTGTAAACAATGTAGTGAACATAATGATTGTAGATCTTTACTTCTAAGAACACCTTCTGATAAAATTGATTTGGCCATCAATAAAGAAGAGTTAGAACAAATAAAAGAACTTATAAATGGAACTATCTTTAGGATAGAACTACAATGCTGGGTTAGTACTACTGGATTGAATTAGTTATCTCAGAAAATCTAGAATCTTATATGCTACTTCTTCCGCTTTTGTTTCTTGGATAAAGTGTTTTTCATCAATAAAATGGATATCGGCTTCATCTACTTTAAGGGCATTAGTTACCTTAGTCTGTTGTGGAGTCCATTGTAACATGGTATCATGAATTCCCCAAATGACTGCTACAGGAATATCGATGCTTTCAAAAACTAGTGAATAATCTGGGAAATAATTACAGGTTCGAGTAAAGAAATAGTACATTCCATTTGTTTTACCTTCTAATAATGGAGTTTTATACCCTTCTACATCCAATTCGTTTAAAGTATTTTCTTTAAGACCTTCTTTAAAAAGAGATTTCAGCAAGGTATTGGTTGTTACTCCATTTCGATACGACCACATAGCCGCTTTAGCTGCAGGACCAGGACTGAATCGTATCGGAGGATAGAATCCTTCTTCATATAATAAGGTGTTCAGGACAATGAGTTCTTCAATTCTTTTGGGAGCTTGGTTGAATAATTCCCAAGTCCATACGCCACCAACATCGTGCATGACATGAGACCAATATTCAATACCCAAGCCATCCATAAGATCTAATAATCTTTTTGCATGCTCTTTTTCACTATAAATCTTATATCCTTCTGGAGAATCACTTGATCCATATCCCAGCATATCCGGAACTATAACACGATAACCACCAGCGACAAGAGGATCTATCATTTTGCGATATAACCATCCAGAAGTTGGCACTCCATGAAGCAATACAATTACAGGACCACTACCTTTATCTATATACTTAATAATACCATTTTTAGTGGGAAATGAACGCTGTTCCGCTCTAAATTCTGAATAAGTCATTTGACCTTTTCTGATTTTAGTATTTTGATAGGGTTTACATCCAATAGCAATAGTAATGATAAGAAGTAATAGTAAAAGTTTCTTCATCTAGACTGATAATTTGTGATGCAGCAATTTACTCAAAATGATTTTTTTATACCATCACATTTAACAAATTTATGACAGCTTTTCTTTATTTTATCCTAATCTTCAAAGGTTTTAAAGATGAATTAATAAATATGTTCTATTACTATTTCCTTTCCATTAAAATGAAAATGTTCTCCATTTGTCTTTCCAAGTAATAATTTGCCTATTGGAGTGTGTATACCAATTGCAAAATAAATTTCATCATCGGCAATAACTTCTCCAACAGAAATGCTTAAAAAATAATTTCCAGTAGTTGTTTTTACAATACTTCCCAGACGGGCAACGCTAGATTTGGAATGAATATCAACTTTGGATAAAATTTCACTTAATTTTTTTGCTTCAGATAGCTGAACACCAGTTTTTTCTCTTTCTAGCTGTAGCATTGCTCTTCCGGTTTCATGCTTATCCCCAGCAGTACTTTTTGTTTCAGAAGTCAATGATTCCTGAATACTGCTCATTCTATTTTGAATACGATCAAGACGGTCTTCTACAAATTGTTGACAACGATGATATAATAGCTCTTTTGTCTTTTTCAAAAAATAAATTTTAGAAAATCAAGATAGAATAACCATCAGTATTGCGCAAATAAAGCATAAAAATACTCTTGAAATTATGGTAAGCTTAGACTTTTGGTAAAAAGATATCTACAGTTCCCTGTAAAACTCCTAATTGATTGTATGAAAAATTGATGATTCTACAATGTTCTGCTACCATAGCTGTTTCGTCAATCAGAATTCTTGGGTCATCTTTAAAATAAATTTGAGTTTCTAGAGTGCGATATCCTTTTGCGGAAATTTTATAATGAAGGTGTCTTGCTCTATATCCATGAACTCCTGGACGTATCGTTTTTACTGAATAGACACCATTTTTATTAGTTCGTAGAGAACCGGATAACGATTTTTGGGATGGGAAATAAAAATTACCTTCGTTTTGATAAACACTGGCATCAGTACTGTGCCAAATTTCAATTTTTGCGTTAGGCACTACTTCCTTGTTTTTAGAATATATGCTTCCTGAAATTACCAAAGGAATTCCAGGAAGATTATTAGGGTTTAAGTCGACTGCTTTTGAATATTCAGGTAATCGACTTTGATAATGATTATTTACATAAAAAGGAATGATAAGGTTGTTTTTTTCAAGAACATGCGTCTGTACGTTGCTTTTCATATTACTAGGGCTTTAACGGGTTTTATCTTTTAATATATGTTTCGTTGTAGAGCAAAATAATAGTATGCTTTTCGACTTTTTCCTGTCTCACCAATAGGCGGCTTCTAATGGATTCCTAACTTTTCATTCCTTCACACAAATATGAATTTAGGTTATATTCATGTGGTCTTGAACTTACAAGGTTTTTGAAATCTCTAGGTCAAAATCAACATCAATATTAGTGTTTGAGGCTTTCCTGTCATCGAAAGAGATTCCTTCTCCAGTGGCAGATGCCGTAATCTCAACACTTCCATTGATAGTTCCTGTTGTTTTTAGAAATAAACTATAACCACTGGTCACATTAAGTGATTTCTCCCAAGTACCAACCGTTAGTGCTTCAGATTTTAATGTTCCAGAAGCATCTCTATATTGGATTACTGGAGAATTATTCAGAGCACCGCTTACAGTAGCTTTTAATGTTACTGTAACTTGTGTTACCTCAGGAGTATTATCATCGTCGCTACTACAAGAAGTTAGTACTGCTAAAGAGAATAAGATTAAGGCGATTTTTTTCATTTTTTAATTTGTTTTAAGTATTGATTTATGTGGTTTTGTTTTTTCTGTTTTTCAGAATTTGATGCTTACATTTTCATCATTGGATAGTCAGCGCGCTCCTTACTATCTCTTCGATTTTAATGTTGTACAACCCTAAAACAGAAGACTTGGGTTTTACCCTACCCTGATCGATATTTTTTTTAAAAATTTGTTATTCGGAAATAGAAAAGGTTCCGAAATTATGCATCTGCAGAAGAATCCATTTTTTTCTATGTTGGATATATGAAGATGGAGGGTACGCCAGATATTTTCTTGGATTTGGAAGAATAGCTGCTATAGCAGCGGCCTCATCAGTATTTAGATTCTGAGAAGATGTATTAAACCAAAATTCTGCTGCAGCTTCAGCACCATAGATATGATCCCCCATTTCGATACTGTTCAAATATATTTCTAGTATACGTTCTTTACTCCAGAAGGTTTCTATTAAAAAGGTAAAGTAACTTTCTAATCCTTTTCGAATCCAACTGCGTTGCGGCCATAAGAATACATTTTTTGCCGTTTGTTGGGAGATGGTACTAGCTCCTCTAAGTTTTTTCCCTGTTTTATGATCTGCAATTGCTTTTTGAATAGCTTCTTTGTCAAATCCGTGATGTTCTAAAAATCGCTGATCTTCACTACAAATCACTGCTAGCTGAAGATTTTTAGAAATTTTAGAAATAGGAACCCATTGATGTCTAACTGGAATTCTTTCGGCAGATTGAAACTTTCTAATCACCATTAAAGGTGTTCCAGGAACATCTATCCATTTGTATGCAAGTACCCATAATATGCTAATGATGATAAAAGCAACTATACTTTTGTATAGAAAACGAAACATTCTTTTTACCATAACGGTATGTATTCTTATAAAAGATCTGCCAATTCTTTTCCTACTAAACTACCAATTGCTACGCCCATTCCTCCAAGTCGTACCCCACAAAAAGTATTATTAGAAATTTGTTTTACAATGGATTTCTTTTGGTTTCCAACACCCATAATCCCACTCCATCGATGTTCAATTTCAAAATTGGTATTAGGTAAAATAGTTTCTCTTAAAATTTTTTCCAATGTTTGTTGTACCAATTCCGTTTGTCCAAATACGGTGGTTTCCTCAGTTTTGAAATCTAAATTTCGTCCTCCTCCAAATAAGATTCTATCATCAATATTTCTAAAATAATAATATCCCTTATCCAGATGGAAGGTTCCTTTAATATGTAAATTTTTGATTGGTTTGGTAATGAGAACTTGCGCACGTGCTGGTTGTACTTCTTCAATTCCTAATTGGGATGCAAAACCATTTGTGGCTATCAATACTTTGTTAGTAATAAACGTAAAATGTTCCGTCTTTATTTCAACACTACTGTTAAGATCTTCAATTGCTTTAACCGTACAACTATTTAAAATCAATATCTCAGCTTTTAGGGCTTTATGTACTAATGCTCGCATCATATTGCCAGTATCAATTTGTCCTTCAAATTGATTTATGATGTAGTTAGGTTGTATGTTTTGAAAGTTAAAAGTGTTAGCTGTTGTTGTAAAAACATTATCCTTAAAAATAGGTTTTAAAAGATGGTTGATATCATCCATTTTTGAAAAACAGGCATCAAATAATAGTCGATCTTCATTTGTAAAAAGTTCATATCCTCCATTGGGTTGATAGTCAATAACTGTATCTCCAAGGTTTTCTCGCAGTAATTGGAGTCCGTTATGCCTTTTCTGTATCAGTTGTAGTACTTCTTCTTCGGAATGTGAATCGAGATCATCTAGAATTTCTGATAAACTCCCAAAGCAAGCAAACCCAGCATTTTTAGTACTTGCTCCATTTGGTAATATCCCTTTTTCAAGTATAAGAATTTTGGCTTGAGGAAATTTTTTGCGAAGTGTAAGAGCACAATTAAGTCCAACAATTCCACTACCAATAATAGTGAAATCTATATTGGATAGCCATGATTTATATTCCCAATAGCTAAAATTCATTTTTATTGCATAAAAAAAGCCTCATTTCTGAGGCCCTAAGTTAGTTAGTTATCTTTTGGTTCTTCCATCTCAAAATCCTCCATAAACTTGGTGGTATAATTTCCAGCTACATAATCTGGATGATCCATCAACTGTCTATGGAATGGGACAGTAGTTTTTATTCCTTCTACTACAAATTCATCAAGAGCTCTTTTCATTTTGTTAATAGCTTCTTCACGAGTTTGAGCAGTGGTGATTAATTTAGCAATCATGGAATCATAATTCGGTGGAATGATATAACCACTATATACGTGGGTATCAATACGAACTCCATGACCACCAGGAAGATGTAAATTCGTTATTCTTCCAGGTGAAGGGCGGAAGTCTTTATATGGATCTTCTGCATTAATTCTACATTCTATAGAGTGTAATTGTGGGTAATAATTTTTACCAGAAATTGGCACTCCAGCTGCTACTAATATTTGTTCTCTAATAAGATCGTAGTCTACTACTTGCTCAGTAATAGGGTGTTCTACCTGGATACGAGTATTCATTTCCATAAAGTAGAAATTACGATGTTTATCTACTAGAAACTCTACCGTTCCAGCACCTTCATATTTAATATATTCTGCTGCTTTAATAGCCGCTTCACCCATTTTATCTCTCAATTCATCAGTCATGAATGGAGAAGGTGTTTCTTCGGTTAATTTTTGATGTCTTCGTTGTACAGAGCAATCTCTTTCTGATAAATGACAAGCTCTACCGTTACTATCACCAACTACTTGGATTTCTATATGTCTTGGTTCTTCGATAAGTTTTTCCATGTACATATCATCATTACCAAAGGCAGCTTTACTTTCTTGTCTTGCAGATTCCCAAGCAGGTAGTAAGTCTTCTTCTGTCCATACAGCACGCATTCCTTTACCACCACCACCAGCACTAGCTTTTAGCATTACAGGATATCCAGTTTCTTTGGCTACTTTTAAACAAGTATCAAAATCAGGAATTACTCCTTCACTTCCAGGAACACAAGGTACTCCAGCTTCTATCATGGTTGATTTTGCAGTAGCTTTATCTCCCATTTTCTGAATCATTTCTGCACTAGCTCCGATAAATTTGATATCGTGCTCCTCACAGATTTTGGAAAATTTCGCATTTTCCGATAAAAATCCATATCCTGGATGTATAGCATCTGCATTTGTTATTTCTGCAGCAGCTATAATATTAGACATTTTTAGATATGATTCTGTACTTGGAGCAGGTCCTATACACACAGCTTCATCAGCAAAACGAACGTGTAAACTATCTGCATCAGCAGTAGAATAGACCGCTACAGTCTTAATACCCATTTCTTTACAGGTTCTGATTACACGCATTGCAATCTCACCTCTATTGGCAATTAGAATTTTTTTAAACATAACGTTCTAAATTTAAAAACCTCAAATTCCTAGTTCCAAATTCCAACATATTGGATTTTGGGATTTGTCCATTGGAATTTTAAAATTGGGTTATGATGGGTCTATTAAGAATAACGGTTGATCAAATTCTATAGGAGAATTGTCATCAGCTAAAATTTTAACGATTTTACCTGAAACTTCGCTTTCGATTTCGTTGAAAAGCTTCATCGCTTCAATAATACAAAGTACATCTCCTTCTTTGATAGTATCACCTACTTCTACAAAAGTTGGTTTATCTGGTGAAGGTTTTCTATAAAGTGTTCCTATAATAGGAGATTTTATAGTAATGTATTTCGAATCATCGTCTTCTTTACTACTAGCAGCAGGAGTTTCTGTAACCGCTGGAGCAGTAGCTTGTACTTGTGCCACTGGTTGGGGAGCAGGCACTGCATTACCCATAGGTATTTGTTGTACAATAGTTGTTTCTTTACTGTCGTCTGAAGTTGTTTTGATCGTAATCTTTACATCTTCCATTTCTAATTTCACTTCGCTAGCCCCAGATTTGGCCACGAATTTAATCAAATTCTGAATTTCTTTTAAATCCATAATGTTGGGTATTGTGTGTTTTAGTTGTTTAGGAATTATAGGCCCATTTTAAGAAAATAGAACCCCAAGTAAAGCCTCCACCGAAAGAGGCGAATACTATATTATCTCCTTTTTTGAGTTGTTTTTCGTAATCACTTAATAATAAAGGTAAGGTTGCTGAGGTAGTATTACCATATCTCTGTATGTTCATCAGAACTTTACTCTCATCCAAATTCATTCTATTAGCAGTAGCATCAATAATACGTTTATTGGCTTGGTGCGCTACCAACCAATCAACATCTTCTCCTGTAATATTATTACGCTCCATTATTTTAGAGCTTGCATCTGCCATATTAGAAACTGCATATTTGAATACAGATTTTCCATCTTGTTGTACAAAATGTTGTCTTTTTGCAACAGTTTCTTCTGTTGGGGGCAAAATAGAACCACCTGCTTCAATTTTTAGAAATTGTCGCCCTACACCATCTGTTCTAAGATATTCATCTTGTAACCCTAATCCTTCTTCATTAGGTTCAAAAAGTGCTGCACCACCACCATCTCCAAAAATGATACATGTAGTACGATCTGTATAATCTATAATAGAGGACATTTTGTCTGCTCCGATTAGTAACACTTTCTTATACCTTCCGGATTCGATATAACTTGCAGCGGTAGACATTCCATATAAAAAGCTAGAACATGCAGCTTGTAAATCGTAAGAAAAAGCATTGATTGCTCCTATTTCTGTAGCAACGTATGCTGCTGTTGCAGCTACGGGAAGATCGGGAGTAGCAGTAGCAAAAATTACCATATCAATCTCTTTGGGATCGAGATTCTTTTTAGCAATTAAATCTTCTGCTGCTTTGATACCTAAGAAAGAACTTCCTTTACCTTCTTCCTTAAGTATTCTGCGTTCTTTAATACCAGTACGAGTGGTGATCCATTCATCGTTTGTTTCGACCATAGTTGCTAACATCTCATTAGTTAGCACATGATCCGGCACATAAGCGCCTACAGCTGTGATAGCGGCTGTGGTTTTACTCATATCTTTATTTTAGTCATCTGCTACTTTACCCATGATAAAGTTTCAGATAGAATTTGCTAAAACCCTTTATGCACATAGGCTTTAAACGAATTAGCATCAATAAATTGATTAGATCATTTTCTTACTTCTCACACAACACGTGTAAAAAAGTGGTTGAAAATACTAAATTACTTGCAAATATGGCGCAAAATAACGGGATTTTGACACATTTTCAACTAAAAACAAAAAAACTCTCACTTTTGTGAGAGTTCTTCTATAATTTTAACAGTATGCTTATGCTACTTCTTCTTCAGTATTGTCAATAATTACTTGACCACGGTAATATAATTTACCTTCGAACCAATGTGCTCTGTGATATAAATGTGCTTCTCCTGTTGTAGGATCTGTAGCTATTTGTGGTACAGTAGCTTTATAATGTGTTCTTCTCTTATCTCTTCTAGTTTTGGAGATTTTTCTCTTAGGATGTGCCATTGCTTAGCTATTATTTATCGTTTAATAAGTTTTTTAATTTATCCCAACGAGGATCAATTTCCTCATTATCATTCTCTAATGTTTTTTCTTTTGGACTTAATTCTTCCAATTTATCAAGTATGTCTGACTCTAATGTTCCATCTTCAACACCAGGATGAACTCTTTTAGAAGGTACTCCCAATACAATAAGTTCATATATATATTGTTGAACGTTGATTTCATATTCTCCATGTGGGATAATAAGAATCTCTTCGTTCTCATTGTTGTACTCTTCTCCAAATTTAACTACTAAAAAGAATTCATTTTCAATAGGTAAATCAAAAGGTTCATTGGTAACATCACAATTGACATTTACAGTTCCATTGGCCGTAAATCGAAGTTCTAACATGGTTGTTTTCTTGTCAAACTCCAAGTCAACTTTTATTGCAGATGTATTAAATTCATCATACTCAAAATGTTCGAAGAACGTATCGCCAATTTCATACTCAAACCTATGTAATCCTAGCTTCAATCCAACAAAAGGAATAGTATACTCTTTCAGTGGTTTCATTTCATCATTAGTTTCGAGTCTCTACCAATTCGGTAAAGGCGGGTGCAAAGATAACAAAAAATCGTTATGATTACATTTTTGTAAATAAAATTATATCAGAAAGTTAGAATTTAGTTCATTGCGTTTTGCGTATTTATGTTCTTAAGACTCCCTTTTTTATAATTTACTGTATGAAAGAGCGCTATAGAAAGCATGTTTTAATTTCCTTTACATTGAGATTTTTATGGCTGTTTTTTTAAATGCCTAAGCTATAGGTGATTTTAACTCTTATAAAACGATTTTATCTAATGTTACTCTGTCTTTTTGATTGTATAAACGAACGCATTGTACTTTTTTGGTTTCATTTTCTAAGCCATAATTAGTGTATACTGTATATTTCAAGAATACTGGATTTAAATCAGAAGTATCTCCAAAGGATTGTATATTGATAAGCCACTCGCCAGGCATTGAATTGTCCATGATAAATTCTTTGGAAAGTACACCTGTATGAACTCGCGCTGTTAATTCTTCTTTGTTTTCACGGAATATATGTTTCCATTTAGAGAATTTCTTCTTCGGACTTACAAACTGAAGCTCAAATTCTGACTGAGGATCATTCCATTCAAAAACTAAGCGAACAGGAACTCCTTTTACACTTAAAAGTTCTGTAGGAACATCATTATAGCTAAGTTCTGATCTATGTAGGCTTAATAAACGTCGAATTTCAGATATTGCCTGGGTTCTGATTTCTGTAAAGTCAGCTTCTGATTCTTCGTTTTTTAAGATCTTTTTATAAATTTCAAAAGCCTCTTTGTATTTTTTGTTGGTTACATAAATTCGTGCTAGATCCAAATGTGATTGTGCTGCGTTTGGAGCTAACTCAAGGATACGTTTATATAATAATTCAGCCTGATCGTAATTTTCTTTGGCTTCTAATTTGAATGCTAAAACCAATAACGCCTGTGGATTGTCAAACCCTATTTCAGCAATTGAGGATAAGATCTGATCAGAAAATGAAGGATCCCATTTTGTGAAATAAGCAGCACTATAACTATAAAATGGAATACTTAGCGCACGCTCTTTTCTAAGATTATAATATACTTTTTTGGCTTCGGTATAATTCTGGCTATTCCACAACTCATCTAGATAAGCAGGTCTGTTATGATTTACATCTAGCAGGAAACTAGTGGTTGTATATTCATTCCCTTTTACTAATAAATTATCAACAGGTTTTTCCTCTCTGGCATCAGGTGCTTTTAATTTTGTGGTAATAATGATAGCACCACCGCTTGCAAGTAGACCATATCTGGGAGCAGCTTGTATTCCGCTCATTGTAGATATTGATTTTATCTGAGATGGGAATAAAAAAGTAGGAGGATCTGTATATGGTAAACCATCTACAATAAATAAGGGAAATGTTTCAAATTGGATAGAAGTAGAAGTTCGCATGCGATATCTAGCTTTGTCTCCTTCACCTGTTACTTGTACTCCAGGAAACCTACCTCTGATTATATCAGATAAGAAGATAGCATTAGTGAAAATTTCGTCTTCTTCTAGTGTATATTGCGCATATCCAAGTCTTTTTTTGTTTGTCTTATTTCCATATGGATCTACTACTTCCCTTTCTGAATAATTTTCTACTTCTGTATCCACAACAACCTCATCCAATATGGTAAGGTTAGATTCAAGATCGATGCGAATATCTTTTGTGTTGTCTAATGTTATTTCCTGAGGGATCATTTCGAAAAAATCAAATGCCAACACGTCATCATTATATGCATTGATAGAAAAGGATCCGTTTGCATCAGTGAATGTCTGATTTAGTGTTCCTTTTACGGTGACTTTACAACCTTGCACAGGTTTTCCTTCTGAAGTAACCAAGCCTTTTACATATTCTGGAGTAAGATCCATTTGATATATGGAATTATCTTCTATTTGATTTAGAAGACAAGCTATTGCCTGATCCGAAGAAACTTTGGTTAGATTGATGTAATACCCTTCACTTTGTATAGCAGCTTCTTGTAAGAGGTTGTCGTTTGCATTTGGAGTATGATTGATATAGAAAACGGGTACATCATAGATAGGGTTTGGTTTTCCAAAAGTGGCATGCCCATCACTTACAACAATATACTGATCAGGTGTTGTTTCTTCCTTAAAAAGTGATTCAAAGTTAGAAGCACCGTTATATATCATCCCTTCTAGTGAGGTAAAAAGACCATTTGTTTTACCTTTTTGTATCGTAAATTTTTGTGGATCATGAATATCATCCGAAAATGGCACTAATGTAATAGTAGCATTTTTAATTTTCTTTATATAGTCTTGCAATAACTGTATGGTTGCTGTTGGATCATTTTTCTCTGCTGAGAAAGAGGTGTCCCAATACAATACGATATTACTTGGCATTTCTCGTTTTCTTAGCTTAGTTTTTTCAACAGGATATGAGATATCCATATTGAAAGCGATTCCAGTATCTCTATTTATATCCCATTCGTCTTGGCTTACATATCGTAGATAAGATCGACCTTCTTCAGACGCTGCAATAGAAAATTCTATTTCCTTACCGAAAACTTTTACAAGTTCCAGACTTACCATAATATCATCATCCACAAGGATATTATAGTCTGAAAGATCAATAGTTTCTATTCCTTGTTTTCTACTAATGGTATGATAAATATTGCTAGTAAGTATATTTTTTCGAGGAATTTTTCTCTTAGATCCATAAACATTTAGGCGCACTAATAAGCTATCGCTGCTATTTTCTAACACATGAAACTTTAGTTGATGAAGTTTTGTGTTTTTATGGCTAATTCTAATTCTTGTACCAATCTCAGCACCCAAAGCCTTAGCGTCTTTCCAATATCCCATCGGACCGTTAGGTTTGTAAGTATTCCCAATAATTTTCTTATTTCTTTTTTCTGCAGTAACAGTTGCTGCTTCTAAAGCATATACAGAAGGTTCCATCGAAATTGTATTGTTCTTCTCAAAAACCTTAAAGAGTTCCTGTGATGATAATTGAATAGTCTTATATCCTAAACTCGAGAGTTGTAAGATACTTTTAGCTCCTATTTTTTCTTCATCATATTGTAGAAAAATACGTCCGTTCTGGTCACTTACGGTTCCAATTCCTTCATTCACAAAACCAACATTCACATAAGGAATAGGTTGCTTGGTATTGCTGTCCAGCACATACGCATCTATTGTGATTTCATATTGAGAGAATAAAAATCCATTAATAAAAAACATGGATATCAGTGAGAGTACAAGTTTTAATTTCATAATTACAAAGCATTAATTACAGTTAGTGTGTAGGTTTATGAATGTATCGGTTAGGAATCTTGTTGTCCTAAACTACAAAATAAGCATCAAAAATTTCTTAAAATTATCATATAAAATATCATTCTTAAACCTTTATCAAAGTATTCTTTTTCGATGATTCGAATTGTTTACAAATAAGTTCCAGTAAATAGCAATTTGTTACCCAATATATTTTTTTAAAACTTATATAGGTAGTTCATTAAAAAGTGTTTAGAGGTAATTACAATTATAGAATAACTTTCACGTATTCTTTTTCTCCTCGCTGTTTTTTGATTGCCTAATACCAGAGCTTATCACTTATGCTCAAATTAATTTTTTAAGGTTAGATTTAGGTAAAAAACGATAAGGTTTTACCAATAAATACTACTTTTTGCTTGTGAGGTACTATTTATGGAATGGATTTACCAAATAATATACTATAGCATAGTAATTAAAAGGTGCAATAAGGATGTATAAATATAGTCTTATAGTCTTTGTAATGTATTCATGATATTTTTTTAATGTTATCTCAAATACTCCTATTGATAAGCTTAATTTCCTTTAAACTGAGGCTTGCGAGGTTGTTTCTTTAAAGGGTTTTTGGTGAGCTCTTTATACTCCTTTCTGTTCTTATAAATTTTTAACGCTGAAAATACAGCTTCTTTAAATGATCCATTATCTGCTTTATTTTTTCCAGCAATTTCAAATGCAGTTCCATGATCTGGAGAAGTTCTTACTTTGTCTAATCCAGCTGTATAATTCACTCCTTTTCCAAAGGATAATGTCTTAAATGGGATAAGTCCTTGGTCATGATAGGATGCTACAATAGCATCAAAAGTTTTGTAGTTATTAGACCCGAAAAAACTATCAGCAGCATAAGGACCGTATACCAATTTGCCTGTTTCATTGATTTTTTGAATAGTAGGCTTCAGTATTTCATCATCTTCTTTACCGATAACACCATTATCACCACTATGCGGATTGATTCCTAATACAGCAATTTTGGGCTTGCTAATTCCAAAATCTTGTCGCAAAGCGTTATAAATAGTGTCTACTTTTTGCTCAATAAGTTCGGGAGTAATGGTATCCGCAATATCTTTTACCGCTACATGATCTGTAAGTAGTCCTACTTTTAAGGTATCAGTAATCATAAACATAAGACTATTGCCTTCTAGTTCTTGATTCAAGTAATCGGTATGTCCTGGAAAGTTAAAATCTTCTGATTGTATGCTGTGCTTATTGATTGGAGCAGTTACCAGTACATCGATTTCATCATTTTTTAGTGCTTGAGTAGCGGCTTTCAATGATTTTATGGCATAAGCTCCAACTTTTTCATCTTCTTTCCCGAAATTGATATCCACTCCTTCTTTCCATACATTAAGGACGTTGATCTTCCCATCTAGGATTTGAGAAGTTTTATCAATACCATGTAGGTTTGTGTTTATTTTATATTGTTTTTTAAGAAAAGAAAGAATTTTTACAGACGCAAAAATTACAGGAGTACAGAAGTCTAACATTCTACTGTCTTCAAAAGTTTTTAGAATTACTTCACTTCCAATACCATTTAGATCACCTATAGAAATTCCTAATCTTATTTTTTGTTCTTTCTTCATTATATAAACTACTTTATAAGTATTTTTGAAGTGAATAAATGACTTCAAATTTGAGGACACAAATTTAATTAAATAATTCGCATTTATGTTTACCGGAATCATCGAAGAATTAGGAATTGTTACAAATCTTACAACAGATCAAGAAAATTTAGATATTACCATTCGCTCGAGCTTTACTTCTGAGTTAAAAATTGATCAAAGTGTTGCTCATAATGGAGTATGTCTTACGGTGGTATCTATAAAAGATGATTTATATACGGTAACTGCTATTAAGGAAACCTTGGATAAAACCAATTTAAAAGACTTAGCTGTAGGAAGTATTGTGAATTTAGAACGTGGTATGAAACTTGGAGCTCGTTTAGATGGGCATATTGTTCAAGGTCATGTAGATCAAATTGCTACCTGTACAGAAATTAAGGAAGCAGATGGAAGCTGGTATTTTACCTTCGAATATGACCCTTCTCTTAGTAATATTACTATAGAAAAAGGGTCTGTTACTGTAAATGGTGTTAGCCTTACCGTTGTAAACTCTAAAAAAAATGCATTTAGTGTTGCTATTATACCTTTTACATATGAACACACCAATTTCAATACCTTTAAAGTGGGTACAATCGTAAATTTAGAATTTGATGTGATTGGTAAATATGTAAAAAGAATTACCGAACTTTCTTAAGTTTCGATAAGGTCTGCTAACTTGCTAAAATAGTATCGATTTTTTCTACTTCGCTAAAGCGAAATAAGGAGAACGAATTTTCATCTATTTTTAAAATGACTCCTCCCAAGTCTTTGGCATCTACGCACGATTCGAAATCCAATACTTTTCCAAAATGTTGGCTTTTGGTATCAATTACTTTATACTGCATAATCACAAGTTTTGATTTGTATTCCCTTTATCATTATGGATGTTCTTTCCCCAAAAAACATACCATAAAGTAGTGATCTAGAAATGTAAATGTAAAGTGGGCGACTGGATTCTAAAAATTATTTTATCAAGTTTTATTAACAACAATGTTTCAATAACTTGATTTTCAATAAAAAGACCACGAGTCGCCACCCTATATTTTCTAAATACACTCTATTCAAAAAACGTAAAATTGTCACTCTTATTATCTTTTACAGCTCTAGAATATTTGTACATTTTTAATTTTATAAAACAATTTTATCTAATGTCACTTTCTCTTTTTGATTATATAGACGAACACATTGCACTTTTTTGGTTTCATTTTCTAAACCATAATTCGTGTACACTGTATATTTCAAGAATACCGGATTTAAATCAGAAGTATCTCCAAACGATTGTATATTGACAAGCCATTCGCCAGGCATTGAGTTGTCCATGATAAACTCTTTAGAGAGTACACCTGTATGAACTCGCGCTGTTAATTCTTCTTTATTTTCACGGAATATATGCTTCCATTTAGAGAATTTCTTCTTCGGACTTACGAATTGAAGCTCAAATTCTGACTGAGGATCATTCCATTCAAAAACTAAACGGACAGGAACTCCTTTTACACTTAAAAGTTCATCAGGAACATCTTTATAAGTGAGTTCTGATCTATGCAAGTTTAACAAACGTTGAATTTCTGATATTGCCTGCGTTTTTATTTCCGTAAAATCGGCTTCCGATTCTTCATTTCTCAATATCTTTTTATAGACTTCAAAAGCTTCTTTGTATTTTTTGTTCGTTACATAAATTCGTGCCAGATCCAAATGTGATTGTGCTGCGTTTGGAGCTAATTCAAAAATACGCTTATAGAGTGATTCAGCTCTATCATAGTTTCCTCTATCTTCTAATTTGAATGCCATAACCAATAGTGCTTGTGGGTTGTCAAATCCTATTTCTGCAATAGTTGATAGGATCTGATCAGAAAAATTAGCATCCCACATTCTGAAATAATCAGCACTATAGCTATAAAATGGAATGCTTAGTGCATGCTCATCTCTAAGATTATAATAGATTTTTTTAGCTTCAGCATAACTTTGGCTATTCCATAAACGATCTAGATAATCAGGTCTATTACTATTTACGTCTAATAAGAAACTGGAGGTTGTATACTCGT
>NZ_WEKL01000113.1 GCF_019295435.1 Aquimarina litoralis
AAATAAAGATAATCTTACACCCTTGTATAACGCCGTACAATCTGATCATAAAGAATTGGTAGATATACTTATGAAGGCCAATGCTGATGTAAATCTTGGAGCTACATTATTGCATAAAGCAGTACTCAATAATAGTTTAGATATAGTAAAAAAGATTATTAACAAAAATACTGATATAGATACCGTTAATGATTATGGAAATACACCTTTAGCTCTTGCTGTGCGTGAAGATAATCCTGAAATAGCAGAATTCTTGATTACCAAAGGTGCTGATAGGAAAAAGATCCCAAAATACAATTTGAAAGGTGCTTATTTAGGACAAACAATACCTACTAAGACACCTCTTCTTTTTGCTAAAGGTTTTGTCTCAACAGAGAATTTTGTACATAGTCCCACATTTTCTTCTGATGGAAATGAAATGTATTATACTGTAGAATCATGGAGATATCATGGAGGTACTATATTTGTTACAAAACAAGAAAACGGGGTATGGACACAACCAAAACCTGCGAAAATAGATGGTGATTATAGAGAGATAGATCCTTTTTTATCAGCAGATGATAATAGTTTATATTACTGTACTAACAGACCTATAGTTGTAGGCGATTCAACGCGTGCAAATTGCGATATATGGATGTTAAAAAGAGAAAAAAACGCTTGGAGTACTCCCATTTATCTTGGTAAAAAAGTAAATAGCGAAGAACACCATGATTGGTTTCCAACCCTTTCCGAGAAAGGAACACTTTTTTATTCTACAGGACCGAATCGTTCCAGTAATATCGTTTTATCTGAGTATAAAAATGGTGTATATCAACAACCAGTAGGTCTAGGAGCAAATGTGAATTCGGAAAGCAGAGATTATGACCCTACCATTTCACCTGATGAAAGTTTTGTTATCTTTTCTTCTAACAGATCTGGGGGATTTGGTTCTGTAGATTTATATATAAGTTTTAAAGATAAAACTGGGAATTGGACTGAAGCTAAAAACTTGGGTGAATTGATTAACACAAAAGATATAGAGTTTGCACCACGATTATCTCCGGATGGAAGTTATTTATTCTTCAATCGAAAAGGCAGTATTTTTTGGGTTTCTACTAAGGATATTTTGACATTAAAAGACTAAATTAAAATGTTTAAATTAACCCATTCAAATATTATATAAGTGAAGAAAAATACAAACTACATCTGGCTTATTGTAATTTCTGCGATTGTTATTACATTGTTGGCTAACGTAGGATTGTTCAATCATTTTCATAAACTTCATAATTTAAAAGATCCTACACCTGAAAATCAAGAAGAATACTACTTTACGGTTCGTATAGGTTTTGTTGGAGTGGCTACTGAATTGTTAATGCTAGTAGTTTTTGCTTTTTTCAATTATTCATGGAAAGAAAAACTATTCCGTAAGAATACCATTCTTTTAATCGTAGTTAGTAATTTGGTATTACTTATGGCATTTATAGGTGTGGATATGTATATTTTTAAATATGTCACTAAAACACATCCTAATCTGGAATTTTCTTTATTTTACTTAAAAGATTATTTGATCAACCACTCTTTGGTTTTAACTATTGCTATAGTTGCACCATATATGCTATTGCGTATGGAAAAAGCTAGAGAAATGGAAATGAATCTAGTTAAGATAAAAGAAGAAAAATCTATTGCCGAATTGTCTGCTTTAAAAGAACAAATCAGTCCACATTTTTTCTTTAATACTTTGAGTACTTTGAGTTCTATAATACGAAAAGACTCTAAAGAAGCTAGCCTAGAGTTTATCAATGATATGTCGAATACATATCGTTATTCGCTATCGTCTACCAATAGTAATTTAGTAATCGTAAAAGAAGAGTTAGAATTTATTAAATCATATACAGATTTACTGCAAAAACGTTTCGGTAGCAAACTAAGTATTCGTCTAAATATCGATTCAGGAGTATATCATAATAGGATACCTCCAATGTCGATTCAATTACTGATCGAGAATGCGATACAACATAATATTATCTCTACTGAATCACCCTTAGTCATACAAGTATATTCTAAAGATGATTATATTCATGTAGAAAATAATTTAAATGAAAAGGAAAAAGTACAAAGCTTTGGTATTGGATTGATGAATTTAAATAATCGCTATAAACTTATTGCTAATAAAGAAATATATATTGAAAAGAAACATGATATATTTTTGGTTAAACTACCTCTATTAATATGAACGTAGTAATCATTGAAGATGAGACTAGTGTAGCACAAAACTTAAGTGATTTATTGTTTGAGATTAATCCAGAAATTAAAGTTTTGGTTGTGTTAGAAACTGTGCAAAGTAGTATTCGATGGTTTCAAAAGAATAATGCACCAGATATTGCCTTTTTTGATATTAAAATAGCTGATGGCAGTTCTTTTGAAATACTAGAAAAAACAAAACTTAATTTTCCGATAATTTTTACAACTGCTTTTGATGAATATGCGCTCAAAGCCTTTAAATACAATAGTATTGATTACCTACTAAAACCCATCAAGAAGAGTGATTTAGAAAAGGCTATATCAAAATATCAAAACCTGTACACAGGTGATAGGATCATTCTGGATAATAATTCGAAACTGATTAAGACAATTAGGGAAATAAAGAGATCAAATACAACAAATATTTACAAGAGCTCTTTTTTAGTAAGCTATAGAAATCAGCTAATTCCTTTGGATGTTCATCATATAGCCTATTTTTATTTAGAAAATCAATTGGTGTATTGCAGAACAATTGAAAATAAAAAGTATAAGATTTCTCTAACACTTGAAAAATTGGAAAATCAACTAAATCCTCGTTTATTTTTTAGAGCTAATAGACAATGTATTGTCGCTAAAAAGGCTGTAAGACATGCTAATGTTGTTGATAAAAGAAAACTAAAAGTTGTAGTGGTACCCGAACATTTTTCTGAAATTATCATAAGTAAACTTAAAGTCACTCTCTTCAAAAAATGGATTAAAGAATAATGATTTATTGCGTAATATAACTTTTAAAAATTATACTTGTTTTCTGATACGACTTAAAGTTTCTTGAGTAATCCCTAAAAAAGAAGCGATCATACCCAATGGTACCCTTCTTAAAATATCAGGTTGTTGCTCTACAAGAATATGATATCGTTCTTTTGCTGAATTAAAATGTAAGCTATCTGCTCGTTTTTCTAATAAACCAATCCCATAATTAGAAAATAATCTAGCGATTCTTTCTATTTCATGATTAACTGCGAATAAAGCTTCTAATTTTTCATATTCAAATTTCCAAAGAATACAAGGTTCAATGGTTTCCACCAACTTATTACTCGGCTCTCTTAAAAAGAAACTCGCCATTGCACCTACAAAATCATTTTCGGTTACGATCCAATATGTAATGTCCTTTCCATTTTTATAATAGTAGGTTCTAGCGATCCCCTTTTCTACAAAATAAATCGCATCACAAACTTTACCGACTTTTTGGAGGTTTGTTTTTGCAGGACACTCTACACGTTCTAAAGCACTCAATAATATTTGCTCATTCTCTTTTGATAAATTGCCTATCTCTCTGAACTTTTGTAACAAATTGTGCATTCTACTTGGTTATTTTTATCATTAGTAGCACTATATATTATTAATTTGACGAAATAGCGTAAGACTTGTTACTTGTTTGAATCGTTTTTAAATAAATAAAACAGTTACTATGAGTATTATTTGACAAATATCAAATAATTTGGACACTACATTTTTGATATTTGTTATTGATTCAATAATTACAATACTACATCATGGCACATAGCTTTACTTATCATCTGACCTTATTAATCATTAAATTAAAGGGAATTAAAAATAAATTTAGTCAGGATCCTATAGATTTTATGAGCGTACGTAAAGAAGATATGTTTTTTCCTAAAGGTGCATTTTTCAAGAAAAATATTAATAAACGTTTTCAAATTTTAAAAACAACGGTTACTGAAATTGGTCAAAATAATAATACAGGTAAATTATTATTATTCATTCATGGAGGAGCTTTTATTTCTGGTCCTGCTAAACATCATTGGGATACCATAAAAACTATTGCTCAAAAGACTAATTATACGATTTGGATGTGTAATTATCCCAAAGCTCCAGAACATAAAATATCTGAAATTTCTAAAAATATAGATAGTATTTATGATACCGCAATAAACCGTTTTAAATCGAATAAGATAGTTTTAATTGGAGATTCTGTAGGAGGTACTTTGATTACGGCTTTGACCCAACGATTGATTGTGCAAAAGAAAACGTTACCAAGTAAGCTTATTTTGGTTTCACCAGTGATGGATGCATCTATGTCCAATAAAGCCATTGATACGGTTGATGCGATTGATCCAATGCTTTCTACAAAAGGACTTTTAAGTGCTAAGAAGATGTGTATCGAAGATGGAGATCTAAAGAATGAGCTGATATCACCAATTTATGGAAGTTTTGAATTATTTCCTAAAACTTTGTTGTATGCTGCGGAAAATGATATTACTTATCCGGATCAATTGTTGGCTTTTGAAAAGGCTAAGAAAGCTAATGTAGATATAGAATGCATAAAAGGAATTGGGATGCCTCATATATGGCCATTTCTTCCTGTCATGAAAGAAGCTAAAAATGCTTTAAACCAGCTCATCAAAGTATTGGATTAGTAAACTTTAAATTACTATTTGATGTGTTTAGATTTATGGATTAATGTAACATTTAGATATGTCATTCGTCGACTTGTATACAAAAAAATCAAATTAAAAAGTTTAAAGTATACTATAACGCATGAAAAATATCACTGTAATTCTTAGAGTTTTATATCCTATATGGATGTTAATAGGAATGTTTGGCTTGATGTATATACCATCAGTTTTTTTCGTAGAAGGCGATCCATTAAAAACCGTAGAAAATATAAGAACAAATGAAGTTTTATTTCGGGTAGGTTTTTTGGCTAACATCGTTACACAACTTTTAGTTGTTGTTATTCCAGTTTTATTATACCAGTTGTTAAAACACATAGATAGTACTCAAGCGATGTTTATGCTTATTTTTAGTTTAATCGCTGCGCCAATTGCATTAAATGGAGAAATACATAGTATGCAAGCGTTGGCTAATATAGATAATCCAGAAATAATGATGGCTCATCTAAATTTTAAATGGTCTAGTTTGCATATAGCTACTATTTTCTGGGGATTATGGTTATTTCCCTTAGGTAAACTAGCTATAAAATCTGCTTACTTTCCAGTATGGATTGGGTATTGTTTGTATGCAGCAGCAATCGGATATCTCATTAGCGCTTTGGTTAAAATTGTTTTTCCTAAAATGGATGTTCTATTTACAGTAGCAGAAATATTAACTATAGGTGAAGTGATTTTTATTCTTTGGTTTGTTATCAAAGGGATTAAACAACCGAAATAAATATATTATATATTCAGATTATAATTGTTTTAAGAGTATTGACACTATTATAAAAATTTAATTTTTCTTTAATAGGTATTGTAAACTTTTGTTAAACGGCACATTTCAGAATAATATTTATTATCTTCATGGAGTTAGAACCACCACATCGATAACTACTTAATTCAAACTAACATGAAAAAACGCAAGCCCAAAAACAAAAACACGTCTAGAACTGGTGGTTCTTATATACCTATAAGAATATGACAAAGGTATAGGAGTAATTTCATCTACAAGCTACTTCGTCTTATAATCACGTAAGTCAAACCAGAAATTTATTATTAAGGAAACGTATTGTTTACCACGGTATAAATAACGTTATGTATGACGAGAATTATATTGTACAAAATTGATATGGTTTACCTCCATTCCATTACGCTATATACAAATATTGCTTATTCATGTATATAGTCTTTTTACACTTTCTCATTGAGAAGGTGTGAAAAATAAAACAATTGATCTAATGTATAACATATTTAAAATTACATTTTTATTTCTGATTCTTTCTCTTTTTAGTTGTAAGCCCAAAACTTATAATATTGATATAAAAAATAAGAATTTAAAATTTGCAGGAAGCCTCCTATACTATAATGACCAACCATTTTCAGGAATACTTTCTTCTAAAGTTGATACGGTGGTTGTAAATACCATTAGTTATTTACAAGGAGTAAAACATGGAAAAGAAGAAAAATTACATGCTAATGGTAAAATTGCCTTGATACGATTTCATCAAAATGGCAAAGAAACAGGTACTCATAAAGCATGGTGGAGTAATGGTCAACTAAAATTTATAAAAAACTTTAATAATGAAGGGCTTCCTATTGGTATGCAGCAAGAATGGCATAGCAATGGTAAACAAGCTAAAGAATTAAATTATAAAGAAGGTAAAGAGTTTGGCTCGCAGAAAATGTGGGATTACAATGGGAAAATAATTGCGAATTATCAAGTAATAAATGGTGAACGCTTTGGATTGATAGGCTCTGTAAATTGTAAATCTGATAATTATGTGGATTAAAAAAACATACTCGATTATATTGGTCTTATGTTGTATGATATTTTCGTGCAAAGGGAAAATAGAAAATGATAAGCAAGCTATTAAAATAGGAACTAAAAAAGTTGATAAGCTTCCTTATTACAATACTTCAGACTTTACTCCTTCTTGGTTACCAACCGATAATGAACTGAAAAAGTTTCATAAAATACCAGATTTCAAATTCAAAAATCAATTGGGAGAAGAAATTACTTATAATGATTTAAGGGGGCATATATATGTTGCTAATTTCTTTTTTACTACATGTCCTAGTATTTGTGCACAACTAACCAGCAATATGCACATACTACAAGATGTATATGCAAAAAATGATGAAATAAAATTTATATCTCATTCGGTATTCCCAAGTTATGATACGGTAGAAGTCTTACAAAAGTATGGAGAATTACATGATGTAAATCCTAAAAAATGGTATTTGGTAACAGGAGATGAAAAGGAGATATACAATCTAGCAAGGGAAGCCTATTTTGCAGACGAAACCTATAAACAAACGAATGATAAGAACGGATTTGTCCATACTGAAAATTTAATACTTATTGATAAACAAGGACATATTAGGGGTGTATATAAAGGGACTTCATATCAAGAAATTGAACGCATTCAAAGACATATTGAAATATTGAAAAGGGAATATAGTGGATAACAAATTAAAAAGGTAGTGATTGGAAACACCTATTTTTTAATTTAAAACTAACACTATGAAAAAATGTAGACAAACTTACAAACGTTATTTTGGGATTGGTATTCCCATTAATGAAAGGTTACTATCTGTATTTACCTTTCTTATTCTACTACTAGCTCCTTGTCAACCTATTTTTACACATGGTACGGTAACCAGTCCACCAAGTCGTGTTTGGATTTGTTTTCAAGAAGATCCTCAAAGCCCAGATTCTCCTGCTTGTGAAGCTGCTATTATTGGTTGGGGAACGCAAGCGCTCTATGATTGGAACGAAGTTGCTCGTATGGATGCTGGTGGTATGCATACAACCATAATACAAGATGGAAACCTTGCTAGTGCGGGTCGACCTGATAAGTATGGTGGTTTGGATCAAGTTAGAGATGATTGGATTGCAACATCCGTAACTCCTGGACCATACACCGTTACATGGACCAATTCAACACCGCACCAAACTTTGTATTATGATGTTTATATTACAAAAGCAGATTGGACTCCAGACCAGCCCCTTACTTGGGATAGTCTAGAGCTATTAAAACGTACTGGCCCAAGACCAGCCGCTGCTACTGATAATATAGATGTAATATTACCACCTAGAACTGGAAGGCATGTTATTTATAGTATATGGCAACGTTCACTTACTCCAGAGGCATTTTATGCTACGAGTGATGTAGATTTTGGATCAGATCCAGTACCTAATAGACCACCAGAAGCTAAATTTTCTTTTGAAAATGGAATATGCGGTGGCCCAGACGTAGTATTTGATGCTTCCGATTCATTAGATCCAGATGGAGATGATTTAACTTATACTTGGGATTTTGGAGATGGAACAACTGCTGAAGGTATAACAGCATCTCATAGTTTTTCAAATCTAGATAGTGCAACAGTTACTTTAACTGTTAGTGATGCTGAATTCAGTAGTGGTGTTGTACAAACCATTGATTTAACTATAGATCCTGATTGTCTAGAACCTGTCTGTCCATTAGATACTCCTAGAGCATCTCCATTACCGTCTATCAATGCATCCTTTGATAATGTTTATGTAGTCGGAGCTAACGGTCCAAATCTAGATAACGTTACCAATTGTTCTATAAACTGGGCTTTAGGAAATAACGGATTGTATCAATTCTCCTTAAGTACTAATAACGGAAGTCCAGATTGGTATAATAATCTATTGTCAGTTTCAACGCAAAGCTTTAATCAACCACAACCACAAATCACGATTTCAAATTCTGGATTCGAAGGTTTGGATGGTAGTTATTACGCTACTATTGATGGACCTAATTTTGCGTTAGTAGCTCTTGAAGGAGGATTTACAATATATTTTAGTAATTCTACTACCGCTCCAGATTGTGGAGATGTAACCAATCCTATTAATACAGCTCCTGTAGCAAATTTAGTTGCTACTCCAACTACAGGAATTACTCCTCTAGAAGTGCTATTTGATGCTTCAGGATCTACAGACGCAGATAATGATACACTTACTTATTCAATTGATTACGGAGATGGTACTTCTGGAACAGGAATTACTTCGACACATATTTATTCGACAGGAAATTATGTAGCCACTCTTGCTGTTAGTGATGGTAAAGGAGGAACTGACAGTACTTCAGTAAATATTACCGTTAATGATGATGTTATTGATCCACCAAATGAAGATTGTACTTTTGGTGTACCAATAGCTACGCCATTATCTACAGTTAATACCTCATATGAATATGTTCATGTATTAGGAACAGGTGGTCCTAATATGGATGTGGTTACTAGATTTACTATAAATTGGGATCTAGCAAATAATGGATTATATCAATTTTCATTTGACCTCAATGTAGCTCCTTGGTATACTAATTTTTCAACAGCTACTCAAAACTTTAATTCTTCAAGTCCTCAGATTTCATTAAGTGGTACTGGTATTTCAGGATTGGATGGAGATTATTATGTAACTATTGATGATGGAAACTTTGTATTAGTGGCCGATAATTATACACTGTATTTTAGCAATTCTAAAGATGCACCTAATTGTAATACAAAGGTTTCGGATACCATAAATACTGATGAGGTGCTTGCTATAAAGGTATATCCTAATCCAGCGGTCAATACTTTATCCTTAGAACAGCAATATGATCTTATAAATAATAGCGTTATTATTTCTGATATAAATGGTAGAACTATTAAATCTTTTATAGTAAAAGAGAATACGAAGCGATTACCAATAGATATCTCGGATTTAGAAAGCGGGTTATATCTTATAAGAGTTTTAAATCCTTTGGGTACTGATCGAACTTTAAAATTCTTAGTACAATAAATTTTTAGGCGTAACAGCTTAAAAATCATATTCCTTGTATCAATATAAACCCCAGAAAATCTAATTGATTTCCTGGGGTTTTAATTAATAATTAACTACAATCTTTTTGTTTGTTTCAAATAATTCTGTAAGTATATACTGTTTATTTTTTGGTGTTACCTCTTTAAAATATTCCAGTAGATCATTCGAAGTTGAATATCTATCTGTTTTCGTTTTTAATACACCTTTATAACTACGCCAATCTTTAATGAATCGCTCTAAGGCGAGATTAACCTGCTCCTCTCCTATTTCCTGTTGTAACTTGTACATCGCAATAGCACCTTTATGATAATACACAAAATCTTCGTTTGCTACTAATTTTAGAGACGGTTCGGATATTGCTCTTCTTCTTTTTTGATCGTATAATTCTTCTTGTAGTTCTAAAAATTGTTGTACTTTTTCTTTAGGATACTTTTGCTTTAATACCATAAGTGCTCCATACTGTGATAGTGTTTCCAAAATAAAATTACGTCCTTGTACATTAGCTGCTTCTATTTGCATACCAAACCACTGATGTGAAATTTCATGAGCAGTTATATAAAAAGCCATATCTACATCAGTCAGATCATCGATATCCAATACAAACCCTATACCTTCAGAGAATGGAATTGTATTTGGCAATGATTGTGCAAATTCTTGATAGCGCGGAAACTCCATAATACGTAATTGCTCATATTGATATGGACTGAAATTTGCATGGAAATAACTTAAAGATGCTTTCATTGCAGTCATCATTCTGTCTGTATTATATGCATGCCTTTTATCATGATATATTTCTAAATTCACTGGCTTGGATAATGTGTCCGAAGATTTCCAACTATCTTTTACAACTTCATATTCGGCTGATACGATCGAATAAAAATTAATAATTGGTTTATTTGAAGTATACTGAAAATACTTTCTATTTCCATCTGTCCATTCTTTGGTTAGGTTTCCAGGAGCAATTGCTATTTGATCTTTGTCAGTACCTACAACAACATTTAAGAATATACCATCAGAATCTCCGCCTGAACGAGCATTTACTAACTCTTCAGAATCATCAATGTTAGCTTTAGATGGCCTTGATGGTAATCCAAATTCTTGTCTTATATCTTCATCTTGTAATTCATATTTTCTATTATATCCTAAGGTTGGTAATATGGTATTGTTAAAAAAAGTACCGTTATAAACTATTTCTGTACTAGAATAGTCTTCTTCAAAGCCTTTAGGGATAAAAGATTGTTTAAAATTCATTTTTATCGAAGCGTTTGGTAATAATGGTTTAGATAAGTTATAGATACTATAATCGAACTTTTGATGATCATCATTAACGATTGCATTGCCTTCAAATGAAATTTCATCCAGAGATACATGTGAAGCTATTAATTTTTGAATATGGATTTCATTTATTGGTAAACCTGTTTTATTTAATAAGGTATAGGTTCCTGTTATATCATAACCTCTTGTTTCTGGATATAATTCTATTTTCAAGTTTACATCAGTGATTTTAGGTTGAGGAATATATTCTAAAGGCTTTAGTGTTTTTTCATATTCAGCTCTAAAAACCTGCTGTTCATTCGAAGTCCAGTAGCTATTTAATACATTGGTATTGTAAAAAATATAACATCCTAATAGAAGGAAAATAGTCATTGTAGAAATTCCAGTATACAAAATTGGTTTTGTAATACGATTAGTGATGGTTTTTATACGATTAACTATAGAGGTTCCCACTCCTCGATTCATCAGTAAAGCACCAATGATAAAAAGAATAATTCCAAAAACCAACCAATATGCCTTGACCCATAAATAAGGTTTTAAAAAGTGACCATAACCATTCATTACAGAGTATGTACCTAATGTTTTACCTCCAAATTTGTACAAACTATGTGTAAACCCAAGTGCTTCTGAACCTACGTTTAGAATAAAAAAGATAGTTGTTAAGAAAATGCCTATAAACTTATTCTTACTAATTACTTGAAGGAAAAAGGCAACAATTGTGTATAATAATAAGAAAGGAAATATTTCTATAAAGAAACCAGAAAAATAAACATCTAATTCAAATTTATAGTAGCTATTGAAAACCTGAAATAATATTCCAGTTAGAATTAAGCTTAACATCAAAATAACATAGGTACTACAAAGTGCAATGAATTTACTTAATAAAGACACTATATCTGATATTGCTGTAGCATCATTGAGTATATATTGTTTATTTGTTCGTTCTTTCCAAATCAACTCTCCTGAATAAAATAACAAAATTATGATAAAGAAATACATAGACATTTCTTGCAACTCTGCAATGATGAAATGTGTTTCAGGATAGCTATTTACCCCATATACAGTTCCTAGGTTTACTGAGTTAATCATGATAATAATGATTCCACATATGACGATAGCCCAGAATGAAGTTTCTTTGACTAACGAAAGTATGTAAAACTTAGAAAGCTCATACAGTTGTATACATTGCGCTTTAAATGAATAATTTAATATCACTTTGGGAATAGTTAAGCTATTATTAATTTTATTCGGAGCATTTGTTTTAGTATCACGTATGGTTTTTTTAGGTTTTTGAGTCAATGTACTAAATGAGAATTTATAATACCCATAGATTAAAATTCCTAATCCTAATGTCATCCATAGAAGCTTGTTATGTAATAGAATTCCACTGAAAACAATAGATAATGAATTGAGTTCTGTAACAGAATAGTCTTTAGCGTATTGCGTTAACGTTGTCAATGAAAAAGGGTCAAGTAGACCTTGTAGGTATTCATTCTTAATAGCCTTTGTAAGTAAAAAAAGTACGAATACTATGATTCCTTGTGTATACACTACTAACAATTTTTTACTTAACATTCCTGTTACGAAAAATGTGGAGGCTCCAAAAAATAAAGTAGGTAATACAACAACTACGAATGATTGCAGATATGAAAACACATTAAACGCAAGCATTTCATCTTCTTTATGCCAAGGCATTTGAGAACCGATGATCATACCAAATAATAAACCAGTAAAAATGAATATCAGAATAGTGATAGAACCTGTGAACCTTCCTATCAGATACTCTCTTTTCTTAATAGGATTGGTAAAGAGTAGCGCTTCTGTATTGTATTGATAATCTCTTAAAATGGGAACTCCCATAATCATAGATACCATAATCATAAAAATACCGGTAATGGCTCCCATGGTTTTTGCAATTACCATAGGAGCGTTTTTTTTCATTAAACCAATTTCTACTCCTTGGAAAATGAAATCAACACCAACTATAGAAAATAATAATAGTAATCCAAAAAACAGATATGTTTCTGGACGTTTCATTCTATACTTTACTTCAAACTTGAATATTTCGTACCACATATTATATAGTTTTATTAATTTGAGAAAAATACACCTCTTCTAAACCTGCTTTTACACTGGTAAAACCATTATTTAGGGGAACATCACTAATCACTTGAATAATTGGTTTGCCAAGAAAAAGAGTATCATTGATTACATTGTATTGGTCTCTATACATTTCGAATTCAGACCGATCAATAGTCTTTTGGTATACCTTTCCTTGTAATCTGTTTATGAGTTCTAAAGGATTTCCTTTTAAAACAACTTTTCCCTTATTAATAATGGCCATTTGAGGACATAACTCTTTAATATCATCTACAATATGTGTTGATAATATGACAATTGTATTTTCTGCAATTTCACTCAAGAGATTGTAAAAACGATTACGCTCTTTGGGATCTAACCCTGCTGTTGGTTCATCAACGATAAGTAGTTTAGGATTGTTTAATAAAGCCTGTGCAATTCCAAAACGTTGTTTCATACCACCAGAGAATCCTCCTAAGTTTTGTTTTCTTACATCATATAAATTTGTTTTATGAAGTAATGCTTGAACCACTTCTTTACGCTGGTTTTTCTCAGTAATTCCTTTTAAAACAGCAAGGTGATTAAGCAATACTTCTGCAGACATTTTAGGATACACACCAAATTGTTGAGGTAAATAACCCAGTATTTTCCTAATAGAGTTTTTATCCTTTTGAATATCAAGATTATCAAAGGAAATACTACCACTATCTGCTTCCTGTAATGTGGAGATAGTTCGCATTAAAGTAGACTTTCCAGCACCATTAGGACCTAAAAGCCCAAACATTCCTTTTGGAATTTCTAGTGAAACGCCTTTTAGCGCCTGTACACCATTGTCGTATGTTTTGCTAATGTTATCAATTATCAATTTCATCTGTTTATATTTTATTTTTTCTTCAGTTGTCAGTTGGAATTCGCCAATAATCATTTTAGTGATTATCACCTTATGGTTATTGGCTCAATTCATAACTGTTCGTTTTTTGATTGATATGGACAAACTTAGCTTTGATCCATTGTGAGAAAAAGAAACTGGGATGTATTAGCTATAGAAAGTTGTATAAATAGCTTCTGTAGTGACAAGGAACGTTTGTACCACTTTTATATTAGTTCACCTTCATTTTTGATACGTTTATCAACTAATTTGTAAGCAGTGTATTATTTAAGTAATATTGAAGAATGAATTTCAAATTTCTACATAGAAAAAACATTGTATCTGTTCGTGTGCTTCGAATTATATTGGTGGTTATTGGCGTTATCATCGTATTGTTTAATGATACTTTCGGAAAAATAGAAGGATTTATTGAATTCCTATTTTTGTATTTCATTGTAGTTTGTATAGCCGTTTTTCATTGGTTGTTTGTAAATGTTAGATTCATAATCAACCTAAAAAATGAGAAGAAAAAAACTGAATTGATACATCTTCAATCTCAGGTAAACCCACATTTTTTCTTTAATATGTTGAATAATCTTTATGGACTAATTGATAAAGACAGTGAGAAAGCTAAAAATCTTATTCTCAAACTTTCTGATATGATGCGTTATAGCATCTATGAAGGGCAAAAAGAATATGTGACCTTACAGCAAGAAGTCGATTTTATAAATAACTATATTGAACTACATAAAATGCGATATCATAAGGATATTATGATACAATTTGATGTGGAAATTGAAAACGAACAACTTAAAGTAATGCCGTTATTATTTATCATTTTGGTTGAAAATGCTTTTAAGCATGGACTGGAAGTGTTGCGGAGCAACGCATTTGCTAATATTTCTATGAACTCAAAGGAGCATAAAATAGTATTTGAGATCGAAAATAATTTTGATACAGAAATAAAAAATGAAGAAGGTATTGGATTAAAGAATTTGGAAAGGAGATTAGCATTAGTATATCCTAAAAAACATAAATTGGTAAATTCAATAAATGGTGATATTTACAAAGTAGAACTAACCTTATACATATGATTAATTATATTATCGTTGATGATGAACATATAGCACATGATATTATTAAAGGTTACTGTGATGCTTTACCTAATCTTTCATTTGTGCAGCATTGTTATGATGCCATTGAGGCAATGGAGTGTTTGCGTAAACATAAAATAGATTTGATCTTTTTGGATTTAAATATGCCTAAACTCAAAGGGTTTGAGTTTTTAAAAACTTTGAAATATCCACCTAATATTATTGTAACCACAGCTTATCAGGAATATGCAATCGAAGGATATGAACTGAATATTGTAGATTATCTGCTAAAACCTTTCAGTTTTGAGCGATTTATTAAAGCAATTAATAAGATTGAAACTAAAAATAAAATAGAAGACTTTCCTCCCATTTCTAATATTAAAAAAGAGGAAGAAAGTCTATTTTTGCGTTCTAACAAGAAACTGATTCAGGTTAAAACTGAAGATATTTTATTCATTGAAGCAACAGGAAACTACATCAAAGTAGTCACTACAAAAGCTGAAATTCAAGTACGAGAAAAAATATCAGATATGTTGAGTCTTTTACCAACAGATGAATTTTTTCAAACACACAAATCATTCATAATAGCCAAAAAGCATATCAACGAAATCGAAGGCAATAGAATCTTGATTCAGGATTATATTATACCTATTGGCAAAGTATACAAGAACAATCTTAAAGCCTTTTTAGAGTAATTGTTCTGGATGATACTTTTATTCTTCGTCTATATATTCATATCCTTGATTAATCCCTTTTTCGATTGCAGGCACTCCTCTATCCATCCAAACTGGTTTTGGTGCACCTTTTAGATAGTAATCAAAGAATTGCGCCATTCGGATATTAAAATCTACACGATTTTGCATTTTTAGCGGCCAATGAGGTTCTCCATTATAATTCAAAAACCAGGATGGTTTGCCCAAACGTCTTAAACTTACAAAGAACTCTATCCCTTGATACCAAGGTACATGACCATCAGCATCATTGTGCATGATCAATAATGGTGTGTTAATTTTATCAATATTAAAAATTGGTGAATTTTCTACATAACGTTGTGGATATTCCCAAGGAGTACCTCCTATTCTACTTTGTGTATGTTCATATTGAAATTGCCTACTCAAACCAGACCACCAACGGATACCTCCATAAGCACTAATCATATTTGGTACAGGAGCACCAGACTCTGCAGCTTTAAAAATATCTGTTTTTGTAACTAGATATGCTATTTGATATCCACCCCAACTATGACCTTGAACGCCAATATTATTTTTGTCCACAAAACCTTTTTCAATTAATGCTGTAATTCCTGGAATAACACAGTTAAAAGCACTTTCGCCAGGATAACCATCGCGATAATGCACATCGGGATTAAATATTAAATATCCACGACTTGCGTAAAAAGAATAATTAATAGTACTACGACCATAGGATGGACCACGATGATTATATAAATTGTCAGAGCTTTTTTCATAGAAATTTACAATCAATGGATACTTTTTAGTAGGATCAAAATTTTCAGGTTTTATAAGCATTCCTTCCAATGGTTTTCCATCTAGCGACACCCATTTTACTAATTCTGCTGTTCCCCAATTATATTCTTTTTGTTGAGGATTGGCGTCACTTATCTTTTTTGGTGATTTAAATGATAAATCTGTACTCCAAAGGTTTGGAAACTCTGTAAATGATTCTTTGGTAAATACAATTCGTTCTTTTTTGTCATTCATTGCTAAATGAGGATTCCTATATTTAAAAGGTCCATCAGTAACTGACTTTAAAGACTTCTTTTTTGGATTATAAATTGAAAAACCAGCATACTTTGTTACTTCATTAAAACTGCTTAACAACCAATTTCTTTGCTTTGAAATGCCAATTTCTTCGTCATCTAACTTTAGATATCTATATTGAATATTTTTAGATCGTCCATTGGTCAGGTTCTCAGATTGCCCTGTGTCTGGATTATAAGACCAGATATCGAAACGATCATAAATTAAAAGTCGCTCATCTCCTTCTGTCCAACCAGCTACACCATAGCTATAAGGATCATCTGGATAATCGTGCAATTCATTATAAAATTGTTTTCCTTTGGTTAATGCAGTGTATTTAAGGGTTTTTAAATTATACGTGAACCAAGTGCTATCTTTTCTACTATATCCAAAAAGATATTTTCCTTTAGGGCTTAGAGATTGGGCTCCATAAACCTTAGTTCCTAATTTTGTTTGATCTCCGGTACTTAAATCTACACGTTTTACATCCATTGGATATTGCCCTGTCCATTGACTCGCAAGTTGATAAGGTGTTCCATTACTAATTACAGCATATCTACTATTACCTTCTTGCGAATAGCTTGTGAAATCATATTCTGGATTAGCAATTTGTATGGTTTTATTCGTAGTAAAGTCATAAAGTGATAAATATGCCTTTTTCTTATCGTTTTTGGCTTGCAATTCCTGAACAGTATATAATCTAGGTTCATCATAAGTCCATACCTCTACATTCACAATTTCCTCTTTTAGTAAGGTAGTATCTTGAACGATAGGTTTCGTTCTTAATCCAAAAAACAAACGATTTTCATTTTTAGAAAACCAAAGTTTTTCATCTTTAGAAACTAATAATTTGGAAGGATTATTTTCTGAAGCGACTACTAATCTTGCCTCTTTTTGACCTTGTTTCCAAGCATATAAATTTGGTTTTTTTATCAAACTTTTGGTAGAATCAGCATCTACCACAAAACCAATATGTTTACCGGATTTTGATATATTCAGTTGTGGGTATTTTGTCTTATTGTGGCTTGTAAATAAAGGTATTTGCTGCTTTTTATCAATATCATACTGATAAACACCTGATTGTTCTTTATCCTTTCCACCTGAAGTTACAAAAGTCAAAGATCTTCCTTCTTTCGCTAAAGCATATTTCTTTATGTATTTAAGAGTATCTTCTTTGCCGTCTGCTAATTGTCTTATTACCAAATGAAAAACAGAGTCTTTCGCCACCTTTTTTTGTTTCTTTACTTTAGTAGCTTCTTTCTTCTTTTTAATTTTAGCGGTATCCTTTTTTTTATCTTTAGGAATATCTAATTGATATGCTATAATTCCCGACCATTTTTCAGGCATTTTGAAAGCGTTTACTTTAGGAACCTTTTGTATGGATCTATTTTGAATATCATAAATCACTAAAGTATCCTTAGGAAAATCTTTTTTCTTCACTTTCCTACGTTTCATTTCTGTAATACTATCTTTCCAAGCATTTACAGTAAAAGCTACATATTTTGAATCAAAAGAAAATCTCGCTCCTTTACTTCTATCATGAGACAGTATTTCTTGTCCGTTAATGGTATGTAGTTTAAGTGTCTGATCTTTTTCATTTTTCTCTAGCTCATACAGCACATAATCTCCTGAATTAGCAATATTCACATTATTTATGCGATTCCATAATGCTTTGTCTTCTTGTTGCATTACTTTTTTTTGTGCAATTATGTTTACGGAGAAACTTAGAAAAATAAAAGCTAATAATATTCTCATGGTAATAGACGATGATTTAATTTTTGTTTTGATATCCACGACCAGGAGTATAAGGTGCTCCAGCACTAATTAATTTTTGTTCTAATGCTTTTAAGTCTTTATTATAAATATTTTCCATTTTAGTTTTAATAGCCATGATTTCTTCTTTTGCTATCGCATAACTGTCCCGATGGGTTTGCGTAGGTGTTGCTGTAGAATATTTCTGCTCATAGCCAATGCTACCTAAACGAAATGCAGGTGGTAAAGGTTGATCCATATCTAATCTACGTTTTACAGGATCTCCATACATGGCTACTCCTAACGCATCTAATTGATCTTCGATGATTAAAACTTCTTTGTATAAACTTCCTAAAGGTTGCTCAGCACGTTTTACGGAAGCTTTGATATATTTTATTTTATTTCTAGCATCAGACATTAAGTTTTGAGTAATTGCCATATCAGCTTCAAGCTTAGCTAAATCCTTTTGGAAAGCAACTTTTGCTGCGCGATTCTCAGCAGGCATTTCTACATTGTTTAATGCTTTCACTTCAAAAGCTACTGCTTCTGTTAGTGATTTTAATTCACCATCTTTCATAAGTCCCATCTCTACAGTATATCTTCCAGGAGCAACCAAAGTCCCTTCGTCTCTTCCTCCAAAAGGATTATAAAAAGATGGTTTACTTAGATTGATAGGATTTTGAGGTGTGTATCTAAGATCCCAATGAAAACGTTGTATTCCTTTTTTTGCAGCTTTGAATTCTTTTTTCACCACTAGACCATTAGGATCTTTTATTGTAAAAACTAATTCTTCTTTACGCTCTTCATTTTCTGATTTTAAGGCATCATAATTAGGATAAGGAGTATCATTTCCAGATTTTATTAGCTCCTTTTCTTTTTTCTGACGTTGATCTTTTAAGGATTTGTAATCCGATTTATAATAGTAGGTGATCATTGCTTCTGGCCCTAGATTAGGAGCCGTATAAAAATTATCTCCTTGGAATGATTTTCCAGGTAATCCCAAAGGACTGCTCTGTTCCCAAATTAGAGACGTTCTTATTGGATAAATTTTAGCCTCTTCAGTCGGCTCAACATTTTTAACGCTTCGTAACACTGAATAATCATCCATCACATAAAAACCACGACCAAAAGTACCTAGTATTAAATCATTTTCACGTTCTTGAATAGCGATATCCCTTACTGCAACAGTTGGAAGTCCATTTTTTAACTGTTTCCAGTTTTGTCCTTGATCTGGAGAAAAGAATACTCCAAATTCTGTTCCTACAAAAAGTAAATTACTATTGATGTGATCTTCTTCAATAGCATAAAGACTACCACGTTTTGGAAGATTGGATTGAATTGCCGTCCAACTAGTACCTTTATTAGTTGACTTGAACAAGTATGGTTTAAAGTCGCCATATTTATGATGATTAAAAGCAACATATATTACATTCTCATTATGTCTGGATAGATATACGCTATTTACATATGACTGATTAGGAGCTCCAGGAATGTTTGAAATTTTCTTCCAATTTTGTCCACCATCTTCAGAGATATGAACAAGACCATCATCTGTTCCAGCAGCGAGTAAATCTTTATTTAGTTGAGATTCAGAAAAAGCAACCACACTTCCATAAGGTGATGTAGAGCCATTTTTTGCAACAGCATCAATACTCAATACTCTATCGTATACTTTTAAGGTATTTCTATCAATTTGTTTAGAAAGATCTTCACTAATTACTTTCCAACTATTACCGTAATCATCAGATCTAAATACTTTATTAGCAGAAAAATATAATCGCCCAGGAACATGTCTACTTACCACTAGAGGGGCATCCCAGTTATATCTGTAAGCATTCTCTCCTTTTCTAGCTTTCGGCTTTATTCCAACTTTTTCACCACTTTTTTTATCAAATCGAACTAACCCACCATATTGCGACTGCGCATATACAATATTAGGATTATTTGGATCGATTTGAGATTCAAATCCATCACCACCATTTGTAATAAACCATTCAGAGTTACGAATGCCATGTTCCGTTAATACTCTGGAAGGACCGCCAATACTAAAGTTATCCTGAGTTCCACCATAAATATTATAAAATGGAGTATCATTATCTACAGCAACTTTATAAAACTGTGTAACTGGTAAATTCTTTTTGAAATCCCAAGTTTTTGCAGCATCAAAAGTTTCGTAAATTCCTCCGTCACATCCTATAACCCAATGTTTATTATTCTTTGGGTTGATCCACATTGCATGATTATCTACATGTTTTGTGTCTTCACCTACTAATTCAAAACTTTTACCTCCGTTGTGCGTAACAGACATCCAAGTATCCATTGAATATACCGTATGTTCATCTATCGGGTCTGCAATAATTTCTTGATAATAATTTCCACTAGTGGTATGCGAACCTCTTTTTTCCCAACTAGCACCTCTATTTGTAGAAGCGAAAAAACCTCCTTTACCATTGGCTGCTTCTACAATAGCATAAATTATTTCTGGATTTGCTGGTGAAATTGCTAATCCAATTCGTCCCAATTCTTCACTTGGTAATCCTTTATTTATTTTTGACCAGGTTGCACCTCCATCTACACTTTTATGTAGGCCAGATCCAGGTCCACCACCAACATAGGTATATACATGTCGTCTTCTTTGCAAAGTGGATGCGTATAATACATTAGGATCTCTTGGATCCATAACTATATCATTTACACCTGTATGCTCGTTTACCGTAAGAACTGCTTTCCAGGTTTTTCCACCATCTTCTGTTTTATATAAACCTCGATCTCCTCCTTTACTCCATAAAGGACCAATAGCAGCAACATAGACGATATTTGAATTTTCTGGATGTACAATAATTTTTCCAATATGTTCGGAATTTTTAAGCCCTACATTCTCCCAGGATTTTCCTCCATCACTTGACTTATAAATACCATCTCCATAGGCAACAGAACGTTGATTATTATTCTCTCCTGTACCTACCCAAATTACATTTGAATTGTTTGGATCCATAGTAACACATCCAATAGAATACGATCCTTGTGAATCAAAAATAGGTTGATATGTTACCCCAGAGTTTACTGTTTTCCAAACACCTCCAGATGCAGTAGCAACATAATATTCATAAGGGTTATTTGGATTAAAAGCAAAATCTGAAATACGACCAGAAGTTAATGCTGGACCAACATTTCTCCAGGAAAGTCCTGAAATATTTATGGATTCTAATGGTGTTTTTTCTTCTGCTTTCTTCTTAGATTTTTTTTGAGCATCACAAACAGGGCTAAAAATAAGAGCAAAGCCAAGTGCTAGGATGAGTGATTTTTTCATTCGTTTTATTTTGATGACTTGTTGAATTGTTGAATTTTTCAAACATACAAAACATTATAATATATTTTCGATGAAGTATTACGAATATTATAACAATTCTTAATTTTTCATAAAGTTAATATAAACCTTATTTTCTATCTATTTAGAACCTTGATTTAATGGTAATAAGTTTTTATTTAATAAAATTATAGTCAAAATAGTGATTGTATACCACAAGTGGTCAAACCTTAAAAGATCTTGTTTAAATGAGTGCCTATAAGTGATAAATAGCAATAGGTAAAGCATCCTTATGGATTTATATAATTTTTATCCAAGTTCATCATATAAATTTCTAATCCAACTATTCTGAAGGTATGTTTACTCCATTAAGTTTTAACAATTCAAGTCATGAGAAAATTTTTGATACTACTATTAATTACAACATATGTAACTCCTATTTTCGCTCAAAAGCGATCATTAGTAGCAACAGATTCGCTTATTTTTAATGTGAATAACAAAATTCCTGAACTATTGCAAAAAGCAAATGTACCAGGAATGGCTATTGCAATATATGATAATGGAGAGCTTATTTATAAAAAAGGATATGGTTTTGCAGATGTACAAAATCAAAAGAGTATAACTTCATCTACCGGGTTTAATATTGGTTCTATATCAAAACTTTTTACAGCTTTTGGAATTATGAAACTACATGAAGAAGGTAAAATAGGATTGGATACGCCTGTAGCGCATTATTTAACACGATGGAAATTACCAGAAACTGAATATAACAAAAGTAAGGTAACTATTAGACATTTATTGAATCATACTGCTGGTATATCGGTCCATGGCTATCCTGGTTTTATTGATAAAAAAATGCTTCCCTCTATAGAATCTTCTTTAGATGGAAACAATGGGCCTCAAAGAGCTGATGAAAAAGTAAAACTTATTCTGGAGCCTCAAACCAAATTCCAGTACTCTGGTGGTGGTTATACGATACTACAGTTATTGATTGAAGAAGTAACGAAAATGTCTTTTGAAAATTTTATGGATGTTACCATTTTTCAGCCTCTAAAAATGAAAAACACTTCATTTGTGATTACAGACGAAGTGTTAGAAAATTCTGCAATTCCTTATGATAAAGAAAGTGAAAAGCTACCTTTTGAGTATTTTACCGCAAAAGGTGCAGCAGGGCTCCAAACTACACTTGATGATTTTTCAAAATTTATAGACGAGATACTTCATAAACATAGTATTTTTTCTAAGGAAATAGTAGATATAATGACTACTGCAACAAAAGTATCGGGAAACCAATATGGTTTAGGTTTTAGGATCCTTCGATTAGGACCAATTAAATTAAAAGGCCATGCAGGTTCTAATACAGGTTGGCAATCAGCTTTCTTTATGGATTTTACTACGAAAAGTGGGTTGTTAATGTTAACCAATGGAGATCAAGGCGATGATGTATTAAAAAGAACACTAAGAATTTGGGCTAGCACCAAGTATAAAAGATAAAATATTACTTTTTTAAATGCTTTACTATCGATGAATTTGTAGGTTTGGTTATTGAAAAATAGTAATCAATAAACTCTCCTTGTTCACTAATCAAATATTTTTGGAAATTCCATTTTACACTAGAGTTTTTCTTTCCATTTAAATCTTTACTAGTTAACCATTTATATAAAGCATGTTGCTGAGTTCCTTTTACATCTATTTTTTCAGTTACTAAAAACGTCACTCCATAATTTCTTTCACAAAATGTTGTAATTTCTAATGCATCTCCAGGTTCTTGCTTACCAAATTGATTACAGGGAGATGCTATAATCATTAATGTATCCTGATAGGTGTCATAAAGTTTTTGTAAGTCCTTATATTGACCTGTAAAACCGCATTTAGATGCAACATTTACAAATAATATCTTTTTTCCTTTATAATCCGAAAGATGGATCTCTTTACCACTTAGATCCCTAATCTGAATATCGTATATTGATGAGTTTATTTGTGAATTGGAAACTTTTGATGAAGTTTTCATTTTGGTAATAATTTTCATTGGATTTAAATATTTAAACAGCTAGAAATTAAGTATATAAATTTTTGGTCTATAATTTTTATAAAGATAATTTGTGTTGTATATTTGTTTAACAAATTTAACTAAACTTTAAACAACGTTGTTTATTTATAGTTAATATTTGATGTTCTGTTCCTAATTTTTTAATTATTTTAAAAACAAACCATAATGGATCCAGTCATTTTATATTCTATAATAGTAACCACAGTTTTTTCAATATGGATAGCTTTTGTAATAAGAGTTTATTATAAAAATTACAATGAAAAGAATGACTAATTAATAGCTAACAAAAGCGTTTCATTGTCATTATTATCTTAGATGTTCTTATTTCTAAGGTTCTCAATAACTTGTGTACTTACCCAATAAAAATTGGAGAGCTCTCCTACTTCGTTATATCTACTAAAAAATAGATATTTACCATCTGGAGTTATGCTTGGGCATGTTTCAGAAAAGTTTGAATTAACATTTGGACCTAGATTGATAGGCTTTGACCATTGTCCATTTTTCTCCTTAAAATAAATATAAATATCACTTTTTCTTTGAGGATCCTCTTTGTTTCTTGCATTTACTACGATATAATCTTGAGATGGGGATATAAAACCATGAAAACCAAAATCAATTCCTAATTCGTGTACTTCTGAAAACTTACCATTCTTTTTAGGAGCATAATACATTTTTCGTTTTGATACATTTGTATAAAACAAATCACCATTTTTTGCTTCATTTGAGTAAAAAACAAAATCATCATTTATAGGCGAATCCAGCTCCTTAGAATCACTCCACGAGTCACCTACCCGTTCTGCATACCAAGTTTTTACTGTTTCTTTATGATGAGGAGCAGTAAATGAGTCATGTGCAGCAAAATGAATCTTTTTACCATTGTAGCTAATAAATGGATGCATTTCCCCTATTTTTTTACCCTTCGTAAAATTTGTTTTTTTAGGATTTGTCCATGTTGATCCTTTTAATTTTGAAAAATAGATACTTGGATCTTCATCCTTTTTATTTGCTGAAAAATATATTTCAGTCAAATCCGGAGAAAATGAAATACCATGTTCATATCTTCCAGGCAAGGAAATAATTCCTGGTGCGAAAATTTCGGCTGTTATTCCTGGTAGTTTTTGCCCTAAAAAAGAATTTTCTAATGTTTGTGCATTACTTTCTTTTTGATGATTATCTTTAGAATTACTACATGCATGTAAAATTAATATACCCGTTAGTATTAATAGTGAATATGTTTTTCTCATCGTTCTAGTTTTCAAATTTTTGAATCTATTTCTGATTACTTGATAAAAGCGGGTAAAACTCTTGTTGCAGTAACTGATACAGGATCATCTACTTCTCGATGAGTAGTAGTTACAATAACTAGATCTAGTTCCTCAATCACGATAATTGTTTGTCCACTACCACCTCTGGCAGCTTTGCTTAGATAGCTTTTTCCTTTTATAGATAGATCTGCTTGCCACCAGAAATATCCATAAGCAGTACCCGATACTCCACTATTTATATCATCATATTCTTCACTTTGATCCACAATCTTACTCGTGGCTCTTTCGATAAAGGCCTCTGGTATGAGTTGTTCTCCTTTCCATTTGCCTTTGTTGATGGCAAGAATTCCCCACTTCATCATATCACGAGATATCATACTGGAACGGCTTCCTGCCTTAGGTAAACCGTTTATATCTGTTTGCCAATCATAATTGGAAATTCCCATTTTATCAAGAAGCTCTTTTCTGATAAAATCTTTGGCTGTTCCTGGGACAACAGCCTCTATTACTTGCATTACTAATCTTGGATCGTCTTTGTAATTAAATACTTGAGATAGAGAAGTAATAGGTGTAGTGTTTTCGAGAAATACTTGAANATGCTTTTGTCCTTTTATCGCATACTGATCTTTCTCTAATTCTTCTCTTTTTTCTTTACTGATATCAATACCAGAACGCATTGTCAATGCCTGATGTAGAGTAATCTTTTCTGCACCTCTAGCAAATTTGGTTGGATCCAGATCTTTAAAAAAGCTGACGATTGGTTTATCCAAGTCAGCCATGGTCAAATAGCCTAACTGAATAGCACGACCCAATGCCATGCTCGTGTAGGTCTTGGTGGCTGATGCTTGGGGATGAGGCAAGTTGATACGACCACGCCTGTAATAAGATTCAAAAATGAGCTTGTTCTTATGAGCAATAAGAAAACTATCAAACCTACCATGCTTATGGTTTGCAATCTCTTCCGCTAGGTTTAGAATTATCTTCTTATCTCCTCCATCCTTACCTAATTCACCTACGACAATTCCGTCTTTTCTATCCTCCGGAGCTTTATTGATAAACGCTTTATTGAGTTGTGGGATATCAATAAATGAGTGCTCAGTGTTACTATTTGTAACATGATTCATCAGAGATGACAACCATGTAGCACTACGTACTACTGTCATTGGGAAAGCCGTTTGATGACTACCATCAATAACTTCATTTATTACGGACAAACCTCTATCTTTTCTATTACTTAATAAACTAATAAATTTCTGGATAGGTTGGGTCACTTTCTCTTTTTCTAATGAGCCATACGAAATGAAAACATTGGCATTTAGACTAGTATTTCTATTACCGCTTTCAAAAGGTCCAAATTTAGTATTTAGTTCAGATAAATAATCCAGTTCATTTTTAACCGTTGGACTACCAATAATGTAATTGTTAAAGGTGTCAGGTTGCGCTAATAATATATATGCACCAAATTCACCACTCAGTGAATACCCAAAATAAGTACGACTATTTGTATCGGTTCGATAGGTATTGTCAACATATTTAATTACATCATTGCGAATAAAGTCCAAATGTGTTTTAGCTTGTCCCGGTTGATATTTTTTTTGAATCTCAGGATTACTATGCTTGCTTATCGAGTAATCTCTGAACCGACTCACGTGGGCTCCAACTTCATTTTTTAGGGCTGAGTTGATATCTAATTGCCAAGAAATACCAACTAGAATAACATCTTCTAAGATGTATTCTTGGCAGGCGGATAGCATTTCAAGATGCCACATAGCATCCGTATAATAAAGGACTGGATACGTTTTGTTATTGTTCTCAGAGTAATCTTCTGGCAACTCTATATACAATTCATAGTTTCTTTCTGTCTTTGTATCTTTTATTGGAACAACCTGAATTTGTGGTGATTCTAAGGAAGAGATTTTTACATTAGATGTTAATTCTTTTACATTGTTTTCCTGTGCAAAACCACTAATTGTAAGTAAAAGAAATAGTACTGTGCAGTTTTTCATGGTTTGTATTGTTATAGAGATTTATTAATGAAATTTATCCTCTTTCTTGGAAGTACATTTCATTCATTTTTTTGTTAATTCCTTAAGCTGTTGCTTGGCATGGTTATTTTGAGGATTTAACTCAAGGGATTTAGAATAATTTAAAATGGCCAGATCTGTTTCTCCCACTTTCTTACAAGCTTCTGCATAACTGTTATACACCCTAAAACTATTGGGATAAAGTATCGTATTCACTTTGAAAGTGTTTAGTGATAATTTCATTCTATCCTCACGGAAAAAACTATATCCCAGATCGTTTAAATAGTCTTCAGTAACTGTAAGATAAGTTGGATCGTGTTCTTTTAAATACTTATAAGTATTAAGTGCTCTTTCAAAATTACCTTCAAGAAGGAATTCTATAGGCTCTTTTTTATTAGCATCAACCATAACAAAAGTTGAAGCAATTGTTTCATCATTTCTATTCAGGTGAAGTAAATCGAACGTTTCGTTTTCAGAATTTGGTCTAAATTGAATCAATTGACTAGAGTTTCTTCTAGCAAAACTATTATCTGAGATTTTAACTAGTTCTTCTGCTTGCAGGTCAAGTACATTTTTATAGAAGAGTTGATTGTCCTTTTGAAAAACTTCTACAATTCTACCATTCGACATGTATCTACCGATAGTGTTATCAATGAAAGATTGTTCAATTTCCATTTTTTCATATATAGGGAAATAATTATCCCAGTCATAAGAAAGAGCAACAGATCGAAACACTTCAAAAACAAAGGCCGGAAGAGGCGTATTAGTTAACACAACTACTCCGTATCCATTGTCTTTATTCGCTGTCATCCTACTATAAAACCCTGTACTCCATCCGTGGTGTTCAAAGTAGGTTTCATCTTTTTTATTGTAAATTGAAAAGCCTAGTCCATATTGTCCATAACGGTTTTTTGCAAAAGGTGTTAACATTAATTCTGTCATATCCTTTGATAATCCATTGGTGTTAGAATTATTATCTTTTAGGGTTTGCTGTATGCTGACTACAAATTTTGCAAGATCTTCGGCTGTTGTCCATAATCCATTTGAAGCCAATTCTGGATAGACATGTCTTTTTCCTTTTACCATAGAACCATCTCGCAAATAACCTGTTGCTACATTCTTTAATTGCTCATTGTTAAGGGATTGACTAAAACTACTATTATTCATTTCTAAAGGCTGTAGGACTAACTCATTCATGATATTTGGAAATTCCTTATTCTCCATATCCATCATCATTTGCTGAATAATCGTATAACCGCCAGCAGAAATCCAAAGACTTTCATCAACTGCTTTATCCACTATGACAGGACCTGAATTGGCTGGAGGAGTTCCATTTAACACCTCTATAAGTGTGGGCACCTTTAAATCAGTACTATACCCAGAAAAGTCGTGTACATTTATTCCAGCGGAATGACTCAAAAGATTTTTTATAGTGACTTTCTTTTCTTTGGTAAACTCACTATCAGGCAGTTTCCAGGATTTTAAATAGCTATTAATGTCTTCGTTTAAAGTTACTTTATTTTGGTCTACCAGACGTAAAGCGCCATACGCAGTTAAGGACATACCAATTGTTGACACCTGGAAAAGTGTTTTGTCTGTCACTGGAATTTTACTTTCTTTATCTAGGATGCCATATCCTTTTGCCCATTCTACCTTACCATTATTTATTACAGCAATGCTAACACCTGGAATGCCATAGTGTTTCATTCGTTCTTCTATAGACCACGTTGAATCTCCCTTGATATGCACCCGAGTTGTGAGACTATTTTCTACCTTTTTAATTAAATCTATTGCCGTATCGGTATTTGACTTTTCCTCACATGATTGAAAAAGAATTAGGATCATGAGAGTTGTGATAATATTTTTATTTCTATTCATTTTTGTTTTAATTCTTCTCTTTATAATGACCTTATTCACCTTTTTGTAGTTCCTGAAGTCGTTGCCTGGCACGGTTATTTTCAGGATTTAATTCAAGTGATTTATTGTAATTCAAAATTGCCAGATCTGTTTCTCCTGCTTTCTTACAAGCTTCCGCATAACTATCATACACCTTAAAACTATTGGGATATAGCATCATATTCAGTTTGAAAGTGTTAAGAGACAGTTTCATTCGATGGTCATGATAGAAACGATAACCCACATCATTTATGTAGTCTTCAGTAATTGCAGGATGATCAGGACTCTGTTCTTTTAAGGTTTTATAGGCATTTAGCGCTTTTTCAAAATCACCTTCAAGAAGGAATTCTACAGGATCTTTTATATCGCTATCCACTTTGGTAATTGTTGAAGTTATAGATCTATCATTTCTATTTATATAGAACATATTGATCTGTCCATTTTGAGCATCTGGTTTGAATTGAATGAATCGACTGGAATTTCTTCTCACAAAAAGGCTATCTGAAACTTTGATGAGCTCATCGCCGTCTACATCAAGTATATCTTTTGTAAATAGTTGATTTCCTTTTTCAAAAACTTCTATGATTGTATTATTTAATTTATACCTACCGGTAATTTTATCTATTATAGACCGTTCAATTTCCACTTTTTTATGTACTGGAAGGTAATTATCCCAATGATATGATTGAGCAACAGCACGGATCACCTCTGCATTAAATTCTGGAAAGGTAGAATTGGTCATTACAACCACACCATACCCTTTGTCTCTATGGGCCATAATCTCAGCATAAAAACCTGTATTCCATCCGTGATGTCTTAAGTAGATATCATCATTTTTATTTATAAGCTGAAACCCTAACCCCAATGTAAATGACCAACTAGGATTACTCACTCCATAGGGTTTCCCCATTAATTCAGTCAGATCTTTTGATAATCCTTTAGTAGACTTACCGTTTAAGGTTTGCTGTACATTGGTTATAAATTTTGCATAATCCTCAGCGGTTGTCCATAATCCATCAGAAGCCATTGATGGATGGACCTTCCCTCTACCTTTGACCATGGAACCATCTTGCAAATAACCCGTTGCCCTTCTTTTCAATAACTCTGGAGTTAGTGATTGATTAAAAGTACTGTTGTTCATTTCTAAAGGTTCCAACACTAATTCATTCATGATTTCTGAGAATGTTCTACCATCAACATCTAGCATCATTTGCTGAATGGGTACATAACTAGCATAGGCAAAACGAACACTTTCATCAGGTTCTTTGTTTGTGGTAATTGGTTCATTAATAGCTGGGTAAGTTCCATTAAGTATCTCGACAAGTGTTGGAATTTTGTCATCTATACTATAGGATCCAGTTCCTCGAGGATATATTCCTGCAGAATGATTTAAAAGATTTTTTATAGTAACCTTCTTTTCTTTAGTAAATTCATTTTCTGGTACTTTCCAGGATTTTAGGTAACTGTTAATATTTTCGTCTAAGTTTAGCTTATTTTTTTCTACAAGACGTAACGCACCATAGGCTGTTACTGGCATCGTAGTTGCCGCTGCCTGGAAAAGAGTATGCTTTGTTACAGGTGCTTTACTTTCTTTATCTTGGATTCCATAGCCCTTTGCCCATGCAATTTTTCCATTATGAATTACAGCAATACTAACACCAGGAATTCCATAGTGTTTCATACGTTTTTCTATAGACCACGTAGAGTCCCCTTCGATATGTACACGAGTTGTGAGACCATTTTCTACCTTTTTGATTGCATCAATGTTGGTATCAGTATTTGATTGTGAAGTACATGATTGAAAAAGAAATAGCATGAAAAGTAAATGGATCATATTTTTCATATTTTCTACCGTAGGTGTATTCATAATGTCGTTTTAGATTTTACTTCTCACAAAGGATGTTTTTTTATCTCATTTATATAAGCTAAACTTTGTCAACGGCTCCATGTTCTAATGAACTGCTCCAATAGGGCTTTAGATAATGATTATCTTGCGTCAATAAAACCGGACAAAATGAATATGAGATTACTCTCCTACTTTCTTTTGGTAAGTATTATGTTATTGGTAACTGCTTGCTCTCAAAACCCTGTGTTTATAGAGTATCAAACGCTATCCAAAATAGGAGATCAGCCTGAATGGGCTACTAAAGATTGGAATGATAATAATTGGGATAAAAAAAAGGCAGTATTATCATCGGGAGAGGTATATTGGACACGAACTCCAATCGATATTTTGCAAGCTCCAGAGCCCTTACATCCATATGCAATCCGTCCCTATATATATGGAGAATATGAAGTCTTTTGGGATGGGGTGTTGATTGGAAAAAATGGAAACCCTGGAAAAGAAGAAATATTAGGGCCTGAAGGAGAAATGTTAACCACGTTTATCATTCCCGCTCATTTGACTGAAGTAGGCGAACATATGCTAGCCATAAGATCCAGTATTTATCATTTCCCAGACCATGTGGGTATGCGAGTAGATATTGCTAATTATGATGAATTGTTAACCGAAAGACTCATTGAGACTTCTTATATGCACATTTTTGCCGGTGCTTTTCTAATCGCTTCAATCTACTTTCTTTTCCTGTTCTTAGGTAATAAAAAAGAATACCCTATGCTTATTTTTAGTATTAGCTGTTTCCTCTTTTTTGTCTTAAATCTTGCAGAATTTATTACCACTTATGTTCCGATTCATTACGCATATCATCATATACGTTTGGAAACCAAAGCCGCTTTGATGTTTGGGATCTCTTTTTTGATTCCACTCTATTTCTCTAAACAATTTCCATTTCCTAAGCGAAAAGTCTTCCTGATTTCTTATGCTATAATTCTGTTGTTTACATTTTTTATAAAACATAACTTCCTTGATTTTACGAGTCGTAACATGGCTTTGATTATGTGGGTGTTCTCTTTTGGGATCGCTATTTTTGGAATATATAAAAGGATGAAAGGTGCGCTACTCATAATGCTTACCTTATTGATATCCTTACTGATCAATTTTATCATTTCTTTTCAAGTTGGTATTTTCATAGGATTTAGTATTATTCTACTCGGAATGTTTTACTTGCTTTCTCTCAGAATTAAAGAACAAAGATTAGCATATGAAACTTCCTTGGTACAATCCACTCGTTTACGTTTGGCATTACTCAAAAAGAATATTCAACCGCATTTCTTAATGAATACATTGACTTCATTGATAGATTGGATAGAAGAAACACCCAAAAAAGGAGTATTGTTCATTGAAGCACTTGCCAAGGAATTCGATCTTTTTAACCAAATAGAAAATAAAACTCTGATTCCTATCGCTCAAGAAATTGCGCTTTGCCGATCACATCTTGAAATCATGGAATATCGTAAAGAAATTGACTATTCATGGCAAGATAAAGGTATAGAGTTTGATGAGACCATACCACCCGGAATTTTACATACATTGTTAGAAAATGGCATTACTCATAGTTTACCAAAAAGTGATAATCGTATCGATTTTAAATTAATTTTTGAATCGAATGATGATTACAAATCCTATACTTTTTTGACCTTCGCAGAAATAATCAAAGAAAGAAAAAATAAGAGAGAAGATGGTACAGGTTTAAAATATGTCAAAGCCAGATTGACTGAAAGTTATCAAGAAAAATGGGAGTTTACTTCTGAACCAGTAGATCATGGTTGGAAAAACACCATAAAAATTTATTCGTAGAAAGATGCATATTTTAATAGTAGAAGACGAATCAAGAATTGCCAAAAGAATTGAACGAATGACTCGTGATATTTTTGGTGATGATTTACAATCCATAAAGCGTATTAATACGCTGCATGAAGCATTAAAATATATTGAAAATAATACATTGGATTTGGTACTCCTAGATTTAAACCTCAATGGCGAAAGCGGTTTCGATCTACTCACAACAGCAGTTTCAAAATCGTTTCATACCGTTATTATTTCTGCTTATAAGGATCAAGCTATTACTGCTTTCGAATATGGAGTAATCGATTTTGTACCAAAACCTTTTAATAGAGATCGGTTAGAACAAGCTTTACATCGAGCTATCACTCAAGAAAAAATAAGATCTAATACTATTAAATTTTTAGCAGTAAAAAAGAGAAATAAAGTGCAACTCATACCTATTGAAGATGTATTGTATATCAAAGGAGCTGGTACATATACTGAACTTTTTCTTACAGATGGAAAAAAAGAATTGCATGATAAGTCACTTGAAAAGTTAGAGCAACTATTATCTTTTTCTTTTGAACGTATTCATAAATCCTATTTAATGAAGATGTCTGAGATCAATGAAATTATTGTAGAATCCGGTAGCAAGTATATGGCGGAACTTAAAAACGGTGAATTGATACCTATTGGGAGAACCAAATACAAGGATATAAAAGCTAAATGGTTTTAAAAATGAAGGCACTAGTTTTAGGGCGAAGTGTTTCTATAATCCGAGCATCTGCCCAAAATATATCGATATCGGCGTATGGATCTTCAGCTGTTGAGTTAACAACTCTAACAAAAAACAAGTACTTCCCATCTGGTGTTACTTTTGGTCCTGCTTCATAGGCTTCTGTATTTATCTTGTCTCCCATATTAATAGAAGCCCCCCAAGTACCATCTTTCTGTCGAAAACTGATATATAGGTCAACATTTCCAAATCCACTATCTTTGATACCATCCCAAATCATATAAGACTCATCTGGAGCTATAAAGGGATGAGAATTTCTTGTTCCACTGTTAATATTTTTACCAAATAATCTTGGGGCTTCACGCTTGCCATTGATCAATCGAGAATATCTAAGAAGCCCACTGTCATCTGCGCGTCTTTCGTCAAAAACATAAGTTCCTTTTGATGAAACCGAAAGACTCATAATGTCTATTTCTTCAAAAGGATCACCAAGGTTTCTTGTGTCTGACCAACCAGTAGCTGTTCGCTCTTTATAACGTTTTCCTACATGCATAGTTTCTCCATTTGGAGCAAAGAAAGGATAGTAAACTTTAGAATTAGTAGTTTCAGACCATTGATTGTTTTCTAGTTTGTAAATGACAGATTCATATCTCTGGTTATCAAGACGCTTTCTAATAAAATGAAACTCATTCATGTTATGTGTAAAGACACCACCATCTTCAACACCTTTAGTAGTTATAATACCAGGAGCAAAAGGTTCTGGTGTTAAGCCTGGCGGTTTTTGACCAAGGTAAGGACCTTCAATATTTATAGTGGAAATATTGTTATCTTTTTTAGGTCTAAGGTTTTCAATCACTTGTGCATCTACCCAGTAAACATCAACATTTTCATACTTATCTGAACCCACGTTCCTATTAAAAATAAGGTACTTGCCGTCTGGTGTTACGCTAGCTCCAGCTTCCCATGCAGCGGTATTGATCTGATCTCCCATATTAATAGCTTCACCCCAAGAACCATCTTCTTGTTTAAAGCTTATATAGATATCAGAATGACCATATCCATCCTCTCTTCGACCATCCCAAATAAGATAGGATTCATCGGGTGCAATAAAGGGATGCGCATTCATTTTTCCAGTATTGATTTGCTTCCCAAAGTCTTTAGGTGTTTCACGTTTTCCATTAATCAATCTTGAATAACGAATTACTCCATCGCCATCAGGCATACCTATTTCATCAAAAACATACATCCCTTTTGAAGAAGTAGTAAGTCGCATAATCTTTATTTCTTGGAAAGCAGTGTCTAGCTTTTTAATCTCTGACCATTCACCATTTTCTGTACGCTCTTTATATCGTCTACCTAAGTGCATGGTCTTGCCATCTGGAGAAATAAAAGGCTGCCCTACTCTTTTGGATACTACTCGTTCTTGCCATGATTTGTTTTTATATTCAAAAACAACGAATTCCATATCCGTATCAGGACCATGATCTCTGATAAAATAAAATGATTTCATATCAGGTGTAAAGGTGCCACATACTTCCCAGTTACTTGTAGTAACTAAACCTGGAGCAAAAGGCTCTGGTATTAAACCTGGTGGTTTTTGACCAAGATATGGGTTTTCCATAGTAAGACCAGTATCATTATTTTTTGTTGTACGCTTAAGTTTTTCTGACTCCTTGCTGGAAGATTTGTTTTGACAAGCGTATAGAATTGGTATTGTTACCAATATCAAAATGTAATATGCTTTTTTCATTATTTTTTGTTTTTAATCATACCATTAGATTTCACTTTAGTGTAATCTCTTTTTATTTTTTTTATCAGTGCTTCAATAAATTCAGTGTAGCATATAGGACATAAATTATTTTGTATTGTCAGAAGCAACTCTAAATCCAAAATAGTCGTATACCTCACCATTAAAAGCACTCCCATATCGATAAGCGACGGTACAAAATTTTGAACCAAGTAACCAACCACCTCCACGTATGACTCTACGATCTCCTGTCGTTTCGCCCTTAGGGTTGTTTTTAGGACTATTTTCATAATAATCTGAACCATATCTATCCATACACCACTCCCAGGCATTACCACTCATATCATAGAGTCCTAATTTGTTGGCTTTTTTACTAGCTACAGGATGCACCTTTTTTTCGGCATTATTGCCGTACCAACCTAGTTCATCAATATTATTTCCACCACTATATTTATATCCTTTAGAGTCATTTCCACCGCGAGCGGCATACTCCCATTCTGCTTCATATGGGAGTCGTATTTTTTTACCTAATTGTTCAGAAAGCCATTGTGTATAATTCATAGCTTCTTGCCAACTCACATTTACTATGGGATGTTTATCTTTCCAACCCCAATTTGGTTCTTTGGGCATTTTAGCACCTGTAGCTTCACAATACGCTCGATATTGTGCTACCGTCACTTCTGATTTACTGATTGCAAAACTCTTTAGAGTAACTTTATGAGTCGGTCGTTGGTCTTTATTGCTAATACCCCATTCATCTCCCATTATAAAAGTTCCTCCCTCTACAGCTACCAATGTTGGTAGGTTTTGATTTAAATTTGTGGTTTTTAACCAAGCCTGTCCCCCTGCATTTTCTATAAGTTTCTTTGCATCAGAGCCATCACTATTCATAATATAAATATCACTATTCCAATCTTTATCCTGTGATGTATATAGGATTTTAGAACCGTCTGGTGACCAAGTTGGTGTAGAATCTCTAAAATCTTCATTAAACGTCAATCGCTTTTGATCAGAACCATTAATATTCATACGATAGATTTCATGATTTCCATCTCTGTTAGACATAAAAACGATGTGTTTCCCATCTGCAGAAACTTCGGGATGCCAATCCTCTGAATCGTTATTGGTTAACTTTATAAGATTACTCCCATCTATATTAACAATACAAATTTCACTGGTTTTGGTTTTAGAATGAAAGACAATCCTTCCATCAGGAGTAAAATGTGGAGCTCCTCCATTTATTGATTGTATTTGCTTTTGATTACTACCATCTGCATTCATTAACCAAATTTCTTCTTGCCATATTCCTGCCGTATTATTATATGCTCGTCCAAAAGCGATTTTCYTTCCATCTGGAGACCAAGCTGGAGCACTATCCCATTTGTTTTTGGCATGTGTTAGTCGTTTTCTATTTGTTCCATCTATGCTCATAGTATGTATGGACCATGTTTTTCTTCCATTGTGATAGGCGTAGCAGGCGATACGTTTTCCATCAGGAGACCATGCTGCATATCCATCATTTCCTTCGCGATTTGTAATTTTTGTTTTTGAAGTTCCTGTAGTATCAGTTAGATAGATTTCTCCGTCACCTGATGCCTTTGATGAATAGGCAATCGAATAAGATACTGCATCTGGTTTTTGATATTCCTGGCTATATCCTACTTGTACAGTAAGCAAAGCGATAAAGACATAAATAGTTTTTACATAGTTCATAGGTTTACTTTTATATGTATTCTTAATTAACAATACTTGATTTAGTTCTGTCATTCCTTGCTTCACAAGGAATCTCAAATTATCTTTCTAAAAGCTTGATGAGATCCTGAATCAAGTTCAGGATGACATATCTTTGATTATAAGTAATTACAGACATTCAAAACTTTAATCATACTTCAACAAACCTATCAAAATGTATCCCTCAAAAATCCCAAATTAGACCAATGATCACTTTTAACTGCTATAGAGAGCTCATCGACTGAAAATATTCTTCATCTGTATTTAGTAAGAATTGAGCATGAGATGAGTAAGATTCGTCTTTTTTAAAGATGTCCTTTATGCATATTTTATATATTTATGAACTATGGTAAAAAGAAATAACTGGATTGATTGGATTCTTCAAAATAGGGTTATCTCGCACTTGATTTTTTGGGTATTGGTATTTATCAGTTTACCCATATTAGCGGCATTGAATGAAGGTAGTGTAAAGAAGACTGTGATGAGTTCATTCGCTTATTTGCCAGGGCAACTTATAGCTAGTTATTTTTTGGTATACTATCAGGTACCTAAACTTTTATTCAAAAAGAAATACCTACAGTTTGGACTTTCGTTATTAATTTCTATTTATCTTTTGTTAGTGCTTACTAAGTTCTTAAGTGTCAACTTTACCAAAATTTTTGCTCCAGAATATTATAAAGAGAAAAGTTTAGTAGACATTTTATCAGATCCATTTAATCTGGCTGTTGTGTACTTTCCTTCAGTATACGTATTTGTGTTTTTGTTATTCATGATGAAGGCGTTCAAAGATCGTTTGGAAGAACGTCATCAACTTGAGGTTTTACAGAAGGAAAAGGCGAATACAGAACTTAAGTTCTTAAAAGCACAAATTAATCCACATTTCTTATTTAATACTTTGAATAATTTATATTCATTAACCTTAGAAGAATCAGCTGAAAAATCATCTGAAGTTGTTTTAAAACTATCAGACATGTTAGATTATATGTTGTATCAATGTAAAGACCCGGAAGTTCCTTTAAAAAATGAGATTACGTTTATACAAGATTATATAGGTTTAGAATCCTTACGATATGGTGATAAATTGACTTTAGATTTTAGGTATCAACTTCATAATCCTCATGTGATGATTGCCCCTTTAATATTGATATCTTTTATAGAAAATGCTTTTAAACATGGGGCAAGCAATACGCTTGAAGATTCAAAGATTATTATTGAATTAACCACAAATCAAGATCAATTATATTTTACAATTACCAATTCCTTACCTTCTGATGAAGAAATCGGAATATCAAATGAATCAAATTCCGGAATTGGAATTTCTAATTCTAAAAGNCAATTAGAGCTTCATTATATCAATAATTATACACTGGAAAGTATCAAAGCGGACAAGAGTTTTCAGGTAGTATTAACGATAAATTTGTAATCATATGAAAATCAAGTGTATGGTCATAGATGATGAGCCGTTAGCAATTAAGGTACTCGAAAAACACATTAAGAAAGTACCTGAATTAGAGCTCGTGGCTTCTTTTGATAATCCAATTCATGCTGGAGATTTTCTTCAAAAGAATTCTGTTGATCTGTTGTTTTTAGATATTCAAATGCCTGTGGTTACTGGGATTGACTTTATAAAAAATACCAATATACAACCTAAAGTAATCTTAACAACTGCTTATAGAGAATACGCCTTAGAAGGATATGAACTCGATATTATAGACTATTTATTAAAACCTATCTCTTTTATTCGATTTTATAAAGCTATCAATAAATATAAAAATTTAACTGCAGCTATACCGCAAAATTCTAACGCACTTGATACTGAAAAGATGGTTGGTCATATTTTTGTGAACGCTAACAAAAGAATGATTCGTGTAGAATTTAATCACATTTTGTATGTGGATAGTATCAAAGATTATGTTAGAATACATACAGGAGATGACACTATTGTTACCAAAGACAAGATCAGTGTATTTCTGCAAAAATTACCTACCCATTTTTTAAGAGTACATCGTTCCTATATTATCAACAAAGAAAAAATCACATCTTTTACTTCAAAAGATATTGTGTTATTAAATGGTATGGAAATACCAATTGGTACTTCTTATAAAGAGGTGATCGAGTTAATTAAAAGTTAACCATCTTATTTTTACTCAAAGTTTTTCGAATTCCCTACAACCAACACTTATATTAATGCTCGTTCTTAAAATAATCGGGTTTCCAGGTTAAACTACCAAAAATGATTTTGAGTTTATCCTTGAATGAGCGACACCTTTTTATATCCTTCCAAATGTTTTTATATTCGATAAAATTGATTTTTATAGGATTATTAGTGTATATGTTTTTAGTTAAACCATATGTAACTTTTTCTTCTTCTCTCTGATAGGTTCCAAACAATCTATCCCAAATTATCAAGAAGCCTCCATAGTTCTTGTCTAAATATTTAGCATTAGAACCGTGATGCACACGATGTACCGATGGTGYATTAAACACCATGTCCAGCCAACCCAATTTGCCAATACGCTCGGTATGAATCCAAGTCTGAAATTGGGCCACGAGTACCAGTCCTATAATTGCTTGAAATGGTGAAAACCCAACCAAAACCATCGGAATTAAAAATATCCATTCAAACAAGCCTTCAACAATACTTAGCCGAAACGAAATCGTTAAATTATAATCTTCAGAAGAATGGTGTACACTATGACTGGCCCATAGAATACGATGTTCATGTTCTAATCGATGCATCCAATAGTAGGTGAAATCAGCCACAAAAAATGCAAGTATCCATGTATATATAGTTAATGGAAATTGATAAAATGTAAAGAAAGAAATGAGTGTTAAAAATATAACGCCAATAGAACCAAGAATTGTTTTTTCCAATAGCTGATTCATAATAAAAATCGAGAAATTAGCTAACGAATCCTTCCAACTTCTTTTTTTGGAGGTGATCAAATCCAATAATACTTCAATAATGATTAATCCTAAATTAAATACAAAAAAATAACCAATAAAGGTCATAATTTCCGATGCTTCAAATAACGATATTAGTTTTGCGAAACTCATAGCTATACATATTTTATTTATAATCTTTATGAAGACAAATGTATCCCTGTTAATTAGCAATAGTATTGCTCCCTATAAATCAAGACAAAGTTTTAGTGTTATTTTTTCTAGATTTCAGGAACTGTTGAAGAAAAAAAATATTTTTGTACTTGTATACATACAAAGTGAAAATAGCAAGTCATTTTAAAACATAGAAAGTACCATAGTTACCTATGAATCTTTTAGACATTTCTCCTTTATTAAGCTCTTTACTTGGATTATTTCTGGGCATCTTTATCATCTCAAGAAAGTCTGGACTAGGATACGATAAAAGGATACGGTATGTATTGAGTGTTTTGGTATTCTTATATACCTACACCTCTTTTGATTATTATTTATTAATTACATTAGATGTTAACAGTATTTTTTCTGGAGGTGCTTATGCATTGTATCATCTTATTGGCCCTCTCTTCTACTACTTTATTTTGTTATTTACCAAAACCGAAATAAGTCTTAAAAAAGGGATTGTCATACTGGTCTGTTATACCGCAATACGATGGATACTCTTTACATTTACCTTAGAATATAATTCTGTAGATGAAATCTTTGCTACTAAAGACATTTATGGTGTTTGGTTTTGGATAGAGATAGAATACATTATTGCCACTGTTGTAAATGTCATATTATTGGTATTGGGGTATTTTAATTTAAAGAACACACCCATATATTTAGAGTTAGATGCCTCTCAAAAACTAAACTATCGTTGGGTGAAGATCTTGATTGTTTTATGTATAACCATTCAAATTATTAGTGGTATTAATACAGTACTAAACACGAACACTCTCGAAAACCTGGAGTTTTATGCCAAAACGGAAACACTATTGTTGGCAGTATTCTTCTTTATTTTAGCCTATTCCATCATGCACTTTCCGGTGTTTGCGTTTACTGGAGCTTTTGAAGATTTACCGGAAGTCACCAAAAAGAAATATGCGAAGTCTTCCCTATCAGACTCTTCAGAGCTTTTTAACCAAATTGAAAGCATAGTACGTGAAGATGAATTATACCTAGATTATGATATAAAACTAAATACTCTTGCAGAGAAACTAGATAAATCTGTACATCATATTTCACAAGCGATTAATGAAAATGCGCAAACAGGTTTTTCAGACTATATTAATAGATATAGAATTGAAGCTGCCAAACCTATGCTACTGGTACCCAAACCAAATACTATTTTTGCCATTGCCCTAGATGTAGGCTTCAATAGTAAAGCTGCTTTTTATACTGCTTTTAGGAAAAACACCAATATGACCCCAACAGAGTTTAAAAAAAATAAGCATGTTATGGGATAATATAAAAAACTGAATACTAGATAATTATAATTCACCAAAGTGTCTTGCCTACAAATCAAGACACTTTTTTTTGTCCAGCATTATAGGGAGAAATGCGAAAGCCAACTTCCAAAAATACTTTTGAGGCATCAATAAAAATTACAAAAAACAAAAATTATGATTATTAAAAAGAGAACTATTGTAATAATATCTTTTATGTTGGTGGGTACCTTTATGTCTCATGCGCAAAACGACAACCCTTTTAAGTTCGGTATAAAAGCAGGTGCTATCCGAAGCGATATCGCAAATAGTAATTCAAAATCTAAGATAGGTCTGGTAGGTGGATTTTTTACACAATATAGGTTCTCTGAAAAGATAGCAATGCGTTCAGAATTATTGTATGGTGCATATGGTGCAAAACCGAGAGGAGCTGACAATATGAATCTGAACTATATTCAGGTACTTCCTTCACTCCTAAAAGTATATCCTACTAACAAACTAGCTGTTGAAACAGGACCTTATGCTAGTTATTTAGTGTCTACCAAAGGTCTGGATAAATCTAATTTTAAAAAATTGGATTATGGTGCAACCTTAGGACTAAGTTATGATATTACTTCACAGTTAGAAATTGAAGCAAGATACAACATGGGGATTCGAGACATTACAAAAACTATTGGAAGGCCAAAGAACAGAGCGATACAAGTAACCCTTTCATACGGCTTCTAAGATTATCTGATGTTTGAGTTTCTAGCGACTCTTTTTTTGCTTTAGCATTTTGTACAGCTAGTCTCATATTCTCCTATCGACAGACTTAAAAAATAAAAAGGCTCCATTCGGTTTGTCACCAAAATATAACACAAAAAACTATATAAAAGCCATGAAGAATCTATATTTGGTATTGTTGTTTCTTTGTTCTGGACTAGTCTCTTTTTCGCAAGAAACGATCGAAGACGAAACAGCTAAGGAGATTTGGTATGACATTTTTAATTTCAGGAAATTATATAGCAACAATTATATAGGTTGGAAAGCAAGTTATATAGGATTTACTGATAGTGATGATGATTTCATTATCCCATTAGAAATATCCTTTGGACAAACCAAAGCTAAACCCCATATACTAGCTCGTAAAGGGTATAAAGTTGCGGATGCCTACAATATCTCACCAGGGTTTAATGGACTCTTAAAGATCCATCCTGGTGTATATCTTGAATTGGGATTAAATGTGCCCATAGGTATTGAAAAACTGGTGAATCTGGAAGATCAAAAATCTCATCGTTTTTTAGTAGGCCTAAGTGCCAATCAAGGGATTAAAATCATTCCTTGGAAAAACTATGGGATTGTTATGGGTATAAGCGTTTTTCAAAATGTACAGACCTCAAGGGTATACAAGACAAATTTTGGATTTGGGCTTGAGTTAGGAGTTAATTTTAGGTGATGAAGCTGTCACACGACCAAGAAGCTTCAGGAGTCGAAGTGTATTGAGTTAGATGTTACTTTTTTGCTAATACAGCATTTTTAACCAGCCATGTTATAGCAATCGAATATCCTATGATTGGAGATAAGCCATACCCTAAAAGAGGAACTGGAAAATTCCCAAAAATAGTGCTGATCAAAACGATAGTAAAGTAAATTCCCAAACTAGTTGCAATTAGTTTGTTGCTTTCTGTTTTAAAAAGAAAAAAAGGTATCGGAAGTAGTATTATGGATATAACTGCAAACATATACAATAAAGTATTTATATTATTAGCCATTGAAAGAATTTCTTCTACATAATCTACAGGTGGTAAATTGTCTATAAAAACCCAAGCTAAAACAGATGCCAATATTGGTACACTTAAAGTGGTATACTGTATATGTTTAGTAATATACTTACTTAAAAGGAATATAGAAGCTATCGAAAAAGCAGTAACTTTAGATGCATCTGGTTGAAAAAATAGTATTGCTATAATTGTTAAAGCTATAAATGCTATGAACCACCAATTTTTATTTTGTAACATCTTTTCTAATTGAATTAATAAAATTGGTAAAACAATGCTACCAATATTCAAATTAACTGGTCCAATAGACAGATACCTATGTACATCACTAACACCACTATCTATAAATGTTAGTAATAATAAGATGATACTAAAAACAATTACGAGTGTATTATTAACTTTTGGGAATTTATTCCATATAAGAATACCACAAGAACAGATACCCACAATTAAGAATATTGTCAAGTTTTGTAACCAAATGATTGATGAAACATCGTTAAAGTACATTGTTAATACTCCCAATATTATGGCTGGCGCCATGAATAGAATTGGTATAATCGGATATAACTTAGGTTTCATGTTTTTAGGAAATATAAGGGTTTCCTTATAAAATGTAGTGAATATAAATCATTAAAATTTATACTTTTAAAATTATAAATATCTTTTAATATTTTTCATTTTTAGGAATTTTAATGTTAGTAAATTTGATTAGATATTCAAAGAGTCTATAAAATTTACCCTCTTCATCAGGATTCCATTTTTCAACTATTTTATAGCCATTATCTGTAGCATACTCTAAATATAAAAATGATCCATCCAAACCAATCTTATCTTCTTTAGATGACATTGCCCAATAGTTACTTTCATTCACAAGTTTTTTAAAGCGGTACCAATTATGTATATCCACCTTCTTCGTATGATTTTTGGTATGCTTGATCATCAATTTTAGAAAATCATTCTCTGATTTTGGAGATAATTCTTTGACAGTATCTTGTGCTTCTTTGCTTACTGCCTCTTTATCTAATTCTTTCCAAGTAAGATAATACTCATTATTATTTCTTATGAAACTAATTATTATTGGATTATGAAAACTTCTTAACCAAGTAAAACGAAATATTTCATCTTTATAAGGTTTATTAAATAATAGAGGTTCTCTCATTGGTTCCATATATAACCCAAGAACGTTGATATTTAATTCTTTTGGTGCATAAGATTGATTTGGATCTAATGGAATATTTTCTTCATTTACTTTTATATCTTCTGAAAAATAGGTTTTTAAATCGCGATGTGACTCTTGACCAAAACCAGAAAAATAGGTTAAAAATAATAGCAGAAAAATTCTAGTCATTCGATTTGATAAAATTCATTGAAGGTATTTAGATAGTTTTAATCTAAATCAAAAGTTGGAGTTACACACGAAATAACTTCATTCTCAAAAGTTGCTCCAACGTATCCATGCCCTCTTCTATAATAAAATTTATACTTCCCGCTTTTTAAATTGGCTTGAATAACCATTAGATTACCATACTTACAAAATGGAGTTTTTAATTTTCCTTTATATGATAGAATTTGATATTCGCCCAGTCCATCAGCAGTATTCCAGGTATAACCTTTTAGAAAATTTGGATCATACCGTATGGTTTCTTGTTCACAACATTCTTCATATTGATATACAATACCGTTTTCTTCCCTTAGATACAACTTCACTACAGTATTATTCTTCCATTTTTGATGAAACTCTATATAAACCTTTCCATCGATTTCTTTAGTTCCTTTTTTGATTTCAGTATAATATGTATCCGCCCAAAATATTTTCTTTTCGTTAAGTGCTAAAGGGAAATAACTTTTATCCTTAGACTCATCACAAAAGTTTTGCCCTTCTTTAAACTGAGCTGTAGCTGTAAAGGATATTATTAAAAGTAGGCTTACAATTATTTTTTTCATTTTGTTATCTACAATAGTTACTATTAGTGTCATAGTAGTCATAATTGTTACCCTCATTGTATTGATTAGTTATAAATTTATGACTAATTCATTTTCTTGCAAAGTAGCACTACCTTTTTATTATAAGTGCTTTCAGAATTACACCATTTCAATTTATCAGCTATTTTTTCAGGAGGTGGTATATTTTCACATAAGTCAAAGCCAAATTTAAAATAGAAATTCAATAAGTTTTCAAATGGCAAACACCATATCGTAGTCTTATCAAATGGATTTTTAGCTAGTAAAGCCTGAACTATATTTTCGGCAATTCCCTTACCTCTAAAATTAGGAAACACATAAATTCCACCAAGTTCTATGTTATTTTTGTCAATTTTTACTAATCTGCCAAGTCCAGCATTTTCGTTATCAATCTTGGCAATAACGATATATTCATCTTCATAATTGGATGCAACAAAATCCACTTCAGTATATTTTTTGTTGATCCAATTGATGTCTTCTTTTTCAGCCCTTATAACCGTTATTTTACTCATATTAATTTACTTAGGTATAGGTATGTTTAAGATACTAGTTTCTTCCAAAAAACGATTTTGTCATCACCTTTCTCATAGAATTCTGGGATTACCGCTTGTTTGGTATAGTTGCATTTGAGGTAAAATTCTCTTGTCAATGCAAAATCTGGTTTTCCTGATGTTTCTACAATTAAAATTCGACATTTATTTTCTTTTAATTCATTCTCTATATACTCCATCATTTCTTTTCCGATTCCTTTACCTTGTTGATCTTTTCTAACAGCAATTGCATAAAGATTATAAGTTCCTTCAGTTAGTCTTTCTGGGGCACAATAGCCTATCGAAACAGGTTTGCCTTGCGCAATTGTTGTAAACCAAATATCCATTGATTTTTCATTATGTAAATAGTCACTTATCATGTCGTCAAGTAAATACGAAGGAAATAATTCACTCGAATCTAATACTTTTTTCAATTCAGGAATATCTACTTTTTGTACTTTTCTAATTTGTCTACTCATTTTCTATGTTTTGACGACAAAATTAAATGTACGTAAAAAACTAAAATTGTAAGGTTCTGCTATTATAGGCTTTTGAAGGGCTGACACCTAACACATTTTTAAACGAATTGCTTAAATGTGCCTGGTCAAAAAATCCACTTTCAAGAGATATATCTGTTAAGTTGGTATTTTCGGTTAGATACAAGTTTATTGCTTGCCGTAGTTTGTTCCAGACAAGATATTTTTTAATCGAAACACCTATCTGCTCTTTGAAAAGATGAGAAAGTCTACTATTTGATAAAAATACTTTTGAGGTCAATTCCGAAATAAGATTTTTGTATTCAAGTTGATTTTCCTCTATAAATTTTATGCAATCAATGATTCGCTTATCTGTAGGTGTTTTTAAATCTTCTGTCATTGCAAGGGTTTTGATAGCAGAAAATAAATCATCTTTTTTGACAAAACTGGTTTTTGTATAAACTCCATTATCAAATTTAAAATCTCGGCTTTTTAAGAAATTATACAATTGCGAATTATGACTTTCTATCATTAAAATTCTTACTGTACAATTTTGTGATATGACTTTATGTTTCGTGTTAGCATCAATAGTAGCAAAAACTAAATTATTATAAACTTGTCCTTTTACTTCTAGTGAGAAGTTTCCATTTATAGCATCAATGATTTCAACAACAGGATGAGAATGACTTTCCGTATTCAATTCGTTGAATTCGAAGCTATAAATTCCCTTTTTTATGTCAAAATCATAAATTTTCACCAGACTGTTTTAGTTGATTTAAATTATACAGAACTTACACATATAAATATATAATATATTTCTCTTATTGGACCGATAAGAATAAAGGGCAAGGTTTTACCTAAGAAATCTATGTTTATACATGAAAAGTAAAGTTACTCTTTATATTTGATGTTTTCATCTTCTAATCCATAACACAGCATGGTTTTTTTTAGTCCAAATATTCGACCATTCTTTGCTTCGTAATTGGCATACAGATCACCATTCTTTCTAAAAGCCTGTTGTATACCTTCTTCCCTCCCCATATTCAAATTCATTTTTTTATAAAGTTCACCTGTAGGATACCATTGTTTTTGTTCTCCATGTGCTTTGCCTAAAAAATAATTTAAATGAGAAATCAAGATATGACTTGTATCCGAAGACCATATTTTTTTCTCACCGTGAAGTTTACCTTTATAGTAGTTTGCCAATTCTTTTAAATGCCCATCAGGATACCATCGAATAGTTTGACTTTGCTTTTTTCCGTTCAAAACACTTGCTTTTTCTTTAGGTTTATTTTCTTCGTAATAGCTTACTATATATCCTGAATATAATTTTCCTTTCAATGTACGCCATAAAGAGTTTTTATTGTCGTACATTAGAAAAGACCTATCCATAGTTCTATTTGGGATTTGACTCACTAGATTTGTAGGATTATAAATATCTGAACTTTTTTCTTCTATTTGTTTTACACAGCTTGTAAGTAAAATATTTACTATAAATAAAGCTATTATATTACACTTCATTATTCTTGTTATATAGAAAACCATATCATCTAATTAATTATATAGGTGAATAATGTCGATTCCCTTTGGTTTATGGCTTGTTTATGTATTTAAAAGATAGTGTTTGGAGTACCTTTTAACTCACCTGCAAATAGTGCAATGATATTCCCAAAATAGTATTCGTTTATAATATGATAATGGTAAAATTCTTCACCAGCACTATGTTGGGTTGTACCAAAATGTCCACCAGATTCATCCAAATTAGTTGGATACATACCATCAGCTTCTCTTCTTCCATAAATTAAAAAACCGTCTGACATAATTCCTACTAATTTCTCATCATCAAAAGAAAGTTCTGTGTTTTCAGGAACATCGTACGATTCTATATGGTAATGATAACCAGAAGGACCGTTATGTGCCCCTGCATAATCAAATGTCTCCACAATTTCTTCTTCTAAAGGTCTATTCGGGCCTTCTAGGTCATTGAAAATAGGAACGCCTGTAACAGAAATACCAATAGCACCCAAACCAGTAACTGTACTTGTTGGTGCTATTTCTGGTGAAGTAGGTACAGTTAGTGTATAACTACGATTACCTCCAATACGTCCAGGAGTTAAGGCGATTGCTACTACAGGATCGATGTATAGAGGATTTGTTTCTTCCCAATATGGAGATGTATGATTCGGTAACCCGTTAGATTCAATCGTAATTTCATTACCATCGAATGATACAGTTACTGCATCGGAATTAAATTCATCAAAAGCTGAAATAGGTGTATTGTTACCTTCGGTGTCAGGATCGCTATCATTCGATCCGTTATCATTATTGCTGCAGGATATTGAAAAAAGAATTGATAATCCAAGTAATCCTCTAAAAAAGTGAAAAACAGATTTTGTCATAAGAATTTCATTTAAGTGATTTTCCTATTAGACTATCAACTCATCAAAATCCTTCGGTAGCAGCTAATATTTTTTATTTATCAATAAGTCTACGAGTAATTTTGGCTATAAAACTCTTAAAGTAGGGCATTTGTTCTTTCGTTAAAATCTTTTTTATTTCTTTAAAATGTTGATATGTATATGCTATTTTTTTCTTTTCAGATTGTTGTAATTGGAAAATTATATCATCCTTACTAATACTTATAGATGAGTCAGCAAGACTTTCAAAATATGGATAAAGTAGGGTTGCTTTTTGCTCATTGATTTCTTGCATTGCCTGTTTATGTTCATCAGCCAATTCCATAAAAAGAGCTGTCTGTTGGTCGTTTAGGTTTAATGTTTTGATTATTTCTGACCGAATATCATTAGCAGAAGCTTTATGTTTAGGTTGTTGTTTGGTAATTAGAAAAAAAGCTATCATGATCATATTCAATGCTAGCAAACTTATGATGATAATTTTGTAAGTTCTTATTTTATTCATAATTAATAAATTTGATACGATTCGATTAAAGCCTTGTTATAGGTGTCAGAAAATGTAACATTTTTGTCATCAGGTTGTTTATATGCTATATAATAAATTGCAGTTGAATTCATACAAAGAACAACAATAGCAGCGGCTATTGCCAACTTCCATTGAGTTAAAGTAATAAAAGCCACTTTTTGATTTGTAAATTCGTTTTTAATTTTTTGAAAAAGCTCAGGTCTAGGTGCTGCCCTTTTGCTACTGTTCATACTTTGGAGGATATCTTCCATCCATTTTTCTTTTTCTTTATCCATGGTACTTTTTTCTTTTGACAATTATTTTTTTGATTTCCTGTGGTTGGGATAAATTTTTTCTAATTCTGATCTAATGTTTCTTTTTGCTCTTTGTAACAAAGACTCCACTGCTTTCAGAGAAGTTTCCATTATGTCTGCTACTTCCTGACGAGGTAATTCCTCAATATAGCTCAAAATAAATGCTGTTTTTTGATTTTTTGAAAGACAATCGATTGCTTGGTAAAGTATGGCTGCTTTTTCCTTTTTTTCAAGTAAAACACCAGGATGTTGAAAATTGATTACTTGAGATTTATTTGATGAGTTATTGAATAATGAAAACCTTTTCTTTTTTTTCAAGTAATTAAGTGATGTATTGATTGTAATTCGATAGACCCAAGTATTCAATGAAGATTCTTGTTTAAATTTTGAGATATTTTTAAATATTTTAAAAAAAACATCCTGTGTGATCTCCTCTGCATCTTCTGGGACTTTGGAATAACTTAATGCTGTATTGTAAATTTTTTCTGAATATAAATTATACAATATAGCTAAGGCTTTTTCATCCCCATTAGCAATAGCTTGAATAATTTCATTTTCGTTTCTCAATGAGTTTACATTTTCAACTAATCACAATTTGATCCATTCTGTTCTACTAAATAAACTCAGTTTGAGAGCTATTGTTGCTAATTTAGTCTATCCCACTATTTGATATTGATTATAAATATAGAAAATATAACTTCCTCAATAAATTACCGATTCATGAATCAATAAAACCAGTATCTACAATTCATCCTTAAAAAGTGTCAATTCGGTACTGTTTTTTATGGAAATCATATAATATACTAGACATTTGAATCATCAATGATAATGAACTAACTATGATTCAAGTAGCACATCTTTCTAAGTCTTTTCAGAATATTCAAGCTGTTAATGATATTAGCTTTTCGATTAATAAAGGAGAAATCTTTGGATTCCTTGGTCCAAATGGTGCGGGCAAATCTACTACGTTACATATGATGAGTACTTTACTAAAAAGTGATACAGGAAGTATTCATATAGATGGGATGGATATAAATGAGCATACAGCTACCTGTAAACAATTGATTGGTATAGTACCTCAAGAAATATCATTGTATGAAGATCTTTCTGCCTATCAGAACTTATTGTTTTGGGGAAACTTATACGGAATTTCCAAAGAGCTTTTAAAAGAAAGAATCCACACTACATTAAAACTTATAGGGTTATTCGATCGTAAAAATGATTTAGTCAAAACCTATTCTGGCGGAATGAAACGGCGGATCAATATCGCAGCTGCATTGTTACATCAACCCAAAGTACTTTTTATGGATGAGCCTACTGTTGGTATCGATCCGCAAAGTAGAAATCACATTTTTGAAGTAATCGAAACGTTAAATGCACAAGGAATGACGATTGTATACACGACTCATTATATGGAAGAAGTAGAACGTTTATGTGATCGCATTGCTATTATTGATTCTGGAAAAATCATAGCACAAGGTACACAAGAGACCTTAAAAGAGCTTGTACCTACTAAAGAAAGTGTTCAACTAGAACTTAATCTCCTTTCTGAAAACAATATAGATCAATTACAACAACTTCTACCCTATGCGATTACAGCTGATAGCAATAAAATATCAGTGGCAAGCAATGTACGAGAGCTTCCCAAAATTATCAGTGTTTGTAATGAATTAAACTTATCAATCAATGATATACAATTAAACAAAATCAATCTTGAAGCTATCTTTTTAAGCCTTACAGGAAAACAATTACGAGACTAACCTATCAATAGCTATAAAACTAAATATTATGTTTCTTACACTTCTTAAAAAAGACTTGCGATTATATTTTACAGATAAAAAAGGAATATTGATCACTTTTTTGTTACCAATCATCATGATTACACTTTTTGCTTTTGCCTATGGAGGTGTTGGTAAAAAGAAATCAGCGCCTAAACCTCTAGGAGTTTTAGTAGTGGATAAAGATAGTACTGCTACATCACAAGAGTTGATAACAAAACTCAATGCTATGCCAACAATTAGGTTGATAGCTGCTCAAGAAAAAGAAGCGAAAGATCTAGTTAAAAAAGGAAAAAATGTTGCGGCATTGATAATTGAAAATGGGTTTTCTGATGCAGTAGCAGCAGATACTTCATTACCAATAGAATTGCAATATGATGCAGCTAGAGATTTGCAAATGCGAATTGTGCATTCAATTTTAAAACAAGGTTTCAAGTATCATTTGGGAAAAGTAGATGAATCCAATAGAATACAACTAAAAACAACTTCATTGATCAAAGAAAGCACTACCAAAGCGCATCCTGGATTGGTACAAGCAGTTGGTGGAACAGCTATTATGATGTTGTTATTTAGCATTGTGGCTATTGGAGGTGGAATGTTGGATGAAAAGGAAGCGGGTACTTTAAATAGATTATTAATTGCTCCTATAAAACCATTAGATATTTTGTTATCCAAAATGGGAACAGCAATGGTCGTTTCTATCATACAACTAACAACTATGTTCATTTTTGCCTGGTTGGCATTTGGGTTGCCTATTTTTATGGATCTTTTTTCATTATTGTTATTAATCTTATGTATTTCTTTTGGCGTATCTAGTTTTGGGATTTTATTAGTATCCACTGTAAAAACACGCCAGCAATTGCAAGGCATGAGTACGATTATCATTCTCTTAATGTCTGCAATTGGTGGAAGTATGATTCCGTTGAGTATGATGCCTGCCTTTATGGAAAAGGTAGCAGTGGTGAGCGTAAATTATTGGGGAATGGAAGGGTTTTTTGATATTTTTTGGCGACAATTACCTTTGATTGAAATTCTTCCAAAAATGGGAATTCTATTGGCTATTGGATTAGGAATGACTTGGGTTTCTACATTATTATTTAGAAAAAATATTGTTAGTGTCTATTAGAGTGATTGAAATCTTCTAATAATACGAAAGACCTATCTTATCAATTCTAATTGTATCTTATCAATTAAAACCTTATTTCCTTTTGTTGGATACAATTGTGTAATTGCTCTCCATTTAGAGTTATTTTGTATTAAAATTGTTGTATCAGAAAGTTCAAACCATAATTCAAATTCAATATTCTTTTCATTAGTCGGATTCACTGTAATTAAATATTGATTTGTTTTTTCAGTATTCTCTATGTCAATTTGAGGATTTGAGCACTTCAAATCAATAGTGTTGTTCCAAATAGAGGTTTTTTCGAAATCTGGAACTTTGGTAAATAGAATTTTACTTTGACCTATCTTTAGTTTTGGAAAATCTTTGAATTTAGGATACCAGCTTTTTAAAATAACATTTGGTTTTCTTTTTAAACGAATCGTGTCTTGTGAATGTATAGAATACGAAAAGAAGAAAATACAAATTATAAGGATTGTTTGTATTGTAGTTGTTTTAAATTTTTTCATTATAATTTGATTTTTAGGTAATTACAATCTTTATATAAAGTAATTATTTAATTTGCTTTATACAGTATTACCCGTTGTATATTTGTAAAAGCATAGTTTTTTATACCTTTTACTTCTCCAATTTCCTTTCCGGAAGTAACTTCAAAAATCAGTCGATCTTTTAGTAGTTCTGTAGTGGATGTTAAGTAGATGTCATCCACTTTAAATAAACTACGCATTTTGTTGCCTACTACATATTCTACTAATTTAATACCATCACCTTCATCTAATAGATAACGTCCTTCTTTTAAATCATCAACAATCAATTTATAATCTTTTATGATTGGTTTTTTAGGCGATATATATTCTGTTTTCCAAATATATGTGCCTGCAGTAGTTGTTCTGGCTGCTGTAAACTTTACTTTTACACTATCTCGCAAATGACCTTTATTATAGATATGCATAACTCCTTCCCATACTCCCAAGCATTTTTCAGGAAAAATAGATTTATTTATGGAGTTTGATGCTCTTGAATCTTTGTTAGGATTTTCTACTTTCTGCGCAAAACAGGGTATGGAACTTATACAGAAAAAGAAAATCATTAATTGCTTCATAATTTGTCTTTTTGATTTCATTTGATAGTAAAATTCTATTTATTTTTTAATCTTTTCTAAGAACTTTTGAGCTTCAATATTTTCGTTATCCAAGTTTAAGGCTTTTGATAGGTGTTCTATAGCTTTTTCACTTTCCTTTTCATAGAAGTAGCTTCTACCAATTAGAAAGTGTAGATACGAGGATACAGTTCCCTTCTGTATAAGTTCTTTTGCTAGTTTAATCAGGTCTTGTTCCCTGCCAAGATTGCTCAACATGCCTAATGCACTTTCCCAATCCTTGACATTAAAATTTTGTGGTCTGATAATATCTTTTACTTCTGGATGATCCTTTAAAAAATAAAAAGCGGGAAGATTCAATTCCCATTTTGGATTTTCTGCTAGTCCTTTTTTAATCCAGTATACCGCCCTATCATTAGCATCCATAGCAACATTTGCAAGTGCTATTCTAGCATACATTCCAGTCCATCCCTCTAACATGGATTCGGCTTCTGTTAATTTTTGTTTGGCTCTTTTTAAATTCCCAGATCTATGTGCATAAAGTGCCTGGTTCAATCGTATTCTTCCGTAATGGTAGTTCAACAAAGTCTGTAATTCCTTGATTGGATTTTTAGAATTATCTACACGTAGATCAATTTGATTATACCATTCGTTATTTGATCCTTTGACAACAATAGCTGCAGATTGTTTACCAGAAATTTGTCCACCAACATTTTGTCCAGCAGTAAGGCTTTGTAAAAGTCGTTCGGCTAATGTACCTGTTGCATTTTTAAATGTATTAGACATAGTAGTCAACACATCCTCGGCAAGTTGATTTCCCATGACAACATAATTTTCTCCTAATATTTGAGAGGCTTTGCCATTCCAGAATTTTAAAGATTTACCAGTAAATGCATACACATTGCCTTTTGCATCTATTCCAGATACTTGCCTATAATTAGCTTGTATATCAGCTTTTTTTGTTTCGGTAATTGCTTGTTCTATAGATTTCCCTGCTTTCAGTTTTTCAAATCCTTGAATAGCATATTTTGGTTCTGTTTCTGCAATTACAGAAAATGCTCCAACTTCAGGTTCGATGTAAATTGTTGAATTTCCTACGTAAATATTATCAGTAGCTACAGCAATTCCCCATTCTTTAGCATTTTCGTCATAGGCTAAAATGGAAAAGGTGGAATTTATATTTTTATCAGTTAATAAACTTGGTAAATTCTGTCCGTATACAAATAAAGTAGAAATTAGGAAGACAGATGACAAAGTCTGTTTGATTTTTTTCATTTGATTGTTGTTGATTGATGATTTTAGTTATCTATTTTATTGCTTATTATTCTTCATATCCATGTTTCTTTTTCCATTTAGAAATTTCAATTTCCTCTTCTGGCGAAAGCTGCAATCGTTCTTTTTCAGACAAATGATAGCCGTATATAAATACACCTATCCAAAATAGCATACCTGTCATCAATAAAACAAGTCGTTGTTTGAATTTTAGTCTGTAGTTTTCTTTGCGTAATTGAAAAAGATCTTTTTCAACTGTTTGTCTGCCAACAAGAATAAAAGGAGCAAGAGCGAAAATGTATACCATCTTTAACTTCGTATAACTTTCAAACTGATTTTCATCTTTCATTTTAGATCATTTCTAACTTCAAACTCATTATTGAACTGGGAATTGATGTATCCTTTTAAATCTTCTAGTCACTGTTTTGTCCGAGTTTAATCGTTTTAAAGTAATATAATTATCCTCAAATTGAATTTCCCAAAAATCTCTTTCTAGCTGATCTCCGTATGGAATTAGTTCAACCTCTGGTTTATGTCCATGTACATTATACACACCTTGTATCCTTCCTTTTTCGGATTGTATGACAAATCGTTTATCCCATCTGAAAAATATATAACTATTTGTTTTATCAGATTGCTGAAAATAGTTTCCTATACCTGTTACATTTTCTAAACTCCATAATCCTAAAATCCTGTCTCCATAGGTTTCAGGAAGCTTTGATGCACGTGTCATAGTAACTCTAACATCTTGTCCTTCTTCTCTCCTTTCCCAAATCATTTCGTTGTCATTTAATGATATTTTAAAAGGATCATTCAAATCATCTAATCCATTATCATTATAAATTGATAACTCATTAGATGCGGAATTTAGTTTCCAAGTTCCATAAGAATGTTGAAACCTTCCGTTTCCAGTTTCTTGAGTAAAGTCGGAATTAAGCCTTGTCCATCTTGCATTTGGAGTCATTTCCTCCTCTCCTATTTTTACAGTACTCACAACCCAAAGCCCTTCAATTGTTGTTTGGTTTTTACAACTACACAATAGTATTATAAATAGTAGTGAAAGTATGAATGCATTTTTCATATTTTGTTTTGATTGATTATGAGGAACAAGATATTAATAATACTGATGTAATATCATCAAAAATATCTTGTGCACTACTTTGTTTTCCTTTTATTGATAGCTATAAATTGGTGAATTCTGATTTAATTCTCTTTTCTTGAATTAATTTTAATACTTTTTCTTTCCATTTGATGGCATATGCACTTTTATCTTCATAAGTAGTTTTACATAGTTCACTAAGGATTTCTTTACTATTTAGAGAATCTAGGCGATCAATTTGTGTATTGTTTTTTAGAATATCGATAGCCTTAGTTTCAAAATTCGGATCTATTATAGATGCTGTTGCTGCTAGTTGAGGAGTTACCCAAGAACTAGCTTCTTCTAATTTCTTCCAAAGTTTCTTTTTTAGCTTTGTAAACTCTTCATTTTTTAATTGCAAAAGTGAAATACAAAAGATCAGATGCGGTCTCCAGCCTCTTTGGGTAATAAGTAGTTCCAAATCTCTGATTACTATCGCCCTTTCATTATTGAGAAGTATATTTTCAATTCTTTGTAAGCTAATATCAAGATTCCAATTAGGATTGGATGTATCATTCATTAAGTGCAGCAAAGGTAAATGGTGCGGATGTTTACCATCCCAAAACTCATTGAATATTCCTAGATCAGGCTCTTTGATTACGATTTTCGGGTTGCTCTTTTTTTTAAAAATGTTAAATATTTTAAACATAACTAATGTGTTATCTAATATTGATATCAACAAAAAAATGTAGACAGCTTTATTGTTGTATCCCTAAATTGGAAATGACTAAATACTGTTTTAATTAGATTGGTCAGGAAAGAGACTTTTTCTAATTCAAGCTTTGTCTAAATTCGTTGGGGCTCATAGTTGTTTTCTTTTTAAATATTTTACTAAAGTACTGCGGGTATTCAAATCCTAAAGCATAAGCTATTTCACTCGCACTTTCATTAGAATTCAATAGTCTGTTTTTTGCTTTTTCAATAATATACTGATGGATGTGGTCTTGAGTACTTTGCCCTGTTTCTTTTCGTAATAAATCGCTTAAATATTTGGGTGACATATGCATAGATTCTCCGCAATATTGAACTGTAGGTATCCCTAATTCCAGTTGTTTTTCTTGAGTGTAATATTCCTTCAATAATTGCTCAAATTGACTCGCTATGTCCTGATTTAGATTTGTTCTTGTATAAAACTGTCTATCATAAAAACGAACACAGTAATTCAGTAATAATTCCAAATTTGAAATGATCAAAGTTTGGCTATGTGCATCAATATTACTGGAGTATTCCTTTTCTATTTTTTCTACAATTTCCGTTATTGTTTTTCTTTCCTCTTCTGATAAATGCAATGCTTCGTTAGATGCATACGAAAAGAATGAATAATTTTCAATTTTCTTTCCTAATTCTGACTTGCGTATTAAATCTGGATGAAAAATTAATGTCCAACCATTATTCTCTTTAGGATTATATTCTTTTTGAAATTCCAAAATTTGGTTTGGCGCCGTAAAAACCATAGTTCCTTCTTGGTAATCATAGGAATTTCGTCCATAATTTGCAATTGTAAATGGACAATTTTCCTTTAAGCTAATTTGGAATAAACCAATTGAATATTTAACATTTTCAATGTCAATATCAAGATCCTGTAATTTATTGTCTAAGCGTAAAACTGATATTAGTGGATGTTTTGGTTTTCTAAGAGACAAGAACTCATGAACTTCAGAAATACTATTTATTTTAACGATATTTTTCATTTATCTAAGGCTAATTCAATTCGTTTGTAATATGTATTAGCTCGCTCTTCAGAGAAATAATCGATTACTAGACCTGATGTACCCAAAATGGCGAATCCAAGTGCTATTCCTTGAAATGTGTAGTTTTTCGTAAACCAAAAAGCAATAAGTGTAATTATGAAGCTTAGCGTTGCAATTACTTTAGTAACAGTATACATATATTGAAAACCCTCAACCCGTTGCTTTTCTTCCATTACAAATTCACTTTTATTTTTAGTATATCGTTCTTTATATTCTATAAGTCTCTTTTTGTTAGAAAAGTACATCGATGTCCCTGCACTTATAAATATAAAACCAACAACAATTAAAGGTAGTATCAAAGATTTTGAGCTTGGAGTTGTACCGAATTTCCAAAATAGAACCCCTGATACAATCAACAAAATACTAAAGATACTTATAATTGTAGCTTCAAATAATTCTCCTTTTATCCAATTTTGTGTGTAATTAAAAAAATCCATAAGGTACAATTTTAAACTTCTTGTAATTTTCTAACCTGTTTTAGAATAACTCTTTTTGGAGTAAAAGGAAGCATTGATACCATCATTTTTTGTTGAAATGTTAATCCCGATACTATGTTTAATTTACCTTTTAACATAGCATTATAACCATCTTCTGCCACACTTCTAGCGGAGACTGTGTTTTTAAAAGGATCGGTTTTATCCATATCTGCAATTTTAGCAAATTCTGTTTCTGTAGCTCCTGGCATTAATGTGGTTACACTGATATTTGTATCGTGTAATTCTTCATCTATTGCGTTTCCTAAAAAAGTCACATAAGCCTTTGATGCATAATAAATAGCTTGCAAAGGACCTGGTAAATAAGAAGCAGTTGAAGAAGTGTTTAATATTTTACCACTATTCCTAGAAACCATTTCAGGCAAAAATAAGTACATCAATTCTGTTAGGGCAACCATATTTAGATGTATCATTTGTTGTTGTCTGTCCCAACTTAACTCATGAAATTTACCGCGTAAACCAAATCCAGCGTTGTTAATGAGATAATCTACTTGAATGTTTGCTTCCTTAACTTCTTTATATAATTCCTTTGCAGCGCCTGTATTACTTAAATCTTTACCTATAGTGGTTACTTGAACATTATACTTTTGTTCAAGTTCTTTCTTAAGGTCATTAAGTTTTTCAACTCTTCTAGCGACAATAATTAGATTTCCTCCTTTTTCCGCATGGATTCTGGCTAATTCTTTACCAATACCACTGCTTGCTCCTGTTATTAATGCTGTTTTACTCATGCTAATTTGTTTTGGTAATTAAATTATACTACAAAATTAGCGTAAGACTGAATGTTGTTTGTATCCTAATTACTGATAGTTGTATACTTTTTTCACAATCATTTGTATTCTACTGGAGTGTTTTACTGTAAGTTCAGTTGCCAAGAAACACCAAATTGATCCTCAACGAAGCCAAATTTTTGACTAAAACCATAATTACCTAATGGCATCATTACTTTTCCGTTTTCGGAAAGCTTAGTGAATAACTTCTCAAGTTCGCTTTCATCTTTACATTCTACGTAATTCGAAACAGCTGGTGTAAAGCCCCAATCATGTATTGCCGGACTATCACTACACATATATATTGCTCCATTTAATTGGAAAGTAGCATGCATGATGGTGCCCTCTTTTCCCGGACTTCCTTTTTCCCAACGTTTTACAGTTTCAATCTTTGAATTATCAAATAGCGATATATAAAAATTCATGGCTTGCTCCGCATCTTCCTTTTGAAAGGTTAAGAAGGTTGCTATTTGCCCTTTGGTATCTTTAGGTTTTTCTGCGATAACCTTTTTCAAACTGTCTAGCTCAACTTTTAATTGACTCAACTCTTCATTAGTTTTATTATTTTCAATGTTTTGCTTCAAGTCAGAACAGCTACAAGCTAGTAAGATTAATGTTATTAATAATATTGGTGTTGCTTTTTTCATGGTTGATGTTATTGTGTTTATAGATAGGCTTTTATGAGTGGTTATTTACAGCTATTGTTGAAAATAATTATTAATCTCTACAAGCTCCACATTCGTGATGTTCATTTAAATATGCGATGGTTTCCATACAAATTYGCTCTAATATGGAAATATCAATGTCAGCAAGCTTTTTGACATATATGCAAGCTTTTCCCATTTTGAATTTACCAAAATCTTTTAATAAGGCATCGCTCTTATCTGTTTTGGAATATATGTATAAAGAAAACTGTGCTTTTCTGGGAGAGAATCCTAGTATTGGTGCATCTCCTTCATGTCCACTAGCATATTTATAGTGATAACTACCAAAACCAATAATGGTTGGTCCCCACATTTTTGGTTCAAAACCTGACCATTTGCTCATTAATTTAATGAGTTCTAGACTATCTGATTTCTTTTGTTCGTTTTCGACATAAGAATCTATAAAATCAAACACATCAATTTCTGTAACAGTAGTTTTATTCTTTGCCATTATTTACGTTTATTAATTGTATAGGTGATTAACTTTTAGAATATTAGCGATACCTATTGTTAACTGTCTTATAAAGATAGAATATTTTCTTAATCTTAATTTAGTAGGTTTCATCATCAAGCATTTTTTTAAAACGCCATTCTGCAACTTTTTGGATTCTTAAGATTCTATTCCCTAATTCTGCATCGTAAGAACACCTTTGTTTGTTGAAACCAATCCAATCTGGAAAGTAAAATTTTGCAAGTTTAAACATTAGTTTATCAAAGTTTTTAGGTCCATAACCTTCTATTTTGCTGGAGTCTCCAACAATCAAATAAGTTCTATAATTTATCACATGAACAAAGGCTCTTGTCAAATGTCTTGATAAAGGACTTGGTAAACCTTCATCCTCCCAATAAACTGCCCATGACATACCTTCGATCTCCATTTTAGGGTTCAAAATATTTGTTTCTTTTGGCAATGAGTTTTTATGGGATATCATCGTTATCCAAAAACGAAATCCAAGAATTATGTAGACTATAAATTCGATATGGCCTATGCTTTATAAATTATTGTAAACTGTTATCTGAGAATAATTATATGCTTTCCCATAACTTGCTGTTTTTCTAGCAGACATTCTTTCATCCCATATTACATTTGATTTTAATAAATCAAATAACGCTGTAGGTTTGTCAATAAAGTTCTGTAAATAAGTGATTCCGATCATTTTATTGATTTTAAAGTTGGAGTTCTTTATTTTTTTGAAGATTTATATCCATAGAAAAGTAAAAAAACTCCAAAACCTAAAATTATAAATCCACCACCAAAACCATTATTGAAATCTGTAGTTTTTTGGTTCATAAAAATTAGTTTAGAACCATCGACATTCGTCTTCATTTTTATTTGTCGTTTCCCAGAAACGTTTTTACAGTAGTACTTACTTCTAATTTTGATTGAATGTACTTTTCCGTTGTATTTTACCTTGCAGAAAGCATGTTTCGAGATGTGTTTACAAGACGCGGGAGCTTTAATCACTTGTACATCTACAATTTTTACATTGTCAAACACGTTTTTTTCAAATCTTATATGGTAAAAAAACACGCCGGATAATGCAACTAAAATTATTCCTAATAAATTAAAAGATTTTGATAGATATGAGATTATTTTTTGGATGATGATCAGGTGTTTTTTTTAAGTTGATTATTATTTTGGATATGTTATATTCTTTTTCAATTCTTTAAATGCTTTCCATTCCGTACTATCTTCAAATTGAATTGAAAAATGGGTTTCCTTTAATTCTAACTCAGCTAATTTCACATTGCTCTCCATTGTTGCAGAATATCTATTTGATCCATGACCGATTACATGATTATTAAAACTCTCCAAAAAGAGTTTATTCAAATAATTCAAAATGATTTGTTCATCTTGTTTTTTAACTGGGAATGTTTCTTGTTTTACAATTTTAAGTTCTTCCTTTTTCTCACAACTATGACAGATTTTATTGTATTCAATAATTGTGGCCTCTAAGATTTTATCTTCTCTTCTTTTGATTACTATTGTTTCTTTATGACCTCCAAATTCACCAAGATCAGCTATATAGGCTGTCATTGTCAAAGTAGTATATCCAAAAACTTTATCTAGAGATTGATTTTCAGAGTTCAATTTAGATGGTGGGATTTCAGAAGTATTTTGTTGACTATAAACATTTATAGTAATAATAAACAAAATGATTAGTAATCTCTTCATATAGATTTTTAATGTTAGTGTATTCTGAGCTTTATTGAGTTAGTAATTATTACTTCTTCACATGTATCCAAGAATCGTATATCTTGTTTACATCCTTTGTTATTTTCTTTCCATACCCCATATTATTCAACTTACCATTACTATTTCCATAAAATATAATTTTTTTGTTTTTTAAATCAAAAATAAACATATGTACATCACTTGATTCTATATAGAATGTAGGTTTACCAAAGGTTATTGAGTTTGGAGGCTGTTTTATACTATCTCCAGAAGCAAATTTTGGTTTTATAAGAGAGATCATTATCAATTGAGATTGAACTTTCATCAACTTAAAGAAATCGTCTTTTATGGAGATCTTATCTAGTGATTTTTGAGTGTTTAATTGTTCTATTAATTGGTTTAATATTGGCTGCGCGATAGTATCAAACTTTTTATCATTGTCAAAGATGATTTTATTGTTGATTTTATACCTATTAGNTTGAATTGAAAATATGGAATCCAGAGTTTGGTCGGTATATTTTACAAAATACTTTCCTTGTTTTGAGATTATTTCTTTTTGCGCTTTAAATTCATAAATAGGTTCAACATAATTTACATTTGTTATTTCATTATAGAGTATATCTGTTTTGATAATTTTTCCACTTTTACAAGAAAAAAATGGAAGGATTATCAATATTAAGATGTTTTTTATTTTCATAAGTATTACCAACATTAAGTAAAAGCATAATAAAGTATAGGCGCATTATTTTACAAAACAAAATTGATTTTGAAATATACCTTTAACCTTTATTATGCTTACATATGTTGTAGTTGTTATTTATTAAAATTATTTAAAAAAATATTTTATTGATATACTAATACCAAAGACAATAATTAGCGTAAAAAATCTCATAACTAACTTATTAATTCTTACTTGCTTTAAATCCAAGATGGATAGCCAAATAAAAAGTATTAAAACAATTGGAATTAAAAATACAATTAAAAACCAACCTATATAACTTGGAGAATAAACACCAATTAACATTTTGGAAGGCAAAGCATAAATGATTCCACTAATTATTAATGCTATTAAGAAAGTTTTATCAAGATTTATTTTTTTTATCATAATCACATTTTTATTTTAATTACATCCTAGCTCACTCACAGCTAATTCTCCTTTTAAAACCTGTTGTACTTTATTCCAATCTGGCCTGTTTTTCGTTGGAGGTATGATTGTAGAATTACCACCATTACTATTTACAAAATCTCTAGTTTTAGTTTGAAAGCTTTTCCATAAGTCATCGGCACCTTTGAATGCATTATCAAAACCATCTAAACCAAAAGAAGTGTTTTCTATAATATTTGAGTCAAATCTATCAACTCCTCTAACATAAAAGTTATAAGAACCGTTTGAATTCTCTTCGTACCCAAATTGCCTAGTACCACTAACTGGATGATTACCAGCATATGGAGCATTCATTGTCATAAAGTACCAATAACTATTTGTAAATTCAGTACAAACCACAACTCCATCATCAAAAGGAATATCAATATAAATGATACTTCCAAGAGGATCGTTGGAATTCCATAAATTGGTTTCTGATTGACACATGGACGCTATTTCACAATATGGTTCAAAAGTAGAACCTTCTACAAAGTTATTAAAGTTAAGTCGCATATAGTTCAAAAATTCATCTGCGGTAAATGACGAATTTGTATTTGGATTATTAGGAAGTTCAGATACATTGACAGAAAAGTAGTCTAGATTTACCATTGTACCTTTCGCATCATTAATAGATTGAATTTCAAAATCATTTGCCCATGAATTTGGTAAATTATTAATTTTATTTTGCACACTTTGAGGTGCGGTGTGTTGAGCTAATATTTGCCAATTTTCGATTTGGTTACAATCGATCTCTATTAGTTTAAATGGGTTGTCCTCTATTTCTAATATAACGGATATAGCATTTCGCGCGAATTCCATTGCTTCATTCGAATAATTATTGCTCTTTAAATATTGTGATATCTGTATATTAATCGTAAGATTATTTTGAAGTAAGTTATTAGAACTTCTATTAAGAGAATTAGTAAATTGTTGCCATTGCAATATCTCTTTATTTACAGGATTAGTTAGCGTTCCACCATTACCACCATTTCCTAAACCACTTGACGTATTGAATGGATTGTTATTTAGTGTATCACCGTTACAGCCTGTACAGTCTAAAACTTGTTCGCAGTTATAGACATATGTTGTATTGCAATCCCAAGTTGTGTAGGCAGGATCCCAACATCCATCTACACTGCAAGCTTGTTCAATACAAATTTCTATCCAATCGTTACTACAATTTAAAGTTTTATTTTGTAAGACATCATTAATAAGATTGTTATCATTGATTTCCTCAATTGTAACTTTATCAGTTAGGTCAATGTCCATATTATTTTTAATATCAAAAAGTTCATGTTGGGTTAAATTATAGCTTATTAATAAAGCTTTATATGAACCATCATCTTGTATAGTAAGTACCATGTTCTCTGTTAATCCATTATCGTTTTCTCGTATTATAGGAAAAGTATAAGAGTGAAATGCACCTTCATTTGATTCTATATAGGAGGCGTAGTCCGTTACTACTGTAAAATCAAGATTTGAAGGAATTGCAGATTTATTATTTGACTTTAATTTTAAATAACCTTCTATAGATTTTAATCTATTATTTAAATTCAAGTTTGACAGAATTTTAGTTTTACTAATACTATAAGTTTTAAATTGAGATTTTTTGTTAGTCTGAAAGGTTTCTTCAAAATCTGACTCATCGTTTTCACAACTACTTAGAATTAAGGAAATACCAAAACAAAGTAATCCAAATTTTATATATCTAATCAGTTTGTTTTCCATTTTTACTTTAATTAAAATTAATATTTTTTTCAATGTGGCATAGTTGCTCACAGTGTTCAATATTAAGTGTCTAAATAGAATAAAATGTTACCATGTTTTTTTATTTTTTTGTCTTTCGCTACTTAGTTAGTAATACAGGAACTAAATAAAACTAATATGGTTTAGTATATGATATTGTATAAGTTTATTTTAACTTTTCTTCTGCTATAGTTAGGGATTTTAGAATTTCCCTTTTAATTTCTTTATCCTCAGTTTGAGTATTCATAATCAATACTTTCAATTTATTGATTTCTATGCCATCATGAGTTGGACTTTTTAATTCCTCAAGAACAAAATCTGTAGTCTGATTACTTTTGATTTTTCTGGAAAGTCTACTCAAAAATGCTATAAACATCTTTGGGTTTTCTTGGAGTACTCTAAATATCAGCTCATTATTCCACTGACTGTACTCTATATTGTTGTCACAATCAGTGCGCATACCAACGATAAACTTTAGGTAGTTTTGTTCATTTAACCTTTCTTTTTGCTTTAGAAGAGAGTCTATTTCTTTTAATGTTCTTAAATCACAAGGTCGATCAGTTTTATTTTGAGATTTTATTTGTACAGATTCAATCTCAATTTCGGCTTGATTATTTAGTATTTCTATATTTTTTGGTGTGGAATTTTTGCAAGAAAACATCAAAACCATTGTTCCAAATACGTATATAAATTGGCTTTTCATACTGTTATAAAATATTCTTTATATTTTCTTCAATTGTGGTTTTACTTTCTCAAAAAACTTTTGATAATCATTATTCATATCAGATCTTGTAATTCCAGGAAATCCACAATGATCAAAGCATATTCGTAAATAACTTATAAATGTTGTTTCATTGGGCTCATTCATAAATCGAGCATCAATCATGGGTTGTTTTGTTATTTCAATGGCATAAGGTTGTCCCCCACTAATATTGTCTTTATGTAAATCGTCTGCAGCTACATCCAGAAATGCACATCCAAAATAGTCATCATCTACATACTGTTGTATATCTTCTTTCCAATACTCTGTGGTTACTTCTTTCACCACACTGTCTAGACTAGCAACCTGAATAGGATCTGCCATATTCCACATCAAATTTTTATTTTTTTCAACATCCCAAACGAAATTTACGCCGCCTACAATTTGATAAAAATATTTTAACGACAATGGGATAAAACCAAAGTCTTTTACTGTAAATTCTAATTGCTTAAGCAGTGAATCTGTATTTTTCAATGGATGATGAAGTGGTTTTTCAAAATTATATGTAGCATCAGTTTTGAAAAGATATCCAATGTCAATAAGTTCTTTATATATGATATTCAGATTGAACAAAACTCTTTCAAAAGTTTCAGTCATTACCTTTTCGATCTCTTTTCTATATGAATCTTCAAACGCATTAGTACCTAGCTTATAGATATCATCATAGACAGCTTTGGTTTCTCCTTGTATATATCTTTGGTATAGATTCATCTTTTTTATAATTCTGTTACAGTTTTACATACTTTTTAATTCGTTTAGTATTCTTTGCTTTCGTTTTTTGGTTAATAATTTAACCCAATAGGTAACGATCACATCATAACCTGTTGACTTTATTTTTTCTTTTTCTTCCTCATTTAGTTCCACCACCCAAGTAGCGATTTTGTTTCCGTTTTTGTTCCAATCTTTGATGTTGTTGAAATATTCAATTTTAGTTCCGATTTTTTGGGCACTATTTCCAGTTACAAAAACAACTTTTGCATTTGTAAAGTCAAATCCCTTTTTCTGTTCATCATTCATATATTTATTCAGAAATTCGGATTCATTTTGAGTAAGTTTCGGATTATTATCAATCCCACATTCAGAAAGGTTTTGAGCGATTACGTTTATTGAAATCAACATTATGATTATTGTAACAATTCTTTTCATAAGTTCTGTTTTTCTACGTTTTTTAGAAGTATAAATCAAATAACTATAAAGGGAATTAAATTTCCACTATAAGTACATAAATACTATCATCAGTCTCCTTTATTTAGCCTTGGTTAATGCCATTTTTACAGCCAGTCCAGTTAATACAGAAGCCATAAACCATTTTTGAATTCTCAACCATATAGGTTTTTTGGAAAACCAAGATGCCATTTTAGCTGCAGAAATAACGATCAATAGATTTATCGTAAAACTTATAATTATTTGAACTATTCCTAATTGAATACTCTGACTTAAAATCGAACCATGTTCAGGTTTGATGAATTGTGGAAAAAATGAAAGATAGAATACTGCCATTTTTGGATTTAAAACATTTGTCATTAATCCAATGTTAAATAATTTCATCGGTGTATCAGACTTTAAATTCTGAGTAGCATCAAAGATTTTGTTATCTGAAGTAATTGATTTATATGCTAGATACAGAAGATACGCAACACCTAGAAATTTTACTACAACAAAAGCATAAGGAATGGCAAAAAATATGGCGGTTAAACCAAATGATACCATGAGAATATGAAATAGAAACCCACACATAACGCCCAAAAGTGAAATGATTCCTGCCTTCTTTCCTTGGGATAGTGATCTAGAAATTAAGTATATCATATTTGGACCTGGTGAAATCACCATGATAAAAGCTGCTATTCCAAATAAAAGTAAATCATTAAAGGGTATCATACTATTTCTATTTTATAAACTATTATTACTTAGGTTTTATCATTTTCCAGTCTACTAAAGTGCTATGATTCCAAATGCCCTCTTTTAAATCAATTTGTAAAAGATAATTATTAGGAATGTTTTCTAACAAATCGATGGTTTCCTTGTTCGTTTTGAAAGATTCATATTCATTGTTATACCAGAACCATATTTTATTTTTAGATCTTCTACCCTTACTTCTATTGTAGGATTCTATATCAACATAGACTACTTTTACTTCATTATTTTCACTCTCATATCTATTGACGATTCTAAATATAAAATCAGATATTGTGTATGCCACTAAAAACGAAGTAATTACTCCTGTCATTAGAATTGAGCCAAAATATAATAATTTGTGGTAAAAAGGATCATTATTTCTTAACACAAATAAAATTTTGTCTTTTCTGTATATAGTCAGACCTATTAGGGCTAAAATAATGGGTAGATACAGTATGAATATGTTATATTTCCAATCAGTGCCAATTAGGATTTTGTCAAAAAAATAATATTTACATACGGCTAATACAGCAAAGAAAATAAGTATGTTTTGGTGTTTTTTATCAGTCTTTTGATCAATATCTAGAAATTCTTCCTCTGTCATTTAGTATTTTTAAAAATCCATATAAGTTCCTACGTACTCTATTACTTCCTCTATGGAATCTAAAATAGAAACATATTCTTGCTTATCCTTTATTTCGTTTTCTCTTTCAGGAAAAATATCAGAATAGAAATAAGTGCTGCCTTCAATAATTCTATTTTTAAGATTTTCTAGTGTTTCTTTACCTTCTGGAATTGAAGGATATGAAAATCCAGTTTTTGTTTCTTTGTGATAATGTTTATGTGATATTTTATATGTATTTCCCGAACTATCGATAACGATTTCCAATTCATTAGTTTTTCCTGAGAAGTAATGATCTAAACCCCAATGACCTCCAATCGATCCTCCGATCAATTCTTCCGGAGTATTAAATACTCGAAAATCCCAGAGAACGTCGCATAAAATTATTATAGGATATTGCAATTCATCTGATGTCAGAGAATCTACAATCTTTTGAAGTAGTTGATTCCAATCGAATTGGATTTCTTCTTGACTTTTTTTCTTTGGAAATAGTTTTCGTATAAATTTCACTTTTGTATGGTTGTGGTAACTTTATATTTAAGTGTTAACTATTTTTTTTAAACCAGAAGTTATAGTTGCAAATAAAGCTTTTAAATTCTGAATTGAATAGAAAACTCCTTGGTTCTAAATCATCAATTTTTTGATGAAACCCTTTCTGATCATTCATCAATTGTTTTAATTGTTTCTTAATTTTACTTTTTTTGACTTTTATAACTGTATCGTCTTGGATAATATATAATTTTGGTTTTTTTAAATCCGAAGAAATATCTATATCTGAAGTGGTTATAAGTTTTTTATCTTCAGTATTATCATTATTGTCATAAGAAGGATCCTTTATAAATCTTATTCGATTTGAAGACCTTTTATATTCGTATAGAGAGATTTTACCATGGCAAAGTTCTTTCATAAGATATTTATTCCCTTTATGCACAATTTTATGGTATTGATCGGTCCCTACGGTCATACTTTGGATTTCAGATATATTAGCTCTTAGTATTTTTCTATCAGTATTACTCAACTTATAGTAGATAATACTAGAATAACCTTCGTCATATACTATATAACAGCTAATTGTATCTTTCTTTGTAATTATTTTTCCTTTTGCAAAAACAGAATAATCATTCGTCTTTTGACAAAGAACACTTGTACTATAAATTAAAAAGAAAAAGAATAATAAGTTTTTCATTAATTTTTATATTAAAACACTTTCACTATTTCTNATCAAAATAAATAATAAAATCATTTGATTAACTAGAATATAAACCCATAACTAGTTATATTTTATTATAAGTGTCTAAATCAAACCAAATGTTACCTTATTTTTTTGGTTTTTCTATTTGTTGGAGGTTGTTATAACCCTAAACCTAAGTAAACACAGGTTAAAGCATAGGTATTGAAGAAACCATGCAAAGCAATAACGAACCACAAATCATATTTACGTAAATAGAATATCAATGCGATCAATGATCCGACTATAAAAGAAACAAGCTGTCCTGTAATTCCTTGACTAGCATGCATAAAACCAAAAAAACCAGTGATAAGTAGAATACTTAGAGCAATACTAACTTTGCTTTCTCCAAAGAATTTTATGAATTGTCGCATAAAATAACCACGGAATATGATTTCCTCTCCGAATCCTGAACCTGCCCATACAAATAGTAACGTAATTATATAAGCCTTAAAGTTTCCTTTTAATTCATCAAAAAAAGAATAATCTACTGGGATTCCAGTTAGTTTCGTGATTCCAGGAACCAATATAAACACGTACAGAATAAAAAGTCCTAGTGCTACTAATGGAGCAAAAACCAATATATTTTTGAGTGTAAATTTTTCCCTTTGAAATCCAAGTTCGGAAAATGCCTTTCCTTTATATTCTATATAATTTGCGATGATGATAACTACAGAGGCAATGATATTGGTAAAGAATCCTAGATCGATTGATCCAAACCATAACAAGCAGATGATTGCAAATGTAATTATTGGAATTAATAGTTGCTTTGTTGAAAATTTGTTCATTGTTTTTTGATTTTAAATTTTAAACGAAGTAATGAACAAAGTCTCTGAGAACCCTTTTGAAAAT
>NZ_WEKL01000114.1 GCF_019295435.1 Aquimarina litoralis
ACGAATGCCAGCTTTACCGTAACAATGAGAAGTAATGATGGTACGGGATCTGGTTGGGTCACTAGAGATTATAACGATGTTGCTAAATTCAATGCGGCAGAAGCTTCCAAAGTAGCAATTGACAAGGCGGTAATGTCTAAAGAAGCAAAAGCTATTGAACCTGGTAAGTATACGGTTATTTTAGAACCCGCGGCATCAGTAGGTCTCCTTGGAAATATGGCGTTTGCATTTAATGCACGTACCGCTGATGAAGGAAGAAGTTTTATGTCTAAAGAAGGTGGAGGAACCAAACTCGGAGAAAAAATTGTTGATGAACGAGTAAATATTTGGTCTGACCCATTAAATCCTGAAGTGCCTACCGGTACTTGGAACGGATCTGGACAACCTCTCAAGAAAACGAGTTGGATAGAAAATGGAGTCGTAAAAAATCTTGCATATAGTCGCTATTGGGCACAACAAAAAGGAGTAGATCCAGTGCCTTTTCCTAATGGATTTATTATGCAAGGAGGCGATGCATCTCTCGAAGATTTGATAAAAGGAACTAAAAAAGGAATTCTAGTAACTAGATTATGGTATATTAGAAGTGTTGATCCTCAAACCCTTTTATATACAGGATTGACCAGAGATGGAACTTTTTATATAGAGAATGGTAAAATCAAACATCCTGTAAAGAACTTCAGATTTAATGAAAGCCCAATTATTATGCTTAATAATTTGGAAACTTTAGGAAAACAAGTAAGAATTGATGGTAATTTAGTGCCATACATGAAAATAAGAGATTTTACTTTTACAAGCCTTTCTGATGCTGTATAATTGAAATTGCGAAATTAATTTATACTATCTAGCGTAATCATTTAATAAATCTTTTGAGTGTTGTTGTATGATTATGCTAGGTAGGATTTATATATGTATCGTAATAGAATCCTAATTAACTTTAATTTTAGATCATCTTCTTAATTAATGATCTATATTGTTATTTCACCTATTTAATTTAATATTGAGTACTAAGTTTTTCTTTACGCGATTGCAATACGAGTCTGGAGATTGGGATGTTGATCAACGAATGCCTTCTAATCTATTAAACTCACTAGTAGAGTACACTACTTTAAAAGTAGATACTCAGGAAAAAATAATTTCCTTAAGTAGTGATGAAATTTTCAAAAGTCCGTTTTGTTATATCTCTGGTCATAAGTTAGTTCAGTTCACGAAAAAAGAACGAGAAAACTTTAAAAAGTATGTGAATAATGGAGGATTTGTTTTTGCAGATGATTGTAATCATGATATAGATGGATTATTTTCAAAATCCTTTGAACGGCAAATGGCAGATATTTTTGGCCCTCAAGCACTAAAAAAAATACCTAACAACCATGAGTTATATAAGGTGTTTTTTGAGTTTGAAGATGGTCCTCCAACAACTTCACAAGAATTGAATGGATGGGGAGATGATATCGTTCATGATTATCTAAAAGCTATAGAGATTAATGGAAGAATAGGGGTTTTATATAGTAATAAGGATTATGGATGCGAATGGGATTATGATTTTAGAAATAAACGATGGTATAAAATAGACAATACCAGATTTGGTGTTAATATCGTCATGTATGCATTGACGTCATAAAAGAATGTATGTAAATGGATAAAGAGTTAGCAAGTATAGAACACGAAATAGATACACTTACTGGAAAGTTACAAAACCTACGAAAAGAAATAGGTAAAGTAATAACCGGTCAAGAGGAAACAATCGAGCAACTATTAATTACTTTTCTCGCTGGAGGGCATGCTTTATTAGAAGGAGTTCCAGGTTTGGCGAAAACCTTAATGATTCGAACATTGGCAGAGGCGATAGATTTACAATTCAAGAGGATTCAGTTTACACCAGATTTAATGCCCTCAGATATTATAGGTACTGAAATATTAGAAGAAGATTATAGTACCGGTAAGAAATTTTTTAAGTTTAATAAAGGACCTATTTTTTCTAATATCATCTTGGCAGATGAAATTAATCGTACGCCTCCAAAAACACAAGCAGCTTTGTTAGAAGCCATGCAAGAATTTGAAGTTACCTATTCTGGGAAAACCTACGAACTAGATAGGCCATTTTTTATTTTAGCTACCCAAAATCCAATTGAACAATCCGGAACTTTTGCACTTCCCGAAGCGCAACAAGATCGTTTTTTATTATATATTAAAATTGGATATCCAACAGAATCGGATGAGACAACGATTTTGAAAAATACAACGGGTATACAGGATATAACTTTAAATAAGGTAATTTCTGGTGCTGATATACTTAGATTACAACACTTGGTAAGAGAAGTACCTATTAGTGATGATTTGGTTTCTTTCGTAAGTAAAGTAATTAGAGCTACCAGACCAGAGACAACAACAAATTCTTATGTTAAAGAATGGGTGAGTTGGGGAGCAGGACCAAGAGCTGGACAAGCCATGATATTAACTGCTAAAGCAAGAGCTTTAGCGCAAGGAAGATTAGCAGTTACTTTAGAAGATTTGAAACACGTGGCGATACCTGTATTAAGACATAGAGTGATTGTAAATTTCCGTGCAGAATCTGAAAGAATTACATCTGATGATGTTACAAATCACTTATTGAATCAAATTCAAGTCGGAAAATAAGGAAATAAAAACGCAAGTACGTGAGACAGGATTATCATCAATTATTAAAACCAGAATTGATTAAAAGTGTATCTGGCTTGTCTCTTATCGCCCGGATTATTGTTGATGGATATTTATCTGGATTAAATCATAGTCGCAATGTTGGAACTGGAATGGAGTTTAATCAGTTTCGAAATTACGAACCAGGCGATGATTTGCGATTATTAGATTGGAAAATGTTAGCCAGATCTGGAAGGTATTATATCAAGCAGTCAGAAATAGAATCTAATATTTCGATAAAATTTATAATTGATGCCAGTGCTTCAATGTTGCATACAGAGCACAAATTTTCTAAAATGGACTATGCTAGGGTATTGGTCGCTTCCTTAGGATATATCTGTCAAAACCAAGGAGACGCTATTGGTTTATTTGGTTTAAATGAACATCAGTTGTATGATTTGTATCCTAAAATTCAAAAACAACATTATAATCGTTTCCTTTTAGAACTTACTGCCATAGAAAACAAGGGGAAATGGCCAGAAAATCCTAATGTTTCTAAAAGTCTACATACTAGAAATCGTAAAGAAATGATATTTTTTATTTCGGATCTTTATGAACATACGGAAGAGCTAACTTCTTTTATAAAGCAGCTTAAAACGCCAAAAAATGAGGTCATTATATTACATCTTATGGGTGAAAATGAGCTAACCTTCAATTATAAAGGAACCGTAACTTTTGAAGATTTAGAAACAGGTACAAAACTTAAAATAGATACAAAAACTGCTAAAAAGGAATACTTAGCCGCGATGGAAGCAATGATAAAAAAATTAAAAAACACATTGCTTATGAATGATATAGACTATCATTTATGTCAATTGAACCAACCTGTAGAAGAAATGCTTCGGTTATTTCTTAAAAAACGAAATAAATTAGTCTGATATGTCTTTTTTGTATCCTACATATCTTTGGGCTTTATTGGGAGTTATGATTCCAATCGTTATTCACTTTTGGGGTAAAAGAGAAGGGAGAACAATCAAAGTTGGTAGTACTAAATTATTAAATGAATCAGACTCAAAACAATCTAGAAGTATCCAATTAAATGAACTCTTATTACTACTCTTAAGAATAGTATTAATTGGAGTTCTTGTATTACTTATTTCCGGAGTTCAATTCAAACAAAAAACAAACTTTACACCAGTTACATATCTAGTAGAGCCTTCTCTGGTTAAAGATGATCGTATGGCTAGTATATTAGACTCTATAGAAGAAGGAGAATCTCTGAGACTATTGAAAACTGATTTTCCTCTGTTGGATAAAGATCAATTAGATATTGATCAATTAAGTGTTCCAAATTACTGGAAGTTAGCTAGAGAAATGGAAATGTTACCAACAGATAGTATCGTGGTGTTTACCAAAGCTTCTATAGCGGGAATGAAAGGAGCTAGACCAATCATTAATAAAACTATTAATTGGATACCTATTGATATTAATATATCTAATGAGCATGTTTTAAGTGCTCTGGTAAAAGAAGATACCTCTGAGATTGTTAGATTAAATAGTAACAAATATCAGTTGACTTTTAATAAAGAAAGGGTCTCAACTAAAAAACTTGAGTTAACAAATACAGAGGATAGTGTTATTTTTTCCAAAAAAGGAACTCGACAAATAATCCCCATCACTAGTTTTGTTCCCAAAAAAGTAGCATTGGTTTATGAAGACAGTCTTTCTGATCAGAAAAATTTGATAGTTTCTTCATTAAAAGCCATCTCAAAATATATAAATAAAACTATTGCGGTAAAGGAGTTTACAAACACCAATATTAATGATATGACTGGTTTTGATCTTGCGATATGGTTATCTAATGATCCGCTACCAAATACATCAACAAAGATATTGGTATATAAACCAGATGAATTTGCAAAACATAGTATCGAACCAAGTAATTCAAACGAGCTTTTCTTTCTTACGGAATCACTTAATGTTGAAACTATTCTTACTAAAAATGTTTCTGAACAGATTTTAGAGTTGTTAGGTTATCATAAAGAATTTACGAAAGATATCAGAAAATATGATAAAAGAAGTATCGATGTTTCTGAAATTCAACCTTTGGCTCTTAATAAAAATGTAAAGAAGAAGCAGTTTGAGCTTTTAGATATTTCGAAATGGCTATGGTTACTCTTTGGTACAATATTAATTGCAGAACGTGGAATAGCAAAATATAGAAAACAATAATGAAGTTGGGGTATAATATATTGGTAGGATTTAAGCGCAAATGGCAGTTGTTTCTTTGCGTAGAAACCTTATTATATGCTTTAGGCCCTGCACTAATAATTTACTTATTATTTCATAATATCCTCTGGTCATTAATAGTTTGTATGGTGATATGCGGAATAATGCTAATTTTTACAAAACCATGGAAAACTAGCTTAGAAAATGTAGCCAGTTATATAGATCAACATTTAGATGCTACAGAGTATAGCACAGGACTTATACTAAAGACTGACGGAGAATTATCTGGATTAGCTAAAATTCAACAAAATAGAATTGAAAATACGCTTGTTGAAAAACGAAACAAAATACAACCACCGAGTTCTATAAAAAAGGGAGCATTAATTCTTGTTCTATGCGTTTTAATAGGTTTGATATTAAGTTATACAGAAATATTTGATAGGTTTAATCATTCTGGTGTACCACAAAATAATTCAGAAAAAGTAGTTTTTAAAGCTACTGATACGACTGCAACGGTAATCAAACCTCCAAAACTAATACAACAACAATTAGTAATTACATATCCTAGATATACCAAGATCCCATCTTTGACAACTACTGATATGGGAATCAATGCGGTGGAAGGTTCTCGAGTACTATGGACACTACAATTCGATAAAGAAATTAAGGAAGTCTTGATTGAAAGCGCTGGTAATAGTCACTCAATGAAATTAGTTGATGGGATCTATAAAGGAGCATCTGAATTAAGTAATTCAGGTTTTTATAATTTTAAGTTTGTTGATTTTCAGGATAAGTCATATGTCTCTGAATTATATCCTATAGATGTAATAAAAGATAAAAGTCCCGATATACAGGTTTTGGGAATCAAGCAGTTCACTTCTTTTAATTACAATGAAAATAAAAAAGTACCATTTACTACAAAAATAAGAGATGACTTCGGAATTGATGATGCTTATATCATTGCTACCGTTAGTAAAGGCTCAGGAGAGTCTGTGAAATTTAGAGAAGAGAAACTTAAATTTTCTAATTTACAAAAAGGAAGTAAACAGATGAATTTGTCAAAACAAATCAATCTGGACCAGATGAATATGGAACCTGGTGATGAACTTTATTTCTATGTCGAAGCTGTAGATCAAAAAAGACCTGAAAAAAATATAGCAAGAAGTGAAACCTATTTTGCAGTTATAAAAGATACTATTTCGGATTCGTTTGCTGTTGAAGGAACCATGGGAGTTGATTTAATGCCAGATTATTTTCGAAGCCAGCGTCAGCTCATAATTGATACAGAAAAATTACTGAAAGAAAAATCTAAACTATCCGCTGAAGCATACAAATCGAGAAGTAATGAATTAGGTTTTGATCAAAAAGTACTACGACTAAAATATGCCGAATTTATGGGAGACGAGACAGAAGTGGTTCATGCTGCTGAAGGAGACGACCATGAACACGATCATGAAGGAGAACATGATCATGAAGAAGATCATGATGATCATGAAGAACATGACGACCATGAAGGACATGAGGATCATGAGGAAGATCCTCTGGCAAAATATACACACAATCATGATCATGATAATGAACACAATCTTGTACAAGAAGAAGAAAAAAAGAAAGATCCTTTAGCAGAATATTTACATAACCATGATGATCCTGAAGAATCTACATTATTTACCCAATCTTTAAAAAGTAAATTACGACAGGCACTTAACGAAATGTGGGATGCCGAATTGTATTTGAGATTATATACACCAGAAAAGTCTTTACCTTATCAATATAGAGCGTTAAAGCTTATTCAAGAGATAAAAAATAGCGCGCGTATTTATGTACATCGAATCGGGTTTGATCCACCACCTATAAAAGAAGATAAAAGATTAACAGGTGAGATAGATAAAGTGCATGGGTATCGAAAAACGGCTGAATTAGAAGAAGAAGATATACATAAAAATATGCGTTTGGCTATTGCTACATTAGAAGCTTTAATCTTCACAAAAAATAAAGTTACTATTACAGAAAAAGACAAATTAATTTTTAAAGAAGCAGCCAATGAATTAGCTGTAAAAGCTACGCAAACACCAGGAAAATATCTAAAAACATTACAACAATTAAAATGGATATCAGAAGATGTAGAAACTCCTTTAGAAGCTTTAATTGAATTGNAAAAAGGGTTACTCTATGCAATTCCTGAAATGGAAGCAAGTGCTATCAAAAAAGAACAACCAATGAGTGAGATCAATGAGTTATTGTTAAAAGAACTTGAAAAAGAATGAGTAGCGAGATTATCTTTTTACATAGTCATTGGATCATTCCTATAACAATTTGTAGTCTTGTCGTATGGTTGATGTGTATTTGGAAAGAGTGGGTTCATTTTGGAAAGCGTACGTTTTGGATACGAATTTTAGTAGCTTTTTTTGCAATTATATCGATAGCAATAATAGCGTTAAAACCTGCTTTACCAGCACTTCCTAAGAATACCAAAATAGCAATACTTACTCCAAATTATCATCAAGAAGCTTTGGATAGCCTTCAAAAAGTGTATAAAAAAATTAAATTACTTACGTACAAGGAAAATTATCCTATTCTTGAACAGCTTCATACATTAGATACTATTTTTGTATTGGGGAATGGTATAGCTCCTTATGATTTTTGGCAATTAGAAGGTTATAAAACAACATTTATTAAAAGTGATATTCCTTCGGGTATTATAAAATATAGATATAATCAGAAAGCTACTACTGGAGAAAAAATACTATTTAAAGGAATATATAACAATCCAAAAAAAGGTGCTCGATTGTTTTTAGAAGAACCTGGAGGAAGCAATGTCGATTCTATTATCTTACAGGGTAATAAAAATGAGGAAATTCAGCTGTCAACAAAACTTAAAATAGTTGGTAATTATACCTTTAGAATAACTGAAAAAGACTCATTAGGAAATATACTTTCTAAAAATCCTCTTCCTATTCAAGTAGTACAAAGGAAAAGTTTACGAATATTAATAGTTAATGAATTTCCAACGTTCGAAACAAAATATCTGAAAAATTATTTAGCAGAAAATGGGCATGAAGTATTGGTAAAAACCAAAATAACGAAAGGGAAGTTTAAATTTGAATATTTCAACACAGATCGTATACAGATAGGTACTTTTACAGAAAAAAATATAGAATCCTTTGATTTGATAATTTTAGATGCGGTGATTGCTAAAAATCTTGGTAAAACATCAAAATCGGTATTAGAGGCGGCTATACGAAATCAGGGATTGGGTCTTTTTATTCAACCAGATGAAAACCTCTTTCAATCTAGAAAAAGCAGCATTTCCTTTGATTTTAAAAGAGAAAAAAATTCTGAAACTCGTCTAAAAGACGCTACACAATCAAGAGTAATGAAATATCCTTTTTCTTTTAAAAAAGAATTTACTCTACAACCAATACTCTATAGTACTGATGGAGCTATTGTTGCTGCATATAAAAGAGTAGGAAAAGGTAGAGTTGGTACAGCAATTTTTCAAGGAACTTATGAACTTTTGTTAGATGGAAAAAGCACAGCATATAAAGAATTATGGTCTGATATTATCAATGACATTAGTAAAAAGCAAAATACTGGTATATACTGGGATGCCAGCAAAACTATGACTCGTAAAGATCAACCTTATGAATTTACAGTTAGAACTTCTATACCTGATCCAAAAGTTAAGACACAAGAAGGATATCGTATAGGAATGAAAAGAAATATTGATATACCAAGCATATGGAAAGGGAAAACTTTTCCTAAAAAAAATGGTTGGAATCATATAAATATAGCTCAGGATACTACAGCTGTTTTGAACTATTTTGTAGTGGATACAACTGTTTGGCGATCAAATATGATATATCATAAAATTCAAGCAAATAGTCGAAATTTTGATATATCTTCTTCGAATAATGTAAAAACAAACTCTCCTGTAGAACCGATAAACCCTATCGGATTATTTGTGTTTTTTATAAGTTGTTTGGGATATTTATGGTTGATTCCTAAAATAACCTAAAATTAACTTAAGTATATACTATAGCCATCTATCAAGAAAAGATAGATTTTCTAATGTTCTTAGCTTTTAAAACAGGTTTCATGAATATGGTAGAAGCTTATAAATAGTGAACTGCATCAATATGAAAACCTTCGACAGGATGATCATCTAAAAGAATAATGGTTTGTTGATTAGACATATTTTTAAGCATCTGAAGTAGTAAATTTTGAGTTTTTATGTTAAGTTCTTTTAAAGGCTCTTCAAGAATCAAAATAGGTTTTTTAGTTAATAAAGCTCTGCAATACATCAATATTTTTCGTTGCCCAGAGGTTAAGTTAGCTCCTAGATCACCAATTTTACTATCTAATTGGAGTTGATTTTGGTTTTTTTCAAACTGTTGTAAATGTTCTAACAGAAGTTTAGCATTTTTTCGGGTACTTTCTTTTCTATTGTATACTAATGCTTCATATACATTTCTACCATATAAAGGAAAATCTTTTGAAACAATTGCAATATTCTTTCTAATTGTTTTTTCTGATAATAAACTACTGCAAACACTGCCAAATCTTATACTACCATTAGAAGGTGACATAAATTTTGCTAGCAAGCGAATAAAGGTGGATTTTCCTGTTCCTGATACACCTTGTAAAAGTGTGGTGCTTTTAGGAACAATAGTTAGATTAATTTTTTTGAACACAGGTTTAGATGTATTGGGATAGCAATAATTAACATCACTAAAAACGATTTTTTCTAAGTTGAGCATTAAGTTTTCAAATTGCAGTTGATTCTCTTTAGGCAAACAAAAAATATTAATAAGTTTAGAAAAAGATATATTTCCTAATTTCCATACAATACTGACTCTTAAACTTCGTCTTAGTACAGGTAGTGTAGAGATAATTAATAATATCAGTATCAGGAGAGAAGATCCTTCTATAGGCATACTATTTTTTTTTGATGATATAAAAATATATAGCATTATAATTCCGAGCATACTGTATGTAATTGCAGGAATAATAGCCTGAATTATTGAAATAATTTTGGCATAACTTTTTCCTATATCATAAAGTGTGTTTGATCTTTTTCGATATCGTTTTTCTTCTGGTTGATATTTATTAAAAGCCTTGAGGGTTAATATACCGCGTAGACGTGTATTGACAAAGCTTAACATTCCTGAACGACTATTTCTCCTGGCTAGAGAAACTTTGTATAACATTTTATTGAGCATCCAGAGGATTACAGAAGAAATAAGAATACAGACAGTAATGATGAGGGCTAAATAAACATCAAAACATCCAATGACAATAATGGCAATACTCAGCAAGAACACATCTTGCAAAAATCGGATTACTCCGTTTTTTATATAATTTTGAATGCTTTTAAGATCTCCACTATACCGCAGAAGGTACTTGCCAGTACCTTTATTATTGTATACTTCCATGGTAATTTGTAATTGATTAGCAAAGAGTTTTTCTCTTAACTGTTTACTAAAGCTTTCCCCTATTAGTGAAATACCATATCGGTTTAAATATTCAAATATTAATCGAAGTATAACTAATGAAAAGAAAAAGATAAGAAAGGATCCAAAATCAGGAGCATCCATGAATGGAATAAACTTAAATGCTGCCAATCGATGTGAAGAAAAACCAAAGCTAAGTTCGTAGAATTTACCAATACTAATCGGGATCATAATGGTGAGTATATTGTAGTAAAAGCCTGTGAAAAAGGTGAAAATCAGTAATGTAATATGTCTACGAGCAAAGCTATTGATGATATTCCATTTATTGGGTGACATACTATATATAGATAAGAGTTTTATATCGGTTATTGTATCGAGGTAAAAGAATTTTTGGTTTATCCAAGGACCTCCTCCTGAGGAAAGAGAAGGTCTTTTGGACAGACAAATACTGGGGTAACAAACACTATTATTAAGTAGCAGTATTGTCTAAAAAACGTGCTCTTTGATCAGTATCCAGAAGATCGCATTGTTGTTTCTTACCAAACCACATATATCGGTTAGAGGCAACAAAATCATATATACGATCTCTAAATACCTTAGGAATTATTAAACACCATCGTATTAAATACCAAGGGTATCTTAAATTTTCACAGATTCTTAAAATAGCATCACTTTTTTGGTATATGATACCATCTTCTACTAATATTATAGAAGAAAGATCTAGAGATATAGAGTACTCTTTTAATAAAACCTTTGCAGTTTCTGATTGTAACGAGGCAAAATGGTAATGCTTGTTTTTTTCTCTTTTAAGAATAAACTGTACCCAGCTGTTACATAAATTGCAGACACCGTCAAAAAGAATTATAGATGTGGGGATCTTTTTAAGAGTGACTTTTTTTGAGAATGAAACGGTTAATTTCTTTTCTTTAATGTTCCATAGTTTTTCAATATCAAAAAATGATAAGAATATTAATCCAGTCATTTGATAACGAAAACTTATTCCCATTATAAAAAAGATACCCCAATGCATCATCCAGGTCATAATTGACCATGCCATTCCCCAACGTCTTTTTATAAGAGCTAGTGGTGCTCCCAGCTCTAAAATAAAGGTAAGAATACCCATTCCTAGAAATAACCAGGTATGCTCGAATAAAAAGTCGAATAGAGGAGCAGCTTCAGAGCCTAATACTTCTTTGCGTATAGCATCTACGGCAACTTGAGATCGCATAGCAGTTCCATTAGCCCATTCTAAGGCTAAATCTCCAGCAAGTTTAGCGATCCCAGATAAAAAATAAGAACCTGCAGTAACCGCGCAAATTAATTGTATTGGCCATCCATATTGCCAATTTGCCTTGGGAATATGACACCCTTTTTTTAATTTTTTAAAGGCATCCCAGGACCAGGCGTCTGCAGAAGCGACTAATCCAAGTATAACCATATGTAAAATAAGAGCATTACGGTTATGATAGACCATAGACCAACTATTGCGGTATGTGAAAAATAATAATATAATAACCGCAAATAAGGGGCCGGTAAACTTAAACTTCCAGCCAATGATATAGGCTATATTTAACAAAATGACCCCTATAGTGATCCATAAGAAAATTGTAGGAGGAATTGGTTGTTCCATCCAACTTAGTATTCCTATAGGGTCATAAGCTTCTACATTTTTGACCATCTTTTGAAGCATACTAAAACGTGAAAGTAAATACCATAAGCAAAATATACCAGTGGCAATTCGTAATAGCGCTAACCGCTGTGGAGTTACATTTATAAACCAATGATCTCGTATTGTTTTGAAATAAGAACTCATCATTTTTTGATTTTGTGAAAGGCTACCTTTCTTTCATGAACAGGTAATGTATCTTGTTTTAGAAAAAAATTCTCCAAATGATAATACCCTTTAACTAATTCTACGCGTATCATTTTAGAATATGGATATTCATTCTTTGTGGCGATTCTTTCGGCTATTTCTTTAGTAAATTCGGTAGCTTTGCCAGATCGAGCTGCTTTTGTTATTTGTCTCCTAACCTGATTAAATCCGCCAGTTCCCGCTAGTTTGTATGAAATTTTATATCTATTATGAGCAGCATCATATCCAACAAAGTAGTACATACCGTAAGTAGCTTGTCTTTTCTTAGAAAACATGGGATAGTATGATAGCGGGAAACTATCTGTTGGTTTTTTAGCCCAATTTTCGAGTACAGGTGATAAGATGAGTACAATGACAAATATGCTTATCCATAATGCTTGATTCTGTGAATATTGCATAACAATAGTTTTTAAAATGAAAATGATAAACAGATACTTACTTTATACAGCAACATTAACGCGCTCAGAAAGCAGATCAATTAACAAGTCTGATTCTAGTAATTTACTTAACGTAAGTACCGGAATTGAGGACTGACTTTCTACTTCGGTCACTAGAAGTGGGCTTCCGGTAAACAAACCAGCTAAAGCAAACAGACGGTCACCAAAAATAGGTGATAACAACTGCTCTCCACTTTGTACAGCAAGGCTATCACAGCATGATAGAATAACATGATCAATAGTTTCTGTAAATAAAGAATGATTTAAGAGGGCACGTGTTTCTTGTTGGTATAATCCATCTGCAACTTCTATAACTACATAATCCGGATCATTACTTGCTATTTCTGATAATAATCCCTCGTATAAATCCATAATGGTTTCTGTAGAACAGAGATAGGTAGAAGGGAATCCAAATTCAGAAAAATCACTAACTATATCAGCACCGCAATCATATGCCAGCATTCTGTCTTTATTAAATACGGTTCCAGTTAGTTTAATATAGGCGACTTTATATCCGGACGTTTTTAAGCCTCTACATAAATAGGCTGCAGTAGTGGTTTTACCGCTGTCCATACTAGATCCAATGGATAATATAGTTTTGAAATTTCTGACTTTATTTGAATTGAATTTTACCGATCTTCTATGATAATATTTGGTATTGATTACTTGATCTTCCTTTCTGGTAGCGTATCCCACTAATTTTAATTTAGTAGGTCCTTTAAGTTCTAGTTTATAAAACATGGATACCACCGTACCAACGACACCACCTTTACCTATTAGGTCATATGTTTCTTGGTATTTTTCTGGTACATAACCTTCAAATTGATTACTTGCATATCGATTACCAAACGCTAGCATTATTTTATCTCCGGGGAATATATAACTATTTCTGCCTTCAAAATCCTGAATTGCATTTAAAGAGCCTATACTTATAACTTCGAATATGGCTACATCACCTGCAATAGGTTGATGGTTTTGATTCATTGTTCTATCAATTTTATAATCGACTACATTTTTACAGATATTTGATCTTTTAATAGTTTTCATAATTAAGGATATTGGTTAAAAATTAAATATTGATTCTTATTAGATGTTTTATGTGTTTAGCAATCAGTTTAATAGGTCTTGGTGTCTGTGATCTGTACAATTGGTAAAGAAGTCTTTGGAATACGATTACCTATAGATTTTGATCGAGGAGACTTTTGTCTTAAATCCAGTTGATAAGAAAACCTGAACATCAAGACAGAAAAATTGTTAAAAGCTCTTCGTACTCTTCCATTTCTTGGATCTACTACATTTATTTCGCGATACTTGCTACCGATGTTAAATTCTGTTTGCTGCATATAACTTATACTGGCATTGGCTCTTCTGAAGGGTCTGAAGCGTATGCCTAATGTGACTCTATGTGCGTGTAGACCATCAGGAGATTGTTTTACTACCTTATCACCCGATGCATCTCGGTATTGTAATGGTCTTCCGGAAAGATAATAATGCACCTCATTAGTTATAAAAGGAGTGGTTTTAAGTGGTAATCCCCAATTTCCACCATGAATACGAAGTCCATAACGAATACGATATTCAAATTTACTTCTCTCTGGGAAGTGCCATTCCGCTCTTAGACTATTAGCAAAACGTACCTTACCTAATCTGGCATTTAACCGAAAACGACCAGTGATTCGGTTTCTTGCTTCCTGATCCGGATCTGAAGGATCTGATGATCTAAGGTATCCCGTACCAAAACTCATCCTTTTGCTCATTCTATACCTTATGTTTACACTATTTTGCATCGAGGATAGTTCAAAAGGCTCTTGATTAAACAATAATAATTGACCAGCGGAAAGTCTCCATTTTTTGGTAAGTTTTGCTTGAGCGCTATACCCTGTCCATAATTTAAGATCTTCTTGTGCGATTGCGATACTTGTAAAGAAGTATATAAATAATGCGGATATTATCTTCAGTTTAGTCACTTTAGTAATTCTTATTGAGTTAATATTGTTATCTCTATAAGAAAGAAAAGAAGATAGTGTGACAGGCTTTTTTTAGATTTTTTTTTAAACTTGAAAAAAGCTCTACTGTATGAATATAATACTATATAAGTTTAGGTAATTTTATACTTTACGAGTTGATTTAGAATAGCGTAGTAGAAAAAAGAAAAGGACTATTATTCCTAATAATATCATCCAAACTGAAAGACTTTTGGATCCTTGATACTTATCCACCTCTCCTAATAATATAAAATTAGCCCAATAGTAAGGATGTTTTTTATTCGGTTCTGTTTTAGAAAGATAATCTAATTTAGATTGATGTAAAGCTACATCTGTTGCTTGTCCTGAATGTATATTTTCTAGGAAAGAAGTCGTAATGAACAGAGAGCTAGCCTCAGTAGCATTCCATAGACTAGACAGAATATTATGTGCACCTCCTAGTAGAAACGATTTACTCATTCCCTGAACACCTTCTCCACTATATATTTTACCACTGGCAGAATGACAAGCGCTGAGTAATACCAGATTTGCTTTTAACCTGTTTCCATAAAGATCCTGAGAAGAAAGTATAAACTCTTGATGTTGGTCATCAAAAATAATCGAAGATCTACCAGGATCATCCATATCCACTAAACCGTGTAATGAAAGATGAATGATATCGGCATCTGTACTATGTGATATGAAATTTTCTAGAGAAGCTTGATCATTTATAAATGTTTTTCCATCAAAAATTGCAGCACCTCGTTTTATTTCTTCTTGTGATAAAGCAAGTTGCGTCAGGTTTTCGCTTCCGAAAAAACGTTTTCTAGCCTTCAGTTTTTTATTGAGGTTTTCGCTATATTTCGTACCAAACCCAATATAATTATAGGTACGGTTTTGTTGTTTTCTAAATAACAATGAGATTGAATAGGAGTAGGAGATACTGTAGTCCTGAATCAAATATTTTTTAGGTGTTTCATCAGGATCCGTCAACGCTTCAAAAGATAGCTTATGTAATTGGCCATCAGGAATAATGCAAATACGATTGATATTCGAATCGATTTTTTTTAATCCCTGTTGTAAACATCGTTCAAATATTAATTTAGAGAGTTTCTCGGATACTTCAAATGCTGGGTTATGACATTGTGCTATAAAATCGTCAAGAGCTTTTTTAATAACAGTATCATAAGGTGTACTAATAGAGAAAAAATCATCATTTGTAAGCCAAAAACTATACATGGTATTATCCGAAATAAAATATTCTATAACGACCATATCTTTTGGTAAATCTTCTCTAATTTCCTTTAACTTTGGGGGAAGAATAAAGGTGTATTTTTCTTTGAAATAATCGGGTTCTTTTTGTTCTATTTCCTTTAAGTACTTGTCTAATTCATATTGTGCTTTGGTATACGTGTTTAGTAAGGAATCTTGATTGTCTATAGCCTCCATAAGTAATGCTTGTTGTGTATGCATCTCTTCACGGAGGGTTTTTTCTTTTTGAAGAACTTCTTTAGATACATTGGATTTAAAAGCATCAACCTGATTTAACTCATATTGCAACACGATAGCTTTTGTTTTTGAGGAGAAATAATAGGCTTCTTCTAGGTAGTACGTATTGTTAGTAATCTCGTATAGTTGTAAGGCATCTTCTATAGCTTTACCATAATGCTTGAACTTTAGATTTAAAAAATCCAGTTTGGATTGTTCAAATTGAAATGATACTAAACTTCTGTTAATAACAGAATCTATTTTATGCTGTGTACTAAGCGCTTTCTTTAAAAATTGGACATCCTTTGAAGCTTTATATTGAGCTTCGAACGCTCGGATTTTTAACTCTATTAATCGAATAAGATGAGCATCATCAAGCGCTTTAGATATTCTTATAATAGGTAAGTTGTCTTGATCAAAGCTACCAACAGGGACCAACATTTTAAATTCTTTTGAAATATAATCATCTGCTTTTGCAATATCCCCTTTCCGTATTAAAATATCGCTAAGATTTTCATAGACTCTACCCATTTGTTTTTGATTCCCATCCTCTGAGTATAGTTTTTTTCGAATCTCTAAAACACGACCCATGTCTTTTTCAGCAGCATTAAAATTTCTTTCATCTGCATGGATCATAGCTATTATTTCTAAGGCAATCGAATAATAAAAAGGTTCTGTTTCCTCATTTAGTATAAGTAACGATCTCTTTGCCATTTCTTTTGCAGACTGATACTCTTTTAGTTCAAAATATGTGCTACCCGCATTTAGATATACCATCGCTAGATTAAGTTGTGGAATTGCTTCTGGAAAAGAATTGTAAATAGAAAGTGCTTCTTTAATATATTTTTTTGACTTATTATATGCTCTAAAATTATTATTCATTGCTATAAGGTTATTTAAAGCATCAAATTCTTTAAATTTATTGCCACCTTGTTTTCGATATAGATTTATAGCATTTTGATAATATAGTTCAGCACGAAAAGCATCGTTAAGTTCTTTATAAAATCTACCAATTCCATGATATTTTCTGGCTAATTTTTCACTTGGGTAATTAGTGTCGTTTTCAAAAATATTCAAAGCTTGATCTATATATTTTTTAGCAGCTTCCATATTGTTGAGGTATTGGTATGAAACACCAATATTATAGATCGTATTAGCTTTCTCTGATGCTGGTACCTGTGGACAATCCTCCCAAGAATTTAACACTTTGTCTTTATAATATGTTATCGCTTCTTTTTCCCGGTTTAATTTATAATAAGACACTCCGATCTTATGCCAGATTTTTCCTTTTTGATAGCAATCAAGTTCTTGATAACGTGCTTCCTTTTCGAGTTGTTTAATCAGTTGTAGATTGTCCTTATAGTACCCTTGTCTGATATTTTGATTGATCTTTTGATATTGTTCTTTAAAAAAATCATTGTCATTAGTCGAGGCTGCTAAGGAAACAGAAAGAAATAATAGAAAATATGTGGTAATGATAAAGGTGGGGTTCAAAACCATAAGTTAGTTATTTGATAAATACGTAAACTATAACGCTAAATTTTTCATTACTAAGGTAATGAAATGTTAAAAATATAACAATTCTATGTGAAGTTTTAAATGATTAAAACTCAAAAGAGGGATACATGATTAAAACCATATATCCCTCTCCAAATGCAGATTGATTATGTTTTATCTTTTTACTACCGTATGTGTACTTGAATTATCTTGTGTGTATATTTTTACAAAATAAAGTCCTGGTTTCAATTGTTTAGTTTTGGTGATATTAATTTTTTGAGGGTTGTCAGTAACATACAAAAGGTCTTGTAGAACTAATATGCCACTTTGATTGTAGATGGAAATGGTAATTGTTTCATTAATAGGTTCTTTAGTTTCAAATTGAAGCATATCACTAAAAGGATTTGGAAAAAACATAGATGGAGATTTTGTAATCGTATTAGTTTTTTGAATCCGATTCGTGCAATTGGTGTTTAGTTGATTAAATGCTGCAGAAAAATTGATGACTCCATTAGCAGCTACTTTTCCAAACAAACCTGATGAGGTTGTGGATGTGTTTATCAATGCACAACGAATCTGTTGATGATCAAAAGTTGCTTGATGTGTACCCAGAATGGCAGCAAGTGCCGTAAGATTAGCGGTAGCAAAAGAAGTTCCTGATTGATATCCTAGAGTTCCAGTTAAACTGGGACCAGGAATGTTTTCTCCTAATAGTGCTACATCTACCATTTGTTGACCATAACTACTAAAAAGACTCAACTTGTTAATACAGTTCGCAGACGCTACTGATAAAATATTGGCATTTGGATAGGAGGCAGGAAATGATATAATGTCATTAATATCATTATTTTCATTAGTGTTACCTGCTGCTGCTATAACCATAGCGCCCATCTGTTCTGCGTAATCAATGGCCATTTTTAAGGGTTTGCCTGCTGGATTTACGTTATAGTTCTGATAACTAAAACTAAAGTTAAGAATGTTAGCTCCTTCATTTACAGCATCTAAAATTGCAGGAACGAGATTAGAAATGTATCCTCTTCCGAGATGATCATGAGTTTTTCTGATGTCAAAAGAAATGGAGGACATAGCTCCTTCTTGTTGATCAAGGATATGGTGTATAATACCAGCTATATGAGTACCGTGTCCATTTTGATCATTAACCACTGACTCCTCATTGTTGATGTAGTCATATCCCGTATATTCTCCAAGAGAAAAAGAATAACCCGGATAGTTAATATCAGATTGTGGTTTGAAACCTGTATCAAAGATAGAAATTTTTATAGGGGTGTTACCTAATGAATGTTGAGGCATGGTATTCTGAAAACAGAAGTTTTGGATATTCAATGGAGGTTGTGGTACAATATGACCGATGTTAAAATCAGTTCCATCTACATCAGTTTTACTTTCGGCATTGGTTATTTGCCCATCTATATTTGTTATATTTTCTCCTTGTGCATTTCGATAAGGAAACTTTATAGTATTCCATAACCTTAAGTTAATTTCTTCTCTATACCAAATCTCTTCAGAGTTGAGTTCATCAAGTAATCTATCTACTGCTTCTTGGGTAATAGTTGGAGAAAGTTTTACAAAATATAACGAAGGGTGTTTGATCACTTCTTCCTCCTCTTCTTCCTCATCCTCATCGTCATCGTCGTCATCGTCATCGTCGTCATCGTCATCGTCGTCATCGTCATCGTCATCATTGGATTCTAGAACATTAGATTGTTGATTTTTAAGATTCACATCATTTTCCTGACTTAGAATAGGTTGTATACACAATAAGAAAAAAAATAAGTTTAAAAAATACCTCAAGGTTTTCATATGTAATTAATTTAAGTGGTTTGCTATAGTAATGAGAAGTGTTAGCATGTTTATAGTTAGTAGCTATTCTTCATTCAATTCTTTTAATAATTGTTGTGCGTTTTTGTAATTCCAGTCCGTACTGTTTATTCTTTTTAGTTGAGTTAAAGCATTATCGTTTTGCTCATCAAGTATATATGCGATAGACTGATACCAGTTTAACTCCTGACCATAACGATCACTTATGGCACGTACCATTCTAAATTTCTCAATTGCTTCTATGTATTTTTTGTCTAGAAGTAGTGCTAACCCGTGATAATAAGTATCTTCTTCTTTTTGTGTTTTCATATTCTGAAAATATTGAATGGATTGAGCATAATCTTTATTATTAAATGTGAGTATTGCCAATATTCTGGTTTGATTTTCATCAGAAGCACCTTTAGAAGTTCCAGGATGTAATATCTCTTGCTGGGACAAATATTGTTGTGCCAGTATTTGCGAATCCGTGTTTGTTTTATCTAATAGTTGTAATGAAATAATGATACTTATACAAGCCGCAGCAGCTAGGAATATTTTTAGATATCCGGAAGAAAAAAACTTTCCTTTGCCATTAGTTTTACTTCTTGTGATGCCATATTCCTGAGACAACTTTACTGCCCATTGCGCCCTGAGATCTTCATCCAACTTTTTTTTCAGGATTTCTCCAAAAACTACATCTAGTTCTTTTTTTGGAGTATTCGGATCTAAAAATTTATTTAATTTATTTTCCATCTGCTTATTATTTAATTGTTTTTTGATTATGAAACTTTCTCTAGCATTGATTCATATTCGTGAATAGTATTTAATCATTGGGTTTTAAAATTGTTTTTAAGTTAAACTGATCTTTAAGTTTTTGTATACACCGCTCTTTTTGTTTTCGTATCGTTGCTGGGCTTTTTTGAATTTCTTCTGCTATTTCTGATAATTTCATTTTTCCATAAAAATGCCAGGTAAGCAGTTGTTTACACGAATCTCCTAATAACTGCCAGGCAATATTGAGTTGGCTGAGATCTTCGGATTCTAAAAAGTCTGTATCTTCCTCTTGAGTCAATGACAGTACATCATCTATAGATGTTTTGTTTTTTCGTTGATTTCTAAGTAACATCTGTGATGCCATTTTTGTGAACAGAAATCGTAGATTCCCATATTGAAGTTTTCCTTCTACAAAACGAGTTCTAAATTCGATAAGCGTATCCATAGTTGCATCATAAGCATCATCTTGGGTAGCTTTGTATTCTCTACGAAGGTATTTAACGGTTTCTCCAAATTGTTTTAGAAATACTTGCTCAAAAAAATAGGTATCATTCTTTTTCAGATCGACTACAATTTTTTTAAATGATACTTCATTCAGTCCAAAATTTTTATATTCCATTCCTATTTGATTTAGCCTTTTTACGATATTATGTGCCAGACTAAGTAATTATGAAAAAAGGTTTGATTCTAGAATTACTTATCTCTATAAGTCATAAAGTTGAAAAACGTGACATGATAAAATGAAAATTTTTTAAAATTCATTTTTATCGATTATTTATACTTAGTAAACGATTAGTTTTATCATCCAAAACCTATAAATGAAAAAAAACAGTTCTTTGATTTTTAGATACTTAATTTTGTCTTAAGTCTAAAAAAAGAAGTTTAGAAATATTTATGCTTGTTCTGGAGGAGGAATAAGAATATCCAGATGAATATTACATATGGAATTTTTTTTTGAAGGATATAATGTCTTCCTATTATATGGAGCAGCGTAAGAGCTTTCCTTGATAAGTCGTTCTTCTATTTTTTTATCTTCCTTTTCCTGTATTTCCTCTTCTTCAATATCTTTATCCCAATTGTGGTTAACTAATTCATAGTCATCTCCAATAAAAAAAGAAAAAGTTTGTATTGCTGGTTGAATGATTATCGAATATATTAATAGAATGAATACAAATTCACTAAGAAAATAAATACTGCTTTTGGTCTTATTATTCATTGTCTAATAGATTTACAACCAAACTAATAGAAAGATATATTGATTTTTTTGTTGGATTAATCATGCTTATCTTCCTTTCTTAATTACATAGTATCCAATTTATAAATATAGCAGTATTGATTTTTTATTTACTAGTTAGATTTTGGGTTAACTAGATTTTAACAATAATAAAAAAGTGTAATTCATTAAAAAAGAGATCGTTTCATACCTTGAATCTATTAGTATTAAAACAAAGTCGTTGTTTAATGAATTAAAGAAAATCTTTAAAGTTTAACAAAACTTAAGGATGTCTAATCGAGAGACAATCGATGTTTTTATTAATAGTTCACCCATTTTTTAAATGATGAAGTCTTACTATTAGAAGTATACACTATAGTATCAATTTCTTGTAACACTATTAATAACCTATTTTTAATATGTTTATCGTATTTTAAAATGAAATTTTTGTTGATAATTTCACTTCTATTAATTCTATAAAATAGGTTTCCGTTTAATTGACTTTCAATTTGAGCTAAAGATTCATTGATGATATGTTTTCTTTTAAGTATATCAATAGCGATCACAAAATCTCCTTGTGCCTGAAAATATACAATATCACTTACTTTAAGTAGAAATACACCATCTCTCTTTTTAATAGAAAATGTAGACTTATAAGGCTGTTTTTGAGTAGTAAGGATATATTTTAATTTATCTAAAATTGCATCAGAATTTTTTAGATCATTTCCGTTACAAAGCAATAAAAACTTATTCCACGCTTCATTAAAAGCTTCAGAAGTATAAGGTTTTAATATATAAGCAATTCCATTTGTCTTAAATGCATCTACATAAAATGTATTGTAAGCAGTACAAAAAATAATCGGACAATCTGGTTGTATGTGTTCGTAAACTTTAAATACATTTCCATCCAACAATTCAATGTCAGAAAATATAACATCAAGAGCTGGACTATCGATCAAAAAACTTATTGTTTCTTGGATACTTCTTTTCCAGGTAATTTTTGGATTATCAGTTACAGATTCAATAGCATCGATTAATTTCTCTCCAGCTCGTTGTTCATCTTCCAATACTAAAATGTTCATGTCAGTGTATATTTTTAATTAATGGTAGAGCTACAGAAAAAATGTTTGTGTCAACAATAGAAATTTCTTTACTACTTAGATGTTGATATCTTGATTTTAGATTTTTCAAACCGGTTCCCAAACTCTCCGTAGTATTCATCTTAGGCCTTTTTTCATGATGAATGCAAATTTCTTCCTGATGTACTTCAATATGAACGGCTAACGGAGTATCTAAAGATCCATGATTGTGTTTAACAACGTTTTCTATAAGACTTTGAATTGTGGTAGGTGGAATTAGATACTGGTAAAGATCTATGGTAGCTTTTGAGATCATAAATTGATAAGCTTCTCCATAACGTTCTTTTAATAGAAATATGTAATCATTAATAAAATCCCATTCTTCCTGAAGGCTTACCACATCCTTTTCAGAAGTTGTTAATATGTAGCGGTATATAGTAGATAGTTTGTGCAAATATTCTTTGGCTTGCTTGGGATCTCTATCAATTAGATCATCAAGAGTGTTTAAATTATTAAATAGAAAATGGGGATTGACCTGAGATTTTAAAAAAGCAAGTTCCATAGCCGTTTTTTCAGCTTTTAATTTGTCGATTAGTGTATTGTTTAGAATCCAATCTCTAGTAAAACGATATGCAAATGAAAACTGTAAACATAAAACAATAGGAGTAAGTCTACCTAAAATAATATTATCATAACTATTGAATTCTCTTATAAACTCCTGAATGAAAGTAGTAGGAATTCCTTGGATATACAGATGTAAAAGAATTCTAATACATTCTATAACTATTATTATCAATGAAGTGATCAATATATACAGTAACCATTTTCTTTTCTTTAAATATTTTGGAATAAACCAAAATGCATTGAAATAAAAGAATAATGGAAATAATAGTATTGAAAATTGAGACACTGTTTCAGGYCTTATACTCCTATCAAACCAATTGATTGTCCAAGTAGCATGAATAGATGCGAAATAGAATATCCAAAATAGGATATGAAAGTAAAATTCTTTGTTTCTGAGTATGCTTTTTATTTCTGAACTGCGCATCTATCGATTTGGATATGTTATAAATATAAGACGATATTTCGTATAGTTTGTAACAATTATTGCTGGTTTTTCGAAGTGAAAATACCCTAGTTCGAAGCTGATTTTTCCCAGTTCAATGGAATGTTTAGAAATCCAAGTAACATAAGATCTTCATTAGCGTGTAATAAGTAATGAAGAAAGCCATAATAAATACGCTGTTTTGCTTTATAGTTATGACTATCAATATAATGATAGAGTTATATCCGATAGCACAATTATATACCAAATATTATATCTGTACTGCTAGAGTACAAGAAGTAGTAGATCATATCGAACGATATAAAAAGGACGTTTTTTTTGAGGTAGCACTTTCTAATGACATTCTCGAAATCGAGAATTTTCAAACTGAATTCTGTAGTAAAAAATATATAAAATTATGAGTTTACGAATACAAGATTTAAGAAAAACGTATTCCAATGGTGTAGTCGCCATCGATCATCTTAATTTGGAAATCCGTAAAGGGATGTTTGGTTTATTAGGACCTAACGGAGCAGGAAAATCATCATTAATGAGAACCATTGCCACCTTACAACAACCTGATGAAGGTGCTATTGGATTTAAAGATTTTAGCATTTTGGATCATCCTATGAAACTTAGAAAGTTATTAGGGTATTTACCACAATCTTTTGGGGTTTATCAAAAAGTATCTGCAGAGAAACTACTAGATTATTTTGCCATATTAAAAGGAATTGCTTCAAAAAAAGAACGGAATTTAATCGTAGCGAAAGTTTTGGAGCTTACAAATCTTTATGACGATCGGAAGAAACATGTTAGTGGTTATTCTGGCGGAATGAAGCAGCGTTTCGGAATTGCTCAATTATTACTCAATAATCCTGAATTGATTATTGTGGATGAACCGACTGCAGGATTGGATCCAGCAGAACGAAATAGGTTTTTAAATGTATTAAGAGAAGTGGGTGCAGAAAACACAGTTATATTTTCAACGCATATCGTAGAAGATGTAAAAGAATTATGCACCGATATGGCCATTATGAATCACGGTAAAATTCTTCAGAAAACAAATCCTTCTGAAGCTACAAATGCTATTAAAAATCAAATATGGTCTATTTCTATTGCCAAAGAAAGGCTACCTGAAATGATGGATAAATACAATGTTTTGTCTTCTAACTATAATGAAGATAATTCTTTGCGTATTCGAATACATGCTTTGGAAAAACCTTCGGAAAAGTTCGAAGCTGTAGACCCTAATTTAGAAGATGTGTATTTCATAGCATTGCAAAAGTCTAACCAATAAAATTTAGAAGTAATGATCAAGCATATTTATACATACGAATTAAAATATTGGTTTAAAAAACCGGTTTTGTATCTCTACACTATTGTATTTTCAGGATTAGCATTTATAGCAATAGCAGGAACTGGAGGTTTGTTTGATTCACCAACAACAGGTAATGCAATAAGAATAATTAATTCGCCTTTTGAGATAAATTATTTACAGCAGTATTTTAATAAATTAATGCTATTCTTATTACCCGCAATTATAGGTGCAACGATCTATAAAGATTACAAAAACAATACGCATAGTATTTTGTATAGTTACCCAATTCAAAAGAAAGACTATGTGCTTGGCAAGTTTTTAAGTGCCTTAACTTTAGTTTTCTCAATAGCAACAGCTGTAATGCTTGTTATGATGATCACCGAACATTTGCCTGGTTTAGATCCAAATAAAAGAGGAGATTTTCGTTTGGAAGGGTATCTACAAACATTCTTACTTTATACAATTCCTAATCTATTTTTTTATGGAAGTATTGTTTTTGCAACTGTAGCCTACTTCAGAAATTTGTATGCTGGATTTATCATTATTTTGATGCTATTCTTCTTACAAAATATAACAGAAAACATATTTGATGGAACTTGGATAGCACTTTTAGACCCTTTTGGGCAGAACACAGTCCTTTATGAAACACAATACTGGACATTAGAAGATAAGAATACCAAAACATTACCTATAGTAGGAATGCCCTTATATAACAGATTGGTTTGGTTGATGATTGCAGTAACTATTATTGGGTATGTGTATCGAAAATTTGCTTTAATAGAGCACGCAGTAGGAACATTATTTAATAAGAAAACAAAAAAGACAACAATTAGAAAAATTACTAGTGAGATTGATACTATTCGATTGCCTAAAGTGTCTTATACATTTTCCAGGATACAGGAATTAAAAAACAGTTGGTTATTAGCCAAGGCTAATTTTAGAAGTATTTCAAAGAGCTGGATGTTCTATATAATAGTTGTTTTTGGGGTTTTAGCAGTTCTTTTTGCAATAGCAAGAGTTACCAATAATAGTGAGATNACAATATTACCAGTAACGAATGTAGTGCTAACGATACCAGCATTTTTCTTTACCAGTATTATTATGCTATTGACCTTTATTTATAGTGGTATGCTTGTCCATAAAGATAGAGCATCTCAAATGCATCAATTGGTAGATGTTACACCAATAAGTAATATGACATTACTAGTGTCCAAAATTATTGCTATTATACAAATGCAAGCAGTTCTTCTTTTGACTATGATGTTATCTGGTATAATCATTCAGATGTATAATGCTTATTATCATATTGAGTTAGGATTATACCTTTTTGATTTATTTGTTGTAAAGTTTAGTGGACTCATCATTTGGGCTTTTGTTTCGGTTTTTGTGCATACGCTTTTTAGAAACACTTATGTAGGGATTTTTGTCCTTCTTATGGGATGGTTTGGTATATCAGGATTAGAACAAATAGGAATTGATAGCTTTTTGATATTGTTCAACTTTTCTGAACCCATGCAATACTCTGATATGAATGGGTATGGTCATCAATTGACTCCTTATTTTTTAGTAAAGATATATTGGTTTCTTTTTGCAATACTAGTAACGATCTTTTCATATGTCTTATGGAATCGGGGAGTTTCGTCAACTATGAGTGAACGATTTTATATGTTAAAAACAAGGTTTAAGAAAAATGTGAAGATCTTTAGCATATTAGTTTCACTATGTTTTTTAATTGTGGGATTCAAAATTTACAAGGAAGAAAACAGCCAAGTAGAAGTATCTACAAAACAACAAAACAAGGCATTTGAACAATTCGAAAAAAGTTTTTCTAAATATGCTTCCGTCACTAATCAACCTAAAGTTACTGATATTGACTTAAACATAGCTGTTTTTCCAAAGACGAATGAATTAGTTGTAAATGGGAAATACATCTTAATAAATAAATCGGAAAAAGCAATCGATACAATTTTAGTGAAAACAGGTTTTGATGAAGTCACTTCTTTCAATTTAGATAAATCTTCAGAAATTATCGATGAAGACACTTATGTCAAGTTCTCTGTAATAAAGCTAGTAGAACCATTACAACCAAATGATAGTATACGCTTAAGTTTTACTCTAAAAAATAAACCGAATACACTTTTTAAGAACCATGCAGGGATTTTAGGTAATGGAACATTTTTTAAAAATAATATCTTTCCAAGAATCGGTTATTTTCTAAATGCTAATAAAAAACATCCAAGTGATAGTACAGCTATGAACAAGCATTACTATTCTTTGGATTCAGATTTTATTCATCTAAAAACTGTTATAAGTACTTCTAAAGATCAAACGGCAATCGCACCTGGATATTTAAAGAACCAATGGACAGAAGATGATAGGAATTACTTTGAGTACGAAACAGATACCAATATTAAAAATTCATTGAGTTTTAGTTCTGGAATCTTTGAAATAGTAAAAGAAAACTACGAAAATGTAGATTTAGAAATTTATCATCATAAAAATCATACGTATAATCTTTCAAAAATGATGGAAGGATTAAAAGCGTCATTGGATTATAATACTAAATATTTTGGAGCATATCAATTTAAAGAGGCAAGAATTGTTGAGTTTCCAATAACCGAAGGGACCTATGCTTCTGTAATGGCCAATAGTATTCCCACTTCAGAAATGCGCTTTATAGCTAATAACGCGAATGAAAAGATAGATATCTCGTTTTACACGATTGCTCATGAGTTAACACACCAATGGTGGGCTAATCAATTGGTGCCTGCAGATGCTTTGGGAGCTATTATGCTAAGTGAAAGTATTACAGAATATATATCCTTGCAGATTTTTGAAGAGCATTATGGTACAGAGAAAAAACGTGATTTCTTAAAAATGCAACATAATAGATATATACAAGGAAGAACTAAAGAAATAGATGAAGAACCACCGCTTTATTTGGCAGAAGGAGATCAACAATATTTAGCATATGGAAAAGGAACTGTTGCGTTGAATACCTTAAGTCATTATTTGGGGAGAGAAAAAATGCATATGGTTTTAAAAGATTTCTTTGATGTATATAAGAATAAAGAAGCACCTTATCCAACATCTATAGAATTAGTAGAAAGACTAAGAAAAGCCACTCCAGATTCTCTGAAATATATGGTGAATGACCTTTTTGAAACAGTAACATTTTATGATAATACTATTGAAAACGTAACAGTGAACCTAACGAAAAATAATACCTATCAAACAACAATTGATTTTACAATTTCAAAATATAGAAATAAGGAAGAAGAAACTTTACTTGACCTAAATGATTACATAGAGATTGGTTTTTATAATAAACAAGGGAAATTAATAGAGATAGAGACTATAAAGGTCTCTACCTCAAAAAGTAAGGTGACTTTTAATGTAAAAGAAAAACCTTATGAAGTGGTGATTGATCCTAACTTTCTTTTGATTGAAAAGGAGGTTAGTGATAATAGATATGATTTATAATTATCTAATTATCACAACGCTTTGCCACGATAGAATTCTAATACTTTTACACGTAATAAGTATTCATATTGTGCATTGGTAAGATTGGTTCTAGCATTGTCCAAATTGTTTTTACTAGTGATATATGCGATAAAATTAGAAACACCATTATTAAATCGTATTTCGTTTACACGATAAGATTCTTCAAAAGCAGTTACCTGATTCTGTAAACTTTGATAACGATTATAAGCAGTTTGCATATCAAAATGTACCTGATCAATCGCATTTTTTACTTGTTGTGATGTTCGTTCTAATTCGATGAGGGATTCTGCTGCTCTAATTTTTTCTAAAGCGACATTGTTTTTTGCTCTAAATCCATTAAAAAGAGGAATATCTACGGCAATACCTACCACGGTATTCAGGTTGTTATCAAATTGATCTAAGTATTCGATACTTTCTCCTCTAAACTGTGTTTGATCCGTAAAAACGGAAAGCTCCTCGTTATTCACAGTTACGAAATCGCCAGTTTCTATAGTTTCTGTTCCTATTTCGGTAAAGGTTTCGGCTACACTAGAATAATTCGTATTTATTTGACCAAAGAACGAAATCTCAGGAATGTATTGGGCTCTTGCTACCTGAATTCCTTTTTTCGCAGCTTTTACTCTTAGTTCTTGAGCTTTAAAAGTGGCTAAGTTTTGCATGGCATCTTTAAATACATCATCAGAACTAAAGGTATATTCTTTAAAATCTAATAAAATCGATCCCTTATCTACAGAGATATCAGTGTCTATATTCATCAATTGTGCAAGACTCAATTTTGCATTATTCAAACTACTCTCGGCAATTAGAATGTTAGTTTCATCAATAGTCTTTTGACCTTTGATATCGGCAAAATCAGCAGGGTTTCCAAACTCTTCATTATACAAATCTTCTTGTTGTTTTAGTTGTTTACTTGTAGTCACTAATCGGTCTTTTGCCAGTGTTAACACATCTGTTTGATTAAGTACTTGTAGGTAGGCTAATGTAACATTCAGAATCAATGTCTGCTTGGCTTCTTCAATTTCCATTTCAGATGCTTGTCTATTATAGCGTTGTTGTTTTATGGTATTTAAAACTCGAAAACCATTAAAAATCGTAGCATCCAGATTTAATCTTGCATTAGAGAATGTAAGCTCCTGATTGATAAAATCATTGGTAAACGGATCAATACTTCTACCATTGTTTACTCCGATATTGTAATTACCATTTAGGCTTGGAAGTACGTTGGCTTTTGCCTGTCGATGATTGATTAATGCTGTATTCGCACGCAATGTAGTAGATTTTAGATCTAGATTGTTTTCTAAAGCGATAGCTATACATTGGTCAAGAGAGTACCTTTCTGTGTCTTTTCTTTGTGTAAATCCTGTAAAAGATAAAAGAAAAGCACTGATATAAATAATTGATTTCAGTGACATGAGATGTTAGATTATTCTGTGACGATACGTCCGTCTAATAAATTAATAATTCTAGAACCATACGAAGAGTTTTTTTCGGAGTGTGTAGCTTGTATGATGGTTACTCCTTCTTTGTTTAATTCAGAAAATAACTCCATAATTTCTGTACTTTGTTTGGAGTTTAGATTTCCAGTGGGTTCGTCTGCTAATATAAGCTTAGGCTTCGTAATTAAAGCTCTTGCAATACCTACTAATTGTTGCTGGCCACCACTCAATTGCGCTGGAAACAAATCTTTTTTACCTACAATATTAAATCTATCCAGCATATCGGCTACTAATGCTTTTCGCTCTGAAGATTTTACGCTTTTATAGAGTAGGGGAGTTTCGATATTTTCATACACATTGAGTTCATCGATCAGATGATATGCCTGAAATACAAAACCGATATACTCTTTGTATAATTTGGATCGTTGTTTTTCTTTTAGGGTATGAACTTCTTCGTCCAAAAATCTATAATTCCCTTCTGTGAAGCTGTCTAACATTCCGATACAATTAAGTAAAGTAGATTTTCCAGATCCAGATGGTCCCATTAGGGATATAAATTCTCCTTCTTTTACCTCTAAGCTAATGTTATCTAATAAGGCTATTTTCTTTCCTCCTGAATTGATTACTCTAGAAGCATTGTTAAGTTGTAAAATCATAATTGTTTTTTGCTGATGATTATTTATGTTGTATCATTCGATTTTGTGAAAATTATATCAATTTGAGTTTCAATACCATTGACAGGAACTAAAAAGTAAATTTTCGTTATGTTTTCTCTATGGCAATTGAGCTATAGATTTAGTGTTCTTCTGAGAGATTCGTCTTGGACGAATTGTAGTAAAGACTCTTGAATTTTCTTGTCTCAGATTAATATAATTTTCATTGATCGAATTCATCTTGTTTTGTTTTCTATTATTGAATTTCTGAAATTGCTACTTCTCCAAAGTTTAATCCTTTATGGATGCTTGCATCACCTTTGTAATATAGTTTTGCTTCTCCAAAAGCAGTAAGCTTAATTTTATTAGAGGAGTTAATCTTAAACTCAGCTTCACCAAAAGCTTTGAGTTTCGTGTTTTCATTGTCAACTCCAACTAGATCAGAAAAGCTTTCTCCAAAGGCTGTAATTTTTTGATTTTCAATGGATCCTTTTTTAATTTTTAAGGTACTTGCTCCAAAGATATCCACATCCAAATATTTCAAATCTACCTCGTTTATAGTGATATCTGATTCTCCAAAAATTCTTAGTCTAAATGTGTCTGTATCCAATTTACTTTCACAAATCGCTGCCTGCTCTCCACGAACAGATAGCGTCTCAAGTTGTTTATAATGTACCGTAATCGTAAGTACTTTCCCTTTATAGATAGGTACTTTTCTTTTAACACCATTTTTTACAATGGTTTTATGCTTGGTAGTTTCTTTAGCATCATCGAGATATACCCGTAGTGTATTTCCGTTTACTTCGATATTTACTTTATCTTCTGGTTCTGTACTTTCTTCTATTACTACAGATTCTTCTGTGCTTTCTACAAAACGTGCTTCTATATGTGGGCTAATAATTACTTTATCAAAAGTAGCAACGTCTTTCTTTGTTTGTCCAGCTAATAACTGTGCTATGGATAAGGCAATAAGTGCTAAAAAATATTTTAAATGTTCCATGATGAATGAGTTTTTATGTTCGTTTTTATGATTGAATTGATGATAAAATTTTTATTCTGTTTTTAAACTTTTAATTGGATTTGCTATAGCGGCTTTAATGGTTTGAAAACTTAAAGTGATAATAGCGATCAGTAATGTAATTATACCTGTGATTGCAAAAACCCACCAGTTTAGTTGAATTCTAAAAGCAAAGTCTCTAAGCCAACTACTCATAAACCACCAGGAAATAGGAGTAGCTATGCAAAAAGCAAATACAATTAATTTTATAAAATCTTTCGAAAGTATTTTTACAATAATTGCCGTAGAAGCTCCCAACACTTTACGTATTCCAATTTCTTTAGTACGTTGTTCAGCAATATAGGTTGCCAATCCAAACAGTCCTAATGCAGCGATAATAACAGCAAGTATTGTAAAAATTAAAGCAATGGTACCGATTCTTTGTTCTTGTTGATACATATCAAGATAAGAATCATCCAGAAAACTATATGCAAAAGGCATTTCGGTAGAAGTTGCTTCATATTTCCCTTGAATTTTACCAATAAATCCTTCTACATCGGCTGTGTTAAATCGATATGCAGTTCTCCAACTATTATTCCCTAACCTAAGGCTCAAAGGACCTACATCATGACGTAAAGACTCGAAATTAAAGTTTTTAACTACACCAATGATGGTGTAAACTATATTTTGGTTACTATCCGTTGATTTATATAGTTTCTTACCAATTGGATCTTTGAATCCAGTTAAGGCAACTGCTTTTTCATTGAGGATAATTGCGGTAGAGTCTGTTCCAAAAGAACGAGAAAAATTTCTACCCGCTACAATTTCCATTCCCATGGTTTCTATATAGTCATAATCTGTTCGCCAGTATTGCATATTAAAACCATTTTCAGAAGTAGCTACACTTTCTGTACTAAAAGTGGTATCTGATCGTGCAGATGCTGATACTGGAATAAATCCTGCAAAACATGCTGACTTTACCTCAGGAAATTGTTCTATTTCTGATTTTAACGATTTACGGGTTTCTTCTGATAAATTAGAATTCTCTACGATTAGTACCTGATCCTTATTGAATCCAACATCGGTAGTCTGAATATGTTTAAGCTGTTGATACACTACAATGGTTCCAATAATCAGTATGATAGAGGTAGTAAATTGAAAAATAACTAAGAAGTTTCTTAAAGTATTTTTGTTCATCCCTTTGGCTAAATTTCCTTTTAATACACTTATTGGTTGGAATTTAGAAAGAAAAAATGCTGGATAAATCCCTGCTATAGGCCCTACAACAAATGGTAATACAATTAGAAAAATTAAAAAATGTGGTTGTAGTAAAGCTTTTATAGAAATTTCTTTTCCTGCAATGTTATTAAACCAGTCTAAAGAAAGGAACACAAATAAAATAGCGATAGCATGCGCTATTGTTACAATCAATGTAGACTCACTTAAAAACTGAAAAATGAGTGATTTTTTTTCTGTTCCTAATACTTTACGAATACCAACTTCTTTAGCTCTAACAGAAGATCTTGCTGTGGTAAGGTTCATAAAGTTAGTACAAGCAATAAGCAAAATAAATAAAGCTACCGCTGAAAAAATGTATACATATTTAATAGAACCATTAGCACCAAGTTCTATACTTTGTGATGAATGCAAATGAATATCGGTAAGTGGAATTAAAGAATATTCTAATTTGTTACCGGCAGCTTCAATATCTTCTAAACTTTTAATTTCCATGTATTGCGACATCTGTGGTAACAAATATTTTCCTAAAATTTCCTGAAAATTGGAGGCAAACTTTGTATGATCCGTACCTTCTTTTAATACTACATAGGTATGAAAGTTATGACTTAGGTAATTTCCGAAATCATAATTTACATTAGCCATAGGCATTAAAACATCAAGCTGAAAGTGTGAATTTTTCGGCATGTCTTTGATAATAGCAGTCACTTTATGAAGCGTATTGCCATTACTGTTAATTTCCAAAGCCTCTCCCATCGCATTATCTACACTACCAAAATATTTGATTGCTGCTGTTTCAGAAAGTACCACAGTATTAGGTTCCTGGAGTGCGATTTTAGGATTTCCTTTTAATGCAGGAAAGGTAAAAACATTGAAAAATGTTGAGTCTACATAGGCAATAGCATACTCGTTTATAATTTCTGTTCCTTTTCTAATTAATTTAGATCCTTCTGAAGCATATATTCTTGTATACTCTTCAACTTCAGGATAATCTTTTTTTAGAGTAGCACCCATTGGATCAGAAGTTACTGCCATGTGCATTTGAGTACCACCAAAAAGAATGTCAGAGTGGATGCGATATATTTGATCTGATTTTTCATGAAACTGATCATAACTTACCTCATCAGTTACAAATAGTGCGATAAGAATAAAACAGCCTATCCCTAATGAAAGGCCTATCGTATTGATAAAAGTAATCCCTTTGTTTTTAATAAGATTTCTCCAAGCTATTTTAAGATAATTTCTAATCACGATGTTGGTTTTATGTTGATTGTTGAATTTGATATCTATATAGTGAAGATGATGCCAAAAACATAAAAACCTGTAAATGTGGTAGTTATTGTTATTTTTAAAATCAAAAGTGTTCGATTTTGATACACTTTTTGTTCAAAATCGAACACTTTAAAAATACTAGTTAATGTGAGTTCGACTTAATAGGAACTACAAAACACTTATTTTAAAAGATTTGCATTTTTGTTTTGAAAAAACATCCTAATCCTTTCCGATGCTTGAACTCAGCCATCACTGCCATGATTTCGTTTCAAAAGAGAGGAGTCAAAAGTCCCTCTTTCGAAGAGGGGTTTAGGGAGATGTATTAGCTCGTTTATTGTTAAAGTATTCATTTTCATAATGGAAAGGAAACCAGCGCTTAATTTAAGGCTTTTATTATTCTGATCGTAATGCGGTTGTAGGGTTTGCCAAAGCAGTTTTAATTGCTTGAATACTTATGGTAACAAAAGCAATAAGAATAGCCACCAATCCAGCAATTACAAATATCCACCAATCTATGTGTATTCGGTATGCGAAATCTTGTAACCAGCGATTCATTAATAACCAGCCAATAGGAATTGCGACAACTATAGCAATTAAAACGAGTTTTAAAAAATCTTTAGATAGTAGTTTTACAATTCCCATTACACTGGCACCCAAGATTTTTCGTACACCAATTTCTTTTCGTCTTTGTTCTGCGTTAAAAATGGTAAGTCCCAATAATCCTAGACAAGAAATTAGAATTACAAACAGCGTGAATATTTTTGATAAGGAAGCAACTTTGTTTTCAGCCTCATACAATTGCTGGTATTCAGTATCTAAGAAAGAAAATTCAAACGGATATCCTGGTTGAAAATCGCTATGTAATGAAGCAATTTGATCTATAGTGGCTTCAGAAGGAGTTCCATTTAGTTTTAGCACGATATCAGAACCAAATTTTCGAAATCTTAAAATTAGTGGTTCTAATTTTTTATGTAGAGAACCATATTGAAAATCGGCTACAACTCCAATAATTTCCATTTTTTGATTACTCTTATCTATGATAGTACCAACAGGGTTTTGTAATCCCATCAGTTTGGCTGCCGAGGCATTTAGAATAATTTTGTTATAGTCATCATTGAACTCTTTAGAGAATCGTCTTCCTTCCAGAAGCTCAATACCCATTACCTCAGTAAATTCGTATCCAACTCTTGGAGAATGAAACATAATATTTTTATCAGAAGGATCGCCACCCCAATCAAATCCACCTTGGCCATCTGTTGCGTCCAAGATGCTTCCATTCATAAAAGAAGCAGAGACAACACCTGGAATATGTTGTATTTCATTGATAAAAGTTTCTAACTTATTGGTGTCTCCGTTATATGGAAAAGTAATGATATGATTACGTTCATATCCAAGGTTTTTTTGCATTACAAAATGCATTTGATTATTTACAATAGATACACCAATAATAAATATAATGGCTAAAGTAAATTGCACAATAACCAACCCTTTACGAATCCAAATGTCTCCAAAAGATTTTAATAACTTTCCTTTTAAGACGAAAACGGGCTGAAATTTTGCTAAATAAAATGCGGGATAACTACCCGCTAGTAATCCTGTAATTAATAATAGTCCAATAAGAGAAATGACTAGTGTAGGATTTATAATCAATTGAATTTGTTTGGCTGTAATTTGATTAAAGAAAGGCAATAACAATATCACAAGTCCTATTGCCACGATTAGAGAAATAAAGGTAAGTACAAAAGATTCTCCAATAAACTGAAATATCAATGCTTTCTGCCGACCACCTAATACTTTTTTGATACCAATTTCCTTTAGACGTTTACTTGCTTGCGCAGTAGATAAATTCATAAAATTGATACAAGCAATCAGTAAAATCAAAAATGCTATAATGGCAAATAGTCGAATATAGACAATACGCCCACCAGTTTGGATTCCATTTTCGTATGTTCCTTTTAGATAACGTTCTGAAAACTTTTGAGTAAACAGTGTAAACATTTCACGATTATCAACTTTGGTAGATAGATATTTGGCAATTTTTTTGTTGAAATTATCAATATCTGTTCCTTCTTTTAAAAGCAAGAATACCTTAGCATATCCACTTTTCCAATCTGTAACCCAACGGGATGCTTCTTTGAGTAAATCAGAATGAACTACTGCATCGAATTGAAGTGTTGAGTTATCTGGTATATCTTTGAATACTCCCGAAACTTGAACTGTTACTTTTTTTTCACCATCACTCCATTTATAGTCCCAATCCAAGGTTTTTCCAATGGCATTTTCAGGGCTGTTAAATAGTTTAGTCGCTAATTCTTCAGATAATACTACATTCTTTTTACTATCCAAAACAGTTTTAGTTTCACCAATTAATAAATCAAAAGAGAAGTTTTCGAAAAAATTTGGACTCGCAAAAATTCCTTGAGCTAGTTGTTCTGTATTCTGATCAGAAAATATACCTTTTGGCGTTATAAAATCAGCATTAATTACGGTAGACGATGTTACTTCTGGAAACTCCTTTACCAAGGATTCTCCCAATAAGAAAGAAGTATTGTCCATGGTTATGATCTTATTTTCCACCTCGAAATTTCCCATTACCTGATACAGGTTTTCCTGATTCTGATGGAAAGTATCTACGTTTTGTTCATCTTGTATCCAAAGAAATATGAGTATTACACATGCCAATCCTGTAGATAAGCCTACAGTATTGATTAGGAAACTGATCTTATTTTTTTTCAGGTTTCTTATAGCGATTAAAAAGATGTGCTTGATCATAACGTTCGTTTTATTATTCAGATTTCAAGGATATCGTAGGATTGGTCAAGGCAGTTTTAATAGCTTGTAAACTAATAGTTGCTAATGCAATTACTATTGCTGTTAATCCTGCTATTATAAAAACTAACCAATTAATCTCTATTTTGTAAGCAAAATTTTGAAGCCAATTGTTTAATACATACCAGGCGATCGGTATAGCAAGAAGAATTGATATAAAGATCAACTTTATAAAATCTTTTGAAATTAATGTCAATATATTTAACACACTTGCTCCTAGAACTTTTCTAATTCCAATCTCTTTATATCGTTGACTGATATTAAAAGTAACCAAACCAAATAGTCCCATACAGGATATGATGATAGCAATTCCTCCAAAAAACTTTAATAATGTCGCCACTCTATTTTCAGCTTCATAGAAGGTTTGGTAATCAGTATCTAAAAACCTAAAATCAAATGGTAAACCGTAATTGAAATCTTTATAAAAGCTTTCTAATTGACTCAATGTTGTTTTTTCAGAACCAGATTTAATTCTTATTAAAATCTCATCACCCTTGTCCGAAAGTTTTATAAATAAAGGATGTATCTGATCATATAAAGATTGAAAATGGAAGTTGTTTACCACTCCAATAACCTCGTAATCTGATCCCCATATTTTTATAGAGGCTCCAATTGGATCTTTTAATTTCATTTCTGAAACTGCAATTTCATTTAGAATTATTTTTTGCTTTTCCGCACTGAAAGTATTCGAAAATGCTCTTCCATTTTTCAATTCTATCTCTAAAGATTCAATGAAATTATAATCGGCTAGTATATATTTAAAAGAAGTATTGTTTGAGGATTCTTTTCCATTCCAGATTACATTCCTCGTATTTGTTGTATTGTTGGTCAAATGATGAAGAGATCCACTTGTAGCATTGATGACTCCTGGGATATTTCGGACTTCGGCTAGAAATAATTGAGTACTTGTTTTTAGTTTACCATCTTTTTTTAGTACCAAAACCTGGTCTTTATTATACCCAAGTTCTTTGTTTTGTATCATATCAATTTGATTGGTAATAATTACCACAGCGATTATTAAAAATATAGATATAGTAAATTGAAAAACCACTAAACTTTGTCGTATTCTACTTTCATTACCTTTTCTAGTAATTTTACCTTTTAATAAGGTGGTTGCTTTAAAACCAGATAGATATAAAGAAGGATATATACCAGATACGATACCTGTTAAAAATGCTGTAACAAGGCAAAATGATAATAACCTGATATCAAATTTTAATAGAATGCTTTTATTTACCACTTCATTAAAGTAGGGAAGAAGGATAATAACAAAGGATAAAGCTATCACCAATGCTACCAATGAAGTCAGTATGGATTCTCCTAAAAATTGGATAATCAACCCCTTTTTTTCGATTCCTAATACTTTTTTAACTCCAATTTCTTTGACTCTATGAATTGCTTCAGATGTTGACAAATTAGTAAAGTTGATCGCAGCGATAATTAAAATGAAGAAAGCTATTAAAACAAATAGTTTTACATAAGAAATTCTTCCACCTGCCTGAACTCCATTTTCATAAGTATTGTAAAGATATTTATCAGAAAACTTTCTAAGAAAGACAGCACTGAGGTTATCTGATTTAGCGTTATTCTTAACAATATTAGTTATTTGATCATTGAAATTATCAATATTGGTTGCTCCAGACAAAGAAACAAAGGTGAAAGGCTCATTAGAACTCCAGGAATTTATAGAGGGTAGTTTGGATAGTAAATGATCAAATGATAATACAGCATTAAATTGAAGTGTAGAATTTGTAGGGACTTCTTTAAATACTCCAGCTACTTTGTAAGTCCCACTTACTTTTTCTTGCTCATATACTATAGTTTTACCTATACTGTTTTCAACGGTATTAAAAATACTTTTAGCCAAAGTTTCYGATAAAACAATGCTATTGGGATTATTTAGCACATCATTTGGGCTTCCTTTTATAAGGTCAAATGAAAAAATAGTAAAGAAATCACCTCCAGCAAAAATTTCCTTGATCCGTAGGCTAGAATTGTCATTGTTTCTTATAATCCCTTCATTGTTAAATGAATATACGTTGGTTGCATGAGAAACGCCTGGTAATTGCTTTTTTATTTCATTTGCAAGTGGTGCAGGTGTCCACTCAAAGGTGAAGATATCGTTTCCGTTTTCAAAGTTTTGTAATACCTGATATATTCGACTTTCATTTTTATGAAAACGATCTGTTGAAAATTCATCCTGTACCCAAAGCGCTACCAAAATTATGGAGGTAAAAGCTGCAGATAACCCCAAAATGTTGATCAAGAAGTTTCTCTTAAATTTTTTGAAATTTCTAAGGGTAGTATTTATAAAGTATCTAAACATAATCTCTTTATTCAGTTTTTAGACTATTTACAGGATTAGCTATTGCAGCTTTAAAAGCTTGAAAACTTACCGTTGCTATCGCGATAAGGATCGCAGCTATTCCTGCAATTACAAATACCATCCAATTAATTTCTATGCGATATGCATAATCTTGAAGCCAATTATTCATAAAGAACCAAGCTAGAGGTATAGCCAATAAAATGGCAAAACAAACTAACTTTAAAAAGTCTTTGGATAACAGCTTTACAATACCTGTTACACTGGCACCTAGCACTTTGCGTACTCCGATTTCTTTACTACGTTGTTCTGCTGTATAGGCTGCTAGTCCGAAAAGTCCTAAACAGGAAATAAATATGGCTAATAAAGCAAAGATCTTAGATAGCTGACCAATGAGTTGCTCACTTTTAAATTTTGCTTCAAAAGCTTCATCGACAAAAGTATATTCGAATGGAAAAGCCGGATTATGTGTTTTTAATACCGATTCAATACCTGATATAGCCTCGTTAATAGGAGTTCCAACTTTAGTTTTTATATACATGTATCTGGCATAGCGTGCATTGTTAATGAATAATACTGGATCACTAGTATCAAACATATCTCCATACAAATAATCTTTAACGACTCCAATAACTTCATAGGATTCTGGACCTCTTTTGATTTTTTTGCCAACAACATTATTCGTTCCCATTAGTTTTGCTAATGATTGAGAAACCATTACATTGATACTATCTGCATCAACATTCTTGCTAAAATTACGCCCTTCTACAATTTCCATACCTGTGGTATCAAAAAATCCTTCGGTAATGTTTCTAAAAGAAAGTAATATATCTTCGGTATCTGTGCCTCCTTGCCAGGAAAAACCGGATCCATTATTGCCAGCAGATAGAATTTGTGAATTACATAGTGCTGTATTATGAACATATCCAGTTTGAATCAAGTCTTGTTGAATTATCGAAAATTTATTTCTTATTTCATCATTAACACGCATAGAAATTAGTTGTTCCTTATCATATCCAAGTTCTCTGTTTTTAGCATGTTGAATTTGTTGATATACGATGATGGTACAAATAATAAATACAATGGAAATAGTGAACTGTCCCACAACCAGCCCTTTTCGTATAAAAGAAGCAGAACCACTTGTTACCTTTATTCCTTTTAGTACTTCTACAGGTTTAAAAGAGGAGAGATAAAATGCTGGGTATAATCCAGCAAATAATCCACATAGAACAGTAATTATTAGTAGCGCTGCAATATGCATAGGATTAGATACTCCAAGAATGAGGTTTTTGTCAATTAAAAGATTGAACTGAGGTAATAGTATCAATAAGAATAGGACACTGAGGGCTGTTGCAAAAAATGCCATCATCATAGACTCTGAAACAAACTGTGTCATTAAACGTGAGCGACTAGATCCGATCGCTTTTCTAACACCAACTTCATTGGCTCTCTTTTCACTTCTTGCAGTTGATAAGTTCATGAAATTAATACAGGCAATCAACAAAATGATCAGTGCGATTAATGAAAATAAACGTACATATTTGATTTTTCCACCTACTTTTTCGCCATCTTCAAATTTTGATCTTAAATGCCAATCTTTTATAGAATGTAAAAATGCATAGGTATCGCTATTAGGATCTTTAGCAGGAACAAGTGCTCTGACTTTTTTATCTACCTCTGAGAAATTAGCTTCGGGAGATAATTCAACAAAAGTATCAGAGAAGTTACTTCCATATTCTGTCATCCATACAAGACCTTCACTATATCGTTTAAATGGTGCTACCCAATCAAATGGGAAAGAAACATTTTTAGGTAGGTTTTCAATAACTCCTGTAATGAGGTAGTTATCTTTATTGTTCAGTTTTATCGTTTTTCCAAGTGCCTTTTCGTTTCTCCCAAAAAGTAATTCAGCTGTTTCTTGAGTAATTACAATAGCTTCTGGATTTTGAAAGGCATCCTTTCTGGAGCCTTCAATAAATTTTAAACTAAAAATATCCAAAAAATCAGGATCTGCATATCTACCAATTCTATTGATAGCACGATCACCTACGGTAAAAAGTCGTTCTTCAGAACTAGATCGTGTAGCTTTTATAACTCCTGGAATTTCGTCCTTCATAGCTTGTGCTAACGGACCTGGAGTAGAGTAGAAGGTTCTCCATTCTCCTTCGTAGTTCTGATTGGTAGGAACGTAATAAATATACTCTTGTTTGGCAAAATCTTCATTAAAACTGATTTCATCTTCTACCCAAAGAAAAATTAAGCTAGCACAAGTAATACCGATAGCTAATCCAAAGATGTTTAAAAAACTATATCCCTTGTTTTTTAATAAACTTCGGAAAGCGATTTTTATATAGTTCGTAATCATAATTGTTCGTTTTTGATAGGTTTATGAGATGATTGATTTATTCAGTTTTAAGACTTTTGATAGGATTAGCAGTTGCTGCTTTAATAGCTTTATAACTAATGGTTAATAATGTGATTACTAATAATAGTCCAATGGCAGCTATAAAAATCCACCAACTTATTTCAGTATGATAGGTATAGTTTTGTAACCAGCCATTCATAAAATACCAAGCTATCGGTGATGCTATAGCACCTGCTAGTAAGATCAGTTTGAAGAAATCCTGCATGACTATCGCCAGTATATCTTTTACCTTTCCACCTAATACTTTTCTTATGCCTATTTCTCTTGTTTTTAATGCGATAAAGAAAGAAATAAGTCCATAAAGCCCTAAACAACTAATAAAAATAGCTAGACCAGAAAATATTTTGGTCATTGATAAGAAACGCTGTTCTTCGATGTATTCTTGAGCGACACGCTCATCTAAAAACTTATATTGATATACAAATTTTGGAAATACCTCTTTCCAGCGACTTTCGATAGCTTTTAGAGCAGCACTCATATCAGTACCATCTATTTTAACCGCTAGTTCGGCATAGCCACTTTTTTCGGGTGCTATAAAAACAGGACCAATACCGCTTAAGAAATTTTGATCGTGAAAATTGGCAATAACACCAACAATCGTTGCTTTAACTGTACCACGATTAGCTTCTAATTGTTTTCCGATCAGCTCTTCATAGGAAGAGAGTCCTAATTTCTCAGCTAACCTCTGATTTACTACAACTTCTATAATAGAATCAGCAGTGAAAAAATTACGACCAGCAATCAGTTCTAAACCGAATGTATTCAGATAATCTTTATCTGCGAGCTTTGCTGCAATTGAAAATTCTTCATATTGTGGTCTGGTATGATATCGAAAACTAGTTCCCCATTCATTATCCGCTGCTCCAGGACTTGATAGACAAGCGGTAGTATTTGAGACTCCTGGAATGCTATTCAATCTGTTTTTTAATCCTTGTAATTTTAATAGTTCGATTTCTTCCGGAATTTCTAACATTACAATAGCATCTTTATCAAAACCTAGATCTGAAGTAATTGCAAAATTGATTTGTTTACCGATTACAATGGTAGCTACAATGAGCATAATGGAAATTGCAAATTGAGTTGTTACCAATACTTTTCGAGTTAATTTACCACCAGTATCATTCTGAGTAAGTTTCCCTTTTAATGCTAACGTTGGTAAAATTCTGGCCATTAAAATTCCTGGATAACTACCAGCAAAAAGAGATACTAGAAGTAATAGTGTGATTACAAAACTTATCACTTTAAAGGAAAGCAAAGATTGAATACTTAGCTGTAGCTCGAATAACTCATTGAATTGCGGTAGTACAGCAATAGCGATCCCAATTCCTAGTAGTAATGAAAAAATACTTATCAAAAAGGTTTCTAATATAAATTGCCAGAACAACTTTGTTTTGCTTACGCCTAGCACTTTTCTAACCCCAATTTCCTTGGATCTCGAAAATGCTTGAGCAGTTGAAATATNAATGAAATTGATACAAGCGACTACAATAAGAAATATCCCTATTAAAGAAAATATCAATAAGAANCCCACATTAATACCGCCGTATTTTTGTTCTAAATGAACTTCAGATAGCTGCTGTAATTTGTATCGATGTACGTTTTTACTTTTAGGACGATATTTAGAAACCAAAGGTACTAGTGTCTTTTCAATATGGGTAATATCTTGATGAGGTCTTAAAAGTGTATAACATTGTAAACTATTTGTGATACCTCCCCAACTTCTGCTATAAGCGAACTGACTATAATTTTTAAGGCTCTCATAGGATATAAATATATTTCCTTGTATAGAAGAATTAGTAGGGATATCATCTAATATTCCTACAACTTGTATGGTCTCTGTATTCTGAAGTGTAAATGTTTTTCCTAAAGAAGATGCAATATCGCCATACATTTTCTTGGCAAAACTCTTAGTAATATACGCTACATTAGGCTCCGCGAAATTATGATTACCTAGCGATTCCTGTACAGGGAAATTGAATATTTCAAAAAATTCGGGCTCTGCAAAAACTATGTCTTCTAGTAAACGATTGCTGTTAGAATCCGTTCCATCAACTTGCCATTCTTGTCTAGTAAATATGTTCGCTACTTTTTCCGAATAATTAAAATCAGATTTGAACACTCCTGCAAAACCAGGAGGGACACTCGCTTCATATCCAATTGCATCTTGATGCTCTTCAGTGACGACTCTATAAATCCTATCAGAGTTATTATGAAAGTTATCGAATTGCAAATGATAGTTTACATATAGAAATATTAAAATTGAACATCCAAATCCAAGTGCTAATCCTAAGATGTTGATAAAGGAAAACACTTTTCGTTTCTGTATATTTCTCCAAGCTATTTTTAGATAATTCCTGATCATAATCGTTCGTTTTGAGTTTTTTTGATGTTATTCTGATTTTAAGCTATCAATTGGATTGATGAGTCCGGCTTTGATGGTATGATAACTTATTGTAGCTAATGTGATAATGATACCTATAAAACCACTTAGCGCAAATACTTCCCACGATATAGAAATGCGATATGCATAATCCTGTAACCAATTATCCATGATGAAATAAGAAATTGGTATAGCAATGACTATTGCAATTACTATAAGTATTAAAAAATGGGTAGTAAGTAGTTTAAACAAGTTATTTAAAGAGGCACCTAATACTTTGCGTATGCTTAATTCTTTTTTACGTTGTTCTACCAAAAATGATGATAATGCAAAAAGACCTAAACAAGCAACTAGAATTGATAAGACAGCAAAACTGATAATTAGTTTTCGCATACGTTCTACATTAGTATACATATTGGCGTAAGATTCATCCATAAAGGTGTATCTAAAATCTAGGTTTGGAACGAAAGTTTTCCACTTGTTTTCTATAGATGCCAATACTTGTGGAATATTGTCGGATGATATTTTTATAGAACTAATAGTGGTTTCATTACCATAAAACATGGCCAATGAACCTACTTCCTGTTCTAAATTTTCGAAGTTAAAATCCTCTACAACTCCTATAACAGTATACGTAGTATTACCACGAAGTATCTTTTTTCCAATTGGTTCTTGCATTCCGAAGTTTTCAGCAAGCGTTTGATTTATGATAACCGATTCGGTATCTGAAGAACGGTTCTTTTCGAAATTTCTACCTAATGCTAATTCGATTCCAAAAGTGTTCAAATATGCATCGTCAACAATCCAAGCTTGTGTAGGAACACCATCCGCATTAGGAATCTCCTTATTGTACATTGTATTACTATTGCGTTTAGTGCCTTTAATAGGTAGATAGTCGCTATTACTCACATATTGTACTCCCTGAATTTGTTGGAGCTCATTCGTAAATGTATTAAGTTGATCTTCTAGCATTTGTACTCCATGAATTTGAAGTACTTGATCTTTTTCATACCCTATTTCTTCATTAAGGATAAAATCCATTTGATTATTAATGATTAGTGTACTAACAATAAGTATAATGGAAATTGTGAATTGAAATACAACTAAACTGCTTCGTATTCCGGAAGATTTAGCACCTTTACTCAGTTTGCCTTTGAGTACATTAATTGGAGCAAATTTGGATAGATAAAAAGCAGGATACATACCAGCGATTAGACCAACGACTATTGCCATTAGTACGATAACAGGTATAAATAGCCAACTGTTCCAAGGTAATGTGAGTGCTTTACCTGAAATATCATTAAATAGCGGTAAAGTAATAATTGCCAAAACGATTCCTATTCCAAAGGATAATATGGTTATCACCGTAGATTCAACCAAGAATTGTAGAATTAGTTTTTTTCTACCTGATCCAATTACTTTTCGAAGACCAACTTCTTTTGCTCGATTTGCAGATTTTGCAGTAGATAGATTAATAAAATTGATACATGCTATAAGTAAAATAAAGAATGCAATAGCACCAAATATCCAAACAAACCGAATATCTCCATACGTTTTACCATCCATTACATCTTTAGAATACAGGTGTATATCAGCAAGTGGTTGTAGATCTAAACGCGAATTTTGTAAAACACGTTCAAATTTATCAAAACCATCTTGTTTAAAAGCAGGTAATATGTAATTCTGAAGTATTACTTGAGTAAGTCGATCTTCAAAAACCTTAATATTGGTATTGGGTTTTAATTCAATATAATTGAAATAATTATTTTGAGTCCATCGTGTTTGTTCGCCTTCCCCAAATTCTACACCTTTTAAGGTCATTAGATAATCGTAGTCAAAGTTTGAAGTTTTGGGAAAGTCTTTATATACTCCTGTAATTCTGTATGGATTCGTTTTGTCTCCATTTAAATATATCGTTTGACCAGTAGCATTGTTATTCTGGAAAAACTTTTTTGCTTTACTTTCAGAAATAATAATGGTTTGTGGAGTGAGCAGTGCTGAAGAAGCATCTCCTTGAATCATTTCCAGATCAAATATATACACAATAGCTTGATCGATATATGCAAAATGCTCTTCGTGATACTGTTGTGGTAATTCATTGATGCTTATTTCGTTACTTCCTGCTCCATACATCAACTCATTATCCATTATTCTACCAGCATTTGTTACTTCTTCAAACTGGTTGTTTATGGTACTAGCCATTAAAGCTGGATGGTGTGCTCCCCAACCTTTGATCTCATCAAATTCAACAAAATGCGTTAGCTTGAATATATTATTTTTATTAGGAATTTGATCATCATAACTGGTCTCGTCTATAATGAATAATGTGATCAATAGACAAGCAGCCACCCCAATACTCAATCCTAAAATATTGATAGTGCTAAAGACTTTATTCCGAAGAAGATTTCTCCAAGCTATTTTAAAATAATTCCTAATCATAATTGTCTGCTTTTTTATCTGCTTTGAGCAGAATGATTAATACTATTCGGTTCGTAAAGAATTTACTGGATTCGTAGTAGCTGTTCGTACGGTTTGGAATGATATGGTTAGTAATGCTATCAATAAAACAATACATCCAGCTCCTATAAATAACACTATATTTAAGTCAATACGATATATATAGTTTTGTAACCATTTGCTCATCATCCACCATGCAATGGGTGTTGCAATTAAAAATGCAATGGAAACTAACTTTAAAAAATCTTTAGTAAGTAGTATGGTAATAGAAGTAATGTTTGCTCCAACAATTTTACGAATGCCTATTTCTTTTTTTCGTTTTGCAACAATTAGTAGTGACATGGCGAATAGACCGATACAACTTAAGATAATAGCTAATAAAGAACCACTACTAATCATCGATATCATATCACGTTCTCTCTTTAGTGTTCTATCAACATTTTCATTTAAAAATGAGGCTTGAAATTCTGCATTCGGCTCTATTTCTGCCCAAGCTGCTTTTACGGTATCGAAAGATGCTTCCAGATTTTTTGGTGCAACTTTTACATAAACATTTCTCAAATTCCAATTTGGTAACGCAAAAAGTGACATTGGAGCAATGTTTCTATCGAGATCCTGAAAATTAAAATCTTTGATCACACCCACAATTGAAAAGAATTTATCATCAATGTCTAACTGGGCATTCAGTATTTCTTCCTCATTTAATTGTCGCGCCATAGATTCATTGATGATTACTGATAAACTATCACTAGCAAGGTTTTTTCTAAAAGATCTACCAGATACAAGTTCTAAATCTAATGTTTCAATATAGTCAGCATCAACAACCAGCATATGGGTTTCAACACCAGTACCTTTATGATCAAATCCTAAAACACTAGTCGATCGAGAGCCATCTTTACCTAACCCTAAAATATTATTGGATGCTGATACACTTAAAATATTTGTTTCGTTCTGTAATTTATCTCTTAATAATTGCAATGCTTGCTGGTCATTTCGTTTTCCATTGAGAGGAAATGCAAGTACTTGTTCTTTATTGTACCCTAAATCCTTAGTACGCATAAATTCCACCTGTTGCCAAACTACGAGTGTACCACAAATTAATAATGTAGCAATCCCAAATTGCGCTACGATTAGACCATTTCTTAGATAGTTTTTTCCGTTTAGATTTAATTTACCTTTTAAACTTTGTATCGTGTTTAAACGACTCATAAGTATAGCTGGATATCCTCCAGCAATTAGTGTAATTCCGATGATAACTACCAAAAGGAACAGTATGGATAAAGGATTCAATAAGGTTGAAAAGGTAGCTTGAGTTTTAAATAGGATTTTAAAATGCGGTAATAAAAAGGAAGTTGTCAAACCTCCTAGAATAATAGAGATTAAAAAAACTAAAACACTTTCTCCCCAAAACTGGAAAAACAGTTGCTTTTTATTAGCTCCAAGAGTTTTACGCATGCCAATTTCACGTAATCTTTGATCACTTTTGGCGACACTCATATTAACAAAGTTAACGCATGCTATGAATAGAATTAGAATTGCAATTCCAAGTACTATATATGGCATCTTTTTATTTACTTTTGCAGGGCCTTGATCAAAACTTGTAAATTTCTTATCTACAAACGGTAATAATTTTATTTGCATGTAATCACCATTAGCATTGGATTGTATCCCATCTCTTTTAGCATTTTCAATAGCATCTTTATAATGTAATTTGGTAAAATCTTTAGTGCTGTTTTCGAATTGCTCTGGAGTAATACTTTTCGCTAATTTCATATATACCTCATGATTTTCGATATCCCATCGTCCAATAGTTCTAGTATAAGCATGCTTTCCTTGACTTTTGAAGTTTAATATGATATCAAAACCTATTGAACTGGTATTTGGAAAATCCTCGACAATGGCATTGACTATAAATGGAACTTGTTCTCCATCTCTAAGAATTTTAACTGTTTGTCCGATAGGATTTTTATCGCCAAATATTCGTTTGGCTGTCATTTCTGTAATGGCAATAGAAGATTCTGAAGTAATTGGATTTTGTGTATCACCTTTAATGATAGTGAAATTAAAAATGTCAAAGAAATCAGGATCGACAAAGTTTCCACTCATACCCAACTCTTTATCTTCATAACTTAATAGTAGGTTTGCACCGATACGACGTGTTATTTTTTCTACTCCTGTCAACTCTTTTTGTAAGGTAGCAGCAAAAGGTTCTGATTTAGAAATATTAGCTTCTATGCCATTAGGTGTACTTTCTTCTGTGTATACCATATACAATTGATCCCCGTTTTTGTGAAAACGATCGAATGATAATTCGAAAACAGCATATATGGTTAACAATAAAGCTACACCAAATGCCAGCGTGAGTCCTACAATATTGAAAGAAGTAAAAATTCTATTCTTCCAAAGATTGCGAAAGGCTATTTTAAAATAATTTCTGATCATGATTGTTAGTTTACCGTTTGTTGTTGATTGATGATTTATTCGGTTCGTAATGAGTTTACAGGATTGGCAGTAGCAGCTTTTAGAGCTTCAATACTTACTGTTAAAAAGGTAATTGCCATTGTGATAACACCTGCTAATAGAAAAATCCACCAGCTTATTGATATTCTGTATGTATAGTCTTGTAGCCAATTCTCCATTATGTAATAGGCTAAGGGAGTGGCAATAAATAAAGCTATTGTTATTAGGATGAAAAAGTCTTTGGTTAGCATTCTCATAACAGTACTAACACTAGCTCCAAGAACTTTTCGAATTCCAATTTCTTTTTTCTTTTGTTCTGCCATAAAGGAAATCAAACCAAATAATCCTAAACAGCTTATTAATATTGCCAAAGTGGTAAAAGCAACTGAAATATTAGCAAGACGTTTTTCTTCCGAAATTAATTTTTCCGTTTCTTTATCTACAAAATTATAGACAAAAGGAGTTGTTTTATTGACTTCTTTCCAGGCTATTTTTAGTTGACTTAGAATCGTTTCAAAATTGGAAGTTTCTGTTTTTATTAATAACCATTCTGGAGTAGTGTCCACAAACATTAATAATGGTTCAATTTCTTCTTTCAGGGTTGCAAAATGAAAATCTTCTGTGACACCAACTACTTCTACTGTAGTAACATCTCCACCCGTTGAGAACAGAATTTTTTGTCCAATTGCATCGTCCAATTTTATATTAAAAGCATCTATAGTAGCTTTATTAACCAAAACCTGAGAAGTATCTTGTCTTTTCACAGCACGACCTCTTAATAGTTTGGTTTTTGTTGTTTGTAGATAATCCGCTTGTATACCATTTACTTTTACTAGTTTTGGTTTTGTAGGGTCTCCGTTTGGTAAATAAGCACCAACATCACTTCGTAATAATTGAGATGGGAAAATATTACATCCTGAAACGGACTTTACGCCTGAAACTGTACTCATATTGGTTTTCAAAGTTTGATATTGGGCAAAAGCTTCCTGAGTTCCTAAACGTACAGCAATAAGATTATCACTTTCATATCCCATATCTTTATTTTGAACAAATCGAACTTGTTCTGTAATAATGTATACGGTAGCGATTAATCCAATAGATATGACGAATTGAAAAACAACCAAACCTTTACGTAGTAATGTTCCTTTTGGATTAGATGCTACAGATCCTTTTAAAACACGTGTTGGTTTTACGGATGATAAAATGAGTGCAGGATAAATTCCGGCGATAAAACCTGTTAGAGCACCTACTAACAGTAAGGCTGATAAAACTCTCCAATCTAAAATGTCTATATAGCTAACATTTCCTTGAGTTAGCATATTGATTACAGGTAAAAGAATAGAAGTTACCGGAATGCTGATTAACGTTGCAAATAAGGAGAGTAGGATAGATTCTCCCAGGAACTGACCAATAAGTGATTTTTTATCTGCTCCAATGGTTTTACGAACTCCAATTTCTTTAGCTCTCTTATTAGCTCTAGCTGTACTAAGATTAATGAAATTTATACATGCTACCAATTGAATAAATAAAGCCAATGTGATTAAAAGATATAAATAACTAATATCAGATATAGGACCAATTTGTCGAGATATTCCTTTAGAATGTAGATGTATATCACTTACTTTTTGTAGAAAGAGCTGTTTTGTGAAATTTAACTTAGCAAAATCTTTAGCACCTCTCGCATCTAAAAATGCAGGAAGTTTATCCTGTACTATTGAAGCGTTGTCAGCAGTGTTTAATTTTACATAAGTGTAAACGAAGTTCTGTGTTGCAAAATTCTGTACAGTTCTCACAAATTCTCCAAGACCAGGAGTATTCATTGTAACGAGGTAATTAGGATTTATGTGTGATTTTTCGGGATTACTATCATCAAAAACACCAGTAACTTTTAACGATAATTGTTGTTCTCCACTACCGGATAAAATTGTTTTGTTAATTGCCGGAACATTACCAAATAATTTTTGGGCTAATGTAGCCGATATTACTACCGTATTTGGTTCAACTAGGGCAGTATCAGGATTTCCTTCTAAAAATTTGAAAGTAAATATATTAAACACTGTTGCATCTGCTAAATATCCTCTTGGCTCGTAAAACCCTTCATTAGTATCACCTGCTCTGATAAGTTCTTCGGTACCTTCACCCATATAAACCAATCGAGTCGCTTCAATAACTTCAGGAAAGTCTTCTTTCATTGCAAAACCAATTGGCGGTCCACTAGATGCTGCATTGAATTGTGTAGAACTAGGGTCATCAATAATTGTTCTTACTCTATATAAAGCTTCTGCATCTTCATGATGATCATCATAACCTAACTGGGCAAACACATATAATAAGATGCTCAAACAACATACAGTTCCTATTGTTAGTCCAAGAAGATTGATAGTCGTTTGTAATTTGTTTTTTTGAAGACTTCTCCAAGCTATTTTGAAATAATTTCTGAACATGATTGTTAGTTTATTGATTGATGATGATTTATTCGGTTCGTAATGAATTTACTGGATTAACACTAGCTGCCTGAAAGGTCTTGACCCCGATTACCAGTAAAGCAAAAAGCATCATTAAGAATCCACTTATTAAGAAAACCCAGAAACTGATATTGGTTCTATAAGCAAAATCTTGTAGCCAAGAATTTGTTCCGTACCATGCGATTGGAGATGCAACTATAAAAGCGATTCCTACCAGAATGATGAATTCTTTGCATAATAAAGTATTGATTTGTAATAATGAGGCTCCTAGAACTTTGCGAACTCCAATTTCTTTAGTTCTTCTATTGGTTGTATAGATGACTAGTCCTAGAAGACCTAAACAACTTATAAGGATGGATAATCCTGTTGCCCAATTCAATAACTTTGAAACTTTCTGTTCCCTTTTGTAAAATTTAGCAACTGTTTCATCCATAAAATTTATTCGATAATCTTCTTTATCTGTGTATATTTCGCCATAGGCGGATTCAATTTTGGATAAAGTAGCTTGTAAATCTTCAGGATTTGTATTGTGGAAAGCGATATGTATAGCTTGAAATCTACTAAATGTTGGTCTGTCCCAATCGCCTCTCAATGCCATTGGGCGAATTTCTGTTTTTAATGAACGTTGATAGAAGTCGCTCATCACACCAACAACCGGGGCTTTGTAGTCTCCAAAATCAATAAGTTTACCAATAGCTTCTTCTGGTGTTTGAAACCCGTACACTTTTCTTGCAGCTTCATTGATCACTAATTCTTTGATCGTATCATTTCTATGTACTCTTCCTGCAAGTAAATCCAGTTCAAACAGTTTTGGATAATCGATATCTCCAAAAATAAACTGTAAATCTGATTGTATTTCACGTTCTCCATTGTCATAAGTTGTAGTCGTGGTATTAGAAGAGAACGAGGCTGGTGGAGCNCCTCCTAAACTGAGTTGTTTAATCTGCGGAATGCTTTTTAATTTTTGAAGGTACTGTTCTTTTTTATCAAGTTGTCTTTCGGCTCTTGGACTGTAAACAGATACCACAGCATCCGTTTTGAACCCCATATCTTTATTTAATAAGAAATTAATTTGTTTACCTACCAACAAAGTACCTATGATAAAGACTTGTGCTATTGTAAACTGAAAAATGGTAAGGAATTTTCTAAGCGCTACTTTGCTTTCTCCAACGGCTAAATTATTTTTTAATACAGTTATAGTATTGAACTTAGATAATATCAGTGCAGGATAAAAACCAGATAGTAATGTAATTACTATTAATAAAACTATAATGCTAATAATTATTATAGGATCACTGAATAATTGAAATTCTACACCTTCTGCGATGAAGTCTGAAAAAAGGTTGATTAACCATTTTGATAATACCAATGATAATAAAGCGGAAAAAACAACTAGTAAGAACGTTTCTCCCATGAACTGTCCTATTAATTGTTTTCTGGAACTTCCTAATGTTTTTCTAATTCCAATTTCTTTTGCACGTCTAGTAGCTTGGGCTGTATTAAGGTTGATAAAGTTGATACAACCTAACAACAAAAGAAATAAGGCAACTAATGCAAGGTTTCGAAGTAATGGCTTACTAGCTCTACCTTGTTCCCAATCGAAAATTCCATATTTGTTATTGAAATGTATATCATTAAGTGGTTGTAGTTTAAATTTTCTTGACTGTCCATGATTACGAGAATATTCATCTAAATGCTCATCAGCTAAGACATTAAATTCTTCCTGAATTTTATCAAAATTGGCTTGTGAACTTACCTTTACAATCAGTTGAGAATTAGAATCTGTAGAATTCCAGTTTTTATTGATAAAGTTACCTCTTAACCGAGTTTTTAAAAGGGTAGGGCCAGAGATAAACTCTTCAAAAATAAAATCTGTACGTTCCTTAAATTTTTCTACAATAGCGGTAACTTTGACGTTTAAAGAATCATTATAAACTAATGTTTTTCCTACGATCTCGTGTGGTAATAAGTCTGGAAAATAGTTGGCAGCTCTGTTTTTTGTTAGAACCACATTGTTAGGATCTGCTAAAGCTGAATTTTTGTTTCCTGCTAGAAAGTTATATTCGAAAATGTCGAAATAATCGGGATCCGTAAAAATGACATGCTTTGGCCATTTTAGTTTAATATCATTTTCTTTGTTTTCAACATTTGTGGGCCTTTCAATATAAAAACCACTCACCACTTCGAAATTAGAATTATTTTGTATGGCATCCTCTAATGCCACAGTTACACCAGAATTGTGAAACATTCCTTCAGGACTATTGAAATCTGAAACGACTCTATAGATCCGGTCTCCGTCTTTGTGAAAAGTGTCAAAGGTATAGTCATAATACACCATAAGACCGATAAGAAATGATACACTTAGGCCTATGGTAAGTCCAATCACATTAATAAGAGAAAATATCTTTTGTTTTTTGATGTTTCTCCACGCTATTTTAAAATAATTCCTAATCATGATTGTGGTTTTACTGTTCGTTTTTTGATCCACCTAAGGCGGACAGGTTGATGCTTTATTCCGTTCTTAATGATTTTATTGGATTAGCGATAGCAGATTTAATGGCTCTTAGTCCTAATGTAAATGAAGTAATGAATACTGCAATAAGGGCTGCTAAACCAAACATCCACCACTTAATTGATATACTATAGGCAAAACCATCTAGCCACGAATTCATCGCGTACCATGCAATTGGAAATGCAATAAGCGCTGCAATACCTACTAAATAGATATAATCTTTAGATAGCAAGATTACTATCTTTGTTACTCCAGCACCTAATACTTTGCGAACCCCAATTTCTTTTACTCTTCTTTTTGCTGAAAAAGAAATGAGTCCAAAAAGACCTAAGCAGGAAATAAAAATTGCAAGAATTGCGGTAATACTTACGGACTGTAGAATTCCTTCAATTAATAAGTATTGACCACTAACTTTATCCGTTAATCTTGATTGTACATATCTTTTTCTTGATGGAATACTCTCAAAAGCCGTAGTAATCATTTTCTCAATACTAGTTTCATGACCTTCTTGCACACGTACCGTTAAAAACCTATGCTTATCTAATGTTGTGCGATCTCTATAAATATGAACCAAAGGTTCAATGGCATTTTGTAAATCTTGATAATGAAAATCTTTTACAACACCTACTATAGGTTGTTTTATTACATTTTCTCCTTTAGAACCAAGTGTTTTTCCATCGATTGTTTTCCACCCAAAAGCTTTTAGGGCTGCTTCATTTATAATGACGGGATATTCGTCAGCTTGATCTAGGTTTTTGTTAAAATTACGTCCCTTAGTGATTGGAATACCTAATGTTTTAAAATAGGAATCATCTGCATAGGACCTTCGGATTCGTACATCCCTATTATTTGCCTTATCATAATAGGTAGTATAGTTAAAATAATACTCTGATGGTACTGCCTGACTTGTCGAAATACTATTTACATAAGGATTGGACTCTAATTCATTTAAAAGTGCATTAAATTTAGATTGGGCGACATCAAAATTTTTATAATCTAAATCTATATTCCCGACTAAAACATTAGAACGCTCAAAACCTAAATCCGCATTTTTCATAAAACCAATCTGTCGGTTAAGTATAATAGCAACACTTATACACAGAATAGCAATAGTGAATTGAAGAATTATAAATGAGTTGCGTAACAAAAAGTTACTTTTTACCTGTTGGATTTTTCCTTTAATACCTAATGTAACAGGAATTTTTACAAAGCGAAGACTAGGTAATATTGATACTACTAATGTTGCAAAAATTCCAATCAAAATAATTCCTAGAATAACTGGATAATCTTCAAGTATATTAAAAGAAATTCTTCCAAACTCTGGACCAAATGTATCATTAAATCTAGGCAAGTTTACAGTTAAGAAAAGTAACATAGATAAAAGGATAGATACAAAAACCAGAATGCCATTTTCTATACAATATTGAATAATGAGACCTTTTTTATCACTTCCTAGTACTTTTCTCACAGCAATTGTTTTGGTACGACCTAGCATAGTAGAAGCGTTCAGATTCAGAAGGTTAACCAGTATGATTAGTAAAATAAACAATGCTGCTGCAATGGAACTTGTGATAATAATATCGACAACAGGAATAGCATCTGTTCTCATATCAGCGAATGGTATTATCTTCATTTCTGCAATCGAACTTCCATCTGTGCGATTTCCAATAATCAATTCTGTTATACTACTTTTAAGTTTTGTTAGATCACTATTAGGTCTCACTTTGAAGTAGGTAGGAGAAAAACTATTTCCCCAAGTATTCTGAGCGATAAAAGAAGGATTTGTTTCAAGTAGCGTATTAGGAAGTAAAACTTCAAATCTAAAGGAAGAATAAGGACTAATAGGCTCAAAAACTCCTGTAACTTTTAAGTTGAGTGTATCTGCCCCAACTATGGTTTTACCAACGGGATTAATGTCTCCAAAAACTTGTTTACTTACTTTATCTGTAAGTACTATAGAATATTTTTCTTTTAAAGCTGTTGTTTTATTCCCATACTTCAAAGGAAGATCGAATACCTCAAAAAACTCAGGATCAGCATAACTTGTATTATTTTGAAAATCCTTTCCATCGGATGCTAACCACATATTGTTCCAACTGTGCAAATGTGTTCCTGCAAGAACATCTGGAGAGCTATTTAACACGCGATCTAGTAATGGGTATGGTACTTCATTATAATCATTACCGTCTGTTAAAACCGTTTTTGTATAAACAATGTTCTCTTTATTTGGTATTGGACTATCAGCATTATAATAGGCGTATACCGAAAACAAGAGTGTTAATACACTAGATATTCCTATGCTTAAACCAATAAGGTTTAACAGAGAAAGTGTCTTGTTTTTTTGTAAGTTTCTTAGCGATATTTTCAGATAATTTCTAAACATTACTGTTCGTTTTTTGATCCACTTAAGGCGGACAGGTTGATGATTTATTCTGTTCTTAATGAATTAGCAGGATTTGTGGTTGCAGTTCGTATTGCCTGAATACTAACTGTAATGATTGTGATGAGCAATGCACCCAATCCTGCAATTAAGAATGTGGAATAAGATATATTAATACGATACGGAAACTTTTGTAACCATTGACTCATAAAATAATAGGCTAATGGTGTTGCGACAATAAGAGCGATAATAATTAAGGTAATGAAATCCTTAGATAGTTGCATCCATAAATGTGTAATTGAGGCACCTAATATTTTGCGAATACCTATTTCTTTAGTTCTTTGCTCTGCTACAAATGAAGCAAGTCCAAATAATCCCAATAAGCTGATGAAAATAGCCAATACTGTAAAGACTTTGGAGAGACTAGCAACTCTTTCTTCAGCTCGGAATTTTTTCGCATATTCCTGATCTATAAATTGGTAATCAAAAGGCACATTAGGGAAATTCTTTTTAAATACTCTTTCGATAAATCTTAGGTTTTCACTAATACTGTTTTTGGGATTTAATCTTAAATTATAGAAGGATACATTTCCATATCTATCAAAAACATACATCGATTGTTTTACTGGAGTGTACGGAGATTGCATGATGATATCATCAATAACACCTACGATTTTAAGTGGTGGTTCAGGAGTTGGATCGTCAATATCAGAATCTCTTATTAGTTTTCCAATTGGATCTTTAATTCCCATATATTCTACAGCAGTTTTATTCAGAATAACACCTAAAGAGTCTGTTGGAAAATCCCTGGAGAAACCTCTTCCTTCGATAATTTTTGCTCCCAACGTTTCTACAAATTCATAAGAAACACTTGTATGTGCTAGATCTTCCTGAAAACCTACGGGTTTACCTTCCCAAGTATAGCCAGATCTATTAGACCAAACATCGGTAGTAGGACTGCTGGTAGTTGCCATTTCAATAGCTCCACCAGAAGCAATGAATTGATCCCTCATTACATCAGCTTTTCCAATAAATTCGGTGCTCATTACAGGCATTTGAATCAATCCTTCTTTATTGTATCCTGTAGGTCTATTTTTACTATGCTGGATTTGATTCATAACAATCAAAGTACCTATTATCAATGCTATAGATACTGTGAACTGAGTGACCACTAATACTTTTCTTGGAAGTGCTGCAAAACGACCAGCTTTAAAAGTACCTTTCAATACTTTGACTGGGTTGAATGATGATAAATACAAAGCAGGATAGCTTCCAGATAAAAAGGCAGTAACTAGGATAAATAAAATAGATATTATCCAGAAAATTGGATTTGCCCATGGAAAAACAATGGTTTTACTGGCTAGGTTATTAAAACCACTAAGACTAATTAATACAATGGAAATAGCCACTACGAATGAAAGTAAAACGATTAAGAAAGATTCGCTTAAAAATTGAAATATAAGTTGTCCTCGTTGAGAACCAATGGATTTTCTAATTCCTACTTCTGTTGCTCTTTTTTCGGAACGAGCGGTACTTAGATTTACGAAATTGATACAAGCAAGTAGTAGAATGAATATCCCAATAATACCAAATAACCAAACATTTTCAATACGCCCACCAGTTTGAACTCCATTCTCGAAGTCACTTCGCAAGTACCAATCTTTCATTGGAAGCAAAAATATCTGAGGATTAAATTCTGCTTCATCTGGAGAAGCATTTTTCTTTACATCAATAATTTTAGCGGTAACACTTTCCATTGTTGTATTATCGTTAATCTGTACAAACATTTGAAAGGAGTTATTTCCCCAAGAAGTTTTTGCTCTCTCCAGCCATGGCTGTGTGGTGATGTAGTATTTCCAAGGCACTAAATAATCCATATCTTTAAACGAAGTGCTTTCTGGATTATCTTTAAACACTGCAGTGATTACCAAATCATCACGATTATTAATTTTAACAACTTTTTCTAGCGCTGTCTCTTTCCCAAATAATGCTTCAGCACAAGATTCGGATAACATGATTGAATTTTTTTCTTTAAGACCATCTCTAATACCAGCGATGATTTCTAAGTTTAGCATTTCTGGAGCTCCTTCTTGCATGGCATATCCTTGTCTATTGATATTGGTATTTCCATAACGGATATATCTTGGCTGTTCCCAGGAAGACATGATGATATGCTTAAAATTATCGTTGTATTCTTCTCTTAAAGCAAATTCAAGAGGTCTTGGTATAGCAGGGCCTGTATCGACAATGTCGTTAGCAGACTCGTGTTGAAATACCTGAGCAATAGTATCATAGTTCTCGAAATGGCGGTCCTGATTTAGCTCATCATATATCCAAAGCCCTATAAGTATAGTAGCTGCCATTCCGATCGCTAAGCCAGATATGTTTATGAAAGAATACACCTTGTTCTTTAAAAGGTTTCTCCACGCTATTTTAAAATAATTCTTAATCATGATTGCTCGTTTTTTGATGATTTTATGAATGTAGGCTAACTACTTTTTTAATTTTCCATTTACCATTTTGATTATGCCATATAAGGATGAATTTTACAGGGATTGATTCTGCTTCCGGCTCTTGGTTATTATAGAATTTATGAAAACCTATTTGTACGGCTCCATAGTCTTTAATTGGGTAGACTTCTACACTTTCTTTTATTAAAGTTCTTGTTACTTTTCCACAGATATTTTTTTCCGTACTATTTATTATCGCTTCCTTAGAAGTGGATAATCCACCTTTATCATGAAAAAATTCGATATCATCACTATAGATATCTGCCTGTTTTTTTAAATCACAATTATTGTATGCATCAAAAAACTCATTATCCATTTTAATAATAGTATCGTACAGTTCTTTATCTACACAATTATATTCTCTTATTTGAGCAGTGCTTTTTTGTTGTGCTTCACTTTTTAATGAGAAGAAAAATGTTGATATGATCAATGCTATTATTAGTTTCATTTTTTGATAATTAGTAATTGTTTGTTTTTTGATGATTTGATGAATGACCTTTACACTAATACATTTTCGGTAACTTTTTGTCCGTCTAACATTCTTATAATTCGATGGCTATATTTTGCGTCATGTTCACTATGAGTAACCATAATAATGGTAGTTCCTCCTTCATTAAGTTCTATTAATAAATCCATAACTTCATTACCATTAGTACTATCAAGATTTCCTGTAGGCTCATCTGCAAGGATAAGTTTAGGATTATTAACAACTGCTCTGGCAACCGCTACTCTTTGTTGTTGACCACCTGATAATTGCTGAGGAAAGTGATTACGTCTGTGCATGATTTGCATTTTTTCCAACACTTCTTCCACGCGTTTTTTACGTTCCGCAGGCTTTACACCAGTATAAATGAGAGGTAGTTCTACGTTTTCAAAAACAGTCAACTCGTCTATTAAATTAAAACTTTGAAAAACAAATCCTACATTGTGCTTTCGTAGATCAGAACGTTTACGCTCATTGTAACCAGAAACTTCTTCACCATTAAATTTAAAACTTCCTCCATCTGGATCATCCAGTAATCCGAGGATATTTAATAAGGTGGATTTACCACATCCAGAGGGACCCATAATCGCTACAAACTCACCTTCTTTTACTTCAAAAGATAATTTGTTTAATGCGATAGTTTGTACTTCTTCAGTTCTGTAAAACTTTTCTAAGTCAGTTATTTGTATCATTTCGCTCGATTTTTTTTAATTGATTGCTTTTACTTTAAAATTAATTCCTCAGTATCTCCAAAACTGTCGTAGCTAGAGGTTACTACTTTATCTCCTGGAAGTAATCCATCGATAATTTCATAATATTCGGTATTTTGACTTCCTAAGCTTATGGCTACTTTATAAGCAGAGTTTCCATTTTCACTTATTTTATACACCCAGTTTCCACCGGTTTTTTGGAAAAATCCTCCTTTTGGGATTAAAAGAGCTTGTTTTTCTGCACTAAGAGCTACTCGGATTTGTAGGTTTTGTCCTCTTCTAATTCCTTCTGGAACATCACCTTCAAATTGCATGTCTACCTGAAAACGTCCATTATTTACTTGCGTGAATACTTTCTTGATTACCAGTGTGTATGCTTGATTATTAAAACTGAAGGTTCCTTTTTGACCGTTATAGATCCTCGAAATATAATGTTCGTCAATGTCTACACGAACTTTAAAACCGCTAAGTACATCGATCTGACCTAATCGCTCCCCTTTATTTTTAGATTGTCCAATTTCGGCATCCAATGAAGTCAACTGGCCATCTACAGGGGCACGTACGACAAGATCTCCAACTTTTTTTCGCATTAATTCTAAGGCATTTTGCGTTCTAGTATAAGAACTTTGTGCCTGATTTAATTCTAATTTAGTGGAGATAGAATCCTGACTTAATACTTGTTTGGCTAACTGCATTCGTTCTTGCTGATATTTGTAATTGTTCTCAGAAGATTCATATTCTTGTCGTCCTACAGCTCCTTTATCATATAGTCTTTTGTTTAACTCATATACACGTTTTGCTTCAATAAGACTATTTTCTACATCGGTAAATTGATTACGACGATTAATCGTATTTTGCCTAGCTGCATTTTGAGAAATTTGCATTTGGGTAAGTAGATTATAAACTGATGTTTCTTGATTGATAAGACTTAGTTCTAAATCAGTATTAGATAATCGTAAGATAGGCTCTCCTTTCTTCATGATTGCTCCATCTTCAACATATTTTTCTTCAACTCTTCCTCCTTCTAATGCATCTAGATAAATAGTAGTAATTGGTAAGACTATTCCATTTACTGGGATGTTTTCTTGAAAAACATCTTTTTTAATAGTACTAATAGCGATACGCTCCTTTTCAACATTAAGTTTAGAGCCACCCATAGATTGAGTGAAAACAAAGATGATTAATGCTAAAACAAGTAAACCACCTATTAGCATCGTTATACGTGATTTAGAAAATTTCTTTTTTTGAATTGGAACGTCCATGATTGGTTTTTTAATTACAATCTTTACATATTCAAGATGATGCCAAAAAAATAATTAACTGATTATCAGAGTCTAAGGTTTTTTTGTAAAAATAAAAGTGTTCGGTTTTGATACACTTTATGTTCGGAAATAGTACATTTAACAATCCCAAAATTTTTTGTTTTTATAATTTTTACGAGATTAGGATAATATTGTAATATTGTATCGATGATATTAAAGCAAGCTACAATTTTAGTTATAGACGATGATGTAGACGTATTAACTGCATTACGTCTTTTATTAAAGCCTTTGGTAAAAGAGGTAGTTATCGAAAAGAATCCAAGTAATATTGGTGCTCAAATTGACAAAAAGAGCTTTGACCTTATTATTTTGGATATGAATTTTAATGGTCTTGTGAATACTGGTAATGAGGGTATTTTCTGGCTAAATAAGATCAAAAAGCTTAAACCGCAGACTGATGTGGTACTAATTACAGCATATGCAGATATAGATTTGGCAATTAGAGCCTTAAAGGAAGGAGCTTCGGATTTTCTGGTAAAACCTTGGAAAAATGAAAAAATAATAAATACCATTAGCACACTCTTAAAGGCACGAAAATCAAATGCTACAAATAAAAATCCACAAACTATTTCCACCAATACAATAATTGGTGAAAGTGATGCTATAAAGGATGTTTTCCTAAAGCTTAAAAAAGTTGCGCCTACAGATGCAAATGTGCTAATTTTAGGGGAAAATGGTACTGGGAAAGATTTAATAGCTAGAGCTTTACATGATAATTCTAATAGAAAAGATAAACCTTTTGTAAAAGTAGATGTTGGAGCGCTAACATCTTCTCTTTTTGAAAGTGAATTATTCGGATATAAAAAAGGAGCTTTTACAGATGCTAAAGAAGATAGAACTGGACGATTTGAAGCGGCAAATGGAGGTACGTTGTTTTTAGATGAAATCGGAAATATCACATTAGGGCAACAGGTACGTTTATTAACTGTATTACAGAACAGACTGGTAACTCCTTTGGGATCTAATCAAGAAATACCGATAGATATTCGATTGATTTGTGCTACTAATCTAGAGCCTGATGTGCTTGCCAATGAACAAAAGTTTAGAAAAGATTTAATTTACCGTATAAATACGGTAGATATTATGATGCCACCCTTAAGAGATAGAGGAACTGATATTACGCTATTAGCAAAACATTTTATTGGGGTATATGCCGAAAAATATAACAAGAGTCAGTTTACGTTAGATACTGGATTTATATCTAAACTAAAAAAACATGATTTTCCGGGTAATGTAAGAGAGTTACAATATGTTTTGGAAAGAGCGGTTATAATGACTGATGGAAATGTTTTAAAACCTGAGGATTTAGTTTTTTCTTCCATAGAAAGACAAACTAGCAAAACAGCTACATCAACTACAATGAATTTGGATAGTATTGAAAAAAATGCAATTCTTACGGTCCTTGAAAAAAATAAAGGTAATGTTTCTAAATCCGCTAAAGAATTAGGAATCACAAGAGCAGCGTTATATCGAAGGTTAGATAAGTATGAATTATAACGGTTACATTACCAGACTGTTCTTTAGAATCTTAATTCTAGTAGGGCTCATACTAGGGTTGGTTTATGCTATATATGATGAATATACTAGTGTCGCTACCTTATTAAGTTTTGTGATTATATATTTTGCCTATACGACATACACTTTTGTTAAGCGTCGTTTTATGGTAATGGACGATTTTTTTGAAGCAGTTAAGTATAGGGATTTTTCACGTTGGTTTCCAGAAGATAGAGGTCCGAAGGATATTAGATTTTTATATAGAGGTTTCAATGAAGTAAACCGAACAATTAAGGAAATAAATTCCAAAAATGAAGCACAATATGTATATCTACAAAAAATACTAGAAATGGTAGATATAGGTATTATTGCTTATAATTTAGATACAGGTGATGTCTTATGGTCTAATGATTCATTTAGGGAGACATTAGATTTTCCTTCTTTTAAAAATATTCGTTTTGTAGAAGGAAGAAAGCCTGAATTGTATGATGCAATTTTTGAAACGTATCATCGAGAACCAAATTCGATCTCTATTGCCGTACAAAATGAGAAAATAAAAGTATTGATTTCGGACACAGTCTTTCAGGTAAAAGATGATCCATTTAAATTGATTGTATTGCAAAATATCGATGATACCTTAAATCGAAATGAATCTGAAGCCTGGAAAAAGTTATTGAGTGTAATGACACATGAAATCATGAACTCCATTGCTCCAATTTCTTCTTTGGCAGATACCTTACAAACACATTTGCAATTAACGTTAGATAATCCAGAAGAATATCCTTTAGAATTAGAGGATATTCATGCAGGTATTAAAACAATCCAGAATAGGAGTGAAGGTTTATTAAAGTTTGCAAGAACGTATCGTAGTTTGAATAAAGTCACTCATTTGAATCTTGAAAAGAAGAAAGTTTCAGAGCTTTTTGATACCATAAAATTGTTGATGCAACCTTCATTGGATGTGAAGAATATCCATATAGATTTTAAAATAACTCCACCTAAACTAGAGTTGAATATTGATAGCTCTCTGATAGAACAGGTATTAATTAACCTGATCGTAAATGCCGTTGATGCTTGTAAACATCGCGAACATCCACAAATTCGAGTGATTGCAGAACAAAAACCTAATAGAGATATTGTTATTAAGGTTTATGATAATGGAGCTGGAATTCCACAGGATATTATGGAGAGTATTTTTATTCCATTTTTTACTAGTAAATCTACCGGAAGTGGTATAGGTCTTAGTTTATGCAAGCAAATTATGTTGTTACACAAAGGAAAAATCCTTGTAAATAGTAAAGAGGATGAAGGAACCGTATTTAGTTTGGTGTTTTAAACGAAACACTAAATTTTTGTTCTAATACCTTATGATTTTCTTCAATAGTCGAGGTTATTAGTTATACTTTTTGTTAAATATTTTTATTAAAGATATCGTTCTGTATATGAGAAGTAGCGTTTAAAAGGACACTAACTTTTCGGGTTAAGGCAGAGCGGAATTTTTATATATTTTGTTTTTAGTTTCGTTCTTTTTAAAAGCCAAATTAATATTTAACGTTGTTTATGAGAAAGTATCAATCTTTAAATTGAACACTTAGCAGCTATGTTTTTATGCACCTTGTTTCAGAACGTGTCTTAACCATTCTGCTTTTTAATTAAATACAAATTATATTTATTTTTTGATTATTCTCTCGGTATAATATGTTGATTCAGTTTCTATAACCATAAAGTACAATCCATTACTTAAATTACTCATATCTACAGAATATTTTTCATTAATGGTATGTTCTATTTTGACATGGAATTGTGATCCTAGACTGGAAATAAGTGAAATGTTTTTTATATTTTCTTTTGTACTGATAACTATTTTTGAGGAAGTAGGGTTTGGAAAAATAGCGAAATTATTATATTGAAATGTGTTAGTGGATAAAGTAGTGGTGTCAAAGGAGAACCCCGTAGCTGTATCGGTAGCTATTGGGTTACCAAGGGAGTCTTGATATTCTAGAGTTATATCGTAAATACCATCTGCTAAACTGTTTGAGCTAGCTGTAATAATTTCTGGAGTAGATGCAAAATTTAAGCCGTCAATATTTCCGCTAAAAGAAGTTATGTCAGAAAAAGTTAGAACAGTATCATTATTACTTGCATCAGTAAATGTTACTTTAACTGTTCCTGCAAGTGATGTTTCAGGAAGAGTAAATTGTAAGTCTATTAGAGAACTACCTGGTGTCGTTGAAGAGTTATCGACAGGACTGATAAGTACTGGCGGTAAAGTAATAACATCGCCAAATGAGAATCCTGTAGCTGTATCCGTAGCTACTGGATTACCAAGGGAATCTTGATATTCCAGGGTTATATCGTAAATACCATCTGCTAAACTGTTTGAGCTAGCTGTAATAATTTCTGGAGTTGATGCAAAATTTAACCCATCAATGTTTCCGCTGAAAGAAGTTATGTCAGAAAAAGTTAGAACAGTATCATTATTACTTGCATCGGTAAATGTTACTTTAACTGTCCCCGTAAGCGGTGTTTCTGGAATTGTAAATTGTAAGTCAATTAGGGAACTACTCGATGTCGTTGAAGCATTATCCGAAGGACTGATAAGTACTGGAGGTAAAGTAACAACATCTCCAAAGGAGAATCCTGTAGCTGTATCGGTAGCTATTGGATTACCAAGGGAATCTTGATATTCTAGGGTTATATCGTAAATACCATCTACTAAACTGTTTGAACTAGCGATAATAATTTCCGGAGTTGATGCAAAATTTAATCCGTCAATGGTTCCATTAAAAGAAGTTATGTCAGAAAAAGTTAGAACAGTATCATTATTACTTGCATCAGTAAATGTTACTTTAACTGTTCCTGCAAGCGGTGTTTCAGGAAGTGTAAATTGTAAGTCTATTAGAGAACTACCTGGTGGCGTAGTTGAAGCGTTATCCACAGGACTGATAAGTACTGGAGGTAAAGTAACAACATCGCCAAATGAGAATCCTGTAGCTGTATCCGTAGCTGCTGGATTACCAAGGGAATCTTGATATTCTAGGGTTATATCGTAAATACCATCTGCTAAACTGTTTGAGCTAGCGGCAAGAATTTCTGGAGTTGATGCAAAATTTAACCCGTCAATGTTTGCATTAAAGGAAGTTGCATCCGATAGTAGTAAAACAGTATCATTATTACTGGCATCAGTAAATGTTACTTTAACAGTTCCTGCAAATGGTTGTTCAGGAAGTGTAAATTGTAAGTCTATTAGAGAACTACCTGGTGTCGTCGAAGCATTATCCAAAGGACTGATAAGTACTGGAGGTAATGTAACGGAATCATAAGTAATATTAGTATTGATATCACTAAGAAAAGCATTCCCTGTTGTATCTAAATACCCTATTTGGACAGAATAGATGCCATCTGGCAAAAAAGAAGAACTACTAGATGCAACAGAAGGACTGTTTATGATATTAGAACCATCAAGAGTTGTACTGTGTTGTCCTGCATTTTCAAAGGTGTTATCAAAGGTGACAACGACTGTCATTGAACCTATAAATGTTAACATTACGCTTCCTGGCATTGCATCTAAGGGTAATATAAAATCTACAAAAATATCATTAGCAGTAGAGAAATTGGAAGGAGGAGAAGTAAGGGCAGGAGTACTTAAAGCCACTGAAGTACTACTGCAAATAGGATTGGAAGAAATATGATCTAAATTATTTACTTCTGCCGACGCATTATAAATTCTAGCTATAGGACTACAATAGTCATGCGCCTGAGTAGAAACCCAGGAAAATAGAATCATAAACAGAGTAACAATTTTTTTCCATTTAAAAGTGTAGTGTTTTTCCATTTGGAATTATTTTTATCCAATTTATAAAAATATAGTGTATTGATAAAAATTAGGAGACTTTATTATCAAGCAGCAAACATTTTGCTTGGCAAATAATAATTTTACAGAATGTATTTTAACCATTCTACATCTCCCTCAAAACCTATACAAGCCCTTTACAAATCCTTCTTCAAAACAGGTTCGATTTTTTAATTTTGCCCAGGTTTAGTATTTCATATTTCATAAGCATCATTCGTTTTTACTTAACCTTACGTTTCTACATTTATATTATAAAATTCAATATTGTTAGTTAATGTTTTAATAAAGCTTGTTTTATTTGTTTAACAATTATATATATTCGTTAAACAAAACTAATCCAGGATGAAAACTTTTACAAATAATTACTTACTATTTCTCTTTTTTATCTTCTTCTCTTTTAATCTATTAGCTCAAGATTTTCAAGGTAAAGCATACTACTACTCGAAATCTACAATGGAGTTGGGAAGGTGGGGAGCAAGGCTTAGTGAAGCACAAAAGAAACAGGTAGCAGCCCGTTTAAAGAATCGATTAGAAAAGACATATGTGCTAACTTTTGATAAAGCAGCATCTACTTTTAAGGAAGATGAAAAATTGGATGTGGATGTACTTTCTGGAGCCACAGATACTTGGGGTAAAAATTTCTCACCAGGAGAACAATATAAAAATATAAAAACCAATGAGCTTGTACAAAAACAAGAGTTTTATGGAAAAAATTTTCTGGTAAAAGATAAGTTACAATCCATCGAATGGAAAATGGGAGCCGAAACAAAACAAATTGGTGGTTATACCTGCTATAAAGCAACAGCGAATATACCTACCGCAGATCTTACATGGTATGATTTTTCTTGGAGTGAATTAAGAGCTGCAAACAATAAAGAGAATTCTGAAGAAGTTAATATGACCGAAGTAACAGCATGGTATACTCTAAATATACCGGTAAGTTCGGGACCATCTGAATATTGGGGATTACCAGGCTTAATTCTAGAAGTCAATGTCGGTAAAACTACAATGCTTTGCTTTAAAGTAGTGATGAATCCTGAGGAAAAATCAACAATTAAAGCAGCTACAAAAGGAAAAGTTGTTACCAAAAAGGAATACAAGGAGATCATTACTGGCAAAATGCAGGAGATGCGTAATAATAGAGGTAGACAAAGACCTGGAAGAACGGGAAGATAATAGTAATTGTTAGATCCTTACTGATATAAATTCATGAGACTTTTTTTTACACTTATATTTTGCTGCTTGACGGTATATAACGCCTTATGTCAAATTCAACTTCAGGGAACCGTAAAAGATAGCCTTGGTAATCCATTAGAACTTGCGAATATCGTTGCTTTTAATCAGGAAACAAATATTTTACAAGCGTATGGTACCACTGATGCTAATGGGAAATATAAATTAGAATTAACAAAAAATACTAAGTTTAAAATTACTGCCAGTTATGTGGGAATGGAAAATTATGAAGAGATCATTTCCGTTGGTGAAGAAGATATTATCAAAAATATTGTTTTAAAAATGGGTAATTCACTGGATGAAGTTCAGATTACTTACGAAATGCCCGTAACAGTTAAAGGTGATACGTTAATTTACAATGCAGACTCTTTTAATACTGGAACCGAACGCAAGCTCGAGGATGTATTAGAAAATTTACCTGGAGTAGAAATCAATGAAGAAGGACAGGTAGAAGTTGAAGGAAAAGTAGTGAATAAATTGATGGTCAATGGAAAAGATTTTTTCGATGGAGATACTAAGGTGGCTACTAAAAATATTCCCTCTAAAGCAGTTGATAAAATACAAGTCTTAAGAAACTACGCTGAAGTAGGCCAGTTAAGAGGAGTTACAAATAATCAAGACAATGTTGCTTTAAATATCAAACTTAAAGAAGGAAAAGAGAGTTTTTGGTTTGGTAACGTAACCGTTGGAGGAGGAGCATCTACCGATGAAGGACTTTATTTAGTGCAACCCAAATTGTTTTATTACAGTCCTAAATATAGTATCAACTTTATYGGAGATTTTAATAATACTGGAGACGTTGCATTATCTCGAAGAGATATCAGAGGTTTTGGAGGAGGATTTAGAGCTCCGAGTAGAAGTAGTGGAACGAGTATAGATTTAGGAAATAATGACCTAGGATTTCTAACAAGTCAGAACAATGCTACTGAAATTGAAAATAAATTAGGAGCAGCTAATTTTAGCTATTCGCCAAATAAACTTTTAGATATCAGTGGATTTGCAATTTTTAATGTAAGTGACCTTTCATCAAGGCAATTAAGTTTTAATCAATATACAGATGTCGATTTAGGTATCCCAGATGAATCCACTGAACAGAATAATCAGGAAAAATCAGATCAAGGCTTACTTAAATTAAGCGCATCTTATAAACCTAATGTGAACAATCAGATAGATTACGATATTTTAGGGAGAATATCTAAAGATGTACAAAATCAAAATTTTACTTCATCAGTTTTAGGAACTACTACAGAAAGTGAAGAAAATACACCTTATAGTATCAATCAAAGCTTGAAATACTATTACACATTGAATGAAAAAAGTATTTTCGCTTTAGAAGCAGAACATCTTATAAGGGATGAAGATCCTTTTTATAATGCACAACTTCTTAATGATCCAACTAATAATGCTGATCCAGACGCTAGTGATCCATTTGATAATACTGCAGAAGCTTTGGGTTTAGATACCAGTCTTCAGAATTATAACTTAGGCCAAAATAGAAGAATTAAATCCAATCAGTTAGATGCGAAACTTGACTATTTTTATATTATCAATGCAAAAAGTAATCTGAATATTACTTTAGGATCTATTTTTAGTCAACAACAGTTTGATTCCAGATTATTTCAATTTTTAGATACGAATACAGTATTTGATCCTATTCCTACCTTTAATAATGGTCGTGCTACTAATGATACAGAATATACGTTTAGTGATGTATATCTAGGTGCACATTATCGTTTTAAAACCGGTAAGTTTATTATCACACCTGGAGTATCGATGCATTCCTATGGAAATAAAAACACACAATTTGGAGAGCGTTTTGAAGAAAACTTTTTTAGAGTATTACCAGATTTCGAAACTCGAATTCAGTTTAAGAAAAATGAAAGCCTTACGTTTCGATATGATATGAGAAATCAGTTTACCGATGTTACTCGATTAGCACAAGGATTAGTGCTAAATAATTTCAATAGCATTCAATTTGGAGAGCCAGAATTACAAAATGCGTTGTCTCATAATCTAAGTTTGTTTTATTCGAGTTTTAACCTCTTCAATTACACGAATATCTTTGCAAGATTGGCATATTCAAAAAATATAGATCAAATCCGTGGTTTAACTAATTTTGAAAACGTAATAACAACAAGTACTTTTTTTAATTCTAGTTTTGCGGATGAGAACCTTTCTGCCTTTGGACGTATTCAACGTACATTTGGTAAGCTAAGAGCTACACTTAATGTAAATTATAATTATAATAAAATCAATCAGTTTATTCAAGATAGGCGTTCGGTAAATGAAGGGTTTACACAAAGTTATACTCCAGCAATACGAACTAATTTTAAAAAAGCACCGAACATTAGTATACGATATAATTATAGCGTCACGACCAATACTCAAGGATCCAATAAAACCACTTTTTATAGGGACGCACCTTCCATAGATTTTGATGCGTATATCTGGAAATCATTAACCTTTGTTACTGATTACACCTATACTAGACAGCGAAGATCAGGTGGTGATTCTCAATCATTTGATACATGGAATGCTTCCTTATCTTACAGAAAAGATAAAGATGCTAAATGGGAATATGAACTTAGAGCAACTAATATACTTGATGTTCAATCCAGAGTAAATAACAGTGCTAATAACCTGTTTGTATCTTCCACAGAAACTTTTATCCTTCCGAGATTTATTACGTTTAGAGTTCGTTATGTATTATAAGGTTTTTAAATATTCATACAGAGTAAAAGGTTACTTTTTATTTTGAAACTCTTTTAATTCTTTCTCTAATTTTTCAATTTTATCTTCTAATCGCTTAATTCTTGGTTGAAATTCTTCTATGGTAAATCGTTGTTCAATATGCTGAGGGCAATTTACATCCCAAGCATTAACTTTAATTTTAATAATTCGTTCTACCTTGGCAGCATAATCTTTATCAGTAATTTTTTCAAAAAGAGACAAATCTTCATTTGTATTTAGAACAATTTCACCCCAAATTTTTATACGCATTCTGTTTGGATAGTCCATTAAGAAGAGATGCACTTTATTATTTACATCAAAATTACCTACAGAAATATATTGTCTATTCCCAGAATAATCTGCAAAAGCTAAATGTTTCTCGTCTAAAACCTTCAGAAATCCTTTAGGTCCACCTCGGTGTTGAATATATGGTTGCCCATCATTATTTGCTGAGGCCATATAAAAAGAATCCCTTAGTGCCAGAAATGATTGCAAACCTTCGGTTATAGTATCTTGCCAATCTCTTTTCTCTGCCATTTTTTGGTAGGTCTTTCGAGATCCCATTTCTTCCTGGCGTTTTTTGACTTCTGGACTGAATGCAATATCGCTAATGAAACTTTTACTCATAATACTGGTTTTAATATGAATAGATAGTCTCTCTAAGCTATAAAAACTTTCAATTTTTGAAGATAATTTTAGCTAAAAATGACCTTTTAGTACACCCTTATTTAATCTCTTACAAGTTTATAATTTTATGAGTTTTAGAATTAGATTTTCTTGTTTGTCGATTATTTTAAGATAATAGATTCCTTGAGCAAAGGAACTTATATCTATTATTTCTTGGGCATTAGAAATATATGTAGTGAAAACAATTTTTCCATTTATATCATATATGCGAATTATGGAGTTTTCTACATCTTCTATTGTAAATTTATCTGCTATTGGGTTAGGATAAGCAATGATAGTTTTATTTTCAGAAGGATCTGGTGCTTTAGTTTCGCTAATTGGAGTGATAATCCATTGTAGATTTTGATGACTACTAGACGCATCCCATAGC
>NZ_WEKL01000115.1 GCF_019295435.1 Aquimarina litoralis
GTTTTTAAAGGAAGTATTTCACGTTTATGTCCTTCTCTTTTCATTCCTGATTTTTCCAACACTTTTACCGAACCGATATTGGCAATAGCACAGCCCGCTTCCACTCTATGTAGTTCTATTTTTTGAAAACTAAATTTCAAAACTTCCTTTACCGCTTCTGTTGCGTAGCCATTTCCCCAAAACTTTGGATCTAATTTGTACCAAAGCGTACCTATTTTATATTTAGAATTCCCGATAATTAATGAGATTAATCCAACAAAGTCGTTTGAAACTTTTAATCGAATTGCAAATACAAACTCTTTTCTTAACTCGTAATTATCGATCCATTCATCTAGATATACTTGAGTAACTTCTTTATTGGTTGGAATTCCCAAAGCGTTGTATTGATCTACCTCTGGAATCGTAAGTAATTGATGAACATTTTCTAAATCTGACCCTTCAACAACTTTAAGTTCTAACCTATCTGTAACAAAATGCAACGTTTTCAATTATAAGATTTAATTTTTTGAATGATTATTTAATATATAGGCTTTGATAAATTTCTTAAAAGTTATTAACATTTAACGCACTTAAACCAAAACTTTAACTCTTTATCGATAAAAACAATCACAATAAGACTTAACAAATATTAAAATGTAATACAAAACTTACTTTTTAACAATTTCATAATACTAAAATACTGGTTTCAAACAATTTACACATTATTCACAGCATATTTATTATTAAATTAGTATGGTATTAAAACAACGTCATATTATTTAATCAAAACCCCAAAACACTTATTTAAAATATGAAAGCCGCCCCAGCTTATCTCATGTTGACATTTATTTTTTCAACAAGTTTACTGTTTTCTCAACAAAATGTTTCTAAAAATAGTAAAGTGCCCCCAAAAGATTTCAAATTAGAAGTCTTTCAAAAGAACTCTAAATCAGAGGAAAATAAAAATACAAATTCCAAAACAATGAATACAAAAGTATTCACCAACCATTCAAAACTCGATAGACCTAAAATCATTTTAGAAGTTTCTGAGAATAATGAAAATTCTGTACCAAGAACTACTTTAGATTTTTTCTAATTTATTTAAATATAACAACTCTGGGAACGTCTATTTTGTTCCCTAAAAGAGAAGCTCCTGATATTTCGCATCTTATATTGGGAGCTTCTTACTTTTTAAATCCGCTGTATTATCACACTATAAACCTCATCTAAACAACCAGTTATCATAAAAAGTTATTAACAATAATTTTATTTTGTTAATATTACTGTTTTCTTACAAAGCCTTATTAGCAGTACTTTTCCTACAAATAAAAACGGTTAACCCGTAGTTATTAACAACTAAAAATTAAATTAAAAACCTAAAAAACACGATTAAATACGTTTTTTAACAAAATATTTTATAATTTAAAAGGAAATAACTTACAATTTACCCCAAATTATATATTATGATCAAAAATTACCTACCCCTATTATGCTTTATTTTTATTTTACTACCCTATAATTCTTTTTGTCAGGAGGATTATGAACACATTAAAAGTCCTATTATAAGTAGTACAACATTGAAAGCAAACACAACTTATATTGTTTCTAATGAAATTCTTATCACTAATAACGCTACTCTTACAATAGAAGAAGGCGTTACCTTAAAGAATCCAGAAAATCATGAAGTAATTATTAGTATTGAAAACGGCTCCAGAGTAATTGCGTCAGGTTCTTACGATAATCCGATTCTTGCTTCTACAAATTCATCAGAAAAACCTATAATAGTCATGAAATCATCTCGTCAGAAGGCTGACAACTCTGTTGTAGACAATTTCTTCTATTATAAATCAATTGAAAATCCGACCATATTAATGAGTTCTAAATCTAACTCTTATAATAATATATCTAGTGTACAGGGCGACTTTTAATTAGGATATAGATAGATAGTAGCCCAAACCGCTTGTTGATGACAAGCGGTTTTTTGTTTTAAAAACTTACTCCTAATCCAAAGGTAAATCGCAAACCATCATCACTATGAAAAAGATTAAATTGTCCTGCGATTGCATTGACCGCATTGATCCAAAAACCACCACCAATAGAGTCATGCCAAATATCTGAATCTTCTCCATCGAACCATACTCTACCGACATCATATCCTCCAAAAACACCTAATTGTAGTGGTAACAAACCTGTTTTAAACTTATTAAAACTATATCTTAAATCACCACTAAAAGCTAAAGCTTTATCTCCTGTAAAACGTTCTTCTCTAAATCCTCTTAAACTGTTAATTCCTCCTAAAGTAGCAGCTTGATAGAATTCAAAACCATCTCCGATCATAAAGCCTGCTTGTACATCAGTTTTAAGGACTAATTTTCTATTTTTAGTAATCGCATTATAAAATCCTAATTTTGGGTTTACATATCCAAATGTTCTATCGCTATCATCTAAATTCATTTTAGATCCGGCTTTTAATTCAAACAACATCCCACGTGTAGGGTTAGCAGGTACATCAAAACTTTTATACGCATAACTTAAGTCTAAACCTGCAAAAAACTTTCTTTCAAAAAAATCACTATCTGCAGTTACCAAACCAAGTCCTGAAGTAATAAATCTTCCAGCAGAATCTTGTACTTCAACACCTTCATAAGATCCAGTAATGGTAAATTCACTTCCGTAAAATCCTTTTTTTGAAACACCTAGATTAAGACCCCAGATTCCTGTTTTTACTCTATTAAAGTCCAATCCTAAGTCATCATCTAAGTTGACTGTATTATTTCCAAAACCAAAAAAGTTCTGAGCAAAATTCTCACTTGTATACTTACCCCCTATTCGTAAATTCCAATTGCCTACAGCATTTACAAATTCTCCGCCATAAGAAATGTCATATCCCTCAGTGGCAAAATAATATGCCGCTTTAAACGTGTGCTTACTTTGATACGGATTGTTATTAAACCCTCTAACAGTATAAACATCTGTAAGATTAATATTTACCCCATCATCTGGATTAAATCCTATTAATGGAGTTAATGTATTCGTTTTATCTATATACTTATTATAATCATAGGTATTGTGGTTGTAATTATTACTAAAAATAAATTTTGCTCCACCCTTTTTCTTTACTGTATTTGGTTTTGATTTATGGTCATACACACGTATTTGTCGTCCATTTTCTATCGTATACACATCATTATTTTGTCCTCCAACTATACGCGTGTATATAGGATTTTTTCCTTTTCCGGTCACTATAAATTCATCATCATCATCTAATCCGTATATCCATATTTCTTTAGTTTCCTTAGAAAAAATTGTTCGCTCATAATAAGGTGGCTGCGGAACATTATCCTTTATTCTCGAGATTTTTACCGTCGTTTGATGATCACCTCTGATAATTTCAAACCGGTCATCCTTATCAGTACCTCTTATAATGACTTGTTTAGACAGGTAGTCGTAATATCTACCTGCAATATCTTTAACATCGTCTCTTCTTTTTTTAAGGTATCTTTTTATTCTTTCTGCAGTAGCATCCTGAAGTTCGGCAGGCAAGTTCTTAAATGCTTTATCAATTGCCTCATCACTAAGGTTCTTGTTTATATATTCAGCTTGTTCTAGCCATATTTTTTTATCAGACTTTTGTGCAAAAGTTCTGTCCAATCGAATACCGGATTCATTGATCCATCTAATATTTTTCAATTCTTCATCATACACTTGAAACTTTCTTGTGAGAGGAACTATGAATTTTATAACATCTAATAAACCTCCGTCATAATTTGAAAACACTTGATCCCTATCTTTTGGTATTGGGCGATACATTTTCTTGTCTTTTGAATCAAACCTTGACCATCTCCATTGGTCTGAATGTCTGTCCCAATCCCCCAAAATCATATCAAATAATCTTGTCCTTATATAATGAGCTTCGTCCATCTGATATTCTTCATCCTTTCTTAAGTTTTTGAGTAAATCATCGGTGCCTTCAATATCGTCAGGTTTTCCAAATGAAGCCAGATCTTTATGTTCTTTGCCTGGTCTTTCTTCCAGAAAATACATTTCATCACCAAAATCTTTATTATAAGCTCCTAAAGCTGGATGTTTTGGCATATAATACACTTTAGAATTCGCATGATATACCCCAATTGCGTCGGCTAATCCTCCAACAACCAAAAATGCATAAGGATAACTCGAAGTATAAAAATCTGATAATAATTCTTCTGTAAAAGTATCGTCAAAATCATCTTCAAGATAGGTATCATTAAAAACTCCTTTTTGCAAAAATTGGGTTACACTCTTTCTCATAGCTCTCAAACTATATCGCTTTCCAGTGCTATCTACCAACCGTAATGATCTTGTTACCTGACCACCACCTCTTCTATCGATACTAAAACCTCCTAAAAGTGTGTCTAAAGTTACTATCGGAATTTTAATGTCGGTACTGTATACTTTTCTGTAATGGTCTCCCCATAAAGATTGAAAAAACTTGGACTTGGAAGTCTCCTCTTTATTATAAATAGCATTAGAAATTTCACTATCAAAAGAATTTCCCAAATTACCGCTATCATATGGTTCAGGTTTTTCGTGTACTTTGGTTTGATATACTAAAGTTGCTTCGTCATTTTCGTTCCCATAGAATCTTACATTAGAAGACCCATCTTTGTATATATCTAATATTGCAAAACCTTGTTTTGGATATGAAAATGTGCCATCTTTTCCTAAGGAAGCTGCAGAATTCTTAGAAGCAGAGCCTGAAACAATTTGTTTTAACCCTTCGCTATAGATGTANTGCAGAGAATGTTCATGACCAGATGCAAAAATTATTCGCTCATTATCTTTAGCCATTGTAGATATACGTCTCATCAATTTGTTATAACTCTGATTATATCTGTCTTGAGGAGATATCCCTCCTTGTGATCTTATCTGCGTTACTAGAGACCCTAAAACTGGTAGTGGTATTTTCTTTTTAGAAGGAAAAATATGACTTTTAAAATTATATTTTCCTCCATGCGGTCCGTTGGTAAACATTGGATGATGCATTGCTACCAAAACTGTTTTCCCATTATGTTTTTTTAGTTCACCTTGAATTTCGCTTAAAAACTTATCCCTTGTTTTTATTTCGCAATTATCATTAATTGTGGGGTTTTTATTCCAATCAGAAAGATACCATTGCGTATCTAAAATAATTAACTGTATTGTATTGCTTATTTCTATACTTTCTATTGGGCAACCTTTCGAAGGTAAAAATGCTTTTTTACGATCTATCTTTTTTCTTATATATTTTTCCTGTCTTCTCAATCCCTTAACACCATCATTATACCAATCATGATTACCAGGAATAAATACAACTTCACCATCAAAAGATTTTACTGCGTCAATTTGGGCATCTATTCGATGTTCAGACAACTTTCTTTCGGGATCATCTTTCTCGGGCATTCCTTTCTGATAGATATTATCACCTAAATAAATGAGATAATCATCTTTGGTATTTTCTTTTTCTATAATTTTCTTGAGAGCCTCTAGTCCAAGCGTACTTTTACCTAATTCAGCATTTCCAGCATCACCAACTAAATAGAATGTTTTTTCTATTTCTTTTTCAGGTAATTTTTCGGGAAAATTTTCGTCTAAATATTGAGGAGAATACGTTGCGCAAGAGTTTAATAATAATAAGCCAATGATTAAGAACGTTTGTATATTTTTATTCATAGTGGAGTACATTCATTTTTTTTAATTATTTTGGTTATTGAAAAATTATAATATGGACACATTAGTTGAAAAAACTGATAATTTTGTTTCTGAACTTTTTACAAAAAAACTTCCTGAAACTTGTATCTATCACAATTATACTCATACCAAAAGAGTATTTAAAAGTACAAAAGAAATAATTGACAATACTAGTATTTCGGAAGAAGATACGTACATATTATTATTAACCGCGTTATTACATGACACTGGTTATTCGGAAAGCCTTGATAATCATGAAGAACACAGTGTTCGTATTTCTAGTGAATTTTTAAAAGATCAAAACGTATCTCAAGAAATAATTGATAAGGTCTCTGAATTAATCATGGCTACTAAAATGGATTACCAGCCAACAAATTTGCTGGAAGAAATTATTAGAGATGCAGATGCTTCTCATTTAGCCAAAGGATATTTTCAAGAAACAAGTGATTTCTTAAGACAAGAGTTCGAACACCACCATAAAGAAAAATATAGTACTAGTGATTGGTTAAAAATTAATATCGACTTTCTAAAAAACAAACACGAATACTATACCGAATACGCCATTAAAAATTGGCAACCAAAAAAAGAAGCACATCTTCTCGAAATAATGAATGAACAAGCTGTATTAAAGAAAAAGAAGAAAAAAGAAAAGCTAAAAAAACTTGTTAAAGAAGAAAGCCCAGAAAAAGGGATTCAAACACTGTTTAGAGTTACTTTAAGAAATCATTTAAAATTAAGTGATATTGCAGATACCAAAGCCAATATCCTTTTATCTGTAAATGCAATTATTATATCCCTAGCGTTATCAAATCTTATCCCAAAACTTGATAATCCATCTAATCAATATCTAATTTATCCTACACTTATATTTATAGTATTCAGTATCATTTCAATGCTATTATCAGTACTTGCCACGCGACCAAATGTTACTGGTGGCGAGTTTACTCGAAAAGAAATTGAAGAGAAAAAAGTAAATCTTTTATTCTTTGGTAATTTTCATAAAATGCCATTAGATGAGTACAAATGGGCTATGCATGAGTTAATGGATGATAAGGAATATATTTATGATACAATGATCAAAGATTTATATTTCTTAGGAAAAGTTCTTCATAAAAAATACAAGATATTAAGAATAACCTATACAGTATTCATGATAGGGTTTATTACTTCTTCGATTTCTTTTGTAATAGCATTTAACACCTTACAATAATAAATAATGAAGAAGAAAAAGTAAGTATTATTTATTGATCTCCTTCATTAAGTCTTCATAGGTATAATATTCTTTATCCTCTTTACTTTTATTGTAAAGAATATTTACACGTAAAGCTTTTAAACCTGTTACTCCTTGTAGATCGTCTAGTTCAACAATCTCGATATCATCTTCTAAATAATTTTTAGACTGAAGGAAGTTAATATACTTTATATATTCTTGTTCATCACTTCTTTGAGAATACACTACTACTAATTTACCCTTCTCCGTAATTCGTTGATTGGTTCCCTTAATATATGCCTTGTCTACTCGTTTTTTCACTACTTCATAACGTGCATTATAAGTACCATCTACATCAAATCGTTTTTCATCCATTCTAAACCTAACAGATAAAGAGGCATTAAACACTAATACCATGGAAGCTACGTCTAAAGGAACAGGCAGATCTTGTTTTAATTGGTAATACTCATTTTCCATTTCACACATTACCTGCAACTGCCATAGTCTCAAATTGTAAAGGTAAATCTTATTAAAGCTATCCTGTTTAGTAATCGATTCTCCGATATACATATTATGTTCTACACCATCTGTTTTAAATCTTTCAAAATAGTGCGGATACATTTTTTGTGCTTCCACTTGTTTCTGATCCAGTAATGCAGCCATTTTCTTATTGATCAACATTACAGATTCATCATAAGCTTTTCTATGCTTATAAAGCATTTTTGTATTCTTATCAAGTGAATTATTATACTGATTAATCAAACCTTCAAGTTCTACATTTGTACCTTTTAAATGCTTAAATAAAGGTTTTATCTCATTCTTTATAAAATTGAGAATTTTCTGTTCTGTATCTACTTGTAATTGATTCGAAACAGAATTAATATAATTATTGATTCTAAACTTTATCTGATCATAAATAGGAAGAGAATCTATTTCAATAACCTTATTAATTACTTTAGAAATTGCTTTCAATTGTAATACTAAATCTTTTTGCACGGATCCATTTCGTGCTTCTGATGAGCCTTTGATATCAATTTGTCCAAATAAAGGGTAGACATTATCAAAAACAACCTCTCTAAATGAGGTAGGGTTCTCCTCTACTCTCGCTAGGATAAAACGTTTTGCTTCTTGTCTAAACTTCCAGTATACACTTGGATGAATGGAAGTACATTCTTGTTGTATTACTAACTCTAATTCATCTTCAGCTTTAGCCTTGGATCTTAGTACAGAATCCACTAAATAAGGCATGATATCCTGAAGTTTATTAGCGTTAATACTATTCAATTCTCTACTATTAGGAGATACAATTTCCAATACTCCTAATAATTTACCATTATCCTCGATAGGTGCAATAATTGCACTTTTTATATTTTGTTTAGCAAGATTAGCATACATCAATTCATCAGGGTATGCTTCATGTGTTTTTTGAACATTAGAAATCGCGAACGCTTCTGATTTTTCAAATAAACTATGATACGTTCCTTTACATAGTGAAGTTTCACAACAATCAGAAAATTTATCATGCAAAACGTAGCTTCCTATCGTTTTAAATGGAACTCGTTCAAGTACACGCTCTTCTTCATTATAATTAGAAAAACCTACTTTGATTTCGGGAAGATTAAAGATCCCTCTAAATATATTCTCGAAAGTACCAATAAAATCTCCTTGAGTTTTATCATATTTCAACAGGCTAGTTTTGAATTCTGATAAAGAAACATCGGCAGTAGCGTCAAATAAATTTGCGATAACTATACCTTTAAAAACCCAACTATTTGGAGGAAATTTTTCTTTCCAGATATCTACATTGTCAAAATTATCTATTAAAACAGCAACATCTTCTTCAGTTATTTCAATGGCTTTGTCCGTTTTTTCAATTTGAATAAAATCTCCATTATAAAGGATTCTATAATGACGCATTATACCAGAAGCGTCAGGAATATCATAAAAAAATGGTCTTCGAAAATCAATCTTATAACCGTAATATTGACCTAATATAATGCTACATCCCATGATGAAGTAATGATCTTCACTCAAATTTTTGATTTGTGGTTCAAAATCGTAACCAGCAGCATTCACAATATTTTTGTAACGTTCGGTAGATTTTAAAACAGTATTATGAAACGGAATTGTAGCTATTTTAATTTCGTTTTTCTGTAAGATTTGAGCAAAGGAATCTTCGAGAACAATCTCTATTTGAGGTAATAATTCCTGAACTCTCTCTTCTGATGTAATTCCATCTTCTAACTCAGGATATTCTTCAGCGATTTTTAAAACACTTTTCGCTCGATCACGAAGTAATGCGTTATCACTTTTCAAAAATTCTCTATACTGATCAAAGAACAAAGAGAAGCTTATCCTAATATCCAAAGGGAATTCGTGCTCTAGTACTTTCATAACAGCTTATTTACGGTGGTTTAACAAAAATAATACAAAACTAGTTCACTTGATCATAGTATTAACAATAAATTAAATCAATAGTAAAAAAGTTCTTCTATAGCTAAAGACGAATAATACCATTTGCATTTGGACATAAAGCCAAAAAAATCTTCATTTTATCAATTATACCCCTAGTGATCTATTCTCATTAGACTTCAAAAAGACACTTTTTGTTACACTTCGTTAAACTTTATTTCCATTTTTCAAGAAGCTATCGATAAAAATTAACATTTACTGATATTTAAAAGTTAATTTTTGGGGTATAAAGGTCATATTATATATTTTTACGAATCTAAAAATAAATTAGAATGAAAAAATTAGTATTGCTAGGACTTTTGGCGTTATCTGTAGCTTGTCAAAAAGAGGAAGTAGGATATTCAATCACTGCAGAAACTGAGGGATTTGATGATGGAGTAACAGTATATGTGAACGCAATAAATCGATCCAATCGTCCTTCAATAATCGATTCTACAACAATCCAAAATGGTAAGTTTAAAATTGCTTTGCCAGTAGTAGAAGACAATGACTTTAATTATTTAACTTTTAAAGGAATTCCAAATAACGTACTGTATTTAGCAGAAAACAATCCGATAAAAATGACTATCTATAAAGATAGTTTACGATCATCGGTAATTAAAGGAGGTCCTGAAAATCAGTTATTCTTTAGTTATCTTAAAAAAATGACCGATTACGGTAAACAAAGACAAGAATTAAGTAATCAATATCAAATAGCTTCAAAACTAAAGGAAACAGAAAAAGCTATAAGATTATCAAAACAAATTGAGCAAATACGAGTTGACGAAAACCGATATCGACAGGAAACTGCTGAAAAGAATCCAAATTCTCTAGTTGCGGTAATGGCTCTTACTGATCTTCTTAATCTAAAAGCAGCACCAGCAAAACAAGTGAAAAAAATCTATGCTTCTATTGAAGATACTCTTAAAACATCTCGATTGGGTAAAAATCTGGATCGTCTAATCACTGTTTCTATTGGTAAGATCGATATTGGAAGTGAAGCTGAAGATTTTTCTGCTCCTAATCCTGAAGGCAAAATGCTTTCGCTAAAAGAATCAATGGGTAAAATAACCATTATTGACTTTTGGGCTTCTTGGTGTAAACCTTGTAGAGCTGAGAATCCTAATGTAGTACGAGTATATAATAAATATCACGACAAAGGACTTAATATAATTGGAGTTTCTTTAGATAGAAAAAAGGATCATTGGACAACTGCAATTGATCAGGACAACTTAGAATGGAATCATGTTTCGCACTTAAAATTTTGGCAAGATCCAATAGCAAAAGCTTACGGAGTACGTTCAATACCTGCTACTTTCATTATTGATGAAAAAGGAAATGTAATTGCTAAAAACTTAAGAGGTCCTGCTTTAGAGACTAAAATCTCTGAATTACTGGGAGAAAGTTCATTGTAATTTTAAAAATCTAAATAGTATAAAAAAACGACTTTTTAAGTCGTTTTTTTGTTTTATAATTTTCCTAAACGTTGCATTACGAATAATATAATAATCGGAATTGCCAACAATCCGATCATAAGTGGGTTCTCTTTAAATAAATAAGGTGCCATAATTAGTGTCACTACATATCCACCAACCGCTCCTCCAAAATGTGCATCATGTCCTATATTACCTATTCTACTTTTCATTCCATAAATTGAATACAAAAGATATCCAACACCAAAAACATAGGCTGGAATGGGAATAGGTATAAACATTAGATATAAATCCATGCCAGGTTGAAATAATATTCCGGAAAATATAATTCCAGAAACCGCACCACTAGCTCCTACTGCACTATAATGATATTCATCTTTATGAAAAAGAAGTGAAAAAAGATTTCCCACTATCAAACTACAGAAATAAATCACCAGGAACTTTACATTACCAGCAGAATTAATCACTACAGGCGCAAAAAAATACAACGTCAACATATTGAAAAACAAATGCATCTCATCTACATGCAAAAACCCTGAAGTTAACATACGAATCTGTTCTCCTCTTCGTATGCCTCCAATATTAAATTTATAACGTTCTAAAAATGAAAAGTCCTTTAGTCCTTTTAAAGATACAATTACATTAACAGCGATAATAACAATTAAAACTATATCAATATTCAGCATATACAATTTTTTGTGGATCAAATATAGTACTTATTTACAGCTAAAAACTAAGACCTTTTAGCAATAATAAAATCGTTTTTAAAGTTTCTTAACGTTTAGTTAAAATAGATTACCTTTAGCACCTTAAAAAAAATTCTATGCAATTAGCAATTTATTGTCTGGTTTATCCAATACTATGGGTAATATCTAAATTACCATGGCGTATATTTTATTTCTTTTCTACATGTATATACGTTTTAGTATACTATATCATTGGGTATAGACGAAAAACCGTGACTGAAAATTTACAACTAGCTTTTCCAGAAAAAGATAAGAATGAAATTAATAGGATCAGAAAAGCTTCTTATAAACATATGTGTGATATGTTTTTAGAAATGATTCGTTCTTTATCTATAAGTGAAAAGGAAATAGTAGAACGTTTCCATATTACTAATTTAGATGCTATAGTAACCTTAGAAAATAAAAACAGAAGCATTATTACGATGATGGGGCATTACAATAGTTATGAATGGACTAATTCTATCGACTTGATAAGTAAATTTAGATGCGTAGGAATATATAAACCCATTAAAAATAAATATTTTGATCGGTTAGTTCATAGAATTAGAGGAAGGTTTGATGCCCGCTTGATTCCAAGTGCGAAGGTTTTTAGACAAATGACATTGGACCAAAGAAAAGAGAATCCTGAGTTAAGTTTATATGGTTTAATTTCTGATCAATCTCCTAAACTTACTCACGCCACATTCTGGACAGATTTTATGGGAATAAAAGTACCTGCTTTTGTAGGAGGAGAAGTTCTATCAAGAAGATTAGATCTTAGTATCTTTTATCTTCATGTTGAAAAGGTGAAAAGAGGATATTATGAAGCAACACTAGTTCCAATTTCTGAGGACCCAAAAAACGAAGAGGAGTATGCTATTACTAAAAAATTCATACGATTATTAGAGGCTCAAATTAGGCAAAAACCCGAGAACTATCTTTGGACTCATAAGCGATGGAAACATCGTAATGCAGAACCCATAAAAAATGCGGTGGTAAGCTAACTTTAACATTTGTTTATTTTAAGATTATTCTAAGATTTTTGGCTGCCAAATAGCTTTATATTTGTAAGCTTAATTAAACATAATGCAGTTATTCGTATATCTTTTGGTATATCCTTTTTTATGGATTATATCTAAACTCCCCTGGCGTTTGTTTTATGCTTTTTCTACATGCGTATACATTCTCATTTATCGAATTATTGGGTATCGGAAAAAAGCAGTAACGGAAAACCTTGTACTTGTTTTCCCAGAGAAATCTGATCAAGAAATTAAACGGATTAGAAAGGCTTTCTACAAGCATATGTGTGATATGTTTTTAGAAATGGTTAAATCTATTTCAATAAGTGATAAAGATCTACTAGAGCGTTTTAAAATCATTGATATAGAAACACTCAAAAACCTAGAATCCAAAAATAAAAGTATTGTAGTTTTAATGGCGCATTATGCCAGTTATGAATGGGCTACAGTTACACAATTATTAATTGATTTTCCAACCGTTGGTGTGTATAAGCAAATTAAAAACAAATACTTTGATAGATTGGTTCACAGAATACGGCAACGTTATGACGCTAGACTAATATCCAGCTACAATGCCATGAAAGAAATTACAAGAGATAAAGTAAATGGTAAACTTTGTTCTTATGCCTTTTTATCGGATCAATCGCCAAGTCTTGCCAAAGCTAGTTATTGGACCGATTTTATGGGAATCAAAGTTCCTACTCATGTTGGTGGTGCTGTTTTAGCCAAAAGACTTGATATGTCTGTTGCTTATCTTCATGTTGAAAAAATAAAACGAGGTTATTATCAAGCGAAGTTTATTCCAATCACAGAAAATGCCAAAAATTGTGAGGACTTCTATATTGTAAAAACATATCTGCGTATGGTAGAAGAGCAGATTAGAAAAGCACCAGAATATTACCTTTGGACACATAAGAGATGGAAACATCGCAACGCAGAAATTCCAAAAGAGGCAACCATAGATTAATCATTATGCTTCTCTGATGAAGATACCATCATAGAAGCATAAATGATTGATTCAATAATTTAGATCCCAGCTATTTCTTTTAGGGTATCGATAGTATCGTTTGCCAGTTTATCCGCTTTTTCCTGACTCAAAGCTTCTGTATAAATTCGAATAATAGGTTCTGTATTACTTTTTCTAAGATGCACCCAAGATTCACTAAAATCAACTTTTACTCCATCTACAGTACTTACTTCTTCCGTTTTATGCTTTTCATGAAATCCTTTAAGAATTTCATCCACATTCAATTCTGGAGTAAGTTGTACTTTATTCTTACTCATAAAATAAGACGGGTAGCTATTACGTAATTCACTAACACTGCATTTTTTTTCTGCTAAATGTGTCAAAAATAAAGCGACGCCTACTAGTGAATCTCTTCCATAATGTAATTCAGGATAAATGATTCCTCCATTTCCTTCTCCTCCAATAACCGCATTATTTGCTTTCATTTTAGTCACCACATTTACTTCTCCTACAGCACTAGCTTCATAGGTGCCATTGTGCTTTTCGGTAACATCTCTTAATGCTCTACTAGAAGATAAATTAGACACTGTATTTCCAGGAGTTTTACCAAGCACATAATCTGCACAGGCCACTAAGGTATATTCTTCTCCAAACATCTCTCCATCCTCACTCATAAACGCTAAACGATCTACATCTGGATCTACTGTAAGTCCAAAATGTGCCTTTTCTTTTACCACTAACTCAGATAAATCGGTAAGATGCTCTTTTAAGGGTTCTGGATTATGTGGAAAATGTCCATTTGGCTCACAATATAACTCAACGACCTCTACTCCCATCTTCTTTAATAATTTAGGGATAGCAATACCTCCAGTAGAATTAACCGCATCCACAACTACTTTAAAACCTGCTTGCTTTACAATTTTTGGATCTACTAAGGAAAGTTTCAGAACCTCATCAATATGCTTGTCGATATAAGTATCATTAGTAGTAATTGTACCTAGTTCATCAACTTCTGCAAAATCATACTCATCATTTTCTGCTATTTCTAGAATTTTCTTTCCATTCTCAGCGTTTAAAAATTCACCTTTATTATCTAACAATTTTAAAGCATTCCATTGCTTAGGATTATGACTAGCGGTAAGAATGATTCCTCCATCAGCATTTTCTAAAGGAACTGCTACTTCTACCGTAGGTGTTGTAGATAATCCCAAATCGATTACATGTATTCCTAATCCAACTAAACTATTCATAACTAGTTGCTGAATCATTGCCCCAGAAATACGAGCATCTCTCCCTACTACCACAGTTGGGTGTTCTTTATTCGTGGCACTTTTTAACCAGCTTCCATAAGCTGATGCAAATTTTACAGCATCTACAGGAGTTAAATTCTCTCCTACTTTTCCTCCGATAGTTCCACGAATACCCGAAATTGATTTGATTAGTGTCATAGTATTGATCGATTATTTTTTTTGTTTTTGGCAAATGTAAGCGCTTAAGGCGATTACCACAACTATAAAATTAAAGTTTACATAAAAACAACAACTACAATCTAAAAAATTGTAAATTGACCTAATGAATTTTTTAGCCCATATTTATCTTTCTGGAGATGATGATGAACTTAAAATAGGTAATTTTATTGCAGATTCAGTTAAAGGGAAAAAGTTTTCTCAATTTCCTGATCAGATCCGAAAAGGAATAACACTACATCGCAAAATTGACAGCTATACTGACAGTCATCCAATTGTAAGAGAAAGCATTTTAAGACTATTTCCAAAATATGGGCATTACAGCAGTGTGATTGTCGATATCTTATACGATCATTTTCTTGCAGCCTACTGGAATGAATTCTCTAACATACCTTTAGAAGAATATGTTGCTGACTTTTACAAGTTATTAGAAGAGTATTACGAAGTTCTCCCAAAACGAGTACAAGATTTTTTACCCTATATGTTTCGTGATAATTGGTTAGTAAGTTATGCCACTATTCCTGGTATTGGAAGAATTCTCTATCAAATGAATCATAGAACTAAAAATAGATCTAAGATGAACTTTGCTGTGATTGAATTAGAAAAATATTACAGTGAATTCGAGAAAGAATTCAGAGCGTTTTTTGAGGAGTTAGAGTTATTTACAAAAAATGAAATGCGAACCTTATGAAAACAATTTGGATAGTATGGTTTGCTGTATCATTGATTTCTTGTAATAAAACAAGCAATACTTCTACTCCTTATAAAATCTGCGATGATCAAATAGTAGCATCTACTAAGAATGGATATACTAAAAATTATTTCCCAAATTCTATAAATCTAGAAAGTATTGGGCATTATGTTGATGGTAAGAAAAATGGGTTTTGGAAGTTTTTCTATAGAAATGGGAAAATCAAAGCAGAAGGACATTACCAATACAATGTAAAACAAGGATACTGGAAAGAATATTACAAAAATGGAAATGTGAAGTCTGAAGGACATATCGATAATTGTAAGCCTTCTGGATATTGGAAATTCTACGATCAAAAAAATAATCTCATCAAAGAAACTAACTACTAATTAAAATTTATTGAATACCATGCGAGCTCTTTATTTATTGCTATTTATTTTCACTATATCATGCAAAACAAATCAAGAACAAATTCCTGTTCAGGAAGAAAAAAAACCTGTTCTTGGAGTTGTAGAAAAAAATGCAATGGTTGTTTCTGCTCGAGAAGAAGCATCTAAAATTGGTAAAGATATTCTTCAAAAAGGAGGTAATGTTTTTGACGCTATGGTGGCTACTGAAATGGCATTAGCTGTTGCTTACCCTTATGCGGGAAATCTTGGTGGTGGTGGTTTTATGGTATATCGGAAAGCAGATGGAGAAATTGGAGCCATTGATTATAGAGAAAAAGCACCATTGGCATCACATAAAGATATGTATCTGGATGAAAACGGAGACCCTATTCCAGAAAAAAGTCAATTAGGTGCTATGGCAGTTGGCGTGCCTGGTACAATCGCTGGCATATTTGAAGTACATAAAAAGTTTGGAACCTTACCTATTGGAGAACTTCTTACTCCCATAGCCGATTTAGCAGAAAACGGATATGTTATTACAGAAAAGCAAGCAAAAAGATTACAACATTATAAAGAACTATTTATAGAGACTAATAATGATACAATTCTGTATGCAAAAAATATTAAGGCTCTTGATACTCTAAAAAATACTGAGCTCGCCCAAACCCTTCGAAATATCATAAAAAATGGGAGAGATGAATTTTACAAAGGTAAAACAGGTCAAAAATTGGTAGATTATTTGCAATCAAAGGGAGGTATCATTACGATGGAAGACCTTAGCAAGTATGAAGCAAAATGGCGTAAACCTATTCAATTTAGCTATAAAGATTTAAATGTTATTTCCATGTCGCCTCCTTCTAGTGGTGGAATATGTCTAGCTCAAATCATGAAAATGATTGAACCTTATGATCTGAAAAGCTACGGCCATAATACTCTTAAATCAATTCAAGTGATTACTGAAGCAGAAAGACGGGCATACGCAGATCGAAGTTTTTACTTAGGAGATCCTGATTTTGTAAAAATTCCTGTGGATACATTAATCAGTGATTCTTATATAACCGATAGAATGAATACCTTTAATCCAAATAAAGCTACCTTATCTACAGATCTTAGCTATGGAAGTATTCCTGGATATGAAAGTAGTGAGACCACTCATTACTCTATTGTAGATCAATTTGGCAATGCTATATCTGTGACCACCACACTAAATGGCGCATATGGTTCTAAACTATATGTTCCTGAATTAGGGTTCTTTTTAAACAATGAAATGGATGATTTTAGTGCTAAACCAGGAACTCCGAATATGTTTGGATTACTAGGAGCAGAAGCCAATGCCATTGCTCCCGAAAAAAGAATGTTAAGTTCTATGACTCCTACTCTGGTAGAAAAGGATGGTAAATTATGGATGTCTGTGGGAACTCCAGGAGGATCCACAATCATTACTTCTGTGTTACAAACCATACTTAACGTAAAAGAACACGGTATGACCATGCAAGATGCGGTAAATGCACCGCGTTTTCATCATCAGTGGCTTCCAGATGTTGTGGTCTTTGAACCCAATTCATTTGACAAAAAAGTAATCGATAGTTTACAAGCCAAAGGATATACAACTAACGAGGAAGAAAGTCGAGTAATTGGCAAAGTAGATGGAATTTTAGTATTACCAAATGGAAACTTAGAAGGTGGAGCAGACAAACGTGGTGATGATACTGCAGTAGGATTTTAGATTGCATCAGATTTAAGGAAAAAGACTAGCAAAAAAGTATTTTTTTGATAGTATACCTATGCATAAATTCAAATCACAATCTTATCACAATCACCTGTAAATGTATGAATTAAGGACATTTGCAACATAATTACCAGCAATTGCAACATATTTTATAGTAGAGATTTAATGCTAACAATACCTTAGTGAAAGGATAATGAGTATCATTATTTTTTAACAGTATTCTTATACATTTTTTTAGAAAATAACATGAAAAATATAATTATGACAAAACCTCTACTTTCAAAAAGATACAAATTAACTTATAAAATCGGATTTCAAGAGAAACCTCTATACGCTTTATAAATAAGGTACGTTCTCATGCCACCAAATTTGTTATTAGCCTAACAATGCTATAAGTTATTCTAGTCCGAAGGACAAATCATTTTACTTTTCTCATTAACTCTTTCTTTCAAATAAAAGTCTAATTAATAATCAAACTTAACATTATGAAAAAATCTCTATTATTATTATTTTTTCTTGTAGGAGGTCTTAGTTGTGTAACCGCTCAATATGCTATCACTTATGATTCAGCGGATCCAGTTACGGTAGTTGCTGGACAATCTATCACTTTAAACTATACATACACGGCTTCTATGCCAGTAGCAGCTCAATTTCAAATTTTTGAAACCGATAATCAAGGTATTTTTGGAGGAATGACTGCTGTGGGAACAGCAGTAGCTGAGTTTCCAAATCTTCCGGCTGGAACTGATATGTCTGAAACCATAACACTAAATATACCAGCAGATTTCCCTTTAAGTTCTTCACTTTCCGGTACGGAATACAGAATTTTTGGTAAGCTATCATCTGCTGCTAATTCAGATGCTATGGATGATGTGACTTGGGATGCCGGTGGAGTATACCCATTAATAACAGTAACAACACCTCCTTATAGTATTAGTTATGATTCTGCTAATCCTGTGACCGTAGTTCAAGGAGAATCTATAACACTAAATTATACGTATACAGCTTCTATGGATGT
>NZ_WEKL01000001.1 GCF_019295435.1 Aquimarina litoralis
TTTTATGATCGTTTTAGTGACATTGAGGTTGAGCCTTCGGTGTTGTATCAGAGTTTTGCTGGAGATGGTAGGAGTACAGCAGATTTGAACTTGAAGGTTCGTAAATTACACCGTAGTGATTACTATTGGGCGGGAATTAGTTTACGCTCGTTAGTGGATCAGGATTTTAAGCCGTTATCGGTATCTCCAATGATTGGTATTAAGAAGTCTAATTTTTATGTAGCATATGGATATCAGGTGAACATCAATGAGGTTTTTGATGCGAGTAATGCAGCAGGTTCTCATATGATTACCTTAGGAATCGACTTCGGATGTAGACAAAGTAAGTGTGGATGTACTTATTAAAAACTGCTAAAAACGCTAACAAAGATATATCTATTTGCCTTAAACAAGACTTTTTGATTGTAGATAGAAACAACAACACTTGTTTTCCATACTCCAAAAATGAAAAATTAGATAGTGTTTGTTCTTTATAAAAAGACTTTGTCTTTATTCTTTCTTATGACTTCATAATTTGCAAACGTTGTTTATCACAATATTAGATATGTTTATCACAAAACTTCAACATAACTTAATTTAAAAGCCTCATTACTATATATTCGAGAGTGATTTTGGACATATTTTTTAATTAGAAAAGGTCAATTCTTGGGATAATACATATAATTTCTTTTTTGGTCCAAAAGCATCTCGTACTTAAAAAGTAACGAAAAACGAACCTACCTAATTTTAGGTGGGTTTGTTGTGATATAAAACGTATAAAAAGCTACATTTTTAAAAGATATCAATCAAAAATGAACAGAGGGAGCACTGCATAGGTGCTCTCTTTATTCTTTATTAAGAATGTACAACATATAGTCCAAAAACAGCTACGATAAAATAACAGGTTATCGTAAGTGCTCCTTGATAATCTTTTGCAACCCGTTGACCAAAAAGAAGCATCAATAGGGTGATACAAGCAGAGAACATGGCACCTGTTGCAAAAGCTGTATGATTATAAGCAATCAAATGATAAATACCCATTAGACATAATACTGCCGTAATAATTTCAATAAAAAGAACAGTGCCCAAAAGCAAAGGAACTATATTAGCTAAAAAAGTTGCGGAAAAATGTCCCTTTAGCCAACCTAGATTTCCTTTCCAATCAATCATTTTATCAATACCAGATTGTAAAAAAGTGATCAAAAGAAATAATAGAATAGTAATGGAAACAATGTGAGTCATAAAATTATCCATGAGTCTAATTTGTGTTTGAAATAAATGAGAAATCTAAAATCGTAATAAAAAGGGAAGAATAAAAAATAATATCCAAAAACCTTAAACTGGTTTTTTGTGTAGCAATCTCGTAAGTTTAATAGATAGGTCTGTTAAAATGATTTTAGCATTACCGTTTCTTTCTATATGATAAATAGCATTCTGAAGTTCTTCGCTGATATCCATGATATTAGCACCATGAATAAAAGGTGCAAATTTTTGAAGTTTAAAACCATTTGTTTTGGGTTCTAAAAAAACTAAATCTTCAGCACCATAATTTAATAATAAAGCTTGTCTAAAAAAATCAAGACAATAGTTTAAGAATTTCTTTTGAGTTTCTCTTCCAGCACCAGCTATAGATTCGCTCCATTTGATTAAATCGTTTACTGCAGATTTATTTCCTTTAGCTCTAAAAGCTGTTCGCACCCATTGTATAAACCAATCCTCAAATTGCTCATCGCCACCATCTTGATGTAATAGATGTAAGGCTTTGCTGTAATCACCATTCGCTTGGTGCGCAATTTTTAAAGCTTCACTATCAGAGATCTCTTCTGATGCTTTTAGCGCATCTTTAATTACTTGTTCTCCCAATGGTGGAAAATGTAACACCTGACATCGAGAACGAATGGTCTGTATGAGCTGTTCCTCTTGTTCCGTAATTAAAATAAAAACAGTTTTTTCAGGAGGCTCTTCTATTAACTTTAGTAATTTGTTTGAAGCGGCAATATTCATCTTATCAGCCATCCATATTAGCATGACTTTATATCCACCTTCGTAACTTTTTAAAGATAATTTTTTAACAACTTCCAATGCCTCATCCACACCTATTTGACCTTGTTTTTTTTCAATACCAAGTAAAACATACCAATCAAAGATGCTTCCATATGGAGTGTCTTTTACAAAAGATCTCCATTCTTCAGCAAAATGATTTGCGGTTGGATGCTTTTTGACTTTATCATTGGTAGCAACTGGATAGGCAAAATGCAAATCAGGATGAGCTAAATGATTAAATTTCACATTGCAAGCCTGGTTGCCACCAGTATTTTCTCCTTCTATGTTTTGACACAAAATATATTGGGCATAGGCAATCGCCATTGGTAAGGTACCACTACCACTTGGACCTACAAAAAGTTGAGCATGAGGAATACGACCTCTTTCTACACTAGTGGTTAGATAACTTTTGATATGGGTAAGCCCTAATATTTCTGAGAAAAGCATGAGGCAAATATAATTTAATAATGTTCAATATGTATGAATGATTTAGAGATATAAATTCAATGTGATTTTTTCATTGAAAAGCTTCTTTTAGCTAAAAATCGTTAAAAGTGGAAGTTTAAGGAAAAATTGAATCATTTTTTCCGGTTGTTTTCAATGTTTTTGAGGAAATAAAATTATTTTCGTTTGCGAAAAATCAATCCAATCCGATGAAGACAATACAAGATTTCAATTTTGAAAATAAAAAAGCATTAATTCGAGTAGATTTTAATGTTCCCCTAGACGAAAATTTTAAAGTAACTGATAATACTAGAATCCAAGCAGCTAAGCCAACTATTATTAAAGTTTTAGAAGATGGAGGAAGTGCTGTACTAATGTCACATTTAGGTCGTCCAAAAGGAGTTCAGGAAGAGTTTTCATTAAGCCATATCGTAGAGGAAGTAGCAGATGTTATCGGAGTACAAATTAAGTTTGCTGCAAACTGTGTAGGAGAGGAAGCTGAAGAGGCAATAGCACAGTTAAATCCAGGAGAAGTTCTATTATTAGAAAACCTTAGATTTCATAAAGAAGAAACATCTGGAGATACGGCTTTTGCTGAAGAATTGTCAAAATTAGGAGATATTTACGTAAATGATGCCTTTGGAACTGCTCATAGAGCCCATGCATCTACAACGATCGTAGCACAGTTTTTTCCAGAAAATAAGTGTTTTGGTAATTTATTGGCCAAAGAGATTCAAAGTATTGACAAAGTCCTAAAAAGTGGAGAAAAACCAGTAACTGCTGTTTTAGGTGGATCCAAAGTTTCTTCTAAAATAACAATCATTGAAAATATTTTGGATAAAGTAGATCACCTGATTATAGGAGGTGGAATGACTTATACTTTTATTAAAGCACAAGGAGGACAAATTGGAGATTCTATTTGCGAAGATGATAAACAAGAATTAGCATTAAATATTCTTAAGCAAGCAGAAGAAAAAGGTGTTCAAATACATTTACCAGTAGATGTAATTGGTGCAGATGCGTTTGATAATGGTGCAAATACCAAGGCGATGAGTGTGGATGCTATTCCTGATGGATGGCAAGGATTAGATGCTGGACCAGAAACCTTAAAAAACTTTCATCAGGTTATTTTAGAGTCTAAAACAATCCTATGGAATGGACCATTAGGTGTTTTTGAAATGGAAAACTTTGCAAATGGAACCATTGCTTTAGGACATTCGATTGCTGAAGCAACAGAAAATGGAGCTTTCTCATTAGTAGGAGGTGGTGATTCAGTTGCAGCGGTAAAACAATTTGGGTTTGGTAATAAAGTAAGTTATGTTTCTACAGGAGGAGGAGCGATGTTGGAAAGTTTAGAAGGAAAAACACTTCCAGGTATCGCTGCCATAGGAAATTAACAAAAGAGATAAATTTCTGTAAGAAAAGTCTTAATAAACACAAAAGTTATTAAAAATCAGTCATTTCGACTGATTTTTTTGTGTTTTTAACTTGTTGATTTTTTGGATTTTAGAAAAAAAATACGATTTTCGCAGCAGTGTTGTTAATAACTTATACAAACATTATATAAATCGCTCCAAAATACACGTTAGTTGGAGTACTAGTAAACAATATTCGAAATGATTAAAAATTGTTGGTTATACCTTAGTTTTCTTTCTTGTTTGGTTTCTCTGTATGGTCAGGATACGATTCCATCATCAAATTCAAAAGCCTCCAGAACATTAAAACTAGATAAAGAACTAACAGTTAAAAAAGATACAGTTCGTGTAATAGACACTATACAAACTACTAGTACTGTAGGTGAGTTACAAACAACCACTTTTACCAAAACTAGTGTAAAGGATAGTGTAGTGTATGCTATCGAAGACCATCCACAGTTAGCAAAATTAGATTCGATCTGGAAACAAGAATTATATAATTCAAGTCTTTTTGATACTATTTATAAATCGGTTACGGAGTTAACGTATGAACCTGTAGAGTATGTAGATCTTCCAACAGATACATTAAAGGCCAGATTAGCCGAATTAAACGCCCGTACTCCATTTAATGTAGAATATAATCCTTCTTTAGAGAGTGTAATAAAAAGATATCTTAAGAATAGACATGAACATTTGGAAAGACTCATGGCGTTGAGTGAATTTTATTTCCCATTATTCGAACAAGAGTTAGATAATCAAAACATTCCCTTAGAGATTAAGTATTTGGCGATAGTGGAGTCTGCCCTAAAACCAAGAGCAAAATCTCGAGTAGGCGCAACAGGACTATGGCAGTTCATGTTTGGAACAGGTAAGATGTTTGGCCTAGAAGTGAGTTCATATGTTGACGAACGTATGGATCCTATTATGGCTACACAAGCGGCATGTAAATATTTGGCTAGCTTATATCGAGTGTTTGGTGATTGGGATTTGGCATTAGCATCGTATAATTCAGGACCTGGAAATGTAACCAAAGCGATTAGAAGAAGTGGAGGATATACCAATTATTGGAATATTAGACATAATTTACCAAGAGAAACAGCAGGATATCTACCAGCATTTCTAGCAACTATGTATATTTTCGAATATGCCGAAGAACATGGATTTAAACCTAGAAAACCGGAGTTTGCCTATTTTGAAACAGATACAATTAAGGTAAAACAAATGATTACCTTGGATCAGGTTTCTGAAGTTATGGATATCGATATCGAAGAACTACAGTTTTTAAACCCTTCTTATAAATTAGATATTATACCACATATAAAGGATGAAAATTATGTCTTAAGATTACCATTAGATCAAGTAGGTAAATTTGTATCTAATGAGGATCAGATATATGCATTAGCACAAGAAGAGTTCAATAAACGAGAAAAGCCACTTCCAAAGTTTTTCGAAGCCAATGATCGTATCAGATATCGAGTACGTAGTGGAGATTATTTAGGAAGAATTGCTCGTAGATATGGAGTTCGTGTTAGTCAGATTAAACGATGGAACGGGCTAAGAAGCAATAACCTAAGAATTGGGCAGCGATTAACTATTTATCCTAGAAGACCTGTCATAGACAGGCCTAAAAAAAGTACTTCTAAGAAAGCTGTTGCAAGTACTAATCCTGGAAACTCTGAAACGTATACCGTGAAATCAGGAGATACCTTATGGAGCATTTCTCAGAAGTTCAAGGGCGTGACTATCGAAAACCTAAAAAGCTGGAACAATATCAGCGGAACTGGAATAAAACCAGGCATGAAATTGAAGTTGTCTAAATCGTAAATAAAATTCGTTTCATCTATATTCCTTAGTATAGCATTAATCTATGTTTTAGTACTTTATTAATGACCATTGCTTAATAGGCGATTAGGATCTAGAGAACCATTTTTTTAAAACTTCCTTTTCTTTGTTTTCAGAATAACATTTGAGTTGTTTCCCGTTTACAATTTCTCCAAATCGAATATCATCTTTGGGATATCTACTTTTATAACCATTTAGCTGATCTGTTACAATTTCTACCATAGAACGATTTATAAGACCTGCATTTGTTGCCCTTTGTATATTGAAATAATAAAAACCTACTCGATCTTCTCTCCATAATGGCATAGTTTTATACGGAAGAATACCATTTTTAATTAGAAAATCTCCGTCAACCCAATGTAGTTTTTTAGGCATATTCGTTGCAAAAACAAGTGCAGATACAAAATCTTTGAAGGGTATAGGATGCGTAGCGACATTGTAAGAACCATGTATTTTTGACTCGGAACAATGAATGACAAAATCAGCAAGACTTTGTGCATCCGTGATTTGGATGTGGTGGTTTTCTACATTTGGCAATAATATTTCTCCACCTCTATAAAACCGTATAGGCCAGAAAGGTTCAGAATCTGGATTGCCAGGACGATTAACCCTGAAACTTTTTATGCCATGCGATCTGTAAATAGTAAAATTATCAATACGTGCTCTAATGGCTTCTTCTGCCAATGTTTTTCTGATAGCATACCTGAAATCCTCAGATATCGTATTAGGGAATTTTGGAAGAGGATTTAAGGGCTCATCTTCTGTGATAAACTTCTTATCCCATTTATCATACACAGAAATAGTTGATATGTAATGATAATGTCCAAATCGACCTTTGAATTCATCGAGAAAATCAGCAACTGCTTTCGGAGATTTTTGCCAAGTGTCTACAACATAATCCCAATAGGTTTCTTTATACTCTTTTTCTATTGCCTTAAGGCCTTGTTTATGCTCTTTTTCTCTATCACAAATAATAATCGGCAAGTCTTTAAAAAGATTAGGGTTTGTTTTTCCTCTGTTTAAAAGCGTTACTTGGTGACCAGATGCTAAGAATGATTTTACTATGGTAGGTCCTAGAAAACCTCTTCCGCCCAAAATAAGAACTTTTTTAGGAGTTGAACTAGTAGGTATTCCGAAACCTAAAGTTTCTAAAGGATTAAGCAAAGTACATAAAGAAGCAGCACTAACGGTTTTAATAAAGTCTCTTTTATTCATGATCATGTATAATATTTAATGAGCATAAAAATGAAGACTAATAAGCAAACAAAGGAACCCCTTAATTAATTACTACCTATTTCTTTTTTAAACTGACCAGGAGTTTTACCGGTATGTTTTTTAAAATGATGAAAAAATGCTGATTTAGAATTAAAACCACATTCATAACCCAAGCCTTCCAAAGTAAGGTTTAGTTTATCTCCTTCTTTAATTCGAGATATAGCTCGATTGATTCTTTTAGAATTTACCAAATCATAAAAAGTAGTATTCATATCTGAATTTATGATCTGAGAAAGATGATGTTTAGGAATTTGTAAAGCCTTTGATAATACAGCTAGAGAAAAATCAGATTGTAAGTATTCCTCATTTTCCTGAAAGTATTGGTTGATATGAGATATAGCTATGGAAATCTTATCTTTTTTTAATGGACTGTACTTATATTTTTTTTCTTCAGCCGTTTGAATATATATTTCCGGCTTGTATACTGTTCCATATTTTAATCCATAAAAACCAATGACCGTTACCAAAATTACGTAGCGCAGTACATCCAAAAACTCAAAATAGGATACACCAACCATTAGTTCTGTGATAAGTCGAATAATGCTTACCCCAACGCTAATTAAAAAGAGAATAGCTATGGTTTTAATCCAGAAAGAAGCTAAAATTCGATCATCTGCAATAGTTGATTTAAAAAAACGAAGCCGTTTATGATAATGATAAAGTATATAAATCGGGTAAAAAATCAATGAAGCCAGTTTAGGAAAAAGGATCAGTAGCTCCCAAGAAACGTCATGAATATCTTCTACAAAAAGACTGAAAGTAAAGAAAACAGTAAATGGTAAAAAGTGTAAAAAATCAATAGTAATGATCTTCCCGTTGGTAATTGCTTTTGTATAAAGAAAGAAAAAAGGACCATGTAAAAAGCTAATGGTCATTATGAACACATCTATAAATGTAATAGGATAAATTTTATGACCTATTCCAAGCAACAAATGAATGGCAAATATCAAAAACCATGTAATCAAGATCCAGTCAGATTGTTGTTGTCGTTTTTTTAACGCAATCAACAATGAAAACAGTGTGCTCTGTATCACACCAATCCCCGAAATTATTGTTAAAGTGCTAGATGCAAGCATATGATATTTGACAAATAGATGGATGTTGTGTGTTTAAAAATAAACATTTTAAAATAGCCTATATAAGCATAGTATAAGAATCATTGTTATACTTGATTTACAATAAATAGGTATGGAACTTATATATTAAAGTTTATTACTATCCACTTCATACTACATTGGAATGGTTTATGATGTTATAACCAGAACTATTTCGGTTATCTGGATAGTATTTTTTTAATATTAGCATATCCCAAGTATATTTGTATCATGAAAAAACTAGCGCTTATTATTGTATCAGCTTTATGCCTTTTTAGCTGTAAAGAAACGAAAAAAGATTCTTCAGAAAAGATAAACGGTTCTCTGGCACAATCTATTGGTAAAATAAATGAACTAGCCGTTGTAATTGATAATGAACAATGGACAGGAAGTTTAGGAGATACGATACGTAAGTATTTTGGAGCTGAAGTTCCAGGTCTCCCACAAGAAGAGCCGCAGTTTTCTATGAGACAAATTCCTACGGAAGCGTTTACAGGATTATCCAGAAGATATAGGTTGTTTGTAAAAATACAGCAAGGAGAGGAATCAAAAGTGTATCGTGCTAATAATAAATATGCCACTCCACAATTAGGTTACGTGATCACAGGAACAAGTGATGAAGATATTTATAAATTAATTAGAGAAAGATCTGCAGATATTATCTCGAAATATAAGAAGGTAGAAACAAAAGAGAAGCAATATAGAATAGCTAAATCTTTGGAATATATTCCTCAATTAAAAGAAAAAATGGGGATTACATTAAAGATGCCTTCTGCATATAGAATAGCTAAAGAAGAAGATAAATTCTTTTGGTTACGTAAAGATGTAACCAATGGAGACATGAATTTGATGATCTATGAATTACCAATAGGAACAGTGCCTAAAGATTCTAATACTGTTGCTAAGATTATAAAAATAAGGGACTCAGTAGGAATGCTTAAAATACCTACAAATTCTGGTAAGTTTATTACTGAAAAAGCGTATGCTCCATATCTCTATGAAACTAGTCTTGATGACAAGTTTACCTTTGAGACAAAAGGAACTTGGGAAATTAAAGACCGATATATGGCAGGACCTTTTGTAAACTATGTAATTGACGATATCCCTAATAATAGACAAGTTGTAATCGAAGGTTTTGTATTAGCTCCATCAGTGAGAAAAAGAAACTATATGTTCGAGTTAGAAGCTATTATTAAGAGTATCAAATTTGAATAAAAATAGGTAATTTTATAATATATTTAGCGGTTCAAAATGTAACCCATGAATATTGTTTCCTATATTTCGAAACAGGTACCTGTTTCTGAAAAGCAAATTACCAAAACCATCGAATTATTAAACGATGGATCTACAATTCCCTTTATTTCTAGATATCGTAAAGAGGCAACAGGAAATCTTGATGAGGTAGAAATTGGTGAAATAGTAAAGCATAAAACTGCCTTTGAAGCACTTCAAAAACGAAAAGAAAGCGTTTTAGCATCGATAAAAGAGCAAGATGCACTTACTCCAGAATTACAAAAACGTATAGAAGCAGCTCAAACGCTTTCCGAAGTTGAGGATTTATATCTTCCGTATAAGAAAAAACGAAAGACCAAGGCATCTGTAGCCAAAGAACAAGGGTTAGAGCCATTGGCCAAAGTGATTATGCAACAGCGAGAAGAAGAACTTCTGTATGTTGCATCACAATATCTAAATGACACCATTATTAATGAAGAACTTGCATTACAAGGAGCTAGAGATATTATAGCAGAGTGGGTCAATGAAGATGAAAAAGTAAGAAATAGGTTAAGAAGACTTTTTCAACGACGTGCATCCATAGCTTCATCAGTTATTAAAACTAAAAAAGACGAAGAAGAAGCTCAGAAGTATCAACAATATTTTGATTGGGAAGAACCGCTTCACAAATGTCCTTCGCATAGATTATTGGCCATATTACGTGCAGAAAATGAAAAGATTGTACGAGTTAAAATTTCAGTTTCAGAAAATGACGCTTTAGACATTATCGATGATGTTATGATAAAATCTAATGTAGAAGCATGCACCGATCAGATGTTTTTGGCGATTGCTGATGCCTATAAGAGATTATTAACACCTGCAATTTCTACGGAAGTATTAAATCAAGCAAAAGAAAAAGCGGATGATAATGCGATTAAAGTATTTGCTCAGAATTTAAAGCAATTATTATTAGCTTCTCCATTAGGACAGAAACGAATACTAGCATTAGATCCAGGTTTTAAATCTGGCTGTAAAGTAGTTTGTCTGGATCAACAGGGGGATTTACTTCATAATGAAAACATTTATCCGCATCCTCCGCAACGCGAAACCACAAATGCGATTAAAAAGATAAAGTCTTTAGTAAACGCATATAAAATTGAAGCAATCGCAATAGGAAATGGTACAGCTGCCAGAGAAACTGAATCATTTATCAAGAAAATTCCTTTTGAAAATCAAATTCAGGTATTTATGGTGAATGAAAGTGGAGCCTCAGTATATTCTGCTTCTAAAATAGCGAGAGCAGAGTTTCCTAATTACGATGTTACGGTAAGAGGAGCAGTTTCAATTGGAAGACGTTTGGCAGACCCATTAGCAGAACTGGTAAAGATTGACCCAAAAGCAATTGGAGTAGGGCAGTATCAGCATGATGTAGATCAAACAAAACTCAAAAATGAATTGGATACTGTAGTGATGAGTTGCGTAAATAGTGTTGGGATTAATGTAAACACGGCAAGCGCACCTTTATTGAGCTATGTATCTGGAATAGGTGAAAAATTAGCAGAAAATATTGTTAATTATAGATTCGAAAATGGAGCCCTACAATCCAGAGAAGAATTAAAAAAGGTTCCCAGACTAGGAGGAAAAGCTTATGAACAAGCAGCAGCATTTTTAAGAATTACAGAACCTACCCATCCCTTAGACAACTCTGCAGTGCACCCGGAGCGATATAAATTAGTTGCTAAAATGGCAAAAGATGTTGGAGTACCATTACAAGAGCTAATCGGGAACAAGGCGGCAATCTCCAAAATTCAGTTGAGAGAATATACTTCAGAAGATGTTGGGTTACCTACTTTAACGGATATTATTAAGGAATTAGAAAAACCAGGAGTAGACCCGAGAAAAAAAGCTACTATTTTTGAGTTTGATCCGAATGTAAAAACAATTAACGACCTCAAAACGGGGATGAAATTACCAGGAATCGTAAATAATATTACAAATTTTGGTTGTTTCGTGGATATAGGAATAAAAGAAAGTGGCTTAATACATATCTCTAAACTAGCAAATGAGTACATAAGTGATGTAAATGCTGTAGTGCAATTAAATCAACAACTGATGGTAACTGTACTTGATATAGATTTAAGCAGAAAAAGAATTCAACTCTCTTTAGTGGATTAGCACATAGTTTGATTGTAAGAATGGGCCAAAAAAAACTCCTTTCGTTTAGAAAGGAGTACAAACTATATTTTTTATGTGATTTTTATTATGGCAATAAGCTTGCTACTGCTTTATTGTCAGTGATTCTTGTGTTTTGTTCTTTATTGATAACGTTTGTTAAACGTGTTGTCTTTTTAGTATCTGTGGTAAAACCGTTTTTTTCTAGTAAAAGATTATAGAAATCTTCTTTAGTAGTGTTTGTAACTTCTTTTTTATCTTCTTTAATAGTGATATCAAAATTGTTTGCTTTGATTAATGCTTTATAAAAATCTGTTTTAGAAGATTTTACAGTAACAGTAGTAGCGTTAGCTTCAGCTTGAACAGTTTCTTGTGCTGAAATTGTTGTAAAAGAAAATAAAATTGCGATTGTAAAAAATATAGTTTTCATAGTTTGGGGCTTTATGAAGTTACTTGTTTGATTTACTCAAAGTTAAGACGAAAAAAGAGTGCTACAAAACATATCAGAAACTTTTAGATAAAGTGGTTTTTTAATTCGATGAAATACACAAATTTTATGGTTTTACCGTAAAATAAAAACGTTTTTTATCCTAATTTTCTGATAATCAAAGCTATTTTTTTGATCAAATAAACCATTAATTTCGTTGAAAAGAACAGTATTGTAGGTGTTCGGCTAATTAATAAATCATTAACAATTGTAATTTTTGGACTACCAAATTCTAAATTAAATAACGATATAAGGTTTTACTAGAATATGGTTAGCTAAAGTTTCATAAGCTAAAGAAAACAGATCTTTCTATCAAAGAATTAATAATGTTACATATATAATGTGCGCGAGAACTAACACTTTTATAAACGTAAAACGTTACCCAATAAAAAATGCCTAACTTAAAAGCTAGGCATTTTGTATGATACATAGTTTATAAAAACTATTTCTTTTCTTCAATCTTATTAGGATCTTCATCTTCTTTGGAAGCATCTTTAAATTCTTTGATACCGCTTCCAAGTCCTCTCATCAATTCTGGAATTTTTTTACCTCCGAATAAAAGTAAAACCGCAGCAACAATCAATGCAATTTGCCAAGGCCCTAACATTCCTAAAAATATACTTAATGATATCATGGTTCTTAAATTTAGAATACAAAGTTAATAAGATTTACATAAAAACGATCTTTTTAAAGCATGAAAAGATAGTTTTAAGAGAATATTCACACCTTATAACCGTATGATTCGCTTTTAGATAACATTTTAATATAAGTTTTAGCATTTTATCCGTTAACAGAATATGTATATTTGCGTTATGAGTGGGATTACTCAGATACTAGATTAACCTATGGCTAAAAAGAAAAAAGAACAAAAGAGAATCACCAAGAAGTTACTAAACAAATACAGATTAGTAATTCTTAATGAAGATACTTTTGAAGAAAGAATATCTTTTAAATTGACCAGGTTAAATGTTTTTGTGCTGGTTACCATCACATCGATTATTTTAATTTCTTGTACGACTATTTTAATTGCTTTTACACCGCTTAGAGAATATATTCCAGGATATTCTTCTACTTCACTTAACCAAAAAGCTACAAGACTAGTTTCTACAGCAGATTCTTTAGAAACAGTACTTGCTGTAAATCAGAAATATTATAATTCGATTAAAAAAGTACTTACAGGAGATGTAAAAACAGTAGAGTTTGATATTGATTCTGCCGTTCAATCCCAAAAGTTGAATCCTGATGAGGTGGATTTGAATCCATCAGAGCAAGATATGCAACTTAGAGAAGAGGTTTCACGAGAAGATAAGTATAGCTTGTTTGAAAGCGAAAAATCTAGTACAGATTTTTCACTATTTCCTCCTGTAAATGGTAGCATTACATCTGGATATGACGTAAACGAAAAACACTATGCGGTAGATATAGCGGTTCCTAAGGATACTCCAATAAAAGCAGCAGCAGCAGGAACAGTAATTTTTGCAGAGTGGACTGCGGAAACGGGCCATGTAATCATTTTAGAACACGGAAATGATTTACTTACTGTATATAAGCACAACGCATCGCTAACAAAAGAACAAGGTGAGGTAGTAAAAGCAGGAGAAGTTATTGCTACAGCAGGATCCACAGGAGAACTATCTACAGGGCCTCATTTACACTTTGAATTATGGAGAGATGGATATCCTACAGATCCATCAAAATTTATTGATTTTGAATAATAAGATACAATGTCTATTAAATCATTAGGGGCAAAGATTTTTGCAAAACGCATTCGTAAAAAGATAGATAAATGGGCCAATAATCCTGTAGAGACTCAGAACAGAGTTTTTAAAGAATTATTGAAATCCGCAAGCACTACTGTTTTTGGAAAGGATCACAATTTTGATAATATTCATACGCACGCTGACTTTGTAAAGGAAGTTCCTGTTAGAGATTATGAACAGTTACGTCCTTATGTAGAGCGTGTAGTAGAAGGAGAAAGTAATGTGTTGTGGCGGGGAAAACCTATTTATTTTGCCAAGACTTCAGGTACGACAAGTGGAGTAAAATATATCCCGTTAACAGCTGATTCTATGCCTACACATATTAAAGCTGCTAGGAATGCTATTCTATGTTACATCGCTGAAAGTGGAAAAGCTTCTTTTGTGAATGGAAAAATGATATTTCTTCAAGGAAGTCCAGAGTTGATAGAGAAAAATGGAATTAATTTAGGACGCCTTTCGGGTATTGTTGCGCACTATGTTCCAAAATACCTTCAAAAAAATAGACTTCCAAGTTGGGAGACAAATTGCATTGATGATTGGGAATCAAAAGTGGATGCAATAGTCGAAGAAACCGTAAATGAGGACATGACAATCATAAGTGGAATTCCTCCTTGGGTACAGATGTACTTTGAAAAATTAAAGAAAAAAACAGGGAAGTCGATCGGAGAACTTTTCAAGAACTTCGAACTCTTTATTTATGGAGGGGTAAATTTTGAACCCTACAGAGCAACTTTCGAAAAGTTAATAGGAAGAAAAGTCCCAAGCATAGAATTATATCCCGCTTCAGAAGGTTTTTTCGCCTTTCAAGACAAGCAGGAAGAAAAAGGAATGCTACTTCAATTAGATTCAGGAATGTTTTATGAGTTCATAAAAGCAGATGAGTTTTTTGAAGAACAACCAAAACGAATAACTGTAGCTGATGTAGAAATTGGTGTAAACTATGTAATGTTGATCTCTTCAAATGCTGGTTTATGGGCGTATAACATTGGAGATACCGTAATCTTTACAAGCACTGCACCATATAGGGTAATTGTTTCTGGAAGAATCAAACACTTTATTTCTGCTTTTGGAGAGCATGTGATCGGAAAAGAGGTCGAACAAGCCATGAAAGAAGCAACTGAAAAAACAGGCACGGTCATTAAAGAGTTTACAGTGGCACCTCAAATCAACCCCAATGATTCGGAATTACCATATCATGAATGGTTTGTTGAGTTCCAGGAAAGCCCTAATAATATGCAGGAATTTGAAATTCAAATAGACAATTCTTTGCGTAAGCAGAACACTTATTATGATGACTTGATTACAGGAAGTGTATTAAGGACATTAAAGGTAAGATCAGTTCCTAAAGATGGTTTTAATGAGTATATGAAATCTATTGGGAAACTTGGTGGGCAAAATAAACTTCCAAGACTTTCTAATGATAGAAAGATTGCTGATTCTCTATCGGTAGGTATAGGCAAATAAATTATATATTTGTTAGGAAAAATTTTATGGCAAATCTCAAAATTAAAGGAAGAACAAGAGCTCAAGAAAGTTCAAGCGCAATAGAACGCATGTACATTACTATGCGTCATCTATTTAATAGAGGTTTTTATAAGCCTATGGGTGTTTCTGGAGATACTTTAAGAGAAGGATTGCTAACACTTCGTCCAGAAATTTATGGTTCAGTAGCCGAAGAAAAAGTAGAGCTAGATGGACTGTTATACGTAATCGATCGCTTGCCAATCGGAATCGAAGAATGTCGCTATATTAATCTAACGAGTGAAGAGGGATATAAAAATTCCCATTTTAAGGCGATAGTTCCTCCTAAGCGAAGAAGAAATTGCTACAGAATTGATGAAGAGCAGATGAATATCGAGGTCACTCGCGGAAGATCAGAAATATATGATATTCTTACACACCTTACTTTTTTATTCATAGAATCTCATAAGATTATGAATCGAGTGGTAATTAATGAAGAAGGTAATGTTACTAGAGATTGGGACAAGTTAGAGAAAGCAGTTACTTCTAAAAAAGATCTTACAAAGGCCGAAAGAGAAGTTGTTCTCACACATACTGCAAACATATTGGGAAGAACTTTTCAAGAAGTTACCTCAATATATAGTAGTTTTTCTTGTCCAGAAAATAAAGAGCGATTTATACACATAATTTATTGGTTAGGTAAACTGGCTATCGAAGAATCTGTAAATGAAAATAAAAGGTTAGTAACGTTTACACCAGTATTAAGAGAGCGTTTAGGACATCACATTCATGGAGAGCGATGGGCAAATACTATAAAAAGTAAATTACAACAATTAGATGTAATAGATCGCCCCATACATATTATAAGTGCGAATATGCATAGTGTAATGAATACATTATATGCTCCATTGGCGCTTAAAACAGAACTGAAGAATAAGTCTACTTTTGATATTTATGAGTTACTAAGTCAGGATAAAAATGATAAGTTAAGAGCAAAAGTTGAAAAACTAGCACTTCAGAAAGGAATGACATTTTTGCAAGATGAAAGTGGGACAAATATTGATGTTCAAATTTTCGATACTGCAAAATATACAAACGGAGCTTTTGAAACAAACGTTTCAAAAAATGAAATTCATAACCAACCAGTTATCATAGTGATGGATTATGCTTTCGGTGAGCAAGCGTATGAAACAATGGATGAACTTTTAAAACCCTATGAGCAACCAAATGGCAGGAAGTATCTAAATGTAAAATCTGTTTCATTAATGGGGAAAGCTGGTATTCTTGAAGGAGGAAAAGGGGATATTATGATTCCTTCTGCTCATGTTTTTGAAGGAACTGCAGATAATTATCCTTTTGACAATGGATTGAAAAAAGAGGATTTAGAAGGTCATGGAATAGATATATTTGAAGGAGCCATGATTACAGTCTTAGGAACCTCATTGCAGAATAGAGATATTTTGAAGTTTTTTCACGAATCTACCTGGAATGTGATTGGGTTAGAGATGGAAGGAGCGCATTACCAAAAAGCTATTCAGTCTGCATCAAAATTAAGAGGAAGTATAAGCTCTGATGTAAAGGTGAATTATGCGTATTATGCATCTGATAATCCTTTAGAAACAGGAAGCACATTAGCATCTGGTGGATTAGGAACGACAGGAGTGAAACCTACATATTTGATAACTGAGAAAATTTTAGAGCAAATATTTAAGAAGTACTAAATGAGTATAGAGTCAGATACAGAAGAAGTTAATCTAAATTACATAGTTAAGAAACTTGAGAAAGGTTTTAAAAATCTATTAAGGGTTTGTCTTTCCATTGCTCGATTTTATAAAAAGAAATGGATACTATTCTTGGTTATAGTAATTGTAGGTTCGATAGGAGGATATATTTTGGACAGTAAATTTGGATATTCAAAAAAATACATTCAAGAAATAATTATTGAACCAAAGTATGATTCTAAAAAATATGTTTATGATTTCATAAATTCATTAAAAAGCAAAGTTAAGGAGCCATCATTCTTGAAAAAGGCAAATCTAGATAGTACTCTTGTAAAGAACCTAAGACTAGTTGAAATTAACCCCATCATAAGATCAGCTGATATTTTAGATAATTTGCATAAAAAATATGGAGGTAAAGAAGATTATCATGAAATTATTGAAAGTTATGATACTAAGGTTTTAGAAAAGGAAAAATATAAGAACTTTTACAAGTATCATAGATTAACTTTTGTTTTTAATACAAAGGATGAGAATAATTTAAAGTTGTCAAAAAACATTTTGAATTATATTCAATCTAATAATTATTTTCAAAAAATATTAAATCAAGAAATCAAACAGACTCAAAAAAACTTAAAGGAAAATAAAGAAACTTTAGCTTATATCAATGATTATTTGGAAAAGCTAAGCAAAGCTCCAAATGAAAATACCAATGATGTGATTATCGTTGGTGAAGAATCGGAACTACCTACAATTTCAAGCTTGTTAGCTAGAAAGCAGACACTATTGACTACCATAACTAAGTATGAGGACCTACTGATGCTAGATAATGAAGTATTTGATATGGTAGAAAGAGGAGAGATGATTACACGAAGTGCAGGTTTGTCGAAAAAAATGATAATAAGAGTACCTATAGCACTATTTCTTTTTGTGTCATTACTTTTTTTATTTCAAAAATTACCAAGTAGATTAATCGAATACATTAATAGTTAAAACTCAAATAACATTACCAAAAAGTAATGTATTAGTGGGAGAAGAGAGGTTTATAAGTTTGAACGATTTGGTCAATATTGGATTCTTGAATAGTGTATTTTTTTATGAAATATAATTAAGAACGCCGTTATGATGATAATTTATCAAAAGACATTACCTTTACCCTCGAATCATATTTTTGGCCTATAATACTTAAATCATAATGAGTAGTAATAAGGAAAACGCATCTGAAGAAATAGATCTAGGACAGTTATTTAGACTAATTGGGAATGTGTTTAATAAATTGTCTTTATTTATTATCAAGTTTTTCAAGGAGATATTTCATGCTATTGTTCTTCTTCTTTTATTCTTTCGGAATCATTTTTTGAAGTTTGTAATTGCGGGTGTTGTTGGACTAATACTTGGATGGATATTAGATGGTTCGACAAAATCGGCTTATCAATCTTCTATGATTGTTGAACCAAATTTTAATAGCGCACAACAGTTGTATAATAATATAGAGTTTTATAATGAACTTGCCGAAGAAGAAGATTTTAACAGCTTGGCAGCGGCTTTAAAAATTTCTAGTCAAGAAGCCAAAAGCATTAGAGAAGTATCTATTGAGGCCTTTACAGATGACAATCAAAAATTAAAACATTTTAGCGATTTTGTAACAACTTTAGATAGTATATCTAGAGCGAATTTAAGTTATAAAGATTATTTGCAGAACTTTAATAATATTAATGCAAAATTTCATAAAGTTACCATTGAGGCTATTGATTCAGAAGTTGCAAAGAAATGCCAAAACGCAATAGTAAGGTCTATTTCTAATAATGAATATTTTAAATTACAAAAGAGTACAAACGACCTTAACTTAAGATTAGATGATTCCATTGTTCGCAAACAGTTAGCAGAAGTGGATTCCTTGAAGTCATTTTATCAAAAATTAAAACTATTAGATATTCAGAAAGAACAGTCTGCAACAAATACAAGTATTAATTTAAGTTCTGAGAATAAGGATTTGGACAAATCTGAAATTGAATTGCTTAAAGAAGCAAAATCTTTAAGTAGAGAAATTCTTGAAATTAATAATAAAAAAGCAAACACTAAAGATATTATTAATGTTATATCGAATTTTCCTGATAGAGCTGCTGTGATTAATGATCTCTTTAGACAGAAGAAAGTATTATTGCCGATTTGTTTTATTGTAGTTGTATTATTATTCCTAGTTCTATTGGACTTAAATCGATATTTGAAAAATTACCAAAAAGTATAATCAAATTATATCATTTGTTTTGAAAAATTTATTAATAACAGGAGGAGCAGGATTTATTGGCTCAAATTTTGTTTGCTATTTACTTGAAAAATATCCAAAGACTCATATCGTTAATATTGACAAGTTAACATATGCAGGAAATACGGAAAATTTAGATGAAATTGGAAATTCGACAAATTATACTTTCATTGAGGGAGATATATGTGACAGGAAGCTTGTAGAAAAATTATTTCAAGAGTATAATTTTGACGGTGTTATTCATTTAGCAGCTGAATCTCATGTCGATAATTCAATTTCTAATCCAGATGAATTCATTAAAACAAACGTTTTTGGAACTTTTACATTGATTGATGTAGCTAGAGATTTTTGGATGGAAGCTCCGCACAATTATAAGCAAGATCGCGAAAACTGTCGTTTTCATCATGTGTCTACAGATGAGGTATATGGTACTCTTGGAGAAACAGGATTGTTCAAGGAAACCACTCCTTATGCTCCTAATAGCCCATATAGTGCCTCTAAAGCGTCGTCAGATTTTATAATTAGAAGTTATTTTCATACCTATGGAATGAACGTAGTTACTACAAATTGCTCCAATAATTATGGACCAAAACAGCATGATGAGAAGTTAATACCTACGATTATTAGAAAAGCAATTTCAGAAGAAAATATACCTATTTATGGAGATGGCAAAAATGTAAGAGATTGGTTATATGTCCTGGATCACTGTAAGGGTATTGAGTTAGTTTTTAGAAAAGGAGTTTCTGGTGAGACGTATAATATTGGAGGAAAAAATGAACGAAATAACAACTATATCGCAAAAAAGATTTGTGAATTGTTAGACAAAAAGATGCCAAGAAAAAGCGGTGGTTCTTATGAAGAATTGATTACTTATGTTAAGGACAGACCAGGACATGATTTAAGATATGCCATAGACGCATCTAAAATTGAAAATGAATTAGGATGGGAAGCCGAAGAAAATTTTGAAACGGGCATTGATAAAACAATAGATTGGTATTTAAAAAAATATAAGAACACATGAAAGGAATCGTTCTTGCAGGAGGTTCAGGTACAAGACTACACCCTCTAACTTTAGCAGTTAGTAAACAGCTTGTTCCCATTTATGATAAACCCATGATTTATTATCCTCTTTCAACTTTAATGTGGTCAGGAATAAGAGAGATTCTCATTATTTCTACACCACATGATCTTCCGTTGTTTAAAAAACTACTAGGAAACGGTGAAAAATTCGGATGTAGATTTGAGTATGCCGTACAAGAACACCCAAATGGATTGGCTGAAGCTTTTATTATAGGTGCAGATTTTATTGGAAATGACAAAGTCGCTTTGATCCTTGGAGACAATATTTTTTATGGAACGGGACTTTCAAAGCTTTTACAAGCTAATAACAATCCTGATGGGGGAATTATCTATGCATATCATGTGCATGATCCCGAAAGATATGGAGTAGTTGAATTTAATGATGACGGAAAAGTAATTTCCATAGAAGAAAAACCTCATAAACCAAAATCAAATTTTGCAGTACCAGGTATATATTTTTATGATAATGAAGTAATAGATATTGCAAAAAATATTAAGCCAAGTGATAGAGGAGAGCTTGAAATTACAGATGTAAATAGGGAATATCTAAAAAAAGGAAAGCTAAATGTAAGCATTCTGGACAGAGGCACTGCTTGGTTGGATACAGGAACTTTTAATTCGTTAATGCAAGCTTCTCAATTTGTTCAGGTTATCGAAGAAAGACAAGGACTAAAAATCGGTGCTATAGAAGAAGTTGCTTATAAAATGAATTATATATCAAAAGAAGAATTAAAGCAGTTGGCAATACCACTAATCAAAAGTGGTTATGGGAAACACCTAACTAGCATTTTAGAAGAATAGAGATGATTGCAACGGAAACTAAGCTAAAAGGATGTTTCGTTTTAGAGCCTTCAATTTTTGAAGATGAAAGAGGTTATTTTTTTGAAAGTTATAATCAAAAAAAATTTGAAGAATTAATTGGCCAAAAAGTCAATTTTGTACAAGATAATCAATCTTTTTCCGCTAAAGGAGTAATAAGAGCACTTCATTATCAAACAGGAGATTATGCCCAAGCAAAGTTGGTTAGAGTACTTAAAGGTAAAGTGTTAGATGTAGCGGTGGATCTGCGGAAAGATTCACCAACCTATAAAGAGTATATAGCTATCGAATTGTCTGATAATAATCAAAAACAATTGTTTATTCCTAGGGGGTTTGCACATGGTTTCGTTACTTTAAGTGATACAGCTATTTTTTTCTATAAGTGCGATAATTTTTATAATAAAGAAGCCGAAGGAGGTATTATTTTCAATGATGAAGAATTGAAAATAGATTGGAAAGTTAAGGAAGAAGAGATTATAGTTTCAGAAAAAGACATAATACTTCCAAATTTTAGAAACGCAAAATTATGATATCTATACTTGTTACAGGAGCAAATGGACAGTTGGGTTTATGTCTTAAAAAGGCATCAAAAAAAATAGAAAATTTTAATTTTAGCTTTAAAACATCATCAGAACTAGATATTACTAACGAGAAGAGTGTCGATACGCTTTTTAGTAGCAATAAATATGATTATGTCATAAATTGTGCAGCTTATACAAATGTTGAACAATCAGAAAAATCGACTGAGAAAGCTTTTTTTGTAAATGCAGAAGGAGTACATAATTTGGCAAAGGTTTGTAAAAACCAAGACATAACCCTTATTCATATTTCTACAGACTATGTTTTTGATGGAAACACAAGAACACCTTACTCCGAAAATCAAATTACCAATCCAATTAATGAATATGGGAGATCTAAGTTAAAAGGAGAGAAATATATTCAAGAAATTTTAGACAAACATTTTATTATCAGGACCTCGTGGTTGTATTCAGAATACAATAAGAATTTCTTCAAAACTATTTTAAACAAATCTGAAACAGAATCTAAGCTTACAATAACAACGGCAGAGAAGGGAACTCCAACTAATGCAAATGATCTTGCAGAATTCATCTTACACATTATTTCTTCCGGAAGCTTAAAATATGGAATCTATCACTTTAGTAACCTCGGTGAAGCAACATGGTATGATTTTGCTGAAGAAATCTTAAAATATATCAGTAAAGAAAAAAATATTGAATTACTGAAAACAGATAACTATCCTACCCTTGCCAAAAGACCTAATTATAGTGTTTTAAGTAAAGAAAAACTTATTAATTCATTTAGCTTTGACGTTTTAGATTGGAAAGAATCACTAAGAAAATTAATGCACATGATGCTCTTATAGTTTGCATTCAATGTGTCAGTTATAAATTATTCTTTACTAATCGGATCTGTGTCTGATACAGTCCAAATCAAAGACAAATAACACAAGTTATTTGAAGTTTATATTAAATCAATTATTCAAATGAATAAGATAATTAATGTAGTATTAAGTGGTGGTTCTGGAACTAGGCTTTGGCCACTTTCAAGAAAATCTAAACCCAAACAGTTTTTAAAAATATTTGATGACCAATCGTTATTTCAGCACACAATCAACAGAAATAAAAAGCTGGTAGATGATTTTTTATTAATTACCAATACCGAACAAATTGTTGAGGCAAATGAACAAATTAATGAAATTTCAGAAAACTTTTCGAACAAAGTTATAGAACCAATTGGACGAAATACGGCACCAGCAATTGCATTGACTGCACTTTGTTTAAATCCAAATGATATAATGTTTGTTACACCTTGTGATCATATGATCACAAATACAGATGTTTATAAAACTTGTTTAGATAGAGCGATACAATTGGCTAAAAAAAACTACTTAGTTACTTTTGGAATTAAGCCCACAGCTCCTGAAGTAGGCTTTGGTTACATAGAATATGATAAAGAAGAAGTTTTAAGCTTTCGAGAAAAACCAGATAAAAAAACAGCTGAGAAATTTCTAAATTCGGGAAGCTTTCTATGGAATAGTGGCATGTTTTGTTTTAAGGCTAAAACATATTTAGAAGAGTTAAAAAAACACAGAAAGGATATTTATCAAGCTTGTTTCAATGCTATTACTTCAGCTAAAGACGGCCTTATTAGTTTAGATAAAATGAAAACAATACCAGATGAAAGTGTTGATTATGCTGTTTTCGAAAAAAGTGACAAAATTAAAACCGTGCCCTCGGATTTTGGATGGACAGATCTAGGAACATTTGATTCGTTGATCGATTTTTTTCAAAATGAAGAAAGTGAAGTAAATGACATGGTTGAAATAGATGGGGTAGATTTAGAAAGTACTTATTACCTAGGTAATAAAAAAGTGTTTGGACTTGGAGTATCAAACATTACGGTTGTAGAAACAAATGATTGCATTGTTGTTTTGGGTAATGGAAAAAGCCAAGATGTCAAAAAGTTATATAAACTTGTGGAAGAAAAAAATAAATCACTCTTATAAATGTAATATCATAAGAATTATAAGAAAAATAGAATTATTTTTGCAAAAAAATAATTTGAAAAACACAGAACAAAGATAAAATAAGAAATTATGTTGGACTTAAATGGAAAATCAATCCTTATCACTGGAGGAACTGGTAGTTTTGGCAAAACATTTACTAAGCTCATTTTAAAAAGATTTCCTAAAGTAAATAGATTGGTAATATTTTCCAGAGACGAACAAAAGCATTTTCAGATGGGACTAGAGTTTCCTGAAGATAAGTATCCTGCATTACGTTTTTTTGTTGGAGATGTTAGAGATAGAGAAAGACTATTTAGAGCGTTTGAAGGAATTGATATAGTTATTCACGCAGCAGCTATGAAACATGTTCATATAGCGGAATATAATCCTATGGAATGTGTAAAGACAAATATTTTAGGAGCAGAAAACGTAATTGATGCCGCATTAGCAAGTAACGTAAAAGATGTAGTTGCATTATCTACGGATAAAGCTGCTGCACCAATTAACCTCTATGGAGCTACAAAGCTGGCCTCAGACAAGTTGTTTGTAGCAGCTAATAATATTAGAGGTAAAAGAGATATTAAGTTTTCGGTAGTTAGATATGGTAATGTTATGGGGTCAAATGGATCGGTAATGCCATTTTTTTTAAAGAAAAAAGCAGCTGGTAAATTGCCAATTACAGATGAAAGAATGACAAGGTTCAATATTAGTTTGGAAGATGGTTGTGAAATGGTTTTCAACGCTATTGAAAAGGCTTGGGGAGGAGAAATCTTTGTTCCAAAGATCCCTTCTTATAAGATTACAGATGTTGCCGAAGCAATTGCTCCAGAAGCAGTACAAGAAATAGTAGGTATTCGTCCAGGAGAAAAGCTACATGAAGAAATGATAACTATGTCAGATTCTTTTAATACTTGGGATCTAGGAAAATACTATTCGATACTTCCGCAAAAACCAATTTTTGATTTAAACAAGTATGTAGAGCATTTTAACGCTACAAAAGTTCCGGAAGGGTTTTATTATAATTCAGGAGAGAATACTGATTGGGAGACGGTAGATAGTTTAAGAAAACTTGTTAAAGAACATGTAGATCCAAATTTCACTGTATAATGAAGGCAATACCTTACGGCAGACAATCTATTGACAAAGATGATATAAATGCGGTTATAGAAACATTACAAGCAGATTATCTTACTCAAGGTCCTAAAGTAAAGGAGTTTGAAGAAAAATTTGCTGCTTATGTTGGTTCCAAATATGCTGTTGCGGTAAGCAATGCAACTGCAGGATTACATATTTCGGTAGCAGCGCTTGGCTTGAATTCTGGAGATAGAGTAATTACAACACCAATCACATTTGCTGCTTCCGCAAACTGTATTAGATATTGTGGTGGAGAAGTTTGGTTTGCAGATATTGACCCAGAAACCTATTTGCTTTCCATAGAGAGTACTCGAAAACTTATCGAAAGCAAGCCTAAAGGGTTTTTTAAAGGAATTATACCTGTTGATTTTGCTGGTTTACCGGTAGATACAGAAGCTTTTAGAACACTTGCTAATGAACATGACCTTTGGATAATAGAAGATGCATGTCACGCTCCAGGTGGTTATTTTGAAGATTCTCAAAATGAAAAACAAATGTGTGGGAATGCCAAATATGCAAATATTGGTATTTTCTCTTTTCACCCTGTAAAACATATTGCTTGTGGTGAAGGCGGTATGATTACCACTAATGATGAAAAGCTTTACAAGAAATTACTTTTATTAAGAACACATGGTATCACCAAAGAAGATATGTCTGAAAATCATGGAGGTTGGTATTATGAAATGCAAGAATTAGGATTCAATTATAGATTAACCGATATTCAATCTTCATTGGGAATAACCCAATTGGCAAAAAACACCAATGGAGTTATTAAAAGAAATAAAATAGCAAAAAGATATAAAGAGGCTTTTGAAGGTAAAGTAAAATTCCAAGGACTTCCACAAAATAGCTATAATGCACATCATCTTTTTGTGATTGAGGTAGATAACCGTAAAGACCTTTACGACTTTTTAAGAGAAAATGGAATTTTTGCACAAATACATTATATACCGGTGCACACTCTTCCATATTATAAAGAGATAGGGTATAAAGAAGCAGATTTAAAAAATTCTGAAAACTACTATTCTAATTGTTTAAGCCTTCCGATGTATCCCACATTAACTTCGGAAGAACAAGATTTTGTCATTTCTAAAGTTTTAGAATTTATTCATGGGTAATCTTGCAATCATACCAGCTAGAGGTGGAAGTAAGCGTATACCTGGGAAAAATATTAGACCTTTTTTAGGGAAACCTATTATAGCTTATTCCATAGAATCGGCAATAGATTCAGGTATATTCGATTCAGTAATGGTTTCTACCGATAGCGATGAAATAGCAAAAACAGCAAAAGAATATGGAGCTGAAGTTCCTTTTTTAAGGAGTGTAAAAAATGCTGATGATCATGCAACACTTTCCGATGTTGTAATGGAAGTAATCCATTCCTATAAAGAAAAAGGAAAAGAATATGATAACATATGTTGTATATTACCTACAGCACCATTTATAAGCGGAAATAAAATAAAAAAAGGTTTTGAAGAACTAATTTCAAAAAAATTACAAAGCGTATTTCCAGTAATTGAATTTTCCTATCCTATCCAACGTTGTTTGGCTTTTGATGAAGGAAAAATAAAAATGGTATGGAATGAATTTTTAAATTCTAGATCTCAGGACTTACCAAAACGTTTCCATGATACTGGTCAATATTATTGGTTAAATACGAAAGCATTTTTAAAAGAAGGAACCTTATTTACTAAGAACTCTGGTGCGATTATTATTTCTGAGTTAGAAGCACAAGATATCGATACTCTAACAGATTGGAAACTTGCAGAAATAAAGTATGAACTAATGTTAGATTATGGGAAAGAAAATACTCTTTAGAGCAGATGGAAATTCTTCTATTGGTCTTGGACATTTGTATCGTCTTTTTGCCATAGTTGAAATGGTTAAAGAATTATACGAATTTGTGTATATAGTTCGTGCTTCTTCCACCTCAGGTATAATACCAAACGAGTATACAAAACTTTTGATACCTGAAAATGTAGATGAAAAAGAAGAGCCAGAATGGTTAGCGAAAAGGTATGCTCCAAAAGAACATATCATTATAGCAGATGGATATGACTTTGTATCAAATTATCAAAAGAAAATAAAGTCTTTAGGCTTTTCACTGGTTTATATTGATGATTTGGTAAAGGAACACATGTATGCTGATATTGTAATTAATCATTCGCCATCATTAAAGTCTTTAGATTTTAGTTCAGAATCATACACTAAATTTGCTTTAGGAACAGAATATTCGATTTTACGACCTTTTTTTATTGAAAAAGCAAAAGAGAGGAAGGAAAAAACAAGTATCAATAATGTTTTTATTTGTTTTGGGGGATCAGATTTTTATGATTTAACTTATAAAAGTGTAGAAGGAGTTGTTGGAATAAATGATGTAAAAGAGATTCATGTTGTGTTAGGAGGAGCTTATAATTATGAAGATATCCATGATTTGATCAAAGATAAAAAGGACAAAGTTTTTATACACAGGAATTTAGCTGAGAAAGAAATGCTTAATATTATGGATAAGTGTGATCTTGCCATAGTGCCAACAAGCACAATTTGTTATGAGGTTTGTTGTGTGAAAATGTTGATTTTTGGAGGGTATTATGTTGATAATCAAATAAATATTTATAAAGGATTTCTGAATAATGATGTTATTTATCCTGGAGGTGATTTTAAAAAATATTCTTCAGGTGATTTTAAAGAAAAAGTGGAGGATATAATGAAAAATCAAACTTCAGATTTCAAAAAAAAACTTGCAAATCAATATAAGTTGTTTGACGGAAACCAGAAAAAACGTTTTTTAAAATTATTAAATGAATTAGAAGTATGATAATTCAAATACTAGTTGACAACCCTAATTCGTGGATCATTCCATATACTAATGAATTAATAAATACTATTAAACTGAAATTTGGGTATTCACCAGTTCTCTTACATGATCATAGCGAAGTCGTAGCTGGTGAACTATTATTTTTGTTGTCATGTGAGAAAATTTTTAGAGCCCTTCATTTGAATAAGCATAATTTAGTAGTTCATGAAAGTGATCTTCCAAAAGGAAAGGGATGGTCGCCTGTTACGTGGCAGGTATTAGAAGGTAAAAAGGAGATACCTGTTACATTATTTGAAGCTGTTGAAAAAGTTGATGCTGGAGAAATATATTTTCAGAAAAACATTGAATTAATAGGGCATGAACTTATAGATGAAATAAAAGATATGCAAGGTAGAATTACCAATGAATTAATTTTAAAATTCTTGGAAAATTATCCAAAGATCAATGGAACTGCTCAAAAAGGAAAAGAAACATTTTATAAAAAAAGAACACCTAATGATAGCGAGCTGGATATTAATAAATCAATTAAAGAACAGTTTGATCTATTAAGAGTTTGTGATAATGAAAGGTACCCTGCTTTTTTTGTGCACAATACAAAAAAGTATATAATAAAGATTTATAAAGAAGATGAATAATTTTGTTGTATTATCAGAAAAAACATGGAATACCCGATTGGTAGAAAATCTAAAAAAAAATATTCCAGATGCTCAATGGTTACTGATAAATAATAAGAGTGATTTTTTATTAGAAAATTTAAAAAAAATCAATCCTAGTAAAATATTTATTCCACATTGGTCATATATTATTCCTGCGGAAATTTTTTCATCTTTTGAATGTATTGTTTTTCATATGACAGATTTACCTTATGGAAGAGGTGGTAGTCCTTTGCAAAATTTAATTGTTCGAGGACATAAAAAGACCAAAGTTTCTGCATTAAAAGTGGTAAAAGAGTTAGATGCAGGTCCGATTTATCTGAAACAAGAATTAGATCTTTACGGAACAGCAGAGGAAATTTTTATTCGTACCAATGAAACAATTGAAGAAATGATTGTTAAAATCGTTTCAAATAATTTATCACCTATTGAGCAGGAAGGAGAGCCAGTTTTTTTTAAAAGGAGAAAACCAGCTATGAGTGAAATAGCGCAGATAGATGAAATAGGTAAACTCTATGATCACATTAGAATGTTGGATGCTGAAGGTTATCCCAAAGCATATTTTGAAAATGATCACTTTAAATTTGAATTTACTAGAGCAAGTTTGAAATCCAATAATACAATATTAGCAGATGTTAGAATCATTAAGAAATAAAAGAATACTACTAGTAGTAGCGCATCCAGATGATGAATTATTAGGCTTAGGAGCTACAATGCACAAACTTATTAAAGAATGCAATTGCGCTATAAGAACGATAATACTAGGAGAAGGAATCACTTCAAGATCAGATAAACGAGATCCAAAATTGTGGGAGGATGAATTGAAAAAGCATAGACAAAATATTGAGGATGCTAGAGCAGCAATAGGTTATGAATCAGTTGGTGTTTATGATTTCCCAGATAATAGATTCGACTCGGTTGATTTGTTGGATATCGTTAAAGTAATTGAAGCGGAAAAACAAGAATTTCAACCAGAAATTATTTTTACTCATCACGGAGGAGATGTCAATATCGATCATCAAAGAACTTTTGAAGCGGTAATTACAGCTACTAGACCTATGGAACATGAAAAGGTGCATACAATAATCACTTTTGAAACGCCATCTGGTACAGAGTGGAGAGCATCTTCAGATCCTAAACATTTTATCCCTAATTTTTTTGTAGAGGTTTCTGAGGAAAATGTCGATGCTAAAATAAAAGGAATGGAAAGTTATGAATTCGAAAAAAGAGCTTTCCCTCATCCAAGATCACCAAAAGCATTGAAAGTTTTAGCACAGCAAAGAGGAATAATAGTAGGAAAAAAATATGCTGAAGCGTTTGTTATAATAAGAACAATAAGTTAAAAAAAATGAAGATAGGAAATAGAAATATAGGAGAGAATCATCCCTGTTTTATAATTGCAGAACTCTCAGCAAATCATAATGGAAGTTTAGAAGTTGCAATAGAAACAATTAGAGCAGCTAAAAGAACAGGAGCAGATGCCATAAAATTGCAAACATATACTCCAGACACTATGACCATTGATGAGAATAATGAGCACTTTCAAATTAAAGAAGGTACTTTGTGGGACGGAAAAACGCTGTATGAGCTTTATAAAGAAGCGTATACACCATGGGAATGGCATGAAGAGCTTTTTAAGGTTGCTGCTGAAGAAGGATTGATGTGTTTTTCTTCTCCTTTTGACATAACAGCTGTGGACTTTCTGGAGAAATTTGATGTACCCGTATATAAAATAGCATCTTTTGAGATTCAGGATATACCTTTAATAGAGTATACAGCTTCTAAAGGAAAGCCTATCATTATTTCTACTGGAATTGCAACAAAAGAAGATATTCAATTGGCAGTTGATACGTGCAGAAATGTTGGCAATGAAGATATTGTTTTATTAAAATGTACATCCTCGTATCCTGCACCATTGGACTTGGCAAATTTAAATACAATTCCAGATATCAAGAATCAATTTAATGTTGAGGTAGGTTTTAGTGACCATACGTATGGTTCTTTAGCTCCAGCAATTGCAACAACTCTTGGTGCTAATGTTATTGAGAAACACTTCATCCTTAACAAATCAATTGGAGGACCTGACGCAGACTTTTCACTAGATGAAAAAGAGTTTACCGAAATGGTAAAAGCTGTAAGAGATACTGAAAAGATGCTTGGTGTACCTAATTATGAAGTTTCAGAGAAAGTAAAGAAAAATAGAAAATTTGCGCGATCCTTGTTTGTAGTAAAAGATATAAAAAAGGGCGATGTATTATCTTCAGAAAATGTAAGATCTATAAGACCTGGAAACGGAATGCATCCTAAATATTACAATCAAATATTGGGCAAAACTGTAAATGAAGATATAAAAAGAGGAACTCCTCTTTCATTAAATCAAATAAATAGGTAACGCCTATGCTACTTTTATTTAATTATTCAAGTGTTGCCGGCACTAACGAACTTATTGCAAATAACCTATCATTTCAGTATAAACTTAATGATAGGGAGTATTTTTTTGAAAATGAAATAGCATTTTTTTTTCTAATCTCAAATGCTAATATAAAAGATGAATTAGAATCCATTTTTTCTAAAGATACCCTTAGCATTGAGTTGATAAAATCATCTCTTAAAGGTGATTATTTTGGCGTATTCATAGAAAAACTCACCTCAGAAATAATAGTGATCAGAGATAAATCAGGAATAAATACTGGATATTATCGACATGACGAGACAAACCGAAAATTGGTAATAAGTAGTTTAATGCATGAAATTACGCAATTTTCTTCTTGCAATTTTGATGATGAAGCCGTTTACCAGTTTTTATATTCTGATTACCTATGGGATGGTCAAACATTTTATAAAGAAGTAAACGAATTTAAAATAGGAGGAGAGTACTTTTTTGATAAGAACTTGCAATTACTAAGAGAGGAAAAATTTGAAATTGTTTTTGATAACAAGGAGAACGATCTTTCTGAACAACAGAATATTAGTGTTTTAAGAGAAAAAATAGTTGAGGCTCACAAAAAATATATCAATAAAGAAAATGTAGTTCTACTATCTGGGGGTATCGATTCAGTGGCAATTATTATTGCTTTAGATGATTTAATTAAAAAAGATAGAATAAAGGCTCATTCTTATAAAGTAAAAAACGCAATAAATGCTGATGAGACAGTATACGCGAAAAGCATAGCAAATCACTTGGATATCGATATTGATGTTTTTGAAACGGAATTAAGACAAAATACATCATCGTTAGAGTTTGAAAAATTAATATTAAAAATGAATAATCCATATATGGGTGTACACATTTTTAATGATAATTTTGAAAATGTTGATAAGATAACATACTACGCTGGTCAAGACACAAGACTTCATACCCCTTCGGTCAATAAAGTAGATTTATTAGCATTCAACTTAATTAATAAACCAAAAATAATTTTAAAATCACTAAATGGACTTATGTATATTTTAAGACCATTGTTTAAGTTATTTGAAGGATCTAGGAATAGAAAATTAAGAGGTCTATTAAGGGTAACATATATTTTTAATCTAAAAAAATACGTGTATAAATACTATTTTAAAATAGATAAGATGCACCTTAAATCTCAGGATTTACCTTTAGAGTTTTTTGATAAGTTTAAAAGCAATTATCAATTAGATTTAAGTAAAATTAATACTGCAAGAGGCTTGTATAATGAAATTGTAGCGCTAAAATGGAGAGAACAATACGTTTCGGATATTAGATATTTACAAGATATGGCTAGAATGAATAACTCATATATAGCTTTACCTTTTTATGATATGGAGATTGCGAAATATAAAGCTGGAATACCCTTTAATTTAGCAATAAAAACCATGCTTGGGAAGGCTGAGTTCGGGGAAGCAAAAAAAATCGTTTATAAATATTTATTGCGTATGTCTCTTAAAGATAAGATAGATGATAAAACGTTCTACAGATCCAAAGCTGCACCAGCAACATTTTATGTTCTTTTTAATGAAGGATTGTCAAATACTATAAAATCAGTTTTCACCTCTGATTTAAATTCGGAAAAACCATTTATCAAAAAATATAAGTTAGATAGGTTTATTAATAAGTTTATGGAAAAATCATTACCATGGAAGGAAGAGGATCAAGGCTATTTATTAAAAATATATAATACCGCAGCAATGATTTGTTATTATAACAGATTAATTTAAAAATGGAAACAAATTTATATTGTAAAAGCTATTAAAAAGTAACTATAGTTATTCCCAATAAGATTTTTATTAATTGAAATTTAGATTTATTGATATTCTTATAGATTTTCGAACTAAAAAGATGTAATATTAAAATAAAAATAATTGCATATAAATTCGGAGTAGTTTTTTGAAGACACTTTTACGGTTAAAAAGTAGTTTCATTTTGGTCAAATATGACTATAGTCTCAATTTGAACGTGTTCCAAATTTCTATGAAAATCACCATAATGATTAAACATTAAAGCATATATGCAGTTAATAAAAAAAAACTATGCTCTATTGAAATTTATTTCATTAAGTTATTTTGATAAAGCGATTATTTTTTTAGTACCGTTACTGGTACTTTATCTTTTTAATAGTAAGTCAATTTACGTATCGGTAGAGTATATTTATTCTATTGTACTTGTCGCTGTCCCTTTTTTAGATTTCGGATTAACAGGATATTTTTTTTATTATTATCGTGAACATAAGTCTAAAAGAACAGCAATAATCGCAATATTTAACGCATTTCATATTCTTTATGCAGTATTGTTTACGATTGGTATTCTTTTCATTTTGGTTCATTACTTATGGATTCCTTTTGAAGATTATATTGTTTTTATAGTATTTAGATGTCTTTTCGTAGTACTGTTTATGTTTCTATCTTCTTATTATAGGTTGGTAAACAAACCTCAGAAAGCACTTTTTGTTACTATTATTTCAAATATAATTTCATTAATCACAATATTTTGTTTTTATATTTTAAAACTAGAAGTTAATGTTTTTATAGTTTTTGTAGGACAAATTTTATTTTGTTTTTATTTCTTTTTCAAAATCATCAAACGATTTGTCAAAAAAATGAATATAAATAAAAAAGTACTTTATGCTATTTTACACAAGTCATTTCTATTCTCTTGGCCAACTATTATTCAGGCTTTTTTAATAATGTACATTGCCAATTACGGAAAAGTTAATGCACTACATTATTTGACTTTAGATGAAGCAACCTTATTATCTTTAACACAACGATATGCTATGTTAATTCAATTAACGCACACATCTATAGTTGCTTTTTTGATGAAAGATTTATATTTAGAAGAAATTAAAGAAATTAACTTAAAAATACTTTTAAAATATATTACCCTTATAATATTAAGTGCTATAGTTGTATTCATAGTTCTTAGCATTAATTGGTATTTTAAAGCAATTGATATTACGAGTGAAAGGATTTTTCAGGTTTCTATAGCTATAATTGTATATACAGTATTGTGGTGTATTTATTCATATATTGAAATATTTTATAGTAGGGAAAATAAAAACATTATTAAACTTTATTTAGCTATTGTAAATGCATTAGTTTTTATAGGGGTAATAAGTCTGTTTTCAATTCCTTTTCTTGAAAAAGTAATTTATGCGATGACGTGCAGTATCTTTGTGGCTTTAGTTACATCTACTGGTATTTTAATAAGAAGGCGCTATTATTTTAAAATATAATGAAAAATATTACAACACTTTTAATATCAATAATTCCAATTAATAAACTGAAGATTTATATGTATAACAAAATTTTTGGGTTTAATATATCATACGAATCAAAATTAGGGTATTTTAATATTTTTAAAGTAAATAAATTTGTTGTACAAAAATCAACTATTGGCAATTTTAACCTTATTCAGGCTGATAAAGTTATATTAAAAGAAGGAGCCTGGATTAATAAATTTAATAGGATCAAAAACTGTAATAAATTAATTTTAAAAGAAAAAGCCATTATTTTTAGTTGGAATTTTATCGCTGGTATTCCTATGAATAGCACCCATAAGGGGCTCGTGTTTGAAAGACAAAATCTAACTTTAGGCAAAACTTCAGAAATTTTAAGGAGTAATTACGTGGATTTGACAAATGAAATTACAATTGGAGATAATGTTGTTTTTGCCGGAAACGGGTCAGAGTTATGGACACATGGTTTCGATACAAAAAGGAATTACCAAAGTGGATCTATTGTTCTCGGAAATAATATTTTCATAGGTTCTAACTGCACTTTTACAAAAAATGTGTCAGTTTGTGACAATGTAACAATTGGACCATCATCGGTTATATATAAATCAATAAATGAAGAAGGAGTTTATTCTTCTCAGAAATTATACAAAGTAAAATAATGAAGAACATTTGTTTCGTTTCGAATTTTGAGAAGACTTATGTTTTTGATGGTGTTGCTCGAATTTTAAAAGATCAGCATCAAATTAAGGTTTTTTGGATAGTAGTTAATTCTAAATACTTGAAATATTTGTCTGAAAAGAATGACTTAGATGAAATTTTATATATCCATAAAGATTTAGAAGCACATGAATCAGTTGGGGATTATAAAATAAACGAATTAGTTGCGAATGATAGATTTTTATCTCTGGATAAAGAAGTTGGGTTGCGCTTTTTAAACAGTATCCAGAAACCAGTGTATGAATTCATTAGAAAAAACAAAATAACAACTATTTTTGGAGAATTGACATGGTCTCATGAACTACTAATTAGTAGAATGGTTAATACTAATGTTGAGTTAGATTGTAGATATTATAATCCTCATGTGGTTCGAATTCCGAATGGAAGATTTGCTTTCTTTAAAGAAGAAAAAGAGGACCTCAAATTAGATGATAATGTACACTATCAAGAATTAAATCACCCATTAATTAAATTAGAAAAACCAGACTACGTAAATGTAAATGATAAAATAGTAAATGAATCATTAAAGCTTAAAACAAAATATAATAGATTTCAACGCTTTCTATCGAAGAAGAATGTGGAGAAAAATGATCCTAGCTTATTGTATAATTTTAAGGATAGATTGAAAAGGGGCTATACTGAGGAGAAAAATAGAAGAAGATATTACAGTATAAAAACAATTTCATTTGATGAAATAAAAAATAAAAAGTATGTAGTTTATCCTCTCCATAAACAACCCGAAGCGTCTATTGATGTATTAGGTAAATACTACAATAATCAATGGATAAATATTTTTAATATATGGAAGTTACTTCCAGGAGATTGGTGTTTAGTTGTTAAAGAGCATAGCAATGCAATTGGAGATAGAGATAAAAGTTTTTATCAAAAAATACAGAATCTTCCGAATAGTTACTTAGTAAATGAAAAGACCGATTCTTACGCTTTAATTAGAAATTGTCAAACTATTTTTACCGTTAGCGGCACCATTGCATATGAAGCTGCTTTAATGGAAAAAACTGCTTTTACATTTGCCCCCATGTTTTTCAATAAGCTAAAATACTGCCATCAAATTTCTATAGAAGACTTTAACAACTGTGATAATTTATCAGCATTGATTTTGGAAAAAAATGGGGAAAATGATAAAAAAATGAGTGTTAAGGAGTTTTCTAATTTTGTGTATCATCACTCTTTTGAAGGAACATGGACACCTACGTCTCCTGATGTGCTCTCGCAAAGAAACCTGAATTTGTTGTCAGATGCTTTGATTCAACATCTAAATAAATCATAAAGCGAAAGGTATGGTCATAAGCAGATCTAAATTAAACACTTTTGTTTTTGGAATAATGATGTTTTTGTTAGCAACTACAAATTTGTTTTTTGTAGAGGTGGCAAGTGTAAAAATTTCAATTTATATTCTGTTTGCCTTATTTGGAATGTTTTTTCTTTCGTTGTTGAACAATCGTATTCCGAATTTTTATTCTGATTCTGCTTTTTTAATATTGATGTTTATGATTATCTCATCGGTAATTAATTTTACCGATCTTAAATATACATCAGTAATTTACTCATTTTTGTTTCTAGTTTTATTCATTTACTATAAAAACACACATGAAATATATGTGTCTAAAAGACAGGTTGTTAATATTTTAAAAGCTATTTTTTATTCTTATTTCATAGTGCTAATAATTTCACAAATATTAGTTTTTTTTGACTTAGTTGCTTTAAAAACCGAAATACAGGGGTATTATCTTTTACATGGTCCGTTGGGCATAATTTATGATGAAAGTAAAAGTTTATACAGATATTCGTCGCTCTCTTCTGAGCCTTCTTATGCTTGCATTATCGTTATAGTTATATACTATTTACTAAATAATCTAATCACAAAGCGAAAAGAAAAACTTATTCTTATGAGTATTTTATTCTTTATGGTATTTAGTTTTAAATCTACTATTGGTATTATTTTAATTTTAGTTTTGGCAATATCATTTTTGAAATTAAATTACCGTCAATTATTTTATATTTTAATTACATCAATTCTATTAATTCTAATAATTTCAATATTTGAAATAGGAACGAATAGTATTTTACGTTTCAAAAAGTTACTGTCGCTATTATTTTCTTTCGACGGGAATTTTTTACAAAACCTTAATTCAATCGATTCAAGTGCTTATTTTAGGGTGGCACCTTTTTTTTATTATATTGAAAAAATAGATTTTTTGGATTTGCATTTTTATTTGGGATATGGCGCCAATGCTTCTCAAAGTTATTTCTCGAGATTGTTGTTTCCAAATCATCCAGAAATGATTTTTTCTCCTCAATTTTTACCGGGATTTCTATATGATTATGGATTTTTTGGAGCCTTATTAGTGGTATATGCCATCTTTAAAAAAGTAGCAAGAAGATCAGTTTTCGAAATTTTATTAATACTTTTGACCCTTCTAAATTCAAACTTTAATACGCAGCTTTTTTGGTTTGTAGTAACTTGTTTATTTATCAATAAAGCTTTTTTACTTAAGCAATTATCACATGAACATACTCATTGATGCTCACATATTTAATTATCCCTATCAAGGCTCTAGAACTTATTTAAAAGAGTTATATAGTAGTCTAATTCCAATAGCTAAGGATATTAATTTTTATTTTGTAGCTGATGATATACAAATCTTAAAAGAAGAATTTGGTGAGGAAAATAAGAATGTATTTTTTGTTCAGTTTGCTTCAAAGAATAAATTTTATCGTTTGGCAATAGATCTTCCAAAAATCATCAAGAAATATAAAATTGATTTCGCTCATTTTCAATATATAAGTCCGCTTTTTAAAACTTGTAAGGAAATTGTTACAATGCATGATGTGCTTTTTAATGATTTTCCTGAATATTTCCCTAATTCTTACCGAATTAAGAACAACATTTTATTTAAACGTTCCGCTAAAAGAGCTGATATATTATTAACTGATTCGATATATTCTAAAACACGCATTTCCGAACATTACAATATTGAAGAAGATCGCATAGAATTTATTCCTTGTGGTGTAAGTAAACGCTTCTTTGAAAATAGTAATATTGAAAACATTGATGATATAAAAGTAAAGTATAAGATTTCTAATGATTACATACTTTATTTAAGCAGAATTGAACCAAGAAAAAATCATATAGCATTAGTAAGAGCTTTTGTGGAATTAAAACTTTATGATAAAGGTTATAATTTAGTTTTGATTGGTAAAGAGGATATTAAAAGTAAAGACTTATTTGATTTCGTAAATGAGCTAGATAAACAAATAAAGGAGAGTATTATCTTTATATCTAATGTAGATAATTCAGAACAAGAAGCGTTTCTTAAAGGAGCTAAGCTTTTTGTTTGCCCAAGTTTTGCTGAAGGGTTTGGAATTCCTCCTTTGGAAGCGATTGCGGTTGGCACCACTACCTTGTGTTCTAATGCAACTGCAATGGCAGATTTTACTTTTTTTGAAGAAAACCACTTTGATCCTTATAATATTCAGGAACTGAAGAATAAAATAGAACGATGCTTAGAATTTGGAGATCCAGATATAACGAAAAAGGTTTCCTATATAAAGGAACATTATAATTGGGATAAAATAGCTCAAGATTATCTTCAAATTTTGAGGGAAAACTCTATATAATGGGAAGTGAAAAAATTACTTTTTTTAATAAGTATCGAGATGATTTTATACTTTATGCATTATCACTAGTACTAATTACATTATTTCTTCCTATTAATTTTAATAGCATTGCCATAAATGTTTTTATCCTATCATGGTTACTACAATCTAATTTTATTAAAAAAATACGGACCATTAAAATTAGTAAGAGTAATTGGTTCTTAATGGGGTTCTTTTTGTTGTATCTAGTGGGATTATTGTATACCGCAAATAGTAAAGAAGGATTAAAATATATAGTTAGAATTTTACCATTTTTCCTTTTTCCATTAATATTAGCAAGCTCAAGTATTACACAACTAAAAAAAGAAAAGGCTTTATTGTTTTTTGGATATTCTGGCTTGGTTATAAGTTTGATATTATTTTTAATTTCTGGGTATAATTATCTGCATAGCAGGGATATAAATTGTTTCTTTTATAAAGAATTTACCAAATTGGAAGAATTACATCCTGTATATTTTGGGATGTATTATGTTTTGAGTGTTGTTTTGGTTTTAAAAAACATTTATAAAAATAATGTAAAAAATAAGCAAGTATATATGGGTATTCTTGTGGCGTATTCATTAGTGGTTCTAATGTTAATATCTTCGAAAATTATTATACTCGCAGCATTGATTTTAGGATTTTATGCTATTTTTCGAACCAAAGGACTTAAGGCTCAAAAATTAATATTAAGTATTCTTTTAATTGTAACAACCAGTTTGGCCATTGTTTTTTTTTCAGTTACTAAAGAAAGATTTTCGGATGTATTGAAACCTAATCTTGAGATTGTTTTCAAGGATAAATATGCCTATAATGAAAACTTCTCTGGATTAACGCTTAGATTAGTTTTTTCAAGATTGGCTATAAAGCATTTAATAGAGGACAATCATTTTTTGTTGGGAGTTGGCACGGGCGATTATAAAGATTACACAAATGAATTCTATGTAAAACATGATCTGCATCGTGGAAAATATTTAAATTATAATTTACATAATCAATATACTCAGACTTTTCTGTCTTTAGGGATTTTTGGCCTTATTTATTTATTTTTCATGTTGGGCAGCTTTGTTAAAAAATCAATTATATACGAAGACCCTGTTTTTTTATCTTTTGCTGTAATTATACTATTGGTTTTTTTAACAGAATCTGTACTACAAGTACACAAAGGAATAGTTTTTTTTGCTTTATTAAGCTCGCTATTTTTAATTAACAACAAAAAGATGAAGAATGACTCAAAAAAGCAAGGTTAAAATAGCTGTAATAGGAACAGTAGGAGTTCCTGGGATATATGGAGGTTTTGAGACTCTTGCAGATTATCTAATTCAGAATCTAAGCAACGAGTTTGATTTTACTGTGTATTGTAGTAAGAAAAAATATAAAGATAGACCCAAAACATATCATGGAGCAAGATTAATTTATTTACCAATTGAGGCAAATGGAAAATCAAGTATTTTGTATGATATAGTTTCAATTTTTCATGCTTTATTTTATGCGGACACTTTGTTGATTTTAGGGGTAAGTGGTGCCTTTGTTCTTCCATTTGTGAAGCTTTTTACAAGAAAAAAAATAATTACTAACATTGACGGTTTAGAATGGAAAAGAGATAAATGGGGTAAATACGCGAAAAAATACTTAAAAAAACAGGAAGAAATAGCTGTTAATTATAGTCATGAAATTATTTCTGATAATAAGGGAATTCAAGATCACGTTTCAGAATCATATAACAGTAGTAGTAATTTAATTGCTTATGGAGGTGATCATGTTTTTTATGAAAAATTAAATAGTGATACTAAGACTAAGTATAATCTACCAGATAAATATGCTTTTAAAGTATGTAGAATAGAACCAGAAAATAATATTCATATTATTCTAGAAGCCTTTAGAAATACCAATCTCAATTTGGTGTTAGTAGGTAATTGGAATAATAATCTTTATGGTACAGAGTTGAAAAACGAATATACGGATGATAACCTTTATCTTTTAGATCCAATTTACGATCAAAAGAAATTAAATGAATTAAGAAGTAATTGTTGGTTTTATATTCATGGACATAGTGCAGGAGGAACTAACCCTTCTTTAGTAGAAGCAATGAATCTAGGTTTAGCGATTATTGCATTTGATGTGCATTATAACAGATTTACTACCAATAATAAAGCCGTATATTTTAAAACAGCTCAGGACTTAAAGGAGAAATTGAATTATATAATTGAACATGATGAAATTGTCAAAATAGGATCAAAAATGAAGTCGATCGCCAAAGAAGAATATACTTGGCCAGTTATATCTAAGAAATATAAAAATCTATTCTTACTATAACAGACAGGTATTAGAATTTAGAATTCAGGTTGATTAACTTCAAAGTGCATTATTAATTGATATTTTCGTTGAATTTCATATTTAGAAATTATTTCAGAAGACAATAAATTTATTTTAATAAAAGATTATGAAAAAAGCTATTATAACAGGAATTACAGGCCAAGATGCAGCTTACTTGGCCGAGATGCTGTTGTCTAAAAACTATAAGGTCTATGGTACTTATAGAAGAACCAGTTCAACAAATTTTTGGAGGATAGAAGAGTTGGGAATAGATAATCATCCGAATCTTCATTTGTTGGAGTATGATTTAATTGATTTATCTAGTGCCTATAGAATAATTAATGAAGTAGAACCAGATGAGATATATAACTTAGCGGCACAAAGTTTTGTAGGTGTTTCCTTTACACAACCAATTGCTACGGCTCAAATAACTGGAGTTGGTGCTATGARTTTACTTGAAGCAATAAGAACAATCAATCCAAAAATACGATTTTATCAAGCGTCAACTTCTGAAATGTTTGGAAAGGTACAAGCAATACCTCAAAATGAAGAAACTCCTTTTCATCCTAGAAGCCCTTATGGAGTGGCAAAGGTTTTTGCACATTGGGCCACATTAAATTATCAGGAATCTTTCGGGTTATTTGCTACAAGTGGTATTTTGTTTAATCATGAATCACCATTGAGAGGAAAAGAATTTGTGACAAGAAAGATAAGTGATACTGTTGCAAAGATACATTTAGGTAAGCAAGATACTTTAGAATTAGGAAATTTAGATGCGAAAAGAGATTGGGGTTATGCAAAAGAATATGTTGATGGCATGTATAGAATGATGCAAATTGATGAACCTGGTACTTTTGTTTTGGCAACAAATAAGACACAAACTGTTAGAGATTTTGTTTCTCTAGCCTTTAAAATTATTGATATTGATTTAGAGTGGCAAGGAAAGAATGAAAACGAAGTAGGAATAAATAGTGCAACCGGTAAGACATTAGTGAAAGTAAACCCTTTGTATTATCGTCCTGCAGAAGTAGATTTACTTATTGGTGATGCTAATAAAGCTAATGAAAAATTAGGATGGAAACCACAGACAACTCTTCATGAATTATGTGAAATGATGGTATTAAAAGATATAGAAAGAAATCAAAATGGAAGTACCTTCTAATAAAAGAGTTTTTATTACAGGCATATCTGGATTTACTGGAAAACACTTAGAAAATTACTTGTCTGAAAAGGGGTTCGATGTATACGGGTCATCATTACTGGAAACATCTAGTAAACATTTTAAATGTGATATCTTATCCGAAGAGTCATTATATCAAATATTGGATGAGGTTAAACCAGATTATGTGATACATCTTGCTGCAATATCTTTCGTGGCAGCTGAAGATCAATTAAACATTTATAATGTTAACGTTTTCGGAACTTTAAACTTGTTAAATGCCGCTGCAAGACTAGCGTATACACCAAAAAAAATCCTAATCGCAAGTAGTGCTGCTGTTTACGGAAACATAGAAGGCGAATTAAATGAAAATATGCATCCAAGACCTGTAAATCATTATGGCAACAGTAAGTTGGTGATGGAAAATATGGTTAAACCTTTTTTTGATAAACTGGATATCATAATAGTAAGACCATTTAATTACACTGGTGTTGGTCAAAGAGAGAATTTCTTGATTCCAAAAATTGTAACTCATTTTAAAGCTGGAAAAAAAGAAATAGATTTAGGGAATATTGATGTTCATAGAGAGTTTAACGATGTAAGTTTTGTAACTAAATGTTATACAAAGTTGATTCTTTCAGATATAAAATCAGACATATTTAATATATGTACTGGCAGGGTCTATAGTATAAAAGAAATTTTGGCTTTAATGAGTGAAATTTCTGGTTATAAAATACAAGTAAATGTTAATCCGAATTTTGTAAGAAAAAATGAAATACAATTGTTGAAGGGATCAACAAAAAAGTTATTTCCGATTATTGACGATTTCGTAGAGGAATTTAATATACAGAAAACATTGTTAGAAATGTTTAAAGCCTAATTTTATAATCTGATTTATATAAATAATGTAATGAATTTTGCATAATTAGTTAAGATTTTAAACAATGTTTTGACTAATTAAAGTATGGTATATATTAATTTGACATGCCAGAAACTCAAGATGCATTCGTTAATTTAGTATTTTTGATATTCACAAATAGTAACTTAATTTAGTTTTGCAAGTTTACCATCCTCTTATATTTTTTTTAGGAGCTTATTTGCTCACGTATTTTACAGTGCCAAAAATTATTGGTCTTGTAGAATACAAAAATCTAATGGACAACCCTAATATTCGAAGTTCTCATGTAAAAAAAACCCCTACTTTAGGAGGTGTATCTTTTTTTTATACTTTAATTTTTACATTATTTTTTCTTCATAATTGGGATACTTATGATGAAGCTATTTATTTTATACCAGGTCTAACAATTTTGTTTATTATAGGGTTAAAAGATGACTTGTTGGTACTTTCTCCATATACTAAACTAGCAGCACAGTTAACAGCAATAGTCTTTATCCTAAGCAATGAGAGCTTTAGGATTAATTCTTTAAATGGGTTTTTAGGAATTTATGAAATACCATTATATGTGTTTTATTTGGTAGGAGGTTTTATGATGTTAACGATAATAAACGCCTATAATCTAATTGATGGGATAGATGGTTTAGCATCGATCGTGGGAGTTGTAATTTTAGTAATTTACACAACTATTTTTTACTTAACGGATGAATATTTTTACGTTCTTATTTCATTAGCACTAAATGGTTCGTTAATTGCTTTTTTGAGTTATAATTTGTCTTCTAGCAGAAAAATATTTATGGGGGATACAGGGTCGTTGATTGTAGGTTTTGTTATAAGTATCTTAACGATTAAATTTTTAGCGCTATCACCCGCTGCATATGATAGCTTGCCTTTTTTATTAGAAAATATACCATTGATTGCTATTAGTATATTAATCGTTCCTTTGTTTGATACTGCAAGAGTTTTTACAATTAGAGTAGCTAATAAGAAGAGCCCTTTTTCAGCGGATAGAAATCATACACATCATATATTGATAGACAGTTTTAAACTTTCTCATAAACAAGCTAGTTTCATTATTGGAGGGTTTAATCTGGTTTTTGTTATCTTAATGATTCTATTAGGAAGTGCTTCTTATAATTTTTATTTAGTAGTTTTTTTGATAAGTTCTGTTATTATTTTGGCATATCTTTTCTACCGATTTGATTATAGTTTTAGTAATATTAAAAGAAAAATATTATTTAAGAGAAAAGTAGATAAATTAAAGGATGACGTAATTAAAAATAAAGAAAAGTTTTCTCAAAAACGAAAAGATAATAGTCAGAAAATAAGCTAATTGATATTCTTTTTGAAAAATTTGATGATTTTTTAAGCCAGTAAACTTACAAAGGGAATTAAACCATAAACTCCAGAGATAATACTAATATTAGAATAATTTAGAATGTGGTTTTAAAAAACCTTTTATTAGTGTTGGTTAATTATTGAAGGATGTAAACAAGTTCAATTTTTCGTTCTTTTCAGTTAATTTAAATATCTAAGTTTATTCATGGGGTTTTTTGCTAAGTATTTTTAAACGACAATGGTAAATTTTATAAAAGAAAAATTTTATAACCTAACCAAGAATGAGTTTGTAAAACATGTTTTAACATTAGTATCTGGAACTTCAATTGCTCAATTCATTCCAATACTTATATCTCCAGTACTAACTAGATTATATACTCCAGAAGATTTCTCCATTTTAGGAATCTATATTAGTATTGCTATTATTTTATCAGAGATAGTTACTGGTAAGTTTGAATTGGCCATAATGAATACTGATAATGAGGAAGAGAAAACAAATGTAATATCTCTTACCATAGCAGTAATTAGTGTTTTTAGTATATTTTTTGCGGTTTTATTTTTTTTCTTTTCCGAAAAAATGACATTTCTCAAAATTGCAGAAAAAGATCATTTGAACTATTTGTTAATACCTACTGTTCTTTTTTTGGGAATAACTAAGCTTTTTACTTTTACTAATATTAAAAAGAGACGATATGGGCAAATATCCGTTTCTAAAGTAGGTAGGTCAATGGTACAATCCACATTACAGATAAGTCTTTATTTTATAAAGTATTTAGGATTGATCGTAGGTTTTTTTATAGCATCTATAGTAGAAGCGATTCTTTTATTAAAAGGAAATAAAAAATATATAAGAAACATAAAATATTCTGTACTAAAAGCTACAGTAAAGAGATATATAAAATTTCCTTTATTTGATATGCCTTCTAGTCTTTTCAATATAGGAACTATTCAAGCTCCAATATTATTAATACCAAGTTATTTTGGATCGTTATTTGGAGGATTTTATTTTCATGCATATAAAGTTTTAATGACACCTATATCGATAATGGGTGGTGCAGTGGGTCAGGTGTTTTTTGAAAAGGGTTCCTTATTAAAAAATAATCAAAAAGCATTTTCCCAACTCGTGTTTAAAACTCACAGACAATTATTTTTTTTATCCTTTATTCCTTTAACATTAATATTTGTTTTTGGTGAAGAGATATTTGCATTTGTCTTTGGAGAGCAATGGAGAACTGCAGGTAGTTATGCTAGTATAATGATTCCTTGGATATTTTTTAATTTTCTGGTTTCACCGATAACTTTTATTATTACCATTAAGGAAAAGCAGCAAGTTGGGTTTGTGTTTCTTTCTGTTATGTCTGGACTAAGATTAATCGGATTAGTACTTGGTATTTTATATTTTAAGGATGTATATATAACAATAATGCTATTTAGTTGTTTGAGCGCTATAAGTTATTTTGTATATGCCACTTTTATGATTCATAATTATACTACCATTAATGTATTAAAATACTGGTCTGTTATTGTTATTTACGCATTACCATTTTATCTAATAGTAATCTCTATTAAATACATTCTGATAAATTATTGAATATAGCCCTATATTCGTATCCACAATCAAGAAAATCTACTTAATAAGTATTATTATCTGAAATAACTAAATAGTAATATAAGAAATATTGTAATTAGTAGTTCTTAATAGGACAAATGTGGTACTTAAAAAACTACTAAAATGAAAGAAATGCAAATGATAAAGATTATTACAATCATTGGAGCAAGACCACAGTTTATTAAAGCGGCTACGATATCAAGAGCTATAAAAGATGTTGAAAACGTTCATGAAATTATTGTTCATACAGGACAACATTATGATGATAATATGTCAGCTATTTTTTTTGAAGAAATGGATATCCCTAAACCACATTATAATTTAGGAATAGGAGGAGGAAATCATGGTGAACAAACCGGAGAAATGTTAATTGGTATTGAGAAAGTTATTTTAGATGAAAAACCTTCTTTAGTTATAGTTTATGGCGATACAAATAGTACAATTGCTGGAGCTTTGGCATCGACAAAACTACATATTCCAGTGGTTCATGTCGAAGCTGGGTTAAGGTCATTTAATAAAAAAATGCCAGAAGAGGTTAATCGAATTTTGACAGATCATATTTCCGATACGTTATTTACGCCTACAAATACAGCAGTAGAAAATTTAAAAAAAGAAGGTATTGCTAGCGATAAAATTCATCAAGTAGGAGATGTTATGTATGACGCATCTTTGTTTTATAAAGAAAAAGCGGAGTCTAACAGTAAAATTATTGAAAAATTAGATTTAACAGGTACTGATTTTATTCTTGCTACTGTCCATAGAGCAGAAAATACCGATGATAGAAAAAGATTGTGCAGAATTCTAAGTGAATTAGATGAACTAGCCAAGAAAATTAATATAGTACTACCACTTCATCCAAGGACTAAACAAAAGAAAGAAGAGTTTAAGATAAGAACCAAGAATATTACTTTTATTGATCCAATTGGTTACATAGATATGGTAATGTTAGAAAAGACTTGCAAGATGATCATTACCGATTCTGGAGGAATACAAAAGGAAGCCTTTTTTCATCAAAAACCTTGTATTACATTAAGACCTGAAACAGAATGGATAGAATTGGTAGAATCTGGATGTAATTTTTTATGGACAGAAGAACTTAATTTGATGGATTTATATGATGAATTGGTTATAAAAAAATTAAATTTATCTCATAATTTTTATGGTAAAGGTAATGCTGCCAAATTGATTATTGATCAAATTATAAAGACCTATTAGCACAGATAATTTTTCTAATGAAAATTCTATACTTAGTAGATTTCGATCTTAATTCCTCAAGTGGTATTTTAAATAAAATTGTTCAACAAACTAGTATTTGGACAAAGAATGGTCATCAAGTTCAAGTTTTGTCAACTAAACCTTCCAGGAATCAAAAAAACATTGATTTTCAAGGTGTAATTAGAAAATCCTACTATTCAAATAAAAAGAATAGTTCTTTAAATAATTATTTATTTAAAGTGAGAAGCTCAAGTATAATTAATAAGGATATAAGAAGATACCATCCTGATGTTATCTATTACAGGCAGGGAATTTGGTATCCAGGTTTAACAAAGGTTTTGAAACTTTATCAGGTTGTTATGGAAGTGAATACTAATGACTTGATAGAAATCCAGAATGAAACAATAGCACGAAGAATAATATATAAATTTGGTAGGACTAAAATATTAAATCATATTAATGGTTTAGTTACTGTTACTACAGAATTGAATGAATTATATAGTCATAAAAATGTTCCAAAAGTTACTATTGGAAATGGATATTTATTTGATACTAATGAGATAGAAAAAAATAGAATTTCAGATAGACCTCAATTGGTATTTGTCGGTAGCCCGAATTGTCAGTGGCATGGAGTGGATAAAATATATTACATGGCAAAAAAAATACCAGAATTTGATTTTCATATCATTGGGATCAAACAAGAAAGTAATTTAAATAACGTGAAATTTTATGGTTATTTAGCGCTTGACGAAATAAAAAAAATATACTCTTTTTGTGATGTTGCTATTGGAAGTTTATCACTATATAAGGCAGGTGTAAATGAAAGTTCAACACTAAAGGTACGCGAATACTTATGTAATGCGCTTCCAATAATACTTGGAGGTTATGACGTGGATATGAAAGGCTCAGATTATATTTTGGAGTTACCGAACAGCACCAATAATGTAAAGGATAATATTTCCACTATTAAAGAATTTGTGCTTTATTGGACAGGAAAAAATATTGATAGAACCAATATAATCAGGAAACTTAGTTATGAGACTAAGGAGAAAGAAAGATTAGTATTTCTATCAAAGTTCCTAAATGAAAATACATAATTTGAAAAATTTAGAAAAGATTATTATTCAAGCTTTTATTCTTGGCTTGTTCTTAATTCCCTTTAATTCATATAAAGGCCTGTCTTTTATGGGGGAATTTAGTCAAGATGCGAATGCGCTTGTATTGATATTTGGAGTTTTACTCTTGTTCTTGAATTTCATTTGGACTAGAAAAATAAAATTTCCAGTTTCTAATCTTACATATCATGCTTTCTTCATATTTCTTATTTGGATTGTAATTTCCTTCTTGATTAATTTGCCAAGTATTAGTGATAATTTTTTTAAGCAGACTTCTGGAATTAATAGGTTTATAAGACAGTTGTTTTCTTTGCTATTATCTAGTGTTCTGTTTTTTACACTTTTTTATAATGCAATTAGTTATGTAGGAAAGGATAAAATCTTAAATTTAGTAAGAAAGACACTACTGTTTTCATTAATTGTTGTATTTAGTTACTCGGTTTTGGAAGTTGTGATTCTTCGTTTAGGTCTTCATCAACTGAAACCAATAATTTATTTATTTGATTACCTTCCTTTTGTAAATGTTAATTTAGATTACAATAGTCATCGTTTAAGTTCTATTACCTATGAACCTCCAGCACTAGCCATGTATTTGATCACTATCGCGGGATGGATGTTTTCTTATATTTTGACACACAAAGGGCTTAAAAAATTTATTCCTGCTATCTTGGTTTTGTTTCTAGCAGTTGCCTCTGGATCTAGAACTTCCCTGGTAGTAATTTTATTTCAATTCGTTTTATTTTTAATACAAATATTTCACCTAAAAAGATATCATTATTTAATAATGAATGGATTAAGAATAATACTAGCTTCAGTAGTAATTTTATTGGTTGTAAATTATAGAGCTGTACATGAGTTTGCTTCTGAAAAAGCAGCTTCCTTGGATTTTACAAATGTTAATAGGAACTATTCAAATCAATCTAGATTAGGGATACAGTACACATCCTTGTTAATATATAAAGAAAATCCAGTTTTTGGTGTAGGTTATGGACAACAGGCTTATCACGCTAAACATAAGTATCCCTATTGGGCAGTGAAGAATAATTGGGAGTTTGATTATAAATATCTTAATGAAAAATTAAAATCATTTCCTCCAGGATATAATATATACACTAGAATTTTGGCAGAAACAGGTACCATAGGTTTAATACTATTTTTGTGTTTTATTAGTTCATTTTTTTATCAAGCCAATGAGCTTAGAAAGAAACCAGAAAATAGAACTATGGGTGTCATTATATTGGTTTCTTTAGGGGGTTTTGTTTTAAACTGGATGCAGATTGATTCGTTTAGAATGTATGGAGTTTGGTTATGTTTAGCATTACTTTGTTTTTTTTATAAGTTTCAGAGAAAAAAAGAAATTGATGCAATCTAAAATAGTCGTTCTGATTCCATATTATGAAAATAGATTAGGAGTAATTAACACAATTAACTCTATTCAAGAATCTTTTCCTGTGGATCTGATGATTGTTGATGATGGGAGTATTAGAGAACCGCTACCAATTGAGGAAATTCAAAAAACATATGGTAAGCGTGGTAAAATTACTTATGAAATACTTTCAGAAAATAAAGGTATCGAGATTGCATTAAATGCAGGTTTACGTAAGATTAGTGAGCAGAATTATACGTACATAGGACGATTGGATTGTGGAGATAGGTTTCATAAAGATAAACTCAAGAAACAAATAACGTATTTAGAAGTAAATAAAAATATAAAATTATTAGGTTGTTGGGCAGATATTAAAGATGATCAAGGAAAATTTTTGTACATCGAGAAGCATCCTACTTCGTATGATGAAATAAAGAAAAAGATGTATTTAAATACTACGTTCATACATCCTTCGGTTGTATTTGAAAGTTCAATTTTATCTGAAATAGGATTGTATCCTATAGCATATCCTGCAGCAGAGGATTATGCGTTTTTTATGAATATCGTTAAGAAATATAAATCAGAGAATTACCCAGAGGTTCTCATGGATTATATTGTTGATCCTAACTCTATTTCGTCTTTAAAAAGAAAAAGACAAGTAAAAAGCAGAATAAAAGTAATTTTAAATAATTATTATTTAGGATGGTATCCTAGTTATGGGTTACTTAGAAACCTTTTATTGCTTTTGGTGTCTAGAAAGACCAGTAATAAAATAAAATCAATTATTAGAAAGTGAAACAATCTTTGCTTCTTAAAGGGTATTTAGCTCTTTTTTGTATTCTTATATTTTCACTTCCTTTTAGTGACGTGGCAACATCAGTGCCTAATATTATCTTAGTTCTGTTAATAGCTTTTTTTCCATTTTGTCTAAAAGGCAAAAAGAGAGAAGATTTTCAAAATCAAACGGTTTACTTGTATTTGATTTTGATATTATATATCACACTAAATATTGTGAGTTTTGGAAACTTTAATTCTGAGCTATCGCAACTGGGGAAATTATATCTTCCAGCAGGTATTTTTGTATTGTCTATTCCCATAAAAAACTACTTAAAAGAATTAAAAATTTTCGTGGTTTTAGGAGTGTTTTTTGGTGTTATTATCTCTATGGGATCTATCTTTATGTATATCTATAAAACTGGAGATTTTAATTTTAGCTCTGGTAAGGCAATCAATGAGGTTTTAATTCTAGAAAGAGTATATATTGCTTTCTTATGTGTTATTAGTTTTGTAGTATCACTTGATTTATTCAAACACTATCGAAAACTAATGTTGCTAAATATAGCTGTTCTGGTTGTGTTTGTCTTATTAATTGCGGCAAGAATGGCACTGATTTCAATTGTGTTGATTGCTTTTTTATATATGATCAAAAAACTAGACAAAAGAAAAGTACTAATTGTATTAGGTTTAGGAACGATATTACTTGCTGGCTTTTTTATGACAAATAAGAATCTACAGAATCGATTTTTTTATAAAGATCAGGACAATTCTTTTATGAAAAATTTAGCCATATGGGAGCCTAGAATGGTTATCTGGCCTTGTGTATATGATATTACTAAGAAGGAAAATTATAATATGATAAATGGATTAGCATCTTATAACTTACAGGAGAAAGAGTTGTTAGATTGTTATGATAGAAGCATTGATCATAAAGAAAAAAGAGAGTGGTTTTTATTTATAAAATATAATACACACAATCAGTTTCTAGATTTCCTATTAGTCTCAGGAATTTTAGGTCTTATAATTTTTGTATCATTTTTTGTTTTTGCTTTTTGGAAAAATAGACACAGTTTTTTTTCTGTTTCATTAATATTGTCTTTTCTTCTTATAGGTTTAGTGGAAAATTATTTTCATCGACAAGTGGGAGTATATTGTTTTGGAGTATTTCTAATCTTTCTCATGGAGAATAGAAAAAAATCTATTATTAATTAAGTTTTTATGAATAAAATAAAAGTTGGTCATGTACTGAATTCAATTGGTGGAGTTGATGTGTCGCTAAGGTTGATTCTTGAAAATATTGATCCTGAAGTATATGATAATTTTGTTGTTCATGGTGAAAAAGACACCAGCAAAAAATATTTAGATAAAAATAAAAAGCTTATCAAAGATTATAAAGTCCCTATATTAAGAGATATAAGTATTATTAATGATATTAAATCGATAATTCATACAGTAAAAATTCTTAAGAAAGAAACTCCTGATATTTTACATGCTCATAGTGCAAAAGGAGGACTTATTGCTAGAGTAGCATCAATATTTTATCCCATTACAGTTCTTCATACACCACAGGCTTACTCCTATTTAAGTACAAATAATAGGTTTAAAGTCTGGATAATTTTACTAATCGAGAAAGTTTTGCGAAGATTAAATTCTGTTTTAGTTGCATCTTCTAATTCCGAATTGAAGAGAGGTATTAAAGAAGTTGGGTATAAAAGCTCAAAAACAGAATTGTTTAACAATTCAATAATTCCTATTGAAGAAATTGAAGAAGATATTAAATATCCAGTTAGCTGGCCGGATAATTACATATGTACCGTTGGCCGTCCTTCATATCAAAAAAACATAGAAATGATGGTGGAGGTTATAAGGGAAATAAAAAAGGAAATACCTGCTATTCATCTGGTTCTTATGGGAGTAGGAGAATACTTCCCAAATCTAAAAAAAGTAGAACAACTTATTGAAGATTATAACCTAAAAGAGAATATTACTTTGGTTAGTTGGATTGAACGGAAAGAAATTTTCAAAATAATTTCTAAATCTAAACTTTATATTTCTACAGCGAGATATGAAGGTTTGCCATATTCGGTTATTGAGAGTTTAGCGCTGTCTAAGGCATGTGTAGTTACCGATTGTGATGGAAACAGAGATCTAATTGTTGACGGTCTCAATGGATATCTAATTAGGAATAATGATATTTTGGGAATGTCGGAAAAAATTATGAGCTTATATAAAAATGAAAATTTAAGGAGAAAAATGGAGCAAAGCTCTTTAGAACAATTTCATGAGAAATACAACTTGAACAAGAATATTTCAATAATTGAAAATATATATCAAAAATATACGCGTCATACAAAGTAATAATATAATTCTACTTATTTTTATTCGTTTGAAGAAGTGGTAAATTAAAATTGTTTGTATAAAGTATTCCATGTATAAAAATCGATATTCTAAATACATCCGCCCTATATTATATGGTATTGATTTATTGATTATATATTTATTATCATTTTTTCTTTTGACTCAGAGTTATACCGATCTGATGTTTTTTATTTTATTCTGGGTATTATTGTCAGTTTTACTTTCATTTTATAAAGTATATCGCTTTACTAAAATTATTGAAATTATTGCATTGTTATTTAAACAAACAGTAACATTAGTGCTATTAATAACAAGTTATTTATATGTTTCAAAATCTGATATTCCTTGGGCAAGTATTGTAAGTTATTTCATTTGGCTCTTTGTTGTTTTAAATATTTGGAGGATATTTTTATATGAAATTTTTAAGAAATACCGAATAATAACCGGAAGTAATTATAGAAATGTTGTAGTCATTGGAGATAATGAATCGACAAAGAAGCTTATCAATTTCTTCAATTCTATGCCTGGTTATGGTTATAGATATAAAGGCTTTTTTACGAATCAACCCTCAAAAGACAAAATAGGGAATATTGAGCAGAGTTTTGATTTTATTTCAAATGGTGATATTGACGAAATCTATTGTTCTCTTGATGAGCTAGATGATGATGCAGTAAAAAGTTATATTGACTTTTGTGATGTTCAAATGAAAAATTTGAAATTTATACCAGATACGAAAGAAATATTTGCTAAAAATTTACATCTCATTTATTACGATTTAGTTCCAATAATTTCATTACGGGAAATTCCTTTGGATGATCCAATAAAAAGTGGAGGGAAGAGACTTTTTGATTTTATTTTGGCAGCTTTAGTTATGGTTACTATTCTTTCTTGGCTAATTCCTATTTTAGCTTTGATTATTAAACTAGAAAGCAAGGGGCCAGTTTTTTTTAAACAAAATCGCCCTGGAATAAAGGAAAAAGGATTCTTTTGTTATAAATTCAGATCAATGCATGTGAATTCGGTTTCAGAAAATTCTGCGACTAGAAATGATCCACGTACTACAAGAGTTGGAAAATTTATAAGAAGAACAAGCATAGATGAATTACCTCAGTTTATTAATGTATTATTCGGGGACATGTCTGTGGTGGGTCCTAGGCCTCATTTATGGAAACAAAATGAATTATATGGGACAACCGTTTCGAAATACATGGTCAGACATTTAGTAAAACCTGGTATAACAGGATTAGCCCAAGTTAAGGGGTATCGTGGAGGTATAGAAACTAATGAAGATATTGTAAATAGAACAAAATATGATATTTTCTATATAGAAAATTGGTCCGTATTATTGGATATTTATATCATAGTACAAACTGTGATTAATATTTTTAAGGGAGAAGAAAAAGCATATTAGAAAATTATCATACTCTTAAACATAATATTTCTTCAAAAAGCTTGATAAATCATTAGAAAACCCGATTTTTGAATCTAATTTTAGGTATACATGAAAATATCAGTAATAGGTACGGGTTATGTAGGATTGGTAACAGGTACATGTTTAGCAGAGACAGGCAATGAGGTTGTATGTGTTGATATTGATTCTGCAAAAGTTGAGAGGATGCGTAATGGTGAAGTTCCGATATATGAACCCCATTTAGATGTTCTTTTTGAAAGAAATATAAAAGCAAATAGATTACGTTTTACAACATCGCTAGAAGAAGGTATCGATCATGGTGATATTATTTTCCTTGCTTTACCAACTCCAGAAGATGAAGATGGGTCGGCAGATCTATCTTATGTTTTAGGTGTTTCAAATGATATAGGTAAGCTTATTTCTGACTATAAAGTTATTGTAGATAAAAGTACAGTTCCAGTAGGTACAGCTGAGAAGGTTCGAGAAGCGATATTAGAAAATTCTAAATGTGATTTTGATGTAGTATCCAATCCTGAGTTTTTAAGAGAAGGTTTTGCAGTAGATGATTTTCTGAAACCTGAGCGTATAGTTATCGGTTCTTCATCAGATCGTGCGACTGATCTGATGAAAAAATTATATAAGCCGTATGTAAGATCAGGAAACCCTATCATCGTAATGGATGAAAAATCCGCTGAACTTACTAAGTACGCTGCTAATTCGTTTTTGGCAACTAAGATTACCTTTATGAATGAGATTGCTAACTATTGTGAAAAAGTGGGGGCTGATGTAGATAAGGTTCGTATAGGTATGGGTACTGATTCGAGAATTGGAAAGCGATTTTTGTTTCCAGGAATTGGATATGGAGGTTCGTGTTTTCCAAAGGATGTAAAAGCACTACATAAATCTGGAAAAGAAGATGGTTATGCTTTTAAAATTTTGGAGTCCGTTATAGATGTGAATCAAAATCAAAAAATAGCATTACTTCCTAAAATTGAGTCATATTTTGGGAATAATTTGGAAGGAAAAACCCTTGCTATCTGGGGTCTTGCATTTAAACCAGAGACAGATGATATCAGAGAAGCTCCTTCTTTAGATATTATAAACAGTTTATTAGATAGAGGAGCACAGGTAAAAACATTTGATCCAGAAGCTATGGATAATGTGGCTAGGAAATATGGAGATAAGATTACTTTTTCCAATTCAATGTATGATGCTTTGACTGATGCAGATGCATTGATCATATGTACGGAGTGGAGTATTTTCAGGACTCCTAATTTTGATAAGATAAAGGAACTTCTTATCAATCCTGTAATTTTTGACGGAAGAAATCTATACGATTTAGCAGATATGGAAAAAGAAAAAATCGCGTACTTCTCTATTGGAAGAAAAGATATCAAATAAATACCATGAAATGAGCCATAATAACTAGGTTAATGTCAACCGATATGTTTAGTGGAGAATTCCATCTGACTATTCAAAAAAAATAAAAAAGAACAGATGAAAAAAGTTTTAATTACCGGAGCTGCTGGATTTTTAGGATCACATCTTTGTGATCGATTTATTAAAGAAGGTTATCATGTGATTGGTATGGATAACTTAATCACCGGAGATCTAAAAAACATTGAACATTTATTTAAACTTAAGAATTTTGAGTTTTATAATCATGATGTTTCAAAGTTTGTTCATGTTCCTGGTAATTTAGATTATATACTACATTTTGCTTCTCCTGCAAGTCCTATAGATTATCTTAAAATACCAATACAAACTTTAAAAGTAGGATCATTAGGGACACATAATCTTTTAGGTTTGGCAAAAGAAAAAAACGCCAGAATATTAATTGCTTCAACGAGTGAAGTATATGGGGATCCTTTGATTCATCCTCAAACGGAAGATTATTATGGCAATGTAAATACAATTGGACCTCGTGGAGTGTATGATGAAGCAAAACGATTTCAAGAATCTATAACAATGGCGTATCATACTTATCATAAATTGGAAACAAGAATTGTGCGTATTTTTAATACCTACGGCCCTAGAATGAGATTAAATGATGGAAGGGTAGTTCCTGCTTTTATAGGACAAGCTTTAAGAGGAGAAGATCTTACAGTGTTCGGAGATGGTTCTCAAACACGCTCCTTCTGTTATGTGGATGATCTGATAGAAGGAATTTATAGATTGTTGTTTAGTGATTACGTATATCCTGTAAATATTGGTAACCCAAATGAAATTACAATTGGAGATTTTGCAGAAGAAATCATAAAATTAACTGGAACCGACCAAAAAGTGATTTATAAACCGCTCCCAGTTAATGATCCCTTACAAAGACAACCAGATATTTCAAAAGCTAAAGAAGTTTTAAAATGGGAGCCAAAAATTGACAGATCTGAAGGTATGAAACGTACATTGGAATATTTTAAAAGTCTTTCTGAAGAAGAATTATATAGAAGTGAGCATAAAGATTTTTCATCTTATTCCGAACAATAAATGCATCATAAAAGAGGAGGATATTCGTATTTAATAAGACCAATACTTATTGTTATTGATCTTCTTATTTTGTTAATATCCTCTTTTTATTTTCTGAATAATATTGCCAATAATCAATTATATGTATTCTTGTCCATTATATGGTATATATCGGCATACCTACTTAATTTTTATGAGGTTTATAGATTTACCAAAGTATTAACTATTATATCTCTTTTAATAAAACAAGGACTGCTGATTCTGGTTCTTTTATTTGCCTATTTTGGATTGCTGAAAATAAATTTCTTTTCTACAAGTGATATCTTTTCTTTTATTTCAGTTTCGATTTTTTCAATTGGTATCGTGAAGGTGATTTCATATTATGCTTTAAAAAGATACCGATCTTATCTTGGAGGAAATAATAGAATAGTTGTTATTATAGGAAACAACAAAAGTGCACAACAACTCAATGCGTTTTTTGAAAAGAGAAAAGATTTAGGATATCAGGTTTTAAAGGTGTTTTCTGACGAACTACCTGATAAAATTAAAGATAGCTTTGAATTTTTAAAAAAAGAAGATGTAGATGAGATATACTGTTCTATAGATGAGATTTCAGATGAGGTTGTAAATGAATACGTAAAATATGCTGATCAGAATTATAGTGTTTTAAAGTTTATCCCCAATTCTCAACGTATCTTTTCTAAAAGATTGAAGACAGATTATTATGAGTATTTACCGGTTTTATCAATACCAGAAGTATCATTAAACAATGCTACGAATAGAGCTATTAAGAGAGGTTTTGATATTGTTTTTTCACTAATGGTAATCATTTTTATATTATCCTGGTTAATACCACTATTGTATGTTCTGATTAAACTAGAATCAAAAGGTCCTTTAATTTATAGTCATCGACGTAATGGGATAAATTACAAAGAATTTATTTGTTATAAATTTAGATCTATGAGGGATGAAAATTTTTCAGATCTGGTTCAAGTAAAAAAAGACGATCATCGAGTGACTAAAATAGGACGTTTCATACGAAGAACAAGTATTGATGAACTTCCACAATTTTTCAACGTGCTTTTCGGGGATATGTCTGTAGTAGGTCCGAGACCACATATGATTTCTTACACTAAAGATTATGGAAAAAGAATAGACAAATATAATTTTGTTTTTAGACATTCTGTAAAGCCTGGAATTACAGGAATGGCACAGGTAAAAGGATATAGAGGTGAAGTTGAGAGTGATGAAGATATCGTAAATCGTATTAAGTATGATATTTTTTATATAGAGAACTGGTCTTTGCTTTTGGATTCTAAAATTGTGCTAGATACCATAATGAATGTTATTAAAGGACAAGAAAAAGCATATTAGTTAGAAGCCGTATAAACAATACGATAATAAAGGTGGAGTTTGGAAAAAAAATAATGGAACTTTCCGAAATGTTTTATAAACATGATGATGATATAGTACTTACTATATTTTGGAATAGTTTGTATATAGCTTTTTTATTGTTGCCTCTAGGAATCAATCTTCCCACTCCTTTTTTCATAATATCGATAACCCTTGGTATTATCAATATATTTCGATCAAAGAAAAAGTTTGTTCTGGATAATAAAATCTTATTGCTGCTTCCTTTGTATTTTGTCGTAATGGCCATCAGTTTGTTTTACACTAGTAATAGTTCATACGGACTTGATGTATTACAACGATCATTATCATTGTTCTTATTTCCTGTTATTTTCCTTTTTGTAAAGGAAGATGCATCCTCTGTAAGGAAGTTGTTTGAGTTTTTGCTTGTCGGATTGGTTATTTCTTTTTTTATTAATTTATCAATTGCTCTAAATAATTCTATATCTATCTTTAAGGAAGGTTTTTTTACTAATGTTTCAATACAAGATCTCACTTCTTTTTTAGATGCATTGATGAGTGGATGGAATTATTTGGTAGAAGATGAATTTTCTAAGCTTATCAACCCAAGTTATCTATCGTTATATATATTGTTAGTACTAAGTTTTTACCTAAAAAAGAACTTAGATTCTAGACTAAGAACTACAGTCGTAGTCATCTTATTTCTCTATCTTTTCCTGTTAGCTTCAATTGCGGCATACCTAATACTGCTAATTATGTGTTTGCTTTTGATTTTTGACATTTCAGAAAGAAGTAGAAAACATACTATGATGATAATGTTTGTATTAGGAGTTATTATTTTTCTTAACAATCCAAGAGTATTTGATTTCTATGCTAAGATTAAAAACTTCGGCAATTCCATAGAATATGCTAACTCTACTTCTGAGAAGGCGCGATTACTTTCGTGGGATGCAAGTTTGAAATTAATAAAGGATGCACCATTACTAGGTTATGGAATAGGAGACGCTAATGATATTTTAATAAATAAGTATAGCGAACTTGGCTATACATATAATTTTGACAACAGATATAACGCACACAACCAGTTTCTTCAGACATTATTACAAACGGGTATTATGGGTTTTGTCATACTGGTAAGTATTTTTGTGGTATTAGCGATTCGAATGAGAAGAAGCCGAAACGAATTTTCGGTTTTCCTTATTCTTCTTATTTCTCTTATATTCGAATCAATGCTGGTAAGATTCAACGGAATTGTATTTTTTTCTATTATAATTCCATTATTGCTTAAGAAACGAAGTATTCTAAGTAGTAGAATAATTCGGAATAATCTGATAGTATCATAAATATTAAAATAGCCTTTAAAATAATTAGTAAGACAATTGCTAATAAACTATTTTTGAAGCTTGTTAAATTAGCAATAAAAACAACCAATAAATAATGAATATTTTAGTTTTAGGATCTGGAGGTAGAGAACATACGTTTGCTTACAAAATAGCACAAAGTAACTTATGTGATAAGTTATTTGTTGCTCCAGGAAATGCGGGAACGGCTGATATTGCAACAAATATATCTATTTCTGTAACAGACTTTGATGCTATAAAGAACCTTGTAATAGACGAAAAAATAGAAATGGTTGTTGTAGGGCCTGAAGATCCTTTGGTGCAAGGTATAGCCGACTTTTTCGCAAATGATAGTGATCTAAAAAATGTAGCTTTAATTGGTCCTTCAAAAGAGGGAGCAAGGTTAGAAGGTAGTAAGGAATACGCAAAGGAGTTTTTATTTAGACACAATATCCCTACCGCTGCTTATCAAAGTTTTACTGCAAATACTGTGAATAAAGGGAAGGAATTCTTAGAGACTTTAAAACCTCCTTATGTGTTAAAAGCAGATGGTCTTGCAGCAGGAAAAGGCGTGTTAATTCTTCAAGATCTTGAAACCGCTAAAGCAGAACTAGAAAACATGTTGACCAATAAAAAGTTTGGTGCAGCAAGTGAAAAAGTGGTAATAGAAGAATTTTTAGATGGAATTGAGCTAAGTGTTTTTGTTCTTACAGATGGTAAAAATTACATCACCTTACCTACAGCAAAAGATTATAAGCGTATTGGAGAAGGAGATACAGGATTAAATACAGGAGGAATGGGCGCTATTTCTCCAGTTCCATTTGCTGATAGTAGCTTTATGGATAAAATAGAAGAAAGAGTCGTTAAACCTACTGTAGAAGGCCTCACAAAGGAGAAAATAGAATATAAAGGTTTTATCTTTATTGGTTTGATAAAAGTAGGAGACGATCCTAAAGTTATTGAATATAATGTAAGAATGGGAGATCCTGAGACTGAAGTTGTTTTGCCAAGGGTAAAAACAGATCTGGTATCACTTTTTAATCACGTATCAAATCAAACACTGGATAAAATTGATATCGACATCGACCCGCGAAGTGCTACTACGGTTATGACGGTTTCTGGAGGATATCCAGAAGCGTATGAAAAAGGAAAGGAAATTACTGGAATCGATCAAATAAAAGATTCGATTGTTTTTCATGCTGGCACCAAAATAGATAATGGTAAAACAGTTACAAATGGAGGTCGTGTAATAGCAATAACCTCATTTGATGATGATTTTAGAAAAGCTTTAGAAAAGTCATATCAAAATATAGAGAAACTTACTTTCGAAAAAATGTACTATAGAAAAGATTTAGGATTCGATTTATAGTCAATAAACTATACTATTATTAAAAAAGCTCATTGTAGATCTACAATGAGCTTTTTTAATATACGATATATAAAATAATTTAGTCCAAAAATGAATGAGCTGTCGGATCTCGATCTTCTTCATTGTTGTCATTAAATTTTTTCAACTCCTTCATCCAATAAAGAAAAGCAACAAAACCAATTAACATAAATAACCAGTTTACAATATTAGCTGCAGTCCAACTTTCTAATTCTAACGCTCTTAGTGAATCTAGAGGAGCAAAAAGTACATCTACAAATAAATATTGAATAGCTTCAAAAAATTCTTTCATAATATGATCTTCATTTTCATTATAAAAAGCTAACGAAAAACTTTTTATAAATTAGTAATATTATTAGTAAAAACAATAATTGATTGTCTGACGCAAAAATATAAAAAATAGTAGTGTTATCAAGCTTTTTTAGTAAATCAAAACCAATTAATTTTATAATAGTTGCTATATATATGCTGCTATTATATATAATAGCTTACTATAAAAATGGTTTTGGTCTTAATTACAATAGTATTCTTATCTCTTTAACAGGATTTGTAGCCTATATTTTGGCAATGCTAGTACTCAATTTGATAACTCAGAAGAATGATCTTACACAAAAAAGTACCAATACTATATTACTTTTTGCTTTTTTGACGGCAATATTACCTGATTCACTTACAAATATCTATATTTTATTAGCTAATTTGTTAGTGATTCTTGGAGCTAGAAGTGTGCTTAGTCTAAGAAATGGTAAACATATAAAATCTAAAATCTTGGATGCTTCGCTATTTGTAAGTATAGCGTCCTTAGCATATTTCTGGAGTATTGGATTTATGATTTTTGTATTCTTAGGCATTTTATTTTTTGAACCTAAGAATTATAGAAACTGGATAATTCCTATAATTTCTGTAATAACTGTCTACATATTGGCTAATTGTTTTACATTATTATTTTATGATAAGGTTTTTACTATTTCTGATTATGTAGATCCAATTTCATTTTCCTTTAATAATTATACAGATCAAAGTAGCGTTTTTTCTATCGGTATTCTTATTATTTGCACACTATTTTTCTTTACAATATACTTTTTAAAATTTAATAGAAAATCCACCAAGTTAAAACCCATTTTGAGGTTGATTATTTCACAATGGTTGATTGCTTTGGTAATTATCATAATCGCTCCTAGTAAAAGCACTGCTGAAATGATATTTATTGGTGCTCCATTAGCAATAATAGGTACTGCCTATTTGGAGATGGATCAAGGAAAATTCGTAAAAGAAATAAACCTTTGGGTATTTTTATTATTGCCTTTCATTTCACTGCTATTTTAAGTGTTTTCCGTTTACATATGATAGTGTTTGGATAGCATGGACGGATCTACATACAAAATTCGAATTATAGTAATATAGATAATTCCTTTTTTTACAATCGTTATTTCTATATATATGAATACTATAACAAATATGTATAAAGTTTATAATCAGAATAGTAATACACTTGTTGAAGACAAAAAGAACATATTTTTCATACAGATACTGAGATAATTTCAGAGGCCTTATATCGCTAATTGCAATATTTTAGATACTATTGCAAAATGTAATACCTTTGTGCCAGTTAGAAAAATAGGTTTGTTATACCATAAAGGACATAGTTGTTACAAAAAGAAAGGTAATTACAGTTTTTTAGCTACTAATTATAAACTTCAAATTCAATTATGTTTTCCTTAGTTATACTAAATGTTTAATGAAAACGCTAAAAATAAGATAAATTTGAAGGCGTTATGAACATGTAATTAAATAACTACTTCTGATAAGAAGTTAGCAGATAACAATCAAAAAATATTTACGCATCTCAGAAAAATAAAAATAATGTTTACAGATAAAGCGAATAAGATTTTTAAAGAAGTCATAGACATGTATCATGTAGTTGATCGTGTGGATCAAGAATTTTCGAATCCTTATGATAGTAAATCACAACAAATAGAGCACTTATTATATCGCAAGTGCTGGATAGATACCGTACAGTGGCATTATGAAGATATTATAAGAGATCCAGAGATTGATCCTGTTGCAGCTTTAACATTGAAAAGACAGATTGATGCGTCTAATCAGGATAGGACTGATATGGTAGAATACATAGATAGTTACTTTTTGGAAAAATATAAGGACGTAGTTGCCAAAGAAAATGCATCTATCAATACAGAAAGTCCAGCTTGGGGAATAGATCGATTATCAATTTTGGCACTTAAGGTATATCATATGCATGAGGAAACAGTAAGAGAGGACGCTTCTGATTCACATAAAGCAGCTTGCCAAAAGAAGTATGATGTTTTATTGGAACAGCAAGTAGATCTTTCTACTGCTATAGATACATTATTGAATGATATTGAGAATGGTGATAAATATATGAAAGTGTATAAGCAGATGAAAATGTACAATGATGATGAGCTAAATCCGGTTTTAAGAGGAGAAAAGTAATAGCTCTTTTGAACAAGATTATTAATATACAGCAAAATGACAAAGCCCTTTCTAAAAAGGGCTTTGATGCACATATTCTTGTCATTCGATTATCGGCAATGGGAGATGTAGCTATGACAGTACCTGTTTTAAGAACCTTTAGAGAAGCCTACCCTAATGCTAAAATAACAGTACTAACTAGAAAATTCTTCGAGCCTATTTTTTCAGGAATTGAAAATTTAGAAGTATATCATGCGGATGTTACTGGAAAACATAAAGGGGTTTTAGGACTATCTAGGTTGTCTAATGAACTTCGGAAAACGGGAATCACTGCTGTAGCTGATTTACATAATGTGTTGAGGTCAAATGTGCTAAAAAACCTGCTCAGATTAAGAGGAGTCAAAGTTGTACAAATAGACAAAGGAAGAGCAGAGAAAAAAGCGCTAACAAGATCTAGTAATAAAGAGTTTAAACAACTAAAAACTACCCATCAGCGTTATGCAGATGTTTTTGGTAAGTTAGGATTTCCAATCGATTTAAAAAATCATTCCTTTCCTAAGAAAGCAACGTTAACACCAAATATATTAGAACTTACAAAGAATTCTACAAAAAAGTGGCTAGGAATTGCTCCTTTTGCCCAGTACCAAAGTAAAGTATATCCATTAGATTTGTTGATTGAGGTCATCGAGCAATTAAATGAAGAGAATGTTTATGAAATTTTATTGTTTGGAGGTGGAAAAAAAGAAATGGATATTTTAAATAATATCGAAAGTAAGTATCAAAATGTTATAAATGTTGCTGGTAAGCTATCTTTTGAGGATGAATTAAAGCTTATCGCAAATCTGGATGGTATGTTATCTATGGATAGTGGCAATGCACATCTGGCAGCTATGTTTGGAATTCCTACAATTACACTTTGGGGAGTAACGCATCCCTTTGCAGGGTTTATGCCTTTTGGTCAACCTATGGAAAATGCTCTATTGCCTAATCTTGCCAAATACGACCAAATACCAACCTCAATTTACGGAAATAAATTTCCACCAGGGTATGAAAAGGTAATGCATTCTATTAAACCTGAAACGGTAGTTGAAACAATTTTGAAAACCATTTAGACATTAAAACAATATTCTGTTTACGGTAAAAACATCTTTCCTTTTATTTAGATACTAAACTTTATAAAACTTTACATTTTTTTGGGGAAATTTCCGATAAAAGTTGCTATCTTAGAGATGAAAACTCGCAACTTAATATACTCATTTCTTACCCCTTATTAGCTAACGTTCGTTATTGTTTTTTAAGTTTTAGTATGTCAAAGGTTTTGAATAAGAAATTAGGGATAGATATTCCAGATTTTCCGGTTATTGGTATTGGTAGCTCTGCAGGTGGTTTAAATGCTTTGGAAGCATTTTTTGATCATTGCCCTTCAGATACGGGCTGTGCATTTGTGGTAGTTCAACATTTATCTCCTGAGTATAAAAGCTTGATGCCAGATTTGCTTTCTAGACATACTCAAATGTCTGTAAAAGAGGCAATTCAAGAAGATGAGGTAAAGCCTAATTCTGTATATCTAATTCCTGGTGATAAAAATATTATTATTGAAGATGGTGTATTGATGTTAACCGAACGTCCACCTCACAATCAAATGAATTTTTCGATTGATATTTTTTTCAAATCTCTGGCAATTGAGAAAAGAGAAAAAGCAATTTGTATCATTTTATCAGGTACCGGTTCAGATGGTACAAAAGGTGCTAAATCAATAAAGGAGGCAGGAGGAGCTTTGTTTGTGCAAAGTCCGGAGAGCGCTAAATTTGATGGGATGCCCAATAGTGCAATTGCTCAAGGCTTAGCGGACTTCATTTTAATGCCAGCTGAAATACCGACGGAGTTATTAGAATTTATGGAGTATGATAACTTTAGTTTAGATCATGGCGCTTCTGAATTTGCAAGTAATGAATTGTTGGGGCGTATCCTTAAAATGATAAAAACCTATGTAGGTTATGATTTTTTAGATTATAAGAAACCCACTTTGTTTAGAAGAACAGCTAAACGGATGAATATTACCAAAAATAAGACGGTAACAGATTACATTAATTTTTTATACGAAGATCCAGAAGAAAAATTTATTCTGGCAAAAGAATACCTGATTGGAGTTACAAAGTTTTTTAGAGATCAAGGAGCGTTTGATATAATTAAACAAAAAATAATACCAAAAATTGTTAATGCTAATAAAATTGATCAAGATCCAATAAAGATTTGGGTGGTCGCCTGTTCTACTGGTGAAGAAGCATATTCTATTGCAATGTTAATTGAAGAATATTGTGAGTTAATGAAAATAAAAAAGGATTATAAAATATTCGCCACGGATATCAACGAAAAAGCAATTGAATTCGCCTCTAAAGGAATTTATAAAGGAAACATTACCTCTGAAGTGCCATCGAACTTTTTGGATAAGTATTTTACGAAAAAGCATGATTCTTACCAAATAAATAGCCACATACGAAGAAATATTATTTTTTCTAAGCATGATGTACTTCATAATCCACCATTTAACAAAATGGATTTGGTATCCTGCCGTAATATGCTCATTTATATGGAGAGTGAGATACAGTTGAAAGTATTAACAAGTATTCACTTTGCATTGAATAGAGAAGGGTTCTTATTCTTAGGGAATTCAGAAAATATAGGATTACTGGATAAAAATTTTGAAGAAATTAATTCTAAATGGAAAATATATAGGAATAAAAGACCGGGAAGAATGATTGCCCATAATAGTAACGATATATGGGAAATGAACTCAAGACCAAAAGATGCAAGAAGCAATGTAAAAAGTAAAAAAGTCTTGGATGAAATGATCAAATCGATCAATACTAGCTTAATGGAAGATCTTGGTGTTGTTTGTGTTTGTATAGATGAAAATTTTGACATTATTAAAGCATCAGGTAAACTAAAAAAATATATTACTATTCCTGAAGAAGGTTTTACTAATAATTTGATTAAAATGCTTCCAGATGAGTTAGGAATTCCTTTAAATACTTTGATTAGAAAGTTAGATAAGCAAAAGGAAAAAAAACCTTTCGATCGAAAAGTAAAAGTTCATGAAAAGAATGGTTATAAGGAGTTAAAACTTTTAGTAAGAGAATTAAATTTAGACAAAGTATATAAAAAGTCGTATTTAGTTTTATTTGCTGAAGAAAGAGATACTATTATAAAACATACAGGAGAATATCAGGACAAAGTACCTTATTTAAGCAAATCAGCAGAAGTAGAGGAGCTCAAGGAAGCCTTAACTGAAACAAGAGACAATCTGCAGTCAACTATCGAAGAACTTGAAATTACAAATGAGGAGATGCAGGCTACGAATGAAGAACTGTTAGCTTCGAACGAAGAATTACAAAGTACCAATGAAGAATTACAATCTTTAAATGAGGAATTACACACAGTAAATGCTGAATTGCAAGAAAAGAACACCCAATTATTAGAGTCTAATTCGGATGTGGAAAATTTGATGAAAAATGTACATGTAGGTACAGTTTTTTTAGATAAGAATTTTAATATTCGAAAATTTACGCCAGCAATTCATCAGCACTTTCAACTAAGGGTAGAGGATATCGGTAGACCCATAAATCATTTTTCTGGAACTCTAGGTGGTCATAATTTGATGCAATTATCAAAACAAGTAATCCAAACTTTACAACCCTATAAGCAAGAAGTACAGAATGCAGAAGGTATCTGGTTTTTAATGCAAATTTTGCCATATCGCAATCAAGATGATATGATCAGAGGTGTAGTAATCAATTTTATTAATGTTCACAATGCCAAAGTAGCCTTGAAAGATACTGCACAAGCTAATGAGTTTTTAAAACATGTGATACATGCGAATCCAGGTGTAATCTATATTTATGATTTATTAAAAAAAGAGAATATATATGCCAGTGATAATATTGCGAAAATTGCGGGTTATTCAGATATAGAAATTAAGCAATTAGGTTCTCAATTGATGGAAATACTGTTTTATAAAGAAGATTTGAAAGCCATTTCCAAGCATCATGAAAAAATGAAACTCTTAGGAGACAATGAGATTTTACAAATTGAATATAGAATTGTACATAAAACAAGTAAAAAGCCTATTTGGTTGTTTTCTACAGATAAGGTCAATGCACGTAATGAAAATGGGGAAGTAATTTCTATTTTGGGAGTAGCACAGCAGATTCATAAGTTAAAAGAATTACAACATCAGTTATCAGTAAGCGAATCACGTTTACAACTCGCAATTAGAAGTAATAAAGCGGCACTTTGGGAATGGAGTGATTTTACTACTGATAAAGCGTGGTGGTCTAAAGAGTTTTATCAATTATTGGGTTACAATAATAAGTCGCTTAGATCTTCTTTTTCTTCTTTTATAAATATGATCCATCCAGAAGATATCATAAATTTTAGGAAAAGTTTAGAGGAACAAATAGAGGATTTAGACGGGATAGATGAAGATATAAGAATTAAAACCCAAGAGGATGGTTATCGTTGGTTTAGAGTAAATGCTAAAGCGCAAAAAGAAATCAATGGAGATGTCAATAAAGTTGTCGGTACCTTGACAGACATTCATAATAAAAAACAATCTGAAAATAAAATGAAAGCTCTAAATATAGAGCTTGAACGGTTTGCATATTTGGCAAGTCATGATCTTAAAGAACCTCTAAGAACAGTTACTAGTTTTACAGGCCTTTTTAAAGAAGAATATGGTAATATCTTAGATGAAAATGCACATACTTATTTAGATTTTATTGAAAAAGCTTCTAGCAGGATGATCACGCTAACAGATGATTTATTACAATATTCTCAGCTAGACGATAAAGCACTAAATTTTGAAGTTATAGATCTTAATTTGATAGTAAATGAGATTCTAGAAGATTTACAAAAGCATATCGAAGATGATAAAGCAGAAATAACTTTTGATGAACTTCCCCACATCACCTGTGATGCTGTTCAAATACGACAGTTATTTCAAAATTTGATTTCCAATAGCTTAAAATATAGAAAACCAGATGTAGCCCCAGTAATTCAGATTGGTTTTGAACAAAAAAGAAGAGATTATCAGTTCTTTGTAAAAGATAACGGTATTGGAATTAAAAAAGAATATCATGAAAAGATATTTGAGGTTTTTAAACGTTTACACAGTCAGGAAGAATACGAAGGAACAGGCATCGGATTAGCTAATTGCAAAAGAATAGTAAACAATCATGAAGGAAAAATGTGGATAAAATCTGCACAGGATAAAGGGGCAACCTTTTATTTTTCCATCGCAAAATTAATCCCGAAGAAGAATTATGAAAAAGATCAATTGCATACTGCTGGTAGATGATAGCAAATCGACAAATTTTTATAATAAAAAATTAATTCAAACTACCTCAATAGCTCATAAGGTTTTTGAGGTATATAATGGTTTGGAAGCGCTGGACTATCTGAATAGAGAAGGGAAGTTTAAAGGAGATAAGGATGAATTTCCAAGACCTAATGTTATTTTTTTGGATATCAATATGCCTAAAATGGATGGTTTTGAATTTTTAGAGGAATATATTAAACTTCCTTTAGAAACTAAATCAGATATTTTAATCGCTTTTTTAACCACTTCCAATTGGGAGAAAGATAGAATCAAAGCTTATAAAAAAGGAGCAGAAATATACGATTTCATTGAAAAACCGCTAGAAAAAAATACCCTATCTAGGATTTATAACCATTACATGAATACTCCGAATCTAATGGAGAATATGGTTTGCATAAGACAAAATTAACTTGCTTTACTTTCTAAATATATGGTAGTTCTGCTTAGTATCAAATCTCTTACATGTTCCTTATTTAGTTGATAAGAATTTATGGAAGTAACATGTGAATATTTGCTAATTTTTATTTCTTCTTCTGTATCCAGTTCTTCTTTAGTCATTAAAATGATATTCAAATATTCCTGATTACCTTTCATCTCCTTACATTTTTCTATAAACTCATAACCATTTAATTGAGGCATATCTATTTTTATAAAAATAAATACAGGTTTTTCTAAGACTGCTGTTAGAGGTCTTAGAAAGCTCAAGGCTTCTAAAGTGTTATCAAAAGAAACAACTTTAGAGATATAATCGGATTTTTCAATTTCTTGCTTTATAAAAAAACTAGAGATCGTATTATCATCTATTAGAATTATCATCTCGTAAAAAATAGAGGTTATAAGATTTTGGTGCAAAACTAAAATTAGATGATATATGTTCTAATGAAGATACTAAATCGAAATTAAAAAATCGGATAAAAAGCAAATAAAATCGATAAAATGCATTTTTTTATGAAAAATGACCCTTATTTCTAAAGAAGGCTAACTTATCAACAAGCTTCCAAAGATTAGCATCATTAATGGGTAAGTTGGTATTCTTATAGGTTTTTTTCCACAATAAATTTTCTATAATTAAATCTTCAAATTTAATCTGCATTAGTTGATTTGTTTTTAGATCACCCATATCCCAATTGGGAAATCTTCGATCATTAAGCGTATTATCTTGTACAAATTCAAGTATCTTATGTCGAGTATCCTTTTTTAAATTGTCTAATAGATCATTTATTTTATCAGGTGTGCCTTCTATATATTGAAAAAAATGTCTTTGTTTATAGTATAGAAAACCAGTAATTCCGTGACTTTTGTTAGTTGTTTGAGCACTACTTACTAGTAGGTCTAAAGAAGTTTCACTAAAAGGTTTGTTTTCAATACTTAAATATAATACGCAAGCCAATTGAGACATAAAGAGATGATATGTTTAGCAGTTTAATGATTTAAAAAATTTTAAATTCTACATATAAATATAATCATTAAACATCATCAAAATCAACTTTTATTGTAGATGAGGTTGGATATGCTTGGCATGCCAATACCAATCCTTCTTCAAGTTCAGCATCCGTAAGAATACTGTTTTTGCCCATTATTGCCTTACCTTCTGTTATTTTACAAATACATGAACTACAAACACCTCCTTGGCATGAGTATGGCGCATCGATATCTTCTTCAAGAGCAGCATCTAAAATGGTTTTTTTCTGATCCATTACAAAAGAAGATTCCTCATCGTCAACCAATATGGTAATTTTTGTTTGACCATCTAATTCAGTATCTATCTCTGCTGGTTCTGAGCTACTCGTAAATAATTCGAAATGTATATTTTCTTTGGCAATATTATTTTCTATAAGAACATCTGTAACCGTATTGATCATTTCTTCAGGTCCGCACAGGAAGAAACTTTTGAACTGGACATCCTTGAATTTATTTTTAGTAATATAATTGATAGTAGACTTTTCTATTCTTCCGAAACGAGCACCTTCTTCTTGACTTCTACTATAAAAGAACTCTATGAAAAATCTATTAGGATATTGGGCTTGTAAACTTAAAAGTTCCTTATGGAAAATAGTTTCACTTGGAGTTTGATTACCATACACTAATACGAAACTACTATTGGGTTCTTCCTCAAGTACACTTTTGATCATGCTCATGATAGGTGTAATTCCGCTTCCAGCAGCAAAAGCTGCATAGTAATTTTCAGCAGCGGGATTAGATGCTAATAAAAAGGTGCCTTCAGGTGTATGAACATCAAGAGTATCACCAATTTTTAATTTATTATTTGCAATAGTTGAAAAAGTACCTCCTTCAATTTCTTTTACAGCCACACGAAGTGATCCACTTTTTGGTGCAGAACATATAGAATAAGCTCTTCTAATTTCCTTTCTATCAACAAGGATTTTAATCGTAATGTACTGTCCTGCGATAAAGTTATAATCCTGAGATAATCCTGATGGGATATCAAATTCAATAGAAACTGCTTTAGGAGTTTCTCTAGTAATATCTTTAATGGTTAATGTGTGGAAATCTGACATAGCAATAAAGTAAATAATAAGTCAAAAACTTTTTAAGGTTTTTTAGATGAGCATATTAGAATTCTAATTTCTCAAAGTTAATTTTTGCGCAAAAATACTAAATGCAAGACACCATAAGAGGGTTTTGGGATAATTTTATATACCTAAAAAACTTATGCATAAGAAAATTATGTATATATTTGTACCCTAATTCTTTAAGTTATGGGCAATTCTAAATTATATAAAGGAAGTCTGAATACGATTATTTTGAAGCTTTTGGAGGAAAGTGAAAAAATGTATGGATATGAGATTACTCAGAAAGTAAAAGAAATCACAAAGGGAGAATTAAACATTACAGAAGGAGCATTGTATCCTGCATTACATAAGTTAGAAGCAGAAGGGTTATTGGATGTGGAAATGCAAAAAGTGGATAATCGATTGCGTAAGTATTACAAGCTTACCGAAAAAGGAACAAAGGAAACCGCTAATAGATTAAATGAACTGGAAGAGTACATCCGCACAATGCAAACAATTATTAATCCTAAATGGAGTATTAGCTAATTATGAGAAAACTAACAATAGAAGATATACAATTTATTGATACATATTTGTGGAATTCGGATATTCATTATGAAGATGTAAGAATTGAAATGATTGATCACGTAGCTTCGGAAATTGAACATAGAATGAATGAAGGAGATACAAGAGATTTTTATCATATTTTTAAAGAATATATGGTAGAAAATAAAGCTTCATTAGTGAAAGAAGGAAGCAAACCATTTAATTGGAAGATATTTAAAAGTGTTTCCATAAAATTCTTAAAGAATTTGGTGACATGGCAGGTACTTTTAGGAAGTATAGCTTGTTTCTGGATTTTTAATGAGATTTACTCGTATTTTTATATAGATAGTGTTTGGGGTTCATTCTTTCCGACATTTTTATTGGTATTAGTAGCATGTATACCCTTTATGGTATTTGGGAAAAAGAAGTTTTCATTTATAGGAAATTTTGGAGTCTTAATAACGGTATTTTTCTCTTTTAATTATCAATTTATTCCTCATCTAAAAGAACCTTCGACGTTCTATTACATTTATCTAGGGGTGCTTACACTATTTTTTGTAGGAAGTTTAAAAACAATGATTTCACTAGTAGTTTTTTATAAAAAACGTATGCAACTGGCATAATTAGGAGAAAGAACTAAAACGTAAGCGTATGAAATTGGAAGAGTATCATATAAAAGAATTATATCATATTATAAAAAAGAATGGAGTCAAATATTATGACGTTCAGACAGAGTTGGTAGATCATTTTGCCATTGCCTTAGAAGAAGAGAATGAGAAATCCTTTGATGAAAAAACAAAAGAAATTCTTGAAGGATTTGATGGTAAAAAAGGGTTGAAGCAGATTACCACTGAGAAAAGGAAAGTGTTGCTGAGAAAGTTTTTTCGAATCTATACCGATGGATTAAAAAACTATTTTTCATTTCCAAAAATACTTCTTACCATTTGTATTTTTATTGGATTCGTATTCATATTTCGAGCTTTTGATGTAGAACAAAGTATATACGGCTTTTTTCAACAGTTGTTCAATATGTTGTTTATTTTTCAAGGCTCATATAATAGCAATAGGTATTTAAAGAATATCCAAGAAAAAGGCTATAGTTTTTTAACCGTTAAAATATTAGATTATCTTCAAATAATTATTGCAATTCCTATAATAACTTTTTCGGTGATCATTACATTTTTCAAAGAATATGATAATGTTCTGGTATTGAGCGGTATTCTTAGCTTTTCTGTTATAGCAATATTGGCATACGCTAAGCTTAAGAAACACCTTGTTAATGAGGTGATTTCTTCCTATCCAATGATAAAAGTTTAAGGAAATTTCTTTCAAAATTGTAACAAAATCTACTTTTTGATTACTAAATATTGTAAGAAGTATTTCCTACTTCTTATAAAACTAATACAACTATGTTTAAACACTTTATATCCTTACAGTGGAAATCCTTTTGGAGATCTGCTTCAGCTTCATCTAGCATGTGGATGAAAATTTTTATGGGATTTTGGGCAGTATATTTCATTCTTATGATGATGGGAGGGAGTCTGTTGGTCTACAAATATTCTGTAAAAGAATTATGTCAAGATCCGCTTGTAGTCGTAAATAGATTTTTAATCTATTGGTGGGCATTTGATCTCGTTTTTAGATATGCCTTGCAAAAAATGCCAGTAATCAACATCAAACCCTTATTGATTTTACCTTTTAATAAGAAAAAGATCGTTTCATTTGGATTAGGAAAAACGATGACTTCTTTTTTTAATATTATTCATGGTTTCTTTTTTGTACCATTTTCGATATTACTGATAACAAAAGGAGATGCTCCTGTACTTCAGGTATTACTCTGGAATATTGGACTGATTGCACTAGTTTATGCTAATAACTTTCTGAATATCTTATTGAACAATAAAGATAATCTGATTTATGGTGTTGGAGGAGTTATTGCAATATTAGGAGGGCTTCATTATTTTGGATACTTTGATATTACACAATATACAGCTCCTTTTTTCCAAGGATTATATGATACATTATACCTTTTTGTGTTGCCTGTAATAGCTGCGATTGTACTGTACATAGTAGCATTTAAATCTTTTGTTAGTGGTTTGTATCTAGATGAGGGTCTTGCTACAAAAGCAAAAGATGTGAAAACTGAAAATCTAGAGTGGTTAGATCGTTTTGGTAAAACAGCAATCTTTCTTAAAAACGATATCAAATTAATTAAAAGAAATAAAAGAGCAAGAAGGAATTTTTGTGTCTGGTGGGTTTTTATTGAGCTTTGGTCAATTCGTTCCAAGTTGGGATAGCTCTTATTATCCATTAATGATGAGTCAGAATATTAAGTATAGAGAATACTTGTCTTCAAAATGGTGGTTGATGGTAATGGCAACTTTTGTTTCGGTTATTTTGTCATCTGGTTATTTGTATTTTGGATGGGAAGCTTATCTGGCTGTTATTGTTGGTGGAATTTATAATATGGGAATGAATGCTCATGTAGTTTTGTGGGCTGGCGCATATGTGAAAACACCAATTGATCTTACCAGCAATAAAAATGCATTTGGAGATAAACAATCCTTTAATATGAAAACAGTAATGTTATCATTGCCAAAGCTAGCATTACCTGTGATACTTTATGCAATTGGTCATTATGCATATAGCCCTTATGCTGGATATGCGTTGGTTGCTGTTGCAGGAATTGCTGGTTTTGCTTTCAGAAATATGGTTTTTGACAAAATCGAAAAAATTTATAAAACAGAAAAGTACGCAACGATATGGGCGTATAAACAAAAAAAATAAGAAGATGATAGGAGTACATAATATTACAAAATCATATGCAGGAAATACTGTATTGAATATAGAACACTTAGAAATACCTAAAGGAGATAGTTTTGGATTAGTCGGTAATAACGGGGCAGGAAAGACAACTTTATTTAGTGCTTTATTGGATCTGATTAGACCAACTACAGGATATATAGAAAATAGTGGAATTAAAGTGAGCGAAAATGAAGATTGGAAATCGATTACCTCAGCTTTTATCGATGAAACCTTTTTGATTGGATATCTTACTGCCGAAGAGTATTTTTATTTTATAGGAGAATTAAGAGGTCAGAATAAAGCAGATGTAGATGCATTATTAGCACAATTCGAGGACTTTTTCCATGGAGAAATTTTAGGGCAAAAGAAGTATTTAAGAGACTTGTCTAAAGGTAATCAAAAGAAAGCAGGAATAGTTGCTGCACTAATTGGTAATCCTGAAGTTGTTGTTTTGGATGAACCATTTGCTAATTTGGATCCAACAACACAAATTCGATTAAAGAAAATAATTAAAGATCTAGCTGCAGACCCAAATGTAACTGTATTAGTTTCCAGTCATGATTTGATGCATGTTACTGAGGTGTGTGATCGTATCGTTGTATTAGACAAGGGAGAAGTTGTAAAAGACTTAGTGACCTCAGAAGAAACATTAAAAGAATTAGAAGAGCATTTTAACAAATAATATATAATTCGAAAATAGTTTGGGACATAAAAGGCACTAATTTCTAGAAATTAGTGCCTTTTTAATTCAATGAAAATTAATTTCTACACTAAGAAAAACTTACCTGTCGATTACCAATTTTCTGGTTGCGGTTTTAGTATTTGATTGATCTATTATTGTAACCAAGTAAATTCCAGGTGTTAAATTACTTGTATTTATATTTGAAATATGAGCTTTTTCTGGTGTATTTAGTTTTCTTAAAAGTTTTCCTTCGATGTTTCTTATTTCAATTTTTAATTCCTTAGAAACTGATTCATCAAAATTTAAATAAAACTCTGAGTCAGCAGGATTGGGATATATACTAAGTGCTAAATCATTAAAAAGATAATCATTGGTTGATAGTGTGATAGCATTATCAATTGGATATAAGGTTTCACCTGTTGGGTTTAATGCAGAAGATACTTCAGGAAAGTTTTGTATCCTTTCCTGTATAGTAAGTCCAAGTTTAAGAGGTCCTTTATACAAAACTCCAGGCTCAGACCATGGAGTTGAAGATCCATGATTGTGATTTAATTGTAAACAAGTATTATTAATAATAAAATTTGGTTTTTCTGAATTGTCATGCTGTGTAGACCAAGGACCCATAATAGCAAAGTATACAGGCTTGTTGGTAGCAATTTCTATTGGGTCATCAGGTAAAAGCTCATCTTGACTTACCGGAGACATATCCGAAGGTAAGGTGATGATATTGTTCTCGATTAGGTTATTTCCGGCATCACCACTATGAAAACTTACTTCTTGTTTAAACTGATTATCATAAACAACGTTATATTCAACATTACCACCTTGAAGAGATATATGTCGTAGATGGGTTACAGAGCAACCTGTAATTAAATTATAAGCTCCTTGGATAAAAAAATATCCTTGAGCACCACCTGCCTTTTTATGAGCACCTTTAACATCCAAATCTCGTAAAGTGACATGATTAGAAGGAACTCTAATAGGATCTCTTGCTGAATTGTAGATATTTACTTTATCTAACCAGCAATCTTCAGATCGAACAATTTTTACTGATATATTATCATTGTTTGGTAACTCATCATTTTGGGATAAACTATAATTCCACTTATATTTTGGAGTTCCCCAACTTCCTTCAATTGTTAATCGATAGATACCAGAATTTGATACATCATCAAACCTAAAGCCATTTCCACTATCCATATCGATAATACATTGAACACCATTTCTGCTTTCTCCAATTAGAGCAACATTGGATTTCATTTTTACAGCACTATTAATCGTATAAGTGCCGTTTTCCAATAAAACACCAACTAGTTCATTTTCTTTAGCGGCATCATTGATAGCTTGATTAATCTGAGAACTGTTACTTCCGCTACTAAGTGTTTTAAAAATTCTTATATCATCCAGATAAGGGATTCCGCCTCTTACTCCAGCTTTTTGCCATTCTAGCATTTGTGGGTATTGTTGGTCATATTTGCTATCATCAAATGTGATTCCAGGATCGCCTACTCGTTTTTGAGCATTAACCTGAATACATATAATAGAAAAGAAAAGTAATTTGATGTATTTGAGAGTAAGTAGTGAGTTTTTCATGAGATCATCGTAAAAGTGTAATATCAGTATCTTTCTTGTCTTGAAAATCTTTAAAATAGAATTTGACAAGGTCAAATTAGTATTCGTTTTTGTCGGATGCCATGTAAAACGTAGTTTAGTGCCTTAGAAGGATAAAAAAATAGAAGGTTCAAGCGTTTTTTACAGAAAGAAATGTATTTTTACATTTCACACCATATTTTTGTACCGTTTTGATGCACTAAAATGTAAGTTTTTTAGTTATCAGCGTATAAATTATTCAGATTTGAGCAAAAACTTATCACAAATCATCGTTATACTTTTCCTAATTGTCATTGGGTTTAGTTGTTCACGTAAAAAGGACAAATGGACCAATAGAACTTGGCATGATGTAACTACAAAGAATAATACGCTATATAATGGAAGAGTAGCTTTTGATAAAGGAAAGCAGGATATCGTACAAACATACAAAGACAATTTTTGGGAACTATTACCTGTAGAAAGATTGATAGTTAGTGAGGATGTTAGATTACCAAATGAAGTATTAAATCAAAATTTTGATAAAGCTGAAGAAAAAGCTGCAAAAGCTATTCAAAAGCATAGTATGCTTATTGATGATAGAGAAAGAAATCCTAAAATCGATGAAGCGTTTCTATTATTAGGAAAAGCTCGATATAATGAGCAACGATTTATTCCAGCATTAGAAGCTTTTAATTACATACTCTATAAATATCCTACCAGTAACAATATTAATCACGCTAAAGTTTGGAGAGCAAAAGCAAATCTTCGTTTAGATAATAATGAAAAAGCAATCGAGGATTTGATGAAGATGGTAGAAGAAGAGTATATGGAAGCTCAGGATTATTCGGATGCTGTTGCAATGATTGCGCAAGCTTATATTAATCTAGAACAAAAGGATTCTGCTGTTACCTATATAAGTAAGGCTGCGATACATTCGAAAAATAATGAAGAAAAAGGGCGCTATCTATATATTAAAGGACAATTATTAAATCAATTAGGATATAAAGACAGTGCAAACTATGCGTTTGATCAAGTAATTGAACTCAATAGAAAGACTCCAAGAAGATATATGCTAAACGCCTATATGGCAAAAGCACGTAATTTTAATTACGAAACGGGTAATAAACAAGAGTTTTTGGAACTTTTGACGGATTTGGAAGAAAATCGGGAGAATAGACCATTTTTAGACAAAATCTATAATCAAAAAGCTGTTTATTTTAATACTTTAGATTCGATCGACTTAGCTGTTTCTTTTTATAATAAATCATTACGTACGGACACAGATGATAAGTATCTACAATCTTTAAATTATAAAACGTTAGGAGATATCAACTTTGATAACAAAGAGTATGCTGTTGCAGGAGCATATTATGATAGTACCTTAGAACGTATGGTTGTAGACTCCAAAAAATATAGGGTACTTAAAAAGAAAAGAGTAAATCTGGATGATGTAATTTTATATGAGTCTATAGCTCAGAAAAACGATAGTATTCTTACGGTTGTTGCTATGTCACCAGAAGAACGGATAGCCTATTATTCTGAGTATACAGAGAAGATAAAAGCAGAAGCTATTGCAGCTCAGGAAGCAGCGGAAATTGCAAGGATAAAAGGTGAGCTTCCTAATGAACAACGTTTTAACCAACCAAAGACTGGATTAGGAGCAAGTGGTGGTCCTAACCCAGATGCAGCGGGTCCGTTCTATTTTTATAATCCAACAATAGTTGCATACGGAAAAACTGCTTTTAAGAGAACTTTTGGGAATCGAGAACTACAAGATAATTGGAGAATTTCTAGCATTACGAATCCTAGCGCTGTTTCTAGTGAAGAACAGTCTACAAAAGAAGAATACTCTATAGAAACAGATCCTACTTTTGATCCACAAACATATATTGCGCAATTGCCGACAGATCAGAAAATAATAGATAGTTTGCAAACTGATAGAAACTTTGCATACTATCAATTAGGGGTTATTTACAAAGAAAAATTTCAGGAATATGGGCTGTCTACAGATAAATTTGAAAATTTATTAGATAGTAATCCAGAAGAGCGACTTATTATACCTTCAAAATATAATCTCTACAAAATTTATCTGGTTCAGGATGATTTAGAAAAATCCAATGCAATGAAGCAGGATATTATTAATAATCATGGAGATTCTAGATATGCCAAAATTCTTCAAAACCCTGATGAGGCATTAGAAGGTGATAAGAATAGCCCAGAATCTATGTATAATAGATTATATAAAGATTTTAGAGACCAAAAATATGCACAGGTCATTAAAGAAAGTGACGAATTAATAACAAAGTTTGGAGGAGAGGAATTTGTTCCTAAATTTGAATTATTAAAAGCGCAGGCTGTTGGTCGTTACAAAGGATTTGAAGCCTATAAGGAAGCGTTGAATTATGTTTCTCTAAATTATCCGCAAAGTCCAGAGGGAAAGAAAGCACAATTAATTTATCAAACTACAATTCCGCAAATACAAAATAGTTCTTTTGTTACGGAAGGAATGGATCAGGAAAAAAACCATAAACTCGTTTATTCATTTTCAAGATTTGGTGATAACCAGGCGCAGGAATTAAAAGAAAGACTGCAAGCCATTATAAAAGATCTTAGATACGATAAGATGAAGGTTTCTTTAGATGTATATACCAAAGATCAGCAATTTGTGGTAGTGCATACCAAAAGAGATCAGTTAGGAGCAGAAGGATTGGCAGAACTTTTAATTCTTGGTAAAATTGAAGATACTCGTGGAGTTGATCTTACCAAGTGGAATAGAAGAAAAAAGTATTACCCTAAAGTAGACAAAGAATATTTTATCATAGCTTCTCCCAATTATAGAATTTTACAAATTCATAAGAATTTGGATAGTTATAGCTACGTAAAAGCGAAATTAGAATCAGAATAATAATTTAATCCCCCGATTAGTATGTTTTCAGACAATAAAAAAGGAAAAGATCAAGGCCCAACAGATTTTTCCAGAAACCAGAACAAAATTTCAGAAGGAACTAAAATTGTAGGAGATGTTATTTCCGAAGGCGGTTTTAGAGTAGAAGGAACCATTGAAGGAACTTTCAAAACTACAGGAAAGGTAGTGGTTGGAAAATCAGGATATATTCAGGGGACATTACAATGCTCTGATGCTGATTTCGAAGGAAAATTTTCAGGGAATCTTGAGATTTCTGGAACATTATCCTTAAAACCAACTGCTCATATAGAAGGAGAGGTTTCTGTAGGAAAACTTGCAGTAGAACCAGGAGCAACCTTTAATGCTTCATGTGTAATGAAAGGTGGAGTTAAATCATTAGGTAAAACTGATGGACAAAAACAAGGGAAATCAGCTTAGAAAGTACTTAGCACTTACCGGAATAGCTTTTGAAATGGGAGGTATTATTTTTGTCTGCGCGTATGCAGGTAAAAAATTGGATGCCTATTATCAGCTTGAGAAGAATTGGTTTACAATGGGATTGGTTCTTTTTGGAGTAGCATCTTCATTATATTTAGTAATAAAACAATTGGATAGAATTAATAATCCCAAAAAATAAATCTATAGTTGTAGGTAATTTTTATGATCAAACATTTACTTCGATTTATAGTAATCTTTCTCTTAATATTATCAGGAACTTACTTAGTACATACTTGGGTTCTAGATTTTTTTTCATTTCGGAGTAATGCTATTATTATTAATCTTTCCTATGTTTTTAATGCTATTTATGGTTTGGTATTAATCAGTCTTATACAAATCCTTAGAAATAGGTTTAAAGATCAGATTGGTTTCATTTTTTTAGCAGCTAGTTTTATAAAGCTGGGTGTTTTTGTAGCAATTACCAAGCTAAGTAGTATGGAAATGGATAGAAGCGTTTTTCTAGACTTTTTTATTCCTTATGTAATATGCTTAATCTTGGAGGTGTATTATATTTCTAAAATTTTGAACAATCTTAAGTGATTGATTACCAGAAGTTTATTTTTCTAAAAATATTCTTAAACTTATTTAGTCAAAATAGTTTAAGAATCTAACTTAATTATGTACATTTGCACCGAAATTTAGGAACCGAAATCTGACCTAGAATGCAAAAAATTAGTGTAGTTAGAATTTTTATGACTTTAGCCGTGATTCTTACCTCTTTGAATCTGGCAGCGAAAGATACTGAAAAAGCAGAAAAAGAAGGAAAAGATGGTTTGAAAACTGAGATAAAAGAGTTCATTGATCATCACCTTCAAGATTCACATGATTTCACATTATTTTCTGATAAAGAATCTGGTAAGCATTATGGATTTCCACTTCCAGTTATTCTTTGGGATAATGGATTAAAGGTTTTTTCTTCTTCCAAATTCCATCACGGTGAAACAGTTGCTGAGGTGGATGGTAACTATTACAAATTGTACCACAGTAAAATATATAAAACAGACGCTGCAGGAACGATCACTTATGATGAGAGTCATCATGCAACGAATGAAAAGCCATTAGATTTTTCTATAACAAAGAATGTTGTTAGCATGCTTTTAATAGGCTTGTTAATGTTTTTTATGTTTAGAGGTTTAGCAAAATCCTATAAGAAGAATAATGGGATTCCAACAGGAGCAGGACGTTTCTTAGAACCTTTAGTGCTTTTTGTAAGAGATGAGATTGCAATTCCTAATATAGGAGAAAAGAAGTACAAAAAGTACATGAGCTTCTTGTTAACTATATTTTTCTTTGTTTGGTTTTTGAATCTATTAGGAATGACACCACTTGGTGTGAATGTTACAGGAAACATTGCTGTAACTTTTGGATTAGCTTTACTTACATTTTTGATTACGAACTTTACAGCAAATAAAAACTATTGGGGTCACATCTTTTGGATGCCAGGAGTGCCTACATTTATGAAGGTAGTTTTAGCACCAATAGAATTATTAGGTGTTTTTATCAAGCCATTTTCATTGATGATTCGTTTGTACGCGAACATGACAGCAGGTCACGTAGTACTAATGAGTATCGTTGGAATGATGTTCTTGTTCAAAAGTTGGATTGGTAGTCCATTGTCATTTGGTTTAGCATTTGCGTTATCAATATTAGAATTATTGGTAGCAGCATTACAAGCATATATATTTACGATGTTGTCAGCGCTATATTTTGGTATGGCTAATGAAGAGGCACATCATTAACGATAATTATAATTGTTTAATTTTTTTAATTCTTTACTATGGAAGGTTTAAATTATGTAGGAGCTGGTTTGATTGTTATCGGTGCTGGTTTAGGTATTGGTAGAATCGGTGGACAAGCAATGGAAGCTATTGCTCGTCAACCAGAAGCTTCAGGAAAAATCCAAACTGCTATGCTTATTGCAGCAGCACTTATTGAAGGTATTGGATTTGCTGCATTATTCGCAGCTTAATTTACAAGTAATAGCTGTAACGGTTGGTTGCAGCTATTACTAAGTTTTAAAATTAAACACTAAGAAAGTAACATAATTAATTATGGATAAGTTAATAAATGATTTTTCATTCGGTCTGTTTTTCTGGCAGATACTTTTGTTTGTAGGATTAGTATTATTATTAAGGAAATTCGCATGGAAACCTATTCTTGATTCTGTTAATAATAGAGAAGAAGGAATTAAAAATGCGTTAGAAGCGGCAGAAGCAGCTAGAAAAGAAATGCAAAATCTTCAAGCTGATAATGAGCGTATCTTAAATGAAGCAAGAGCAGAGCGTGATGCAATGTTAAAAGAAGCAAGACAGCTTAAAGATAACATGATCACTGATGCTAAGACTGAAGCACAAGCAGAAGCTGATAAAATTGTTGCGCAAGCACAAGCTACTATCGAAAGTGAAAAGAAAGCTGCACTAGCAGAATTAAAAAATCAAGTAGCTGGACTTTCTGTAGAGATCGCAGAAAAAGTAGTAAGAAACGAATTATCAAACAAAGACAAGCAATTGGAATTAGTAGATTCTATGCTTGGTGATGTTACTTTAAATTAAGAAATCACATGAGTAGAGCAGCAATACGTTATGCTAAAGCAGTGTTGAGTTTAGCTCAGGACAAAAAAGCGACTGATGATGTTCAAAAGGACATGCAGACTATCATCGATACTGTTGATACTAACGCAGATCTTAATATGCTTTTGAATAGTCCATTAATCAAAAGTGAGATAAAATTGGCATCATTACGAGAAGTTTTTAAAAGCACTGGTGATCTTACTAATAAGCTTTTCGAAACTTTAGTAACTAATAAAAGAATTGATCTTTTAGTTGAGGTAGCAAAACAATATATTGTTTTATTAGATCGACATAACAATACACAAGTAGCGAAGGTTACCACAGCTGTGCCTCTAGATAAGGCAATGAGTAATAAGATTCTTGCTAAGGTAAAAGAACTTACTGGTAACGAAGCTACATTGGAGAATGAAATTGATGAGAGCATCATTGGTGGATTTATTCTTAGAGTTGGAGATATGCAGTATAATGCTAGTATCGCACACAAATTAACAACTTTAAGAAGAGAATTAAGTAATTAAATTAAGAGTTAATAATAAGAGAATAAAATAACATTTTGTTCTTCTAAACTATTATATAAAATGGCAGAAGTGAATCCTGCTGAAGTATCAGCAATAATCAAACAACAATTATCTGGATTTGAAGCATCCGCTTCATTAGAAGAAGTAGGTACGGTATTACAGGTTGGTGACGGTATCGCCAGAGTTTACGGATTGTCTAACGCTCAATACGGAGAGTTAGTAGAATTTGAATCTGGATTAGAAGGAATTGTACTGAATCTTGAAGAAGATAATGTTGGGGTAGTACTTTTAGGTTCTTCAACAGAAGTAAAAGAAGGTGCAACTGTAAAACGTACACAGAGAATTGCCTCTATCAATGTTGGAGACGGTATTGTTGGACGTGTAGTGGACACTTTAGGAAATCCAATTGATGGTAAAGGAGCTATCGATGGAGAAACTTTCGAAATGCCATTAGAGCGTAAAGCTCCTGGTGTAGTTTTCCGTCAACCGGTAAATGAGCCATTACAGACTGGTATTAAATCAATTGATGCCATGGTTCCGATTGGAAGAGGACAGCGTGAGTTGGTGATTGGTGACCGTCAGACTGGTAAGACTACAGTTTGTATAGATACAATTCTAAATCAGAAGGAATTTTATGATGCAGGAGAACCTGTATATTGTATATATGTAGCAATTGGTCAGAAAGCTTCTACCGTTGCGAACATCGCAAAAGTTTTAGAAGATAAAGGAGCACTTGCTTATACTACAATTGTTGCTGCGAATGCTTCTGATCCTGCTCCAATGCAGGTGTATGCTCCTTTTGCTGGAGCTGCTATCGGTGAGTATTTCCGTGATACTGGTCGTCCAGCATTAATTATTTATGATGATTTATCTAAGCAAGCAGTTGCATACCGTGAGGTTTCATTATTATTACGTCGTCCACCAGGTCGTGAAGCATATCCTGGAGATGTATTCTACCTTCACTCAAGATTATTAGAGCGTGCTGCAAAAGTAATCGCTGATGACGGTATTGCTAAAGATATGAATGATCTTCCTGATTCTTTAAAAGATAAAGTAAAAGGTGGTGGTTCTTTAACTGCATTACCAATTATCGAAACACAAGCAGGTGACGTATCAGCATATATCCCAACAAATGTAATTTCTATTACAGATGGTCAGATATTCTTAACTTCAGATTTATTTAACTCAGGTGTTCGTCCAGCAATTAACGTTGGTATCTCAGTATCTCGTGTAGGAGGTTCTGCGCAGATTAAGTCAATGAAGAAGGTTGCAGGTACTTTAAAACTGGATCAAGCACAGTTCCGTGAATTAGAAGCGTTTGCTAAGTTTGGATCTGATCTAGATGCTGCTACTTTAAACGTAATTGAAAAAGGTAAGCGTAACGTAGAAATCTTAAAGCAAGGTCAAAACGATCCTTACACAGTTGAAGATCAAATTGCGATTATTTATGCTGGATCTAAGAACTTATTGAAAGATGTTCCTGTAAATAAGGTAAAAGAATTCGAAAGTGATTATATAGAGTATTTAAATGCTAAGCATAGAGATGCATTAGATACGTTAAAGGCTGGAAAACTTACAGACGAAGTTACAGATGTATTACTTTCTGCTTGTAAAGAAATTTCGGCAAAATATAAATAAGTAGTATTGAGTACAGAGTATTTAGATATAAGATCTTTTACTCTGTATTTATAGAAGTTATAATATTAGAAAGTATTGATTAGGAAAGTACTATTTACTAACAACTCAATACTCAATACTAAGAAAAATGGCAAATTTAAAAGAATTACGTAGTAGAATTACCTCTGTATCTTCAACGATGCAAATTACCAGTGCTATGAAAATGGTATCTGCGGCAAAGTTGAATAAAGCACAGATGGCAATTACAGCTATGCGTCCTTATGCGGATAAGCTTACTGAATTGTTACAAAGTCTAAGTGCTTCGCTAGAAGGAGATAGTAGTAGTGTATATTCTGAACAACGCGAAGTAAACAAAGTATTAGTAGTGGCTATTGCTTCTAATCGTGGTTTGGCAGGTGCGTTCAATTCTAATATCATAAAAGGATCAAAAGATCTTTATGAGAATGTATATGCCGGTAAGCAGGTTGATTTTGTTGCTATTGGTAAAAAAGTAAATGATATTGTTTCTAAAACTCATACAGTTGTATCCAATAAAAGTGAAGTTTTTGACGATCTTACTTTTGCTAATGTTGCGGAGATAGCTGAAGAATTGATGGAAATGTTTACAAATGGTTCTTATGATAAAATAGTATTGGTGTATAATAAGTTTAAAAACGCTGCTACTCAAATTGTTACAAAAGAACAGTTTTTGCCAATTAAACCTATAGAAGGGGAAAGTACAAATAATGTAGATTATATCTTTGAGCCTTCAAAAGAAGAGATAGTGGAACAATTAATCCCTAAGTCTCTTAAAACACAATTGTATAAGGCAATTCGAGATTCTTTCGCGTCAGAACATGGTGCACGTATGACTGCAATGCATAAAGCAACGGACAACGCTACAGAATTAAGAGATAGTCTTAAGTTACAATACAACAAAGCAAGACAAGCTGCAATTACTAATGAGATTCTTGAAATCGTTGGTGGTGCAGAAGCTCTAAATAATTAGAATTTAGTAATATTTTAGAGAAAAAAGATAAATTTCTTAAAACTCGGCAATGAATTTTGCCGAGTTTTTTTATTTAAGAACATTTCCTTTAAAAATTCGTAAAAGTGGTTTTTGTAGGGTAACATTTCCCTCTATTTAGGTACTTACTTTAAAGTACTAAACATTAATTTTTAAAACCACTTTTTATGAGAAAAATTGTAAGCCTATTTTATGTATGCTTAAGTTTAATAATATTATCGTGTGGGAGCGATGATGATACTTTTGTGAATGTTCCACCAGAAAAAGTTTCGAATATCGAAATAGAAGTCATTGAAGGGACATTGGTGCAAGTCAGTTGGGAGCCTTCAGAAGATGTCAATAATGATCAAATATCCTATGATTTGGTTATAAATGAAAAAATTCTGGCTAGCAAAACAAATGAAACCACTTTACAGTTCGATGCAAGTCAGTTCATTCCTAATACTGATCCTGATGGAAAAAATAACAAGACTAATCGTATAGAATTATTAGCCAAGGGATTGAGTTTGGAACTAGATATCAAGATCACATCATTCGATTCTAATGGTGGTGTGTCCGAAGATGCTGTAGTAAACAGAAATGTTTTTATGAACAGAGATCCTCAAGAGTTTTCTTTTAATTTTATCAATTTTGATTTGTTTGCATATAACTGGTTAGAAATTTCTTGGACACCAGCAACAGATCCTGACGGAGATATTTTGTCTTATGATATTTATTTTAATGACACGGTTATTAGAGAAAATTATGTGATAGGGTCTAATGATGTTAACGGGTTTCTGTTCTATAATCAAGATTTTAGAGAATTTATAGATTCTGAATTTGTAATTAGAGTAGTTGCTAATGATCGTACCGGTGGAACTAACGAGATAAGTAGAACTTTTAATTTTAGAGGTACAGATGTTGATCTAGGGATATTGACACTTCCATATGAAGAGAATATAGCATTTGAAATCTTAGAAGATGAACCAGATAATAAGGTAGGTTATACTTTTGAAATAGAACGTTCTATTGGTTTTTCTGTTGTACAAGAGTCTGGCAATGTGTCATTTAGCTTATTTTCCGAGAATGGAGATTTTATTGCTAATGGATTTAATAATATTCTACTTGCTTCATTAGAAACCGGAACATATTATCTTGAAGTAATTAATAATAATTTTGGTCTTGCTGCAAACGGAACTATGAATCTTACTTTACAAGATTATGATTCTTCAGATTTAGATTTGGGAACGTTGAACATTCCATTTAGTGAAACTTATAACTATGATACAACCAGCGAAGTAGATAGAGCTATTGCATTCAATTTTAGTATAGATAGTCAATCAGATTATGTGTTTGAAACAACATTTGCAAATTATGATACCTTTTTAAGACTGTATGATTCCTTTGGAAATCTTATCGGTTCTAATGATGATGGAGGAGCAGGTACGTTATCTAGAATGGTAGGTTCTTTAAGTGCCGGTAGTTATTCAATTGAGGTGTCTGGTTTCGGTTCTTCAGTTGGATTAGGAACTTTATCAGTTAGTTTACAATAGAAAAGTGAATTCTTATTGCATAACCACATTCGTTTGGTCGAATGTGGTTTTTTGTTTTTTTTAGGACAAACACCACATTCATTTTTTATCTTTAATGGAAAAAAGAAAAATGAAAAAAATTAAACTTTGTACTTTAGCGCTTGTTTTGGCATTTATAAGTACTATGAATTCACAGGATTCAGAAACTTTATACGAAGCAGGAGATATTAAGATGGGAATAGCTGCAGTTCCACTTATGGATTTCGATAATGGATTTAGCGGAGTAGCCGTAAAACAAAGCCTATCTTATTATTTATCAGAACGTTTTGCTATTAATACTTCGGCTTTTGCATTGTTTCCACAAGATATAGAGCAAGAAAATGGTAGAGATGTAGAAGTACAAGCGTATGGGTTTATACCATCTTTTAGAAAACATGCAATTAATAGTGGAAAATTTAGTTTCTATTTTGAGTCTGGAATAGGGATTGGTGCGATTCGATATGAAACAAATGATCCTGCAGATATTGCAATAGAAGATAATAGTGGTGGTTTGTTATTATTTGCAGCAGGTGCTGGAATTAATTATAAATTTGCCAAGTGTTTAGAATTAGAATTTGGTCTTCCTTATATGTATGGTCTTAATATCACAAATGGAGAAGATTCAAAGCTATTCTCTGGTGTTGCATTTAATTTTGGAATGAATATTGTCTTTAATACCAGAGATATTAAAAAAATGAAAGAAAAACATCGTGAACGTTTAAAAGAAAAATGGAACAAAGAATAAATTTGAAAACACTACTTACAAAAATCGGCTTATTAGGAATTTTAATGACTTTTGCCCAATGTGCTACAAGTCAGAAAATAGATAAAATTGCACCTGTAGAATTAAACGCTCCTTATTTTCAAAAATGGGTTTCCGGTATTCGAGGAGGCGGTCAAGGTTTCACACTGTATTTTCCAGTAGCCAAAGAATCGGATGTTGTATTACATACAGCTTATTTTAAAGGAAAAAAAGTTGATCTAAATTTTAATCAAAGAGAAGGTTTTTATAGAGGAAAATATACAGATCCTGAAAGTGTAAAACCCGATATGATTATGAGTGGTGATGCTAAAGACGAATACGGTAATAAAGCACCTAAAGTAGAAGAAAAAACACCCTTTGTCCTTAAAGATGACGAGTGTATTATTGCTTACACCAAATCAGGAAAAGAAGGATTTTTCAAACTCGATAAATTACCAGAAAAAGAATTGGAAGCGTATCCAATGAAGCCAAGGCAATAAAATTGTATTTTTAGAGCCGTAATAATTTGCAATTGGGAATTTTTCAGAAACTTTTTAAGCAAACTTTTATATATGGAATGGCAACTGTGTTACCACGCATGTTGTCATTTCTTTTGGTACCCTTATATACAAATCAATTACCAACTGAGGAGTATGGTAAAGTCTCTATTATTTTCTCATACTTTGTACTTTTTAACGTAATTCTCGCGTATGGAATGGAAACCGCTTTCTTTCGGTTTTTTAATAAAGAAAAGAATAAGGACAATGTTGTTAGTACATCTGCAATATCAATTGCGATTTCATCCTTTGTATTCCTGATAATAGCCTTATTACTAAAACATCAAATAGCAGATTGGATAGATATAAAACTTAAATATATCAACCTTGTTATTTGGATATTATTATTAGATGCTTTGGTGATTATTCCATTTTCTTGGTTACGGGCCAAAGAGCGTCCTATAAGATATGCAATTATTAAAATCACAAACGTTGCAATAAATTTTGGTCTTAATATATTTTTCTTGCTCTTTCTTACGGAGCTTTCATTCCATTTTTCATTTTTAAATTGGATATGTAAAGATGATTATGAAATCAGTTATATTTTTATTTCAAATCTTATTGCAAGTGGATTTGCATTAGTGGCGCTGATATCATTTTATTCTAAAATATCATATCGTTTTGATAAAGAATTGTGGAAGAAGATGATGAAATATGCTCTGCCAATTCTCATAGCAGGAATTGCATATTCAATTAACGAAACATTTGATAGAATTCTTTTGGACTTTTTATTACCTGAGGATGTTGCAGACCATATGGTAGGTGTATACTCTGCCTGTTATAAACTAGCCTTGTTTATGACTTTATTTGCAACGGCTTTCAGATTAGGAATTGAACCTTTTTTCTTTAACTATGCTTCTAATAAAAATGCTCCTGATACTTATGCAAGAATAACCAAGTATTTTGTGATTTTAGGTTCTTTTATATTCCTATTTGTAATTGTTTTTGTGCATGTTTTAAAAATAGCTTTCTTAAGAGATACATCATATTGGGAAGCGGTAAAGATAGTTCCGTTAATTTTATTAGCTAATTTTTGCTTAGGTATTTATCATAATCTTTCAGTTTGGTATAAAGTAACAGATAGAACCAGATTTGGAGCTTATATTTCCGTTTTTGGTGCAGTAATTACTTTACTTCTTAACTTTTTATTAATTCCAAAATACACCTACATAGGTTCTGCTATTGCTACTTTAGCTGCCTATGGTTCTATGATGATGATATCTTGGTATTTAGGTAGGAAATATTATCCAATCCCATACGATCTTAAGAAGATAGGAGCGTATCTTTTATTGTCAATTAGTTTTTCGATAATTTCTTTTTACATTTTCGATAGTAATTATATAATTTCTATCCCACTCTTACTAGTGTTTTTAGTAATTTTGTATGCTTTTGAAAAAAAAGAAATAAAACAACTATTAAAAAGATAACAACGCTGTATAATGGCGTAATAAAACAACTATGCAAATAAACATCATTAACAAATCATCTCATAAATTACCTCATTACGAAACAATTGCTTCTGCAGGAATGGACTTGCGAGCCAATATTACTGAGTCAATAACTCTTAGACCTTTAGAAAGAACAATTGTTAAAACAGGATTGTTTATTGAGTTACCTGTTGGTTTTGAAGCGCAAGTAAGACCAAGAAGTGGATTAGCAGCAAAAAAAGGAATTACAGTTTTAAATGCTCCAGGAACTATAGATGCGGATTATAGAGGTGAAATAGGTGTAATTTTGGTCAACTTGTCTAATGAAGATTTTGTAGTAGAAAATGGTGAAAGAGTTGCTCAGTTGGTGATCGCAAAACACGAACGAGCAGAATGGAATGAAGTAACAGAATTATCAGAAACTTCTAGAGGTGAAGGTGGCTTTGGAAGTACAGGAGTTAAATAATCAACCAATCAAAAAAACATAAGTAATGAAAATTATTGTGCCAATGGCCGGAAGAGGTTCTAGATTAAGACCTCATACATTAACTGTTCCTAAACCATTAATTCCTGTAGCAGGAAAACCAATTGTTCATAGATTAGTTTCGGATATAGCTAAGGTTCTGGGAGAACCTGTAGATGAAATAGCATTCGTATTAGGAGATCCTGCTTTCTTTGGAGATGATGTGGTAGAAAGCTTAACGGCTCTTGCTTCAGAATTAGGTGCAAAAGCTTCTATATACCGACAAGATCAACCGTTAGGAACGGGTCATGCTATTATGTGCGCAAAAGATTCGTTATCAGGACCTGCAGTTGTGGCTTATGCAGATACATTGATAAGAGCAGATTTTAATCTAGATAAAGAAGCGGATGCCGTAATTTGGGTAAAACAAGTTGATCAACCTGAAGCTTATGGAGTAGTGAAACTTAATGAAAAGAAAGAAATTGTAGAGTTGGTAGAAAAGCCTAAAGAATTTGTTTCGGATCTAGCAGTGATAGGAATCTATTATTTTAAAGATATTGGAGTTCTAAAAGATGAGTTGCAATATGTGTTAGACAACAATATTATCAATGGAGGAGAGTATCAGATAAATGATGGAATAAAAAGAATGATGGCAGATGGCAAAGTTTTTGTTACTGGTCAGGTGGATGAATGGATGGATTGTGGTAATAAAAATGTAACTGTCGAAACCAATACTAGAATGCTAGGTTTTTTAGAAAAAGATGGTGAAAATCTAGTGAGTGATGATGTAACTTTAGAAAACGCAACTATTATTCCTCCTTGTTGTATTGGTAAAGGTGTTACGATTGCAAATGGATCGGTAGGTCCTAATGTTTCTATTGGTGATGGTTGTGCAATTGAAAATAGTGATATTAAAAATAGCTTAATACAGAACCAAACTGTCATAAAAAATGCTAACTTAGACAATGCTATGGTTGGAAATCACGTTTATTACGACGGAACATATACAACAATTAGTATTGGAGACTATTCTACCTTAGAATAATTTGGATGATTAAATTTTGTCGACATATCACATTGAGCTTGGTGCTGACCATTGGATTGGGTAGTACCATGTTTTCTCAAGAAATAGAATCTCTAAAGAAAATAGAGATTTTTGATGATTTGGGTGATGTGTCGGATGTTTTTAGAGAGAGTTTCTTTGAAGCTCTAAAAGAAAGAGCAATCACAAATTACGAAAAGGCAATTAGCGCTTTAGAAAGATGTATAGAGGCAAATCCAAAACCAATTGTTTTATACTATGAATTAGGAAGTAATTATCTAGAGCTAAAGCAATATGATAATGCTGCTACCAATTTCAAAAAGGTATTAGAAGAAAGACCAAATGATCGTTATGTCTTAGAGTTACTTTTTGAGGTATATTTTACTCAAAGGAAGTATGCCGAATCTGTGGAAGTGGTGGAGAAGTTAGTAAATTTCGACAGTATGTACAAAGAGCAGTTAGCTAATCTTTACTTTTTAGAATCTAGATATGATGATGCACTAAGAGTGGTAGATGAATTAATAGAAGAGCTTGGACTAGATCCTTATAGAGATAAGTTGCGAAAGAAAATTTCCTTGAAAATTAATAATCCTAATTCACAGATAATTAGATTGCAAGAAAAAATAGCAGCCAATCCAAAGGAAGAACAAAATTATTTGAATCTAATTTATTTATATAGTCAGGATAATCAGGTAGAAAAGGCTTTTGGTACTGCACAAATATTATTAGAGCAAGTACCAAAATCTGAATTAGCCCATTTAGCTTTATATAAGTATTATTTAGATGATAATTTACCTAAGGATGCAATTAAATCAATGAAAGTAGTATTGTCTTCTGATAAAATTGATGAAGAATCTAAATATAAAGTGGTCAATGACTTTTTGGTTTATGTCGATAAAAATCCTCAATATGAAACAAAACTTATTGAAGTAACAAAGATCTTTTCTGAAGATGCAGGCAATAGTAAGGTGTTTACCGAGATAGGAAATTATTTCTATGATAAAGATAGAAAGGAATTGGCATTGAATTATTATGAAAGAGGAATTAAAGATAATGCCAGTAACTTTGGGATTCTTAGAAAAATATTGCTTTTACAATTAGATCTTAAAAGATATGAAAAGGCTAAAGTGGGGAGTGAATTAGCAATAGAGTTATATCCTTCACAACCTATTCTTTATTTGGTTAGTGGTGTTTCGCTAATAAACCTTAATGATTATGAAGAAGCTATAGATATTTTAAGTATTGGAATGGACTACATCATTGATGACTTCAAAATGGAATCTGATTTTTATGATCAAATTGGCGAAGCTTACCTAAAAATGGGTAATGAAGCCAAAGCCAAAGAATATAAAGACAGATCTGTTGAACTTAAAAAAAAATCATAAAGGATAATGAATAGACTGTTTTATCTATTATGTTTTTGCCTTGTCATACTAAATTCCTGTAAAGGGACCAAAGCTGTTTCTGGAGCTTCTGTTAAAAAGCTGAAAACAGCTAAGATTATTTCTAATCACTCTAGTAATGATTTCAATTTTACCACACTGAACGCTAGGGTAAAGGTTAGATACGATGATGGAAAACAATCATTTAGTCCAAATGTGACGCTGCGTCTAGAAAAAGATAAAAAAATATGGGTAAGTGCTAAACTTTTAGGTATTACACTTGCTAAAGCATTGATTACACCTGAAAAAGTAAGTTATTATGAAAAAGTAAATAACACTTACTTTGAAGGTGATTTTAAGTTGTTGAGTGAATGGTTAGGAACCGAGTTAGACTTTGAAAAAGTACAGCAATTATTACTAGGTCAGGCATTATTCAATTTAAACAATGAAAAATATAGCTCATCTATAGCAAACCAAAAATATAGGTTGCAACCTAAAAAAGAACTAGCCTTATTCGAGCGATTATTCATTATAAATCCTGATAATTTTAAAATATTCTCACAGCAACTCAAACAGCCATTGGAGAATAGAAATTTACTAATCAATTATAGTAGCTATCAAAAAGTTGGAAATCAGGATTTTCCCAAAGAAATTAATATTATGGCAACCGAAGGAGTTGCCAAAACCGTCATTATGATTGAATATCGTAATGTAGATTACAATCCAAAAGTAAGTTTTCCGTTTAAAATACCATCAGGATACGAGGAAGTCACCATAGAATGAGGTTAAAACAGTTGATATATTTTATTGGAATGCTATTAATTAGTATTCCTTCTTTTTCGCAAAGTGCAAAACAGCAGCAGCTAGAAGAACAACGCCGTCGTCTAAAAGCGCAGATTGAAGAAATGAAGGCTTTGCTCGCAGATACGAAGCAAAAAGAAAGATCGGTATTGGATGAAGTAGAAACTTTAAACTCTCAAATAAGTACAAGACAAAATCTTATAAAAATTACAAATCAACAAGCTAATCTTCTAACAAGGGAGATCAATACAAACCTAAAAAAAATGGGTTCGTATCGAGATGAGCTGAAGGTGTTGAAAGAGGATTACGCCAAGATGATTGTAAAATCATATAAAAGTAAGTCTCAGAATAGTAAGATTATGTTTTTATTGTCTTCTACTGATTTTATGCAAGCTTATAAGCGTTTGCAATATATGAAGCAATACAACGAGCATCGCAAGGAACAAGCAGAACAGATACAAACAAGAACAGAAGAACTTCAAACATTAAATAAAGATCTATTAGAGCGAAAGAAGAATAAAGAGCAATTAATAGCTGAAAATAGAGACGCTCACGAGCAGCTTAAGGAAGAAAAAAAGCAGCAACAAACACTAATGGCTTCTATCCGTAAAAAAGAAGGAACCTATAAGAAGGAAATAAAGAAAAAACAAGAGCAAGCAAGTGCAATTGATAAGGCGATCGAAAAATTAATTCGAGAAGCGATAGCAAAAGCAAATAAAAAAGCTGGTAAAAAAGCATCTAAAAAAGGTTCTGCCACCACTTTTGCGTTGACTCCAGAAGATAAAAAATTGGCAGATAATTTTACGTCTAACAAAGGAAAGTTTCCTTGGCCTGTAGGTACAGGAAAACTTACAAAGAAATACGGACGTCAACCACATCCAACACTTCCAAATATTCAAATTAATAGTAGCGGTGTAGAGTTAGAAACCAGACCAGGAGAAAAGGCAAGAGCTATTTTCCAAGGAGAAGTAATGGCTATTCAACAACTTAAGAATGCCGGAAAATTAGTGCATATACGACACGGTAATTATATTACAGTGTATTACAATCTAGAAAATATTTCTGTAAAGGAAGGGCAAAAGGTTTCTACCAAACAAAATATTGGAGAAGTCCGAGTAAACCCGCGAACAGGTCGTGCTGTTATGAAGTTTCTGGTTTTTAAAGACACAAAAAAACTAAATCCACAGTCTTGGATTTATAAAATGTAATATGCTTATGGAAATAGTTGTTGTTTCGATTGTGGCTTTTTTAGTTTCGATCTTAACCTTCTTTTCTGGTTTTGGATTGGGAACCATTCTCACACCTGTTTTAATGGTATTTTTTCCCGTAGAGATCGCTATAGCATTAACAGGAATAGTGCATTTCTTTAATAATGTATTCAAATTGTTTTTAGTTGGGAAAAATGCTAATAAATCTGTGTTACTCAGATTTGGAATACCTGCAGTAATAGCAGCCTTTTTAGGAGCATGGGTGTTGTTAAAGATTCCAGATGCTCAACCTCTTTTTGCTTATACTTTATTCGGTAAAACTTTTGTGGTGTATCCTGTGAAATTCATCATTTCTATCTTATTAATCATTTTTGCGAGTATGGATTTAGTCCCGTTTTTCGCTAAATTAAAATTTGGTGAAGAAAAATTACCATTAGGAGGATTTCTAAGCGGATTTTTTGGTGGCCTTTCAGGAAATCAAGGCGCATTAAGAACGGCTTTTCTCATCAAAGCAGGGCTTTCTAAAGAAGCTTTTATAGGAACAGCAGTAGTAGTTTCTACATTTGTGGATTTCACAAGACTCAGTGTATATGCTACCAATGTTTCACAATCAGGTATAAGCGACAATATACCATTAGTAATTTGTGCTACGGCATCAGCTATTGCTGGAGCATTTTTAGGTAATAAACTACTCAAAAAAGTCACGCTAAAGTTTTTACAGATAGTAGTAGCAATTATGTTGATCCTAATTTCTGTGGCTTTAGGAGCAGGATTTCTTTAGAATGGTAATGGATTACATTCATATCATCTTTTATTTAATTTATACACTAAAAATTGATAGGTTATGGCCAAATTTTAAAAGATTTTGGTATAAAATAAGTGTGAAAATTAATAAAATGTAAAAAGTACGTTTATTTTTTGAATGTGATTGAAAAAATAATTTCTTTTGTATGACTCAAGATTACATTTTTAATAAAAACTAACTTTTTACACAATGAAAAAAGCCCAAATTTACTTTATGATGTCATTGATCTCCGTATCTGCTATGGCTCAGGATTGGAACGGCATTCCTGTTCCTGCTGATGCTGGAACAGGTCAGGAATGGGAGCTTCAGGTAGATGCTTCTGATGACTTTAACTATGTTTTTGATGAAACGAATCAGCGTTCTAATTTTGGTAATGACAAATGGTATAACTTTTATCATAACGGCTGGGATGGTCCAGGAACTACATATTGGAAGTATAATCATGTTTCTGTAGATGGAAATGATTTGGTTTTACGAGCTTCAAGATGGGGACAAGCTGGAGAAACTGCTCTTCCTAAAACAAACTTGCCAAATAAAATGGGAAGACCTGAAGATGGTGTAAATGCTGGATGTATTACCTCAAATACAAAAGTAGTGTACCCAGTTTTTGTAGAATCTAGTGTAAGCGTTGCAGATATTGTTTTGGCATCTGATGTTTGGTTATTAAGTCCTGATGATACACAGGAAATAGATATTATAGAATGTTATGGTGGCGATGAACAAGGAAATGGTTTTTTTGCAGAGTTTATTCACTTAAGTCACCACTCATTTATTCGTCAACCTTTCACTGATTATCAACCTAGAGATTTTAATAGTTGGTGGAGCCGATCTGATGTATCGGTATGGGGTGAATATTGCTGGAATGGAGGAAACAGGAGATATGTTAGAATTGGGGTAAATTGGATTAGTCCTGTTCATTTTGAATATTATATCGATGGAGAGTTGGTAAGAGTTTTGTATGATAAAGCTTTTGCGACAAATAGAAATGGTATTTGGACGTATACGTATCCTACAATGACCAATGGAAATCTAGATTTTGATCCTAATGGATTTCAAACTGCTGTGGAATACGCAAGTGGAACTGTGTATTCTTTTCAAACGTTACAAGAAGCTAGCAACATATCTTCTGTAAGTGTAATAGATCCTTTTAATTATCAAGGAGGAAATGGATTTACAAAAGAGATGGATATTATTATCAATGTAGAATCTCAAAACTGGCATGTTGATGCAGATCGAACACCAACAGATAATCAACTGAATGATCCAGCTAGAAATACGATGAAGGTGGATTGGATTAGAGTGTATAAACCGGTAGATACAAGTTTATCTGTTGATGACATAATATTGGATAATGAAGTTGCAATGTATCCTAATCCTGTAAAAGATATTTTGACATTACACGAAAAAATTACTTCCTGGAAACTGTATACAATAACTGGAACAAAGTTAATGGAAGGAACTGAATCTACTATTAGTGTAAATGATTTACCTAAAGGAGTTTATTTTATCTTCGCCGAAGAACAATCTCAGTCATTTAAGTTTGTCAAAAAATAAATAGCAAAGAATCGTTTTCCCCAGAATGATATGAAGATGCTCTCTAGCCTTATAGAGAGTGTCTTTTTTGTTAAATAAAAAGTGCCTTGAGTTCAGTTGCTTCATCTGGTTTCATCTTGCCAGCAAGTACCAAACTCAATTGCTTACGACGCAATGCAGCATCATAACGTTGTTGTTCTAATTCGGTTTCTGGTTTGATAGGAGGTATGGATACTGGGGAACCACTTTCATTTACTGCTACAAAAGTGTATATAGCTTCGTTAGCCTTCGTTTTATCACCGCTTTGTCTATCTTCTATCCAAACATCTATAACAACCTCCATAGAGGTTTTAAACGCTCTAGAAACCTTCGCTTCTACCGTTACTACACTTCCTAAGGGAATAGCTTTGCTAAAAGCAACATGGTTTACCGATGCTGTTACTACAATTCTTCTGGAATGTCGACCAGCTGCAATTCCTGCTGCGCGATCCATACGAGCAAGTAATTCTCCTCCAAAAAGGTTGTTTAAAGGATTCGTTTCTCCTGGTAAAACAAGATCTGTTAAAATAGTTCTGGATTCTGAAGGATATCTGGCTTCCATGAATTTTGGTAATTTTTGACAAAGATAGTTAGGTAAGATTAACTTATAACCATATCATTCTAGAAAACTGATATTCAATTACCTTGAAAAGATTGATAAAATTTCAATGTTTTTCTAAAAAAGAATGAACTTTAGAAATAGAATCAAGAATAGTATCTTACTATTTGCAATAGATGATTAAGAAAAGTGAAAACTAAAAAAAAATTAAAGTTCTTGAACCAACAACCAAGCACGACGATCTTGTTGCTTTTTAATGTTTTGAAGAGCCGTTAACGCTTCTAATCTGTTTTCAAAACTATTATAAACAACTTGATGAAGACCATATTTGTTTATACCAATTAAGCGAGCTTCAAAACCTTTAGCTTTTAATTTATTTACTTTTTTAGCAGCGTTTGCTTTTATTCTGAAGGCTCCAGCAACAATGTGGTATTTTGCTGAGGAATTAGTTACTGTTGTTTCTTCAGTCTCAGAATTTTCTACAACAGTATTTTCTTCAGATTTAATAATATTTAAGTTAATAGCAGGAAGAGGACTTGTTATTTCAAAAGTGGCTTCTTGAATTCTGTTCTCGATTTCTCTTTCCGCATTAATAGTAATACGATCATTTTCTAAATTAGTCTGCGTATTAACTTGGTATAGCGCTAATGAACCAAGGATAACTCCAAAACCAAGAACAGCTGCATACTTCAAATATGGACGTTGACGTCTTTTTTCTGGTGTAAAAGCTATAGGTGCAGTCTCTTCAATAGCTTCGACTTGTTCTTTATACGTTTCTCTTGTTACTGTTGAAGTCGCGACTTCAGGTAGAACCGTTTTGATTTCTTTTTCTCTAAGAATAGAAGGAGAAATAAAAGAATTTAGTCCAAAAGCTTCAGATAGATAATTTGTATTTTGATAAGGCTCAAATTGTAAAGTATTTTCTACTGAAGTATAAAAAGCGCCAATTCCCTCAAGTTCCAAACGATTGCCAGCACTCATTTTATTTTGTAACCACAATACATAACGCTGAATTTTAGCAACAGCATCGGTATATGATATATTTTCCGCAGTAGCTATATAATTCGCTAATAATCCATCATTATTTTGTAATTGGCTATTAAAAGAAATTAACTTTTGAGGAGGAAAAAAAGCATGTGTAGACTCCTGAATCATAGCAGGCTGTCTTTTGGTTAAAAAAGCACCAAAACCTGGTAAGATTACACATTCATATCTATATAGTAATTCACTTATGTATTTAGCTGTATTATTCATTATCCCCTCTCGTAAATGCTTTCTATTATTGAGTATATCAAAATTAAAAAAAATAGGGTTTGTAAATAACAAGATACCTTGATTTTATTAACATTTTTGATTTTTTTCGTTTCTTGTACTGACTTATAATAGTTTACATGACAGAAGAAAAAATAATTGCTTTATTAACACTTAAGAAAACACCAAATCTTGGAGATAGTTCAATCAAAAAATTGATTAGAGAAGTTGGATCTGCAGAAGAAGTATTAAAAGAGAAACCTCAGAATTTACTGAAGATAGATGGTATCGGGACTGTAAAGATTAAAGAGATTTACAATAAGGAAAATAAGATTGCAGCAGAAAATGAGCTGCAATTCATGAGAGATAATGATATACGTTATATGGCTTATGATGATATCAGTTATCCTGAGAAACTAAAATACTGTTTAGATGGTMCGGTTGTTTTGTTTAGTAGAGGTAATATTGATGTAAAGAATAAAAAAATAATAAGTATCGTAGGAACAAGAAAAGTAACAAGTTATGGAGTACGATTTTGTGAAGAATTAATTGAAACAATCGTTCCATTAAATCCTGTTATTGTATCAGGTTTCGCATACGGCGTGGATATTACGGCTCAAAAAGCTGCGGTAAAACATGGTTTACAAACCGTAGGTTGCTTGGCACATGGATTAGATCAAATATATCCGAAAGCCCATAAAAAGTATATGTCACAAATTGAAGAAAATGGAGGGTTTTTTACAGATTTTTGGAGTACAGATACCTTTGATAGAAAGAATTTTCTAGGACGTAATCGTATTATTGCAGGATTGAGTGAAGCTACTATTGTTATCGAAAGCGCTAATAAAGGAGGTTCATTAGTAACCGCTGAAATTGCAAATTCCTATAATCGTGATGTGTTCGCCGTGCCTGGCAGAGTAGGTGATGCTCTAAGTGAAGGATGCAATACATTAATTAAAACTCAAAGAGCACATATGTTAACCAGTGCAGCAGATCTGATTTATATGTTGAATTGGGAATTGGAGGAGAAAGTACAACCTACAGTACAAAAACAACTTTTTGTAGAATTAGAAGGTGATGAGAAAAAGATATACAACCTCCTTAGAAAAAATGGAAAGGAATTATTAGATGTGATTGCATTGCAATGTGAGATTCCAACATTTAAAGTAGCCTCTACCTTGCTAAACATGGAATTGAAAGGTGTCATCAGACCATTACCTGGTAAATTGTTTGAAGCGATATGATAAATAGTTCAATTTTTTTAGGATAGCTACTTAAAGGGTTTCGTAGATAATCAACTTTTCTCTAGTGAGTAATTTGTTTAAAACTATATTTTTAGCAGTAATAATAAAAAAATAGTTGATAATGATGTTTTCTTATGCTGCAGAGTCCAGAGATCTTACTATAAAGAATAACCTAATGCTGCTTATTAGTTTATTTTTTTATTCTCACTTTATAAACGGACAATTTTATCCAGGTAATGATCAAAAATTACTTTTTGTAGGGCAGGATTTAGCCTCTGTTTCTAATTATAGAACTAATTGTACGGGTTGTCATAATGGACATGGAGAAATTGCGTATTTGTCTTTTTATACTTTAGAGGAATCTTCGATTTTTATTGATGTCAATAGATCTATATACTATGGAGGTATGGGTATGGATAATAATGGTAATCGAGATACAAATAATACAAATTGGGGAGCAGGAATTCTAAACTTGTGGACGGCAGCAGAACGTTCTCCTTTGGTAGCTATTGGACTTAGTATTGTAGAAGATGCCTTTAACGGTTTAGATGGTTTGCAGAATATTATTGATGGAAATCACGATAGTAAAATTGTGAAAATGGCTACTTTTTTCAACCAATTTCCATCCAATATTTTTTATTTGAGAATAGGCTACGAATTTGACGGGAACTGGAACGCCTATGATCAGACTAAATATATAGGCGCGTATCAACGAATTGTAGATGTATTGAGAACAAATCTATCTCAGGATAATGTAGTTTATGTTTGGCAGTCATCCACTTCGCCTATTGATGATATACTAGATGGTGGTCAAGAAAATATTAATGCCTATTATCCAGGAGATGATTATGTAGATTGGATGGGGTTATCTTGGTTCTTACTTCCTAATGAAAACCCTACCGTAGGATCATTTACTCCAGCTACACAATTAGCTTTGGCTAATGAATTAGTAAGTTTTGCTCAATCCAAAGGGAAACCTGTTATGATTGCAGAGGCCTCTCCTCAAGGATATGATCTAGATGCCAAAACCAATTGTAATATTAGTCCTGTGTATGATGGAACTGCCAATCAAGGGTGCACAAATAAAACTGCTACCCAAATTTATCAGGAATGGTTTGATGAATTATTTAATTTCGTAAAAAACAATGATGATGTAAGAGCGTTATGTTATATTAATACGGATTGGGATAGCGAATTTATATGGAGTGCTGCGAATAATAATTATGCCTCTGGATATTGGGGAGATAGCAGAGTAGAAATAGATGCTGATATTAGAAATAGTTGGATCGCTTCCATTGAAGATCCGGCAAATAACTTTCTACAAACTGAAGACTCTTCAACGATAATTAATGTATTATCTATAGAGGATATTATAGTGCCTACTCAAGGTGTTTTTGTATATCCTAATCCAGGTATCGATATTATTAATCTACAAGGAGTAAGTAGTGATTTTTCATATGATCTATATACTACTTCAGGAAGAAAAGTAGCAGAAGGAGTAGGTGATAAAGTAGATGTGAGCCACTTGTCAAGAGGAATTTATTTATTAAAATCAGAAGGGTTCATAACAAGAATTATAAAACAATAACAATATATGCTAACATAAAATATCTTGGACAAAACCGAATAACTTCGTAAGGCTTTGAGTTCGGCTTATGATCACACACTTTGTTTAAAGTAAATTAATGGTTATTCCAAAATTTCCTTTACAACTGGAAGTATAGCTTCTACCCATAAGCTATATTGGTTCGCACTTGGATGTAAATTGTCGGTAGCTAAAGCTCCTTCAGAATTACCAAGATTTCTTGAAATTGATGTTACATCAATAAATGGTATTGATTGTGCTTCACATTGCTGTTTGATATATGCATTATACATATCAATTTCAGAAGCAATAACTTCACTATTATTAGATCCAAATGGCGTTACTCCATAATCTGGTATGGATACCACAAAAACACGATTTTTATTATTACCAGCTAAGGATATGGCTTTGTCCAATAAAAAATTGAATTCTGATTGAAAAATGGTAAAATCTGCCCCTTGAAACTGATTATTTACACCAATAAGTAATGAAACGATATCATAATTTTCGGGGTTTTGAGTATCTATTGCCGAAATTAAATTACCAGTGGTCCATCCAGTTTGTGCAATAACTTTTACAGTTTCAATTTTTTGAGTATTTGATGCAAAAGCATTTTGTAATTGAAAGGGCCAACTTTCGCTTTCTGTCACTCCTTGCCCTATGGTATAAGAATCCCCTAATGCTAAAAAAGAAAATTTCTGGATTTCTTCTATTTGATCTTCCTCTTGCTGAACAGGGTTTTGTATACTCTCATCAGAGGAACAACCAAAAACCAATATGAATAGTAGAAGTATACTGGAATAGATATTTTTATTCATTAGAAGCTTTCTTTTTATTAAAGTTACCATTTTGAAAATCATTTTGCTGCCCCAATCACACTTTTATTTGTTTTTGATTTTAAACCTTGCTTTTGCATTTGAAAGATTTTTAGTGATCTAGTGTATATTTTTACTAAAAATAAAAATGTATACCTTTAACCTTCACACACTTCTTATAATTACAAAGCCTTTTCTCTATAAAGAGCTGGGTAAACTAAAATTATTATGGCTAAAAACGTATACTCCGTAGGTATAGCATTAATAACATTATTAATTCTTAACGGATGTGCCACATTTAAAGCACAATATGAAAATTCTGGTGTTAATGACACTAAATCAAATTCTGAAATTGAACATTCTTTCTATTTGATTGGTAACACAGGTAATTTACCAATCGACAAACCTTCTGAGACTTTAGTGTCCTTTAAAAAAGAACTTAACAAAGCTTCAGAGAATAGTACAGCGATTTTTTTGGGAGATAATATTTATGAGAATGGAATGCCCGAAAATGATCATCCAAATAGACGTTTTGCTGAAGGTCAGCTAAATTTTCAAACTGATGTAGTTGAGGGTTTTAAAGGAAAAACTGTTTTTATTCCTGGTAATCGTGATTGGAATAATGATGGTCTTGAAGGATTGAAACGACAAGAAAAATATATCAATGAAAAAGTGGGTAAACATACATTTTTACCTAAAAACGGGTGTCCAATAGAGAATATTCATATTTCTGATGATATTGAACTTATCCTTATAGATAGTTATTGGTATATCACTAATTGGGATAAGTATCCAACACTAAATGATGATTGTGACATCAAAACAAGAACTAATTTTTTTGATGAATATATGAGTCTTATTAAAAAGTCTAGAGGTAAAACTACTATTGTAGCACTACATCATCCTATGTATTCTAACGGATCTCATGGAGGACAGTATACTTTTGGAAGTCATATGATTCCTTTTCCAATATTGGGAACACTAAAAAATGTGATTAGAAGAACAAGTGGAGTAGCCAATGTTGATTTGCAAAACAAACGCTATAATGAATTTAAAAGACGATTGGTTACTATTTCTCAAGAAAATAAAAAGGTGGTTTTTGTATCTGGTCATGAACATAATCTACAGTATATAGTAGAAGACAATCTTCATCAAATAATAAGTGGTAGTGGTTCTGGTGATAAAATATCAGCAACTCGAAATATTGGGGGAGCGCAGTTCTCTTATGGAACTTATGGATATGCAAAATTGGACATTTATAAAGACGGTTCATCTTATGTTCAATTTTACACAACTGAAAATGAAAAAATAGTATTTAACACTCGATTGTTTTCACCCAATCCTCAAAAGAAAGTAGTTGATTATCCAAATAATTTCCCAAAAGAAAAAATGGCTTCTATATATACTAAAAAAGAAACTGATAAATCAGGATTTTATAGATTTTTATGGGGTGATCGTTATAGAAGATATTATAGTACAGAAGTTTCTGCACCTACAGTAAATTTAGACACTTTATACGGAGGGCTAACAGTGGTGAAAAAAGGAGGAGGGAATCAATCCAAATCACTACGTCTTCAAGATAAAAATGGTGCACAATATGTAATGCGTGCGCTTCGCAAAAATGCCGTACAATATTTACAAGCTGTAATGTTTAAAGATCAATATATCGAAGGGCAATTTGATCATACGGGTACAGAAAACTTAATAATGGATGTGTTTGCAGGATCATACCCTTATGCTCCTTTTGCTATTGGAACTTTATCAGATGCAGTAGGCGTGTATCATACCAATCCGATCTTATACTATATTCCAAAACAAAATGCTTTAGGTGAGTTTAATAAAGAATTTGGTGATGAATTATATATGATTGAAGAACATGCATCTGCTGGACATGGTAATTTGGAAAGTTTTGGATTTCAGGATAAAATAATAAGCACAAGAGATGTAATGAAAAAAATCCATAAAGATGAGGATATTGTTATTGATGAGGCCTCTTATATTCGAGCTCGACTGTTTGATATGCTTATTGGTGATTGGGATCGTCATCAGGATCAATGGAGATGGATAGAATTTAATAAAGACGGGAAGATAGTATATCGTCCCTTGCCTAGAGATAGAGATCAAGCATTTTCCATTATGTCAGATGGTTTTTTATTAGGTGCTGCAGTCACATTAGTACCTACTACTAGAGCGCTTAGAAAATATGATGATGATCTTAAAGATGTAAAAGGAGTCAATGTAGCACCTTATCCCTTGGATATGGAGTTTATTGAATTATCAGATAAAGATGTTTGGGATAAACAGGTAAAAATGATTCAGGAAGGTATTACTGATGCTATTATTGACAAAGCCTTTTTGTCTTTTCCAAAAGAAGTACAAGATGAGACGGTAGATGAAATTAAAAAGAAACTTAAAGCTAGACGCGCTAATCTTCAAGCTATTTCTAATAGATATTATACATTACTTAATAGGTTCTCTGTAATCAAAGGAACAAATAAGGATGATTATTTTACAATTGATTGTTTTCCAGATGGAAAGGTTAAAATCTTAGGACAAAGGATCAAGGAGGGAAAAAAAGCAGACGTATTTCATGAACGTCTTTATAGTAAAGAATTTACGAAAGAAATATGGATCTATGGTTTAGATGATGACGATGTATTCGAAGTTAAAGGAAAAAGTAAAAAGATTAAGATAAGATTAATAGGAGGACAAAACAATGATACCTACCTAATTCCAGATGGTAACAAAATAGTAGTCTATGACCATAAGAGTAAGCCTAATGATATTACCAAAGCGAAAACCGCCAAAATAAGATTAAGAGATGATTATGAAACGAATACATATGATTACAAAAAATTAAAAAACAATATCAATCAATTAATTCCTACTTTGGGATCCAATCCTGATGATGGCTTTAAAATTGGGGTAAGTAATACATATACTCCATATGGTTTTGAACGGAATCCCTTTACCTCTAATCATACGGTATCAGCATCATATTATTTTGCCACGCAAGGATTTGATCTGAATTATAATGGAGAGTTTGCTAATGTTATTGGAAATCTAAACATTGGAATAGATGCTCATTTTAACAGCCCAAATTTTGCAGTAAATTTTTTCGGATTTGGAAATAGCACTCCAAATTTTGAAGCAAATGACAGTGATGGAATTGATGTAGATTTGGATTATAATCGAGTAAAAATTCGAACGTTGAGTGCAATGCCTTCTATCATTTGGAGAGGAGAATTAGGAGGACATTTAAAGATAGGTGCTTTTTATGAATCTAACGAGGTAGAAAGGACAAATGGACGTTTTTTGGATGATGTTACCGATGTAAATACAACTGCAAATTTAACACCAATTAATAATGATGTTTTTGATAAACAAGATTTTTATGGTATAGATGCTGCATACTATTTTGAAAATAAAGATAACCCAGCATTTCCAACACTAGGTATGCAAATAGGTTTACAATTAGGATATAAAAATAATGTATCGACGGGTAAAGGCTTTGGGTATATTATGCCAGAACTAGGATTTGATTATAAACTCATTCCAAGTGGTCAGTTGGTTTTAGCTACCGATTTAAGAGCGCATATTAATATTGGTGACGATTTTGAGTTTTATCAAGGAGCAAGCTTAGGGGCTAACAATGGTTTACGAGGATATAGAAATCAACGTTTTACTGGGAAAAGTGCTTTTGTACAATCCACAGATATTCGATGGAATTTTTTGAGCCTTAAAACAGCATTATTACCAATAAGTTTAGGTATTTATGCGGGCGCAGATTATGGAAGAGTATGGATAGATGATGAGTTAGCGTTTGATCAATCCTTTAACGAGAATGATTTGAATACTTCTTTTGGTGGTGGTGCATTTGTAAGCCTAGCCAATATGTTGACGGCTAATATATCAACGTTTAAAAGTGATGACGGACTACGATTTGCTTTTCAATTGGGATTTGGTTTTTGATTTAAAAAACGGTATTTCATTATATAGGTTTGTTGATCATTTGGTTATGAAAACAATAATAAAGGGGATCGTATAAAATAACAAATATGAAAAAAACACTGAAAAAAATGCAGCAACCGCTATTTCGAATCGATCTCCTTTTTTCTGAAAAATCATGAAATTGAGTATGATAATATAGAGAAATACAAAAGGATCATAAACTACCGGTAATCTGAAAGGAATAAAGGTCAGTATTCCTAGAATAGTTGCATGACCATGTATAAAGCAATTCATAGCTAAATGTTCCAGAAAACTAAACTTCTTAAAAAATAATCTGGAAAATACACTTAAAAATAAGATGTTAAGAAGCCAAAAGAACTTTGTGTATGTACCTATAATTTTGCCTGCTTCATAACTATTATCATAAATTTCCCCTTTATACTTCTCAAGATTTGTTGTATTTATCCAATTCAATTCGAATTGAGAACTTATTAATAAGTATAGCGAAGTAGCTATTAAGGCATAACTAACAGGATTGAGTACATTTTTCCTTTTGCCTAGTAAGTAATTAAAAATTGTTTTTTGAGGATATAAAGTAAGATGTTTAATATTAAACAATATTCCTTTATCGATATCCATAAATCTGGAAAGAAAATCATTAACCAAAAAAGACAATGTAATCTTGTCTACAGTACCTTTTTGTCCACATTCGGGACAAAAATTTCCTTTATATTCGGTTCCACAATTTAGGCACTTTCTCAAATTCGTTTTTTTAGTACAAAAAATATTTTTAAATCAACCCAGCACAAATTTTCAAGCGTAATATCTTTTTTACAGATTGTACTACTTGTTTTTTTTATAATTCGGATCCCTTTTAAGTGTTCCATATAAGTTCGATTATCGAACATTAATAAAGAATGTATGTTACTGGATAAAAATACTAAGTTTTACCATTAGCAATATGTTGGGTTAGTGTTTCTAGTAAATCCTCAGTTTTGTATGGTTTTATAATAAAATCATTGATACCATAATCTTTCAGGTTTCTATTTTCATTAACATAATCGGTAGCGGTAAGTGCTATGATAGGGATGGTTTTATTAAAAGTACGTATCTGTGTACTAGATTCCATCCCATTCATAATAGGCATATTGATATCCATTAAAATAGCATCAAAATAATCTTCCTCGACCAAAGTAACCGCTTCTAGACCATTTGAAGCAATTTGGTGCTTCATATCATATTGTTCAAGGATTTTACGTGTTACTACCTGATTAATTTTATTGTCATCTACAATTAAAATATGTTTGTTTTTAAGTTTTTCAAATCCTAATAGCTCCTCTTTCTCTGCGGTAATATGGTTTCCAGCTTCTAGCCATACATCAAAAAAGAACTCAGAACCTTTGTGCAAAGTACTTTTCAAATTTAATTTACTGTTTAGGGTCAGTAAAATTTTATTCACGATTGCTAGTCCTAGTCCGGTTCCTTCTAAATCCTGATGATTCTGCACTTGAGCAAATTCATTGAATATATTGGTTTGTTCTTCTTCTGGAATACCTTTGCCGGTATCTTTTACTGTAAATTTAAGAAGATATTGCTCATTTTTATATTCCAAAAATTCAACACTTACATTGATTTTTCCATCTTCAGTAAATTTACAGGCATTGCTAATCAGGTTCAACAAAACCTGTGATATTTTCATTTTATCCGTATATAATATCTCAGGTACTTTCTCACTTATCGTTAGGTTGATTGAATTGTTATTTTTTCGATTTAGAAATTCAAAATTTTGTGCAATATTCGATATAAGTTGCCCAATCTTGAAATTACTTTTATGTATTTGCCTACCTTCAACAGAGGAAAATTTATTAAGATTCAAAACGTCATTTACTAAGGACAAGAGATAATCTGCTGAAAATTTTAAAGAACTCAGGTCATCAGAATGTTCATCAAATTTGGGGTCTTTTAAAAATACCGAAGAAAGGCCAACAATACCATAAAGAGGAGTCCTTAATTCATGGCTTATGGTAGAAAGAAACTGCGTGTTTTTATTAGCAAGTTTTTCTGATTGTTCCTTTGCTTCAAGATATTGTTGATTTTTGAGTTTTAAATTCTCTAGTAATAAATTTCGCTTGTATCGGGTATAAAAAAGAATTCCTAAAATGGCAATTAGTATAAAAGAGGACGCATAAAATATTTTTAGTAAGAGGTCACTTTTGGCTTGTTTTTGTAACGAAATTTCGTTTTCTAATTGAGATTGAAGTAATTTTTGCTTGTATTGGTCTAATTTAAATTTTGAAGAGGCAATATTTTGTTGCTTTATCTTTTCTGACTTGTATTGAGCGGTGATTAATGAATCATAGATATGCCTTATTTCGGTTACATTTTTGTATTGCTCAATGTTTTCATAAGCCATCATAAGATTTTCATAATTTTTTATGTGATATCGTTGATCAAACTTACCATACCCTAATTCTAATGATTTTTTTATGGTTTCAATAGCTCTTTTATATTTTTTTTGTTTTAAAAAAATCGCTCCTTGAATATGTAGAGTAACAGCTTCAAATTCCATTTTCCGATCTGGCAATGAATGCATATCGAGTAATTCCCAATTAATGTCGAGATGTTTTTGAGCAATCTCTAGTGTATCCACCCTCTCGTATAATTCGGCTAGGTTAGAATTAACTACAAATTGTGCTCTAGGGTGTTTGACTCTTTGTACTAACGGTGCAGCAGGTTTTAAATAGGATATCGCTTTTAATGGTTCATTTTCAAAATAACAATTGCTAAGGTCGACATAACTACTTATGATAGCAATAGTGTCTTTTTTTAGTTTTGCTCTTTCAAGACCTTCATTAATGAGGTCTTCTGCACCTTCAAATTCATCAAGTTGAATAAATGTATTTGTAATAAGGCTTCTTAATGCACGTTCTTCTCTGAAGAAATTTGTTTTTTCTACATGATCTAATAAGGGAGTGCCAAAATCAATAATTTTATGATAATCTCCTTTATAGAAGCTCTTTCTTAATGCAGCGGTTATTGAGTCTATATCCTGAGCAGTATATTCTTTATCTGCAAAAGGAGGTGTATCGCTCATCAATGTTTGCGCTTGACTACTGATTAAAAAAATAAAATTAATCAAAAAAAAATGAGATAATATGTTTTTTTTGTTTTTGATGAAAAGCATACCCAATTGCTAATATAATCATTATGAGACAAATAAATGATTACTATTGATAGGAACGGATAATTTGATGAGCGAAATAGATGATTTCAATATTATTCTGAAATATCTGTAGAATATGATGTGTACATTGCCAGAATGTTATTTTAATTAGTAATTAAGGGTTCTGATTATTCGTGTGAACAAAGAATAATTTTGCGCATTATAGAGTTGGACAAACCAATTTTAATAGATGTTTATAGTCGTAAAAGTACCAATACAATTAGGTTTAATGACTTGCTGCATTCTTTTTTGATTCGTATTTTGATACAAATTTCGGTACTATAGAGGTATTAGATAACGCCAGCACAAATTTTCAAGCGTAATATCTTTTTTACAGATTGTACTACTTGTTTTTTATAATTCGGATCTTTTTTCATTTCAGCGATAATAGCATTTATAGTTGCGTTTTCATTTTGAGGCATTAAGATTAAATCACAACCTGCCTTTGAAGCCAGTAAAGGAGCATTATCAAGAATCGTAACAGCTTTCATAATATTCAATGCATCAGAAATAATAATTCCTTTAAAACCCATTTCTTCTTTGAGTAATCCAGTAATGATTTTTCGAGAACAGCTGGACGGTAAACCATTAGTACCATACTTTTCATTATTTTGAATAGTGATATGTGCTATCATGATTGATAAAACACCATCTTCAATAATTTTCTTGTAATTAGCTACTTCTTGTAGTGGCCCATCGATATAAACGCTTTGTTTATGGGTGTCACCTTTTACCAAACCATGACCCGGAAAATGCTTTGCGGTAGCAATTATTCCACCTTCTTGTGTGCACTTAATAAATTGATTGGCCAAGCTGATTACAGAATCTTTGTTGCTTCCATAACTTCGAGATTTTATAGCTTCGTTTTTAGCACTAATATCTAAAACAGGAGCGTAATTATGATGTACGCCAATAGCTCTTAATTCAGTATTTATGGTGTTTACAACAGCATCTGACTGAGCTTCGGTTTTAATATCTATGGTTTTTCCAACATCTTTTGCTCCTTTAATACGACTAGCAAATAAGCTGGGTTCAGCATCCATACTAAACAACAAGGGAAGAGACTTATTTTTAGATGAAATTTCATTTAAAGAATTGATGCTTTCTGTATGTGTTTTTTTACTTCCTTTTAAGAAAACTACACCACCAATAGAATTACTTTCGGTCAGTTTTTTTACTGTTGCCATTGGTTTTCCCAATTCTCCTGCGGATGAAATAATCATTTGTGCCACCTGTTGTCGTTCTGACAGTGAACGGTATATCGAATCTACTTTGTATTCCAGTTCGGAATCATAAGAATAAAAATCTTGTAAACTGAATCTAGTAGATTGAGCAGAGACTTGAGTATGAAGGAGAAAGGAAAATAGGAATAAGATAAAATATCGCATAGACATAGATTAGGGTTGTCGTAAAATTAAAATTCAATAGGCACATCGGTTAACTGACCCCATTCTGTCCATGAACCATCATAAATCCAGAGGTTAGTATATCCTGCTAATTGTGCTGCTAATAAAATTATACACGCTGTGATACCAGAACCGCAACTAAAGATTAATTTTTTATTAGCAATATCAAGATCATCAAAGATGTTTTGCAGTTTTTCTTTTGGCAACATTTTGCCTTCTTCTAGAACAGTGGCGTACGGTAAATTTATGGAATGTGGAATGTGTCCACCTTTGAGGTCTGATCTAGGTTCCGGTTCAATTCCTTTATACCTTCCTGAAGACCGTGCATCAAGAATCAAAGTGTTTGGATCGTTCATTTCAAATAAAATTTCCTTTGCAGTTACCGTACATTTGGAACGATCGTTTATTTGAAAGTTTCCTGTGTCAAAAATAGCTGTAAGTCCTTTAATTTCAGTCGGTAGCTGTTTTTTATTCCATTCCAGAAACCCACCATCCAAAACCGCAACATTGGTATGTCCCATTCTAGAAAACATCCACCAAGCTCTTGGACTTGAGTACATGCCTATGGTGTCGTAAACCACAATTTTAGAATTAGCATTTATACCAAGCTCTTTACAGTTTTTTTCAAAATCTTCTGCAGAAGGTAGCATATTTGGTAAGTAAGAATTTTGATCTGAAAAAGACTTTTTGATATCAAAAAATCTTGTTCCAGGAATTTGCACGTCATTATCCAAGGATGCTTGAGCTGAAGTAACTTTTTTAATACTAGCATCTAGAATTATTAACTCTGGATGATCTAAATGTTGGTGCAACCATTCTACAGATACTAGTAAACCCGGAAGTTGTAATGTTTCCATGTGATTAAGGTTGAAACTTATCTAATAATCGATTAGTTTGTTGGTGTAATTTTTTCTTAAAGAAATTGGTGCCACCTAATAATTTCCCTTTCCATCCAATTGCCTGAGAGGCCCATCGATGTAAATTAAAATCGTCAGTATGTTTTATGATCTTTCCATCTTTGAATTCGAATTTAGCATCAATACGGTTATGAACTTTTCTACCTGTTTGACTAAAGGTATACCAAGCTTCCCAATGAGCAGAACCTGTTTCATTAGAAACATTTATGTCAGAGAATTCCACTTTAAGGTCTTTGCCATTTTTACAAAGCATCTGCCACATTTTTTTAGCTCTATCACCTTGTAGTTGCCCAAAACCAGGATCTTCAAAAACAATATCTTTATGATAACAAGATATCATCATATCTGCATTTTGTTGACTTAAACCAGTATAAAATGTTTCGATAAGTTTTTTATGATCACTCATGATTTGTGTTGATTTAATTAATCCAGCTTTTCTGCTAATTTTTTAAATACCTTTTTTGGGTTTTTATTTTCATACAAAATACCGTGAACTGCATCGATAATTGGCGTACGTGTGTTTTTATTAGCGTCTAATTCATAAGCGGTTTTTGCGGCATAGTAGCCTTCAGCAACCATATTCATTTCCATTTGGGCACTTTTAACAGTATATCCCTTACCAATCATATTCCCAAACATTCGATTTCTAGAGAAAACAGAATACCCGGTCACCAATAAATCACCTAAATAAGCAGAATTATTAATATTACGTTTCATTTTATGAACTTTCTTAATAAAACGTTTCATTTCTCGGATGGCATTACTCATTAAAACACTTTGAAAATTATCTCCATATCCTAATCCATGAGCAATTCCTGCGGCAACTGAATATATATTTTTAAGTACTGCTGCATATTCGGTTCCAATAATATCATCACTTACTTTGCATTTGATGTATTCACTACTCAGTTTTTTCGCTACAATTTTTGCCTTTTCTTCATCATTAGATGCTATTGTCAGATAGGAAAGTCTTTCTAGAGCAACTTCTTCAGCATGACAAGGACCAGTAATGACTCCAATATCATTAAATGGGATATTGTATTTATCGTGAAAATGTTCTCCTACAATTAATCCGGTTTCCGGAACAATTCCTTTAATTGCGGAAAAAATTACCTTGCCTTCTAAAGAAGTAGTTAACTTCTGTAATTCCGTATGTAAAAATGCAGAAGGAATTGCAAAAATTAGATAATCAGCGTATTCAATTGCCTCATTAATATCATTGGTAAGCTTAAGCTGATTTAATTTAAATTCTACTGAACTTAAATAATTAGGGTTGTGTTGTTGTCGCTTAAGGTGTTCTAAAGCATATACACTTCGCATATACCATCCTACTTCATTTAAGTTTTCAGTAAGCATTTTTACGATCGCAGTAGCCCAACTACCACCACCAATCACAGCAAATTTTAAATCTTTATCCATGTAAAATGATTGTGAGTTCAAAAATAAGGAAAATAGAAGTCAAAATAAACATCTGATAATCAATTATATATGTTTTTGGCACACGTTTTGGTTTCTCATAAATGAAATGAGCCATTAGAATATGTTTACACAAAACTAAATGTCTAATGGCGAATTCTATCTGATAAATAAAAAATAATAAAAAGAGCAGATCAAATTAAAAAAACTTATAGCTTATGAAGACTTTAAAATTACTTTCGGCTTTTATCTTAGGCTCAATACTATTTACTTCTTGTGTTGCTGAAGTAGTGGTAGAAGAAGATGTTTTTATTGAAGAACCAACAATCTCATTAGATCAATTACTAAATTCATATGAAATATGGTATGTAGATATAGAACGCACGCAAGGTAATGGTGAAATTCCGTTTCTTCAGAAAGCATTTACGGTATCCTTCAGAAATGGGACGTTTTTTGCCAATAATAATCTAGTAGGTATTGGAAGCAATGGTAATGGTTTCGGATTAGATGTAGGTTTTTATAATACATTCGGAATGGAGGTTGATATTAGTCATGATATCGATGGAACATATAGTATTGATGTAATTCAATTAGCGAACAATGAAATACGACTATATGATGGAGTTACTAATACAAGTTATTATTTAATTGGATATCAGAGAAACACATTTGATTATGATAAGGTGTTTTATGACAACATTCATTACTTTTTACATGAATATACAGCTTGGGAAAAAGTATATACTAGCGATTTTGGTGCATTGAATGAGTTTGATAACGAGAATTATTTACAGTTTTTGTATTACGGATCAGGAGATAATTTTAGAAGCTCACAAGATGTTAATGTGTCTAATATCAACGATATATACTACGATTATACGGGATATTATGCTGTTCAAGATGTACCTAATAATTTCTATATGAAAAATTTAACACTTGATTACGACTATTTGGGCAATGAATATTTCGAATTAACCGTTATCAATGATAGTAGAATAGAATTATTACACCCTGCATCTGGTACAATTTATGAATTTGAAGGTAGAGGATACCTACAATTTAAATCTTCTAAAGATGGGAAACCGTCTCAGAATGATAAGAAAAGAATTAAAAAAGCGGATTTTATGAAGCTTACAAAATAGAAAAAGTCGCACTAGACGATATAAATTTTTTTGGTTGGTTATTTAGTTGGAAATCGCTCTACAAGAGAAATCTTGTCTGGGCGATTTCTTTTTTAGGGTTTTCGGAAAATTCCCCAACTTTGTTTTTTTATTTATATTTTGTAATTAACTGAAAATAAGGGCGCAATTTGAATAAAATGCGGTTGTATTTTGGTTTTTTATGATCGTATTCATCATAATGTTTTTTAACTTTAATAACATAACAAATTAAATTATTTAGGTATGCTTAAGAAGATTTTAAACATTGATGAAAGCAAAAAACTTAGTAAAACCGAACAACAATCTATTCATGGAGGAAGCTTTCCCTTTTTTGATGAGTGTTGTGCTTGTGTTTTTAGACCGGCAAATAGACCATTTCCTATTTTGATTACACAATCATGTTCTGATCCTTGCCCAGTAGATGGAAGTACGGAATATGAAGATACAGGATGTTAAAATTTACAAAAGCGAACTTAGGTTCGCTTTTTTTATACATTGATTTTAGGTTTTAGAAAAGATATGCGGTCATTTGCTTAATTTTATAACAAAATATATACAAGTATGGCAATTCAAAAACCTTTTAATCTTACTAAATGGATAGAAGAGAATCGTGACACGCTAAAACCACCTGTTGGGAATAAAAATTTATATAAAGAAGCTGGAGATTACATCGTAATGATTGTTGCAGGTCCAAATGCTAGAAAAGATTATCATTACAACGAAACCGAAGAATTGTTTTATCAGTTAGAAGGTGAGATAGAAGTTCATATACAAGAAGAAGGAGAAAAAAAGACAATGAAATTAGGACCAGGCGATATGTATTTGCATCCTGCCAAGGTTCCGCACTCTCCTGTTAGACATAAAGACTCAATTGGACTTGTGATTGAAAGGAAAAGAGTAGATTTAGAAGCAGAAGATGGATTATTATGGTTTTGTGATAACTGTAACAATAAGTTACACGAAGTATATTTTAAATTAAATGATATTGAAAAAGATTTCTTAAAGCACTTCAAAGATTTTTATGGAGATAAATCATTAAGAACCTGCAATAGATGTGGAACAGAGATGGCAGTCGATAAACGATTTGTATCGGAATAGAAAAGACCAATTTAATTTGAAAAAATCAATAAAAATGTGATTTTGGTTTTTTTGAAAGCTTTTTTTGGACCATTTGTTTAAAATCAACAATATATCAGGTCAAAATTTAATATATCTTCAAAACACAGTATCTTTACAACTCAAAAATTTAATTCGAAAAACATGGCAACTATAGCAGTAGATTTTGGAATAGAAGAAGCGCTAAGACAACTAGGTGTTTCTGATCTAAATAAAGGAACTTCAACTGGAACCGATTGGTTTTCAAATGGTGAAGAAATCTCATCTTTCTCTCCGGTAGATGGTGATTTGATTGGAAAGGTTACCACCACAACGAAAGAAGATTACGAAAAAGTAATAGCGGCGGCTCAATCTGCTTTTAAGTCATGGAAACTAATGCCTGCTCCACAGCGAGGTGAAATAGTAAGGCAGTTTGGAGAAGAGTTAAGGAGACTAAAAGAACCACTTGGTAAATTGGTTTCTTACGAAATGGGTAAATCATATCAAGAAGGTTTAGGAGAGGTTCAGGAGATGATAGATATTTGCGATTTTGCAGTAGGGTTATCTAGACAATTACATGGGCTTACAATGCATTCTGAAAGACCTGGTCATAGAATGTATGAACAATATCATCCTCTAGGAATTGTTGGAATAATTTCAGCGTTTAACTTTCCAGTTGCTGTTTGGTCATGGAATACCGCTTTGGCATGGATTTGTGGAGATGTATGTGTATGGAAGCCAAGTGAAAAAACACCACTTTGTGGAGTAGCTTGCCAGAATATTATCGCAAAGGTTTTAAAAGATAATAACCTTCCAGAAGGAATTTCTTGTTTGATCAATGGAGATTACCAGGTCGGAGAGTTAATGACTACCGACAAACGTATTCCATTAATTTCTGCTACAGGATCTACCAGAATGGGTAAAATTGTGGGAGCAACAGTTGGACAACGTTTAGGAAAATCACTATTAGAACTTGGAGGTAACAATGCAATTATTGTAACACCAGATGCAGATATTAAAATGACAGTCATTGGTGCTGTTTTTGGAGCGGTAGGAACTGCAGGACAACGTTGTACTTCTACAAGAAGGTTGATCATTCATGAATCAATCTATGATAAAGTAAAGAATGCTGTTGTAGATGCGTATAAACAATTAAGAATTGGAAATCCACTGGATGAAAATAATCATGTCGGACCTCTTATCGATACTGATGCGGTAAAAGGGTATCAAAATGCACTTGAAAAAGTTGTTGAAGAAGGAGGTAATATCGTGGTAGAAGGAGGTGTACTTTCTGGAGAAGGATATGAAAGTGGATGTTATGTAAAACCAGCAATTGCAGAAGCTAATAACTCTTTTGAGATTGTACAACATGAAACATTTGCACCTGTTTTATACTTACTGAAGTATGATGGAGATATTGAAAATGCTATTGAAGTACAAAATGGAGTAGCTCAAGGATTATCTTCAGCAATAATGACAAATAACCTTAGAGAAGCTGAAAGGTTTTTATCACATGCTGGTTCTGATTGTGGTATTGCAAATGTAAACATTGGAACTTCTGGAGCAGAGATTGGTGGAGCTTTTGGTGGTGAAAAAGAAACAGGAGGAGGAAGAGAATCTGGTTCTGATGCCTGGAAAGTGTATATGAGAAGGCAAACTAATACTATAAATTACACTACTGAATTACCTCTTGCTCAGGGAATTAAATTTGATTTATAATAATAAAACATTTTTAGAAAGCACCTATTGAAAGATAGGTGCTTTTTTTGTTTTAACGGGGAATATTCACCCTTTTCGAAAGATTAAATGGATAAGAGTGCAAGAGAATACATATCTTCGCAGAATTAAAGACGCAACCTAATATGTAAAAATGCATCTTTATAACAAATATGAAAAGGATTATGAAGAAATTAGCACTTATACTTTTAACTATTTGTTGTGCTTGTAACCTTGACGAACAAGATACCCAAGATCCTGTTTTTTGTACAGATGAACTTAGACCAGGATTAGAGATTACTGTTTTGGATTCCTTAGATAATACGGTTATTACTTCAGGAATTATGGTAATCGCTAAAGATGGTGATTATACAGAAACACTTGTAAATTTTGAAGGTACAACCACTTTTGTCGGAGCTTTTGAGAGAACAGGTACGTATTCAATCAGTATTGGTAGTGAAGTTTATGAGAACTTCTCTTCTACAGAATCAATTATGGTGGATAAGGATATTTGTCATGTAATTACAGAAAGCAGAGAAATTATTCTTCAATCAAATTAACAAGATAGTACCATAATTTGATAATATTTTAACAAATGTTTTGTTTTCAATGAGTTAGATTTGGAATTCACACAAATTAACTTAAATATGAATTCAACTCTACAAAACCTCAAACGAGGCTTCTTCGTTTGTGGGGTAATGTTATCTACACTTACGATAACAGCGCAAACACAAAAGCTTAAAACTACAGCAGATCAAAAACCCGCTAAAGGTCATCAATTGTACAAGCAAACTAAAATGTTTGATAGCAAAAAAGGATCTACTGATGCAACAACTCCAATTCAAAGACAGGCAGATAATGCAATTGAAAGATCAAAGTTTGATTTATTGAGATTGCAGGATCCGTCTACCCGTAAAATACCACAAGGTATTAGAAAAGCAGAGCTAAAATACTCGGGTAAAATTAGTATTAGTGATGATTCACAGAAATCATTACAAGCAGCTCCTAAATCAGGGAGGTTTTCTTTTTGGAAAAATAGAGGTCCTTTTAACGTAGGAGGAAGAACACGAGCCTTGGCTATCGACAGAAGAAATGAAAATGTAATTCTAGCCGGTGGAGTTTCTGGTGGACTATGGAGGACTGAAAATGGTGGAGAAAGCTGGAGAAAAATTACAAGATCTTTCCAAAGTCCTAGCATTACAGGAATTATACAAGATCCAAGACCTCGACACAGCTTTACATGGTATTACATTTCAGGAGAACGTTGGGGAAATTCTGCAAGTGCTGGAGGAGCATTTTATCAAGGTAGTGGAGTGTATAAATCCAGAGATGGAGGACGCACTTTCGAATTACTTACAGCTACGGTAAATCCTAATGTTGGTATATTTAATACTAACGAACCTTTTGATCTAATTAATTCCATAGCGATAGATCCTAGAAATGGTGATATTTATTTAGGAACAATTACAGGAATCCAAAGATCTCAAGATGGTGGAAATTCTTTTACAGAAGTATTATCTGGTGGTTTTGATTCTAAGGGAGAAGTTGCAATATCTTCAACTGGTCAAATATATGCCACTATAGATTCTGATAATGATCCTACTGCAGGTTTCTTTACATCTACGGATGGTGAAACATGGACAAATATTACACCAGAAGGTTTCGTGCCTGCCTACGGTAGAACTGTAATGGGAATTGATCCTTCCAACGAGAATACTGTATACTTCTTTACTCAGAATAATAGTGGAGGTATCCCTGCATTATTAAATAGATATGATGTTACAACAAACTCTTGGACTGATTTGAGTGCTAATTTGCCTTTTGGAATAGGTGGTCCAGTAGGAAATCTAAACTTGCAAGGAGAATATAATATGGTAGTTAAAGTACACCCTACAAACAGTAATATGGTATTTGTTGGTGGTACAAATGTCTATAGATCAATGGACGGATTTACAACACCAACAGGGCAAGAAAGTTGGATAGCTGGGTATTCTCCACTAAATAATGTTAGTTTATACACAAATCAACATCCAGATCAGCATGTATTAACATTCTTTCCATCAAATCCTAATAAAGCCTTATCAGGAAATGACGGTGGAGTTTATGTAACAGAGGATATTACTGCTACCAATGATGGTATAGAACCAGTTGCTTGGACTTCTTTGAATAACGGATATATCACTACACAACCATATCATGTTGCTTTTGATCCTGAACCAAATACCGATGATTTGGTAGCAGGATTCCAGGATAATGGAACTTGGTTTACTAACTCTACTGATTCTGATGCTATTTGGGAATCAGATTTTGGAGGAGATGGTGCATATAGTGCAATTGCAGATAATGGAAGAACTCGATACGTTTCTTCTCAAAGAGGAAATGTATTCCGATTTAATTTTGATGAAGAAGGAGAATTTGAATCGTTCTCAGCAGTTGAACCAGCTGGTGCTTCAGGTTTCGCATTTGTAAACCCTTTTATTTTGGACCCTAACAATGATAATATCATGTACATGCCAGCAGGAAGTACAATTTGGAGAAATAATGACCTTGATGGATTGCCATTATTTACCAATACAAATGCAACGGAAAACTGGGTTAATTTAACTAATACTTCAACACCAGATGGATCAACTATATCAGCTTTAGCAACTTCGCGATTCCCTGTAGCAAACAGATTATATTATGGAACTAGTTCTGGAATAATTTTCAGAATGGACAATGCAAACATCGATAATCAAGAAGTTGTAGACATTTCTACAGGAAAAGGACTTCCAGCAGGTTTTGTGAACGATGTAAATATCGATCCATCAAATGCTGATCGTGTAATTGTGACATTTTCGAACTACGGAATACCAAGTGTATTTATTACAGAAGATGGAGGAGATACATGGACAAATGTTAGTGGTAATTTAGAAGAAAATGCAGATGGAACAGGAAATGGACCTTCAGTAAGAAGTACCGCATTCTTAGGAAGTAGTACAGGAAGATTTGGAGCACGTCTTCAAAGAGTTTTTGCAGCGACAAGTACAGGTTTGTATTCCACAAGAAGATTAAATGGTCAGAATACGGTTTGGAGAAAAGAAAACTTTGCCATAGGTAATTCAGTTGCTGATGAAGTAGTTACCAGAAAAGATGGGTTTATTGCAGTAGCTGCTCATGGAAGTGGTTTGTTTAGTGCTCGTTTCCCTATTACTGCAAATCCGTTGCCAGAAGCTTCATTAACTACGGCCTTTTTATTAGAAGATTTTAGTGTTAGTGAAAATAGTGAAGATAGCACAATTGACATCACAGGTTTATTCGTGCAATCTGAAGGATTGCCAATTGATATTGAATTAACCAATTCTAATCCAGAATTAGTAACTGCAGTATTAACTGGAAATACTTTGACACTATCTTATGCTCCAGATAGTATTGGTGCTGCAGCTATTGGTTTGATTGCAACTTCAGGTGAAGAGCAAGTAGCAGAAGGGTTTACAGTTACCGTTGCTGAACCAACTATTTATGAGCAAACAAATGCTCAAGTATCGGTATTACCATCACAAAATTTCTTAGATTTTAATGGTTTAGCGCAATCTGCAGATGATTTTACAGTTCCTGCTGGTAACACTTGGAGCATAGACAGAATAGTTGCTTTTGGAGCGGTAAATGGAAGCCCTGCTTTAAATAATGTTAGCATTGTGATATATGAAAATGAAGGAGGTATTCCTGGTGCTGAGGTTTATAATAGTGGAGAGATAGTTCCTATTTCAGAACCTAATATTTCGAATCTGAATATCGGTCTACCAGAACCTGTGATTTTAGAAAGTGGAGAGTACTGGATTTCAGTATATACGAATCTTGCATTTAATGGAGGAAATCAGTGGTTCTGGGCATCTCAAGATAATGTTGTAGGTGAAGTAAGTCAGTTTAGAGATCCTGTAAACCTTTTCGGAACAGGAGCTATTGATTGGACTGCAACTACCGATGCATTAGGAAGAAATCCGTTAGATCAAATTTTCCAAATTTACGGAGATATCATTACTTCTGGTGATGAACCAGTTGCGCCAGAAACGGAAGCTCCATTAGCTACGTTGGATTTAGTAAATGAGATTGCCGTGTATCCTAACCCTTCTAATAATATTTTCTTCTTTAATTTAGGAGATACTATTTCTAAATCAAGCAATAGTGTAGATATTAATATATTTAACAGTACAGGTAATCTGGTACATTCTATATCTGATGTAAATTCTAATGCCAGTGTAAACTGGGATGCTTCACGTTTATCATCAGGTTTGTATTATGCGAAGGTTTCAGGAACAGGAACAAATAAAGTTATTAAGTTATTAAAGAAATAAATCTTTAGAATTTAATAACAATTAATTATGACTAAAGGAGTTGATATCATCGGCTCCTTTTTTTATCTTAAAAGTTATGAATAAGATAGTATATATTGGATTATTGGCAGTTTTGTTTTCTTGTAAATCAAATAGTATAGCTCAAGAAAAAAGAGGAAACACTAGTGATAAGATAAAGAAAGAAAAGGTGGAAACACCAAAGTTTGGAGATCTTAATAGTGATGTGATCCGATCAAATTCGATTCTTCAAAATCAAATGGCTCCAAACACAATATATCTTACAGTGATTGTTTTGGAAGTTTTAGAAAATAGAAACATTTGTACTAAAAACTATCCGAATGTAGGTAGAGTAAAAGTGAAAAGTGTTAAAGGTTCTGGTTCTGGAATTGTGAATATGATTTCACAAAATCAGGAAATCATGGTAGCATTGCGAAAAGGAATTTCTAAAGATGTAAGTGATTTAAAAAGCAAAATACATCAAGAAATTTCCATAGTAGTACGAGAAAAACCATGTTCAGACTTTAATCATACCATGTACGAAATTGTAAGTATTTCAGGTGCAAGTTAATATTATTGTTGATTGCCATAAGTATCTAATAGCCAAATAACCAAAGCTATGATAGCGATACTGAATAGTACAGTAAAAAATATTTTCCAAAATGAATAAGGTCTTTGACCTGATATACGACCTGTTTGACCATTTACGAAAAAATTATATTTTTTGTTATTGTATTTATATGCACTTATATATACAGGCAGCAGAATATGTTTAAAAGTTTCTTCAGACAAACTCATGTTTATCGAATGGACACGTTGAGTATCACCACCAATATCATGTCGGGACCAAGAACGAGCAATCTTTTCAGCTTCTTTTGTAGATGATAAATGACCGTCTTTTAATGGGATTGTATACTTTTCAGTAACAAAACCGGCTAAATAACCTGTATTGAAAGGTTCTAAAGCCTTAAGATTCCAATGGGCAATCTTATTAGGAATCGAATTATTACGTTGATGTGAAGCTTTTATAAGAGTGTCATCAACAAAACCACTTACACTTCCACTAGCTGGCGTCCATCGCGTTCTTCTTTCTTGTCGTGTTCTCTGAACAGTTTTACCGTTTACAGTTGTTGTATAAGGTACACTAACATAATAATAATCTCCTCTCTGACCAGTATATGTAGCATACAATTGTGCATCAAATGTCCAGTATGGTAAATATAGACCTTTTGTGTTTTGAGGGTCTAAAGCTGCTTTTTTTAGTTTATTGGGTGCAAACCACAATCCTTGTACCCATTTTGAAAATATTTGATGAGATTTTTTTTGATCAAATTGAAAAGGAAGAACCGCACCAGGAAGAATCCAGTCCTCTTTATAAGCATCTTCAATGATTAGTGGTGTTGTGCAATACACACAATGCAATGATTTGTAATTCTCTTCTACATGTTGATTAGCACCACAATTTTTGCATTGTAACATTAAAATCTCTTCAGAATGGGAAAGCGAGCCCATTTCTTCTAAATATGGTTTTAATTCTAACTCTTTAAAACCATCTTCATTTGGAACAATAGTTTCTTCATGACCACAATAATCACATTTAATTGATGTAGTTCCTGGTTTATAGGTTAGTTCTGCACCACAGTTTACACAAGACTTTTTTTGTTCGGAAAATGCTTTTTTTTCTTCTTCCATTGAGAAGTTTTACTACTAAAGGTTTTACAAAATAATTTCCTTCTTCTGCCAAAGAAACAGAAGAAGGATAAAATCTATATTATAATTGGTTTATGCGCCAGGTAATGGTGGAGGAGTACTTCCGCCTAAAAATGGTTTTAATTCTTCAACATCTTTTATGGCTGCCCAGTTCGCCATTCCCTGCTTCCATACTAGAGAGTCCTTATTCACCGTTCTATTGGCAAATAATGCTTTAAGTTGGTCAAAAGATACAGGTCCCGCTTGCTGTCCATTGATGGCATAGAAATATTGTACTTGAACAGGCATTGGCGGAGGTGCTACCGGAGATGTTTGTTGAGGTTGTGCTTGTTGTTGATTTGTCATTGGATTCATTATACCTCCCATTTGTTGGGCAAGAACAAATCCCATTCCCATTCCCATTCCAGCACCTGCTGTTCCGCCTTCATTTGCAGCAGCTGCTTCAATAGCTTTAGCAGATTTGAATTTTGCTAGTTTATCTAAATCTAGTTTATCAATCCTGCTATACTCAAAAATTTCCTTTTTAAGATCCTCAGGCATGGAAACATTCTCGATATAGAATTTTTCCAAAGAAATACCTACAGAGTTAAATTCAAGTTGCATTACTTCCTTACACGTTTCAGATAATTCTGTGGTATTTGCCGCATATAATTCTATAGGAAAATTGGCTTCACCAACAGTATCAGTAAAACGTGTAGAAATTAAACTTTTAAGATGTTCATTAATTTCAAAACTGGTAAAGTTAGCGTCGGTACCAACAATATCAACAATAAATTTCCCTGGATCATTTATTTTAAAAGCATAGGTACCAAAAGCTCGTATTTCTACCAATCCAAAACGATCGTCGTTTAAAGTAATAGGGTTTTTAGTTCCCCATTTTTCATTCGTAAAAAGTCGTGTATTTACAAAATACACTTCAGCCTTAAACGGACTATTGAATCCATATTTCCAACCTTTTAAAGTAGTTAGAATAGGAAGATTTTGGGTGTTTAAAGTGTAGGTTCCTGGCTCAAATACATCTGCCAGTTGACCTTCATTCACAAATACTGCTGTCTGCCCTTCTCTTACAATAAGTTGAGCACCATTTTTTATTTCGTTTTGATAACGTTCGAATCTATGAACAATAGTGTCTTGCGTATTGTCTAACCATTCTACGATATCTATAAATTCATTACTAAGCTTTTTCTTTATTTCGTCAAAAATTCCCATCGGTAAGTTGATTTAAAATTCGTGTTCTAAAGCTACAAAATACGATGGTTGTGTAAAAATTAATTTTAATTTAATTACAAAAGGACAAACCTCAATATGATTCACATATTAAGGTTTTGAAGTACAAATAAGGGTAGACAGATTAATCCTTAATGTTATATGCTTTTTTAACTGATTCGTAATCATTATAATCGATGGATGATCTACCTACGGGAACATTTGGAGGTATGATTACGTATCTGTATCTATTTCCTCGATCAGGACTTATCTGAAATTCATTAAGATCTCCACTTAGAGCTTGTGCTCTGATAATGATATCTTCAACATTAATACTACCACTCCCAAATCCAGCTGTGAATTGAGCTCCTCTAAAGTTTAGTACAGGTAACAGATATACGTTTCCATCTCCAAAACCAGTAAAATAAACTAAAATGATATGAGTGTTTTTGATACTAAAGGCTGAAGGTAATTCTGGAGGGAAATCTATATTCATAAATTTAACTGAAGAAGAACTTCCGGTAAAATTTGAAGGGATCCAATCACTATACATAACCTCTGCGTTTCCATCTTCTCCATCCTCACCATCTTGCCCATCAGCTCCATCTTGTCCGTCAACTCCGTCTTGTCCGTCAACCCCATCTTGCCCAGCTGGTCCTTGTTCTCCTTGTGGACCTTCAGCTCCATCCATTCCATCTTCACCATCACATGAAATGCTAGTGGCGATCGTTATAAATGCTATCATAAAATAGCTTAAAAATTTTAGTGTAGTTTTCATTTCTTACGATTTAATGTTTGTGTATTAGTGTGATTTTTAAAAAGAGGTAAACATTTAGATAAAAACTATCTAAGTATTCTTAAACAAGAACTATAGGAGGATTACTTCTGTGTTTTGATCATCGATATAAATGTTCATTGATTTGGTAATAGTATTAGATGTACCGTCTAATCCTCCAAAATCTCTAACTAAAAAAGTAAATGATATGCTTACAGAATCACCATTGGTTACTAGTTTCCCTGCTAATATATTTCCGGTTGTCGGGTTCGCTTCGTTTCCGTCCCAATAAACTAGACTACTAAGAAATGTAACAGATGTAGTTTCCCAAGGTGCTAGTATTTCTGTAGAGAATTCTATGTAATCATGTGGATATAGCCGGGGAGTTCTTTCTTCACCGCCACTGTCTGCACCAGAAAAGATAAAATCATATGTGGTGTCTGTACGTAAATTTAACTGTAAGCTTGTAAAATCATCATCCTGAGTAAAAGTTCTATTAAAACCATCTCCAGAAATATTAAATGAAAAACTAGGAATCGTTGTATCTGTTTCTGGGATGTCAGTTTCACATGATATAAAAAGGATAACAACAGATGCTAGAGCTATTTTTCTGATGCTTTTAAAAATTTCTGTTTTCATCGTCTAAAGTTTTGTTGTTTAAAACTTAGTATAGATGAAAGCATTTAGGTAAACATATCCTATAGAAAATCAATTTTTAATGAATTCAGAATATTAAGAGATATGATAGTAAGAAACTAAATTCCTTTAGGAATGGCATCGATAAGCTTTTTGGTATATGCTTTTTGAGGGTTTTCATAAATAAGATCAGCGTCTCCTTTTTCTTCGATCTTTCCTTTATTCATAACCAGTAGTTGATCTGACATGTATTTCACAACCGCAAGGTCATGCGAAATAAAAATGTAAGTAAATCCAAAGTTTTCTTTTAACTCATTCAGTAAATTTAATACCTGTGCCTGTACAGAAATGTCCAAAGCGCTTACTGATTCATCACAGATAATTAATTTTGGTTGAAGCGCAATAGTTCTAGCAATTCCAATTCTCTGACGTTGTCCTCCACTAAATTCATGAGGGTATCTGTTAAAATAGGAAGGATCCAACCCTACACGTTCTAAAAGACTAATTACTTTTTCTTTTCGTTCTTTATCATCAGCATATAAATTATGAGCTTTCATGGGTTCCATAATAGCTTTGCCGATTGGCAACCTTGGATTTAACGAAGCAAATGGATCTTGAAATATCAACTGTATTTCTTTTCGGAGACTTCGTATTTGAGAAGATGAGATTTTAGTAATATCCTGACCTCGATATAAAATTTCTCCTTGATTGGCTTTGTCTAATTGTAAAATAGTATTCCCTAAAGTAGATTTACCACAACCAGATTCCCCAACAAGTCCTAAAGTTTCTCCTTCGAACAATTGGAAACTAACTTTATCAACTGCCTTGAATTCCTTTTTGCCAAATAATCCAGCTTTTGTAAAAAAAGATTTTTCTACATTTTTTACTTCAAGTAAGGGAGGTTTGCTATATATTTCTTTATGATGTTCCTTTCGATCTTCTTTACTGATCAATTGTATTTCGTCATTTTGGGCATTTAGAAAATCCGATATGGTAGGTAACTTCTTTAATCGCACATCTAATGATGGTCTGGCTGAAATCAGTGCTTTGGTATATTCTTTTTGGGGATTGGTAAATATTTCTTGAGTAGAATTGTATTCGACCATTTTTCCCTGATAAACAACTAATACATTGTCCGCTATTTCGGATACTAAAGAGAGATCATGAGAAATAAAAAGAATGCTCATTTCAAATTCCTTCTGTAACTCTTTTAATAATGCGATAATTTCTTTTTGAACTGTTACATCTAATGCTGTTGTAGGTTCATCGGCAATCAATAACTTGGGTTTGCAAGCAATAGCCATCGCTATCATAATACGTTGTTTCTGACCTCCGCTTAGTTCATGGGGATAAGAATTATAGGCTCTGGAAACATCAGGAAGTTTTACCTTTTCGAATAAAGATAATACCTCTTTTTTTGCATCTAATTTGGAAATTTTGGTATGCTGTAGTAGAATTTCAATTACCTGTTTTCCACATTTCATAGAAGGATTTAAAGAACTCATAGGTTCCTGAAAAATCATTGCGATCTCATTGCCACGAATGGAACGTAATTTTTTCTTATCAAGATCAAGTAATGCTTGATTATCGTAAAAAATTTTGCCTGAAACTTCTGCATTTTTTGAAGGAAGTAACCCCATAATTGCCAAAGAAGTAACTGATTTTCCACTTCCAGATTCACCTACTACCCCTAAAATCTCATTAGAATTTATGTCGAACGAAATGTCAAACAATACTTGTGTTTCTTTTCTTTGAGAAGAAAAAGAAACATTAAGATTTTTAACAGAGAGTAGAGGAGAAGTATCCATAGATTCAAATCTAAGTAAATTTAATTAATTCCTAGAAATAAAACAGTGATACCTCTTGACTTGGATAAAGTCCATTTTGGTGTGATATTTGCTATCTTTACGTTTCAAAGAATACTATGAAGCTTACCAAACTATCCCTTAGAACAAGGATTTTTATTTCTATGACAGTATTAGTTCTGTTGGCTTCAGTTTTGGTTGCTGCCATTACAGTTTATCAATATAAAGAAGAGGCCGAAGAATATCACCGAGAACGTTTAGAAAGAAAAGAAGAACGAATTAAAATTGCCATAGATAACGCTTTGCGCAGCACAACATATCCGGTTACAGAAGAAAATGTATTATTAATCTTTAGAGAAAAAAATAGAATTCATCAGATTTCTCAAGAGCATACTTTACCAGTAAACATTTATAGTTTATCGGGAAAATTATTGATAAAATCCGAAGAAACCTTTGTAAATGATACTGTCGATAGAATTTTGAACAACCATATTATCGATACATTAGGAAGTGGATATGAAAAGAGATATTTAGGTGTTTCTGAAAAGAATGGAGAACATTTTCTATCATCTTACACCTATATAAAAGATGATAAAGCGAAACCACTTGCAATACTTAACTTACCTTATTTAGAAGATGATAACTTTTTCTCTCGAGAATTATGGGAATCTCTGAAAAGACTTGGGCAAGTATATTTATTGATGCTTTTGATCGCAATAATTTTAGCATACTTCCTTTCAAAGTATATAACTCGTTCACTCAAGACCATTTCTGATACGATTGATCAAACTCGTTTGGACAAGAGAAATAAAAGAATTCGTATTGGCGATTCCAGTGATGAGATCTATTCACTCGTAAATGCCTATAATAGTATGATTGATGAATTGGAAGAAAGTGCTGCAATGTTAGCAAAAAGTGAACGTGAAGCAGCGTGGCGAGAGATGGCTAAGCAAGTTGCTCATGAAATTAAAAACCCGCTAACTCCGATGCGTTTAACAGTACAGAGTTTTGAACGAAAATTTAACCCACAGGATCCTAATATAGAACAAAAAGTAAAGGAGTATAGTGATACGTTAATACAACAGATTGATACAATGAGTTCTATAGCTTCTGCATTCTCTAATTTTGCGCAAATGCCTGCGCAAAAAAGTGAGACATTGAATGTTGTGAAAATTGTAGGACTTGCATTGGATATATTTAATGAAGGATATATTGTTTTTCCTTCAGAGAAGGAAGAAGAGATCATAGCAAAATTTGATAGAACACAATTAATTAGAGTAGTTACGAATCTTGTTAAAAATGCTATCCAAGCAATATCTGAGGATGAAACCCCAAAGATTATAGTGAATGTTTTTACAGAAAAAGAGGATGTAGTTATCACTGTAGCTGATAATGGTGTGGGTATTTCTGAAGAAAATAAGAAGAAAATCTTTGAACCAAAATTCACCACCAAAACCAGTGGTATGGGACTAGGACTCGGAATGGTGAAAAATATTGTGGAAACCTATAAAGGAAGTATTACCTTTACCTCACAGGAAGGAAAGGGAACTGTTTTTAAGGTAAAATTTCCAAAAATGAAGTCTGATCAATAAAAAATGAAATCTGTGAAAGAGTACAAGCTAGAATCTTTGATTTACTATTCTAAACTAACATTGGATAAGGAACATATTTTAAAAGCATCTTCAAAAGATATTCAGGAGAAATTAGATGAGTATTCTAAAGACGGCTGGAGATTGGTGTCTACGGATGTAGAAGATTTCGGTATAGGAATGTATTTCTATTTATACTTTGAAAGAGATCGCAAATACTAACAAACAATATATATAATAATGTATACTAACATTCTCACATCTCATAATGAGGGTATTACAACGATTACAATTAATCGACCATCAAAGCTAAATGCTTTAAATAAGGAAACTATACAGGAATTGCACGAAGCTTTTGACACAGCAAATAAAGATGCTAAAACTAAGGTTATTATCGTTACCGGAAGTGGAGAAAAGGCATTTGTAGCAGGAGCGGATATTAGTGAATTTGCAAATTTTTCTGTAGAGCAAGGAGGCCAATTAGCTGCTAAAGGACAAGAATTACTTTTTGATTTTGTAGCAAATCTTGGAACACCTGTAATTGCAGCGGTTAATGGATTCGCTTTAGGTGGTGGACTAGAATTAGCAATGGCTGCTCATTTTAGAATTGCAAGTGATAATGCTAAAATGGGATTACCAGAAGTATCCCTTGGTGTAATACCAGGATACGGAGGGACACAACGATTACCGCAATTAGTAGGAAAAGGAAGAGCCATGGAAATGATCATGACTGCAGGAATGATTGATGCGAATCAAGCTTTGAATTATGGTTTGGTAAATCATGTAGTGTCGCAGGAAGAATTGTTGCCACTTGCCGAAAAACTAGCGAGTAAAATAATGCGAAATTCCTCTGTAGCTATAGCATCAGCAATTAATGCAGTAAATGCAGCTTATGAAGATGGTGTAAATGGATTCAAAGCGGAAATTAAGGAGTTTGGTAATTGCTTCGGAACTTTAGATTTTAAAGAGGGAACTACCGCCTTCCTTGAAAAAAGAAAAGCTGATTTTCCAGGAAAATAAACAATATTTGTCGTGTGGCATTATTAATACGAGATTTAAGCAGAGCCATTTCGGCTCTGTTTGTTTTATAAAAGAATTGTATAAGTTTCTTTTGATAAATACTATCCTTTAAAAGTAAAAATTCATCCACAGGTAGATTAAAATAAAGAATTATGTAGTAACATTTCTACTTTATATGACACTTACATATAAATTAATACAGAAACCTTATTTAAAATAATAATGAGAAACCTTATTTTTTGTTCCATTGCACTATTATTGAATTCTATAATGTATTCACAAATCAAATTCGAGAAAGGGTATATTGTCAATAATACAAATGAAAAGATTACTTGCTGGATTAAAAACGTTGATTGGGGCAATAATCCATCGGAATTTCAATATAAATTAACTGAGAATTCTAATATTGAACAAGGTGGATTAAATCAAATTAAGGAATTTGCTGTAGGTACTACCAAGTTTGTAAGGGCGATTGTAAATATTGATAAATCCAGCACTAATTTGAATAATTTAGATGCCTTTGAAGAACCAGTATTTGAAGAACAAAAAGTATTTCTTAAGGTATTAGTTGAGGGAGAAGCTACATTATATAGTTATCAGAAATTTGGTTTGTCTAGATATTTTTATAAAACTACCAGTCTGCCAATAACACAATTGGTCTATAAAGTATATAGAGGAAAAGGCGGTGTAATTAAATATAATATGAGATTTAGATCTCAACTTTGGGAAAGTTTTAATTCTGAAAAATATAAAGCCAATTACTTTAGATCAATAGATTATAAAAGAAGAGATTTAGTTCGTTTTTTTGAAAATTATAATTCAAAGGATGGCGTAACGAATACTGAAGTTAAAAGCAAGCAAAAAAGAAAGGATATTTTTAATATTAACTTACGAGTAGGTATCAACTCATCTTCGTTTGAAATAGAGGAATTAGCTGCTCAACAAAGAAACTTTGAATTTGGTCAAAAAATAGGACCAAGAATAGGAATAGAAGCAGAGTTTATTCTTCCATTTAATAAAGAAAAATGGTCTTTACTTTTGGAACCATCTTATCAATCATACTCATCTTCTAAAACCTTTACATTTTCACCAGGAAATACGCAAACCACCGAGGTTACGTATAATTCTATAGAGTTTCCTTTGGGAGTAAGGTATTATTCCTTTTTATCTCCTTCATCAAAACTGTTTGCAAATGTATCTTATGTTTTTGCAACAGATCTTAGTTCATCAATAGATTTTGAATTGAGTGATGATATCGAAATTAATTCTAGTAATAATCTCGCATTTGGGGTTGGGTTTAAGTTTAAAAACACCTATAGTATTGAAGCAAGATATGTCTTAAAAAGAGATTTATTAAACGAACTAACCTTGTTTGATTCTGATTTTGAGACATTTTCGTTAATTCTAGGGTATAAAATTTTATAATTTGGATGTTATAAAGTATATGGCGATTTATACTTTTTCAGAACTACGAACTATAAATTAGAGTTTTTACATTACTTATAAAAATTCATTTCATCGATATATTCCCATACTTCTTTAGGAAGTAGAGGTATTATGTTTTTACCTTCAGGAATTGCTTTACGTATAAAAGTAGAGGATATTTCCATTATCGGAGCGTCAACCTTATTGATTCTTGGATGATCCTTAAATTGATGCTCAATTATACCATTAGATATTCTAGGATATACATATAGGTTATGATTCTCTAAAATGATGTCATAGTTTTTCCATTTGTGAAAACTTTTAAGATTATCTTCTCCCATAATCAGGTGGAATTCGGCATCAGGATATTTTTCTTGAAGATGTGCTAAGGTATGAACAGTATAGTTAGGTTGAGGTAGTTTAAATTCAATGTCGCTAGGACGCAGTTTAGGATAAGATTCTGTAGCTCGATATACCATTTCCAGACGATGATTGTTATCCAAAAGAGAGTTTTTCTTTTTAAATGGATTGTGAGGAGTTACTACCATCCATATTTCGTCTAAATCCGAATATTCGGCCATGTGATTAGCAATTGCTAAATGACCAATATGAATTGGGTTAAATGTGCCAAAGTATAAACCTATTTGCTTCTTCATTCGAAAGGAATTTACTTATTCTAAAATAAATTTCTTCACTAATTGTAATACTTCCTCCTTAGCTTTTTCTAAATCATCATTGGTTACGATAGCGTCAAATTGAGGCGCTGTTGCTAATTCTGTAGAAGCTTTAGCTACTCGCATATTGATTTTATCTTCAGATTCCGTTTTTCGTTTTTTTAACCGAATCTTCAACTCTTCTATGCTTGGAGGTTTTACAAATATGGCAAGCGTTCTATCTGGATAGATTCTTTTGATGTCTAATCCTCCAACAACATCGATATCAAAAATGACATGTTTCCCTTTATCCCAGATTCGTTGAACTTCTGTTTTTAGTGTACCATAAAAATTATCTCGATATACTTCTTCCCACTCTAAAAACTCATCAGCCTTAATTTTGTCTTTAAATTCTCGTAATGACAGAAAATAATAATCTTTTCCATGTATTTCGCCTCCACGTGGTTCTCTGGAAGCAGCAGATATAGAAAAATCAAGATTTAATTCTTCTTTATGAAGTAAATATTTAACTAATGTAGTTTTACCACTACCAGATGGAGCAGATAGTACGATAAGTTTTCCTTGTTTCATTTATATAAGTTTTCCCAATAGGGTAAAGGATTGTTTTTTAATACGCTAACATTTTAGAAATAGCTAATGTGTTATTATAAGATATTAAGCAATTGTTCTTTGATTTTTTCTAATTCATCTTTCATCTGTACCACCAATTGTTGCATTGGAGCATAATTGGATTTACTACCGATAGTATTAATCTCTCTTCCGATTTCTTGCGTAATGAAACCTAGTTTCTTACCATTAGAGTCTTTTGTGTTTAAAGTAGTATTAAAATATTCTAGATGATTTGCTAGTCGAACTTTTTCTTCAGTAATATCAAACTTTTCTAAATAATATACCAGCTCTTGCTCAAAACGATTTTCATCGACTTGTTCTTTTAATTCAGACACAGCTTTATGTAATCGTTCTCTAACAGATTCCATCCGTTCTGGATCAATTTTTATTACTTTTTGCAATAGATCTCCAATATTTTCGATTCTAATATTGAAATCTTTTTCTAATGCTTTTCCTTCATCATTTCGATAGCTTTCAATAGCATCTAAAGCATCGTTTAATCCTTTTGTTATAGCAACAAATTCTTTTTCATCAATTTCGGCACGTTCAGTTTTTAGGGCATCAGGCATACGAACAGCCATCTTTATGATTTCTAGTCTATCACCTGGATTATGAATGGATTCTAACTGCTTAACGTAATCCATTAAAATATCTTTATTGATTTTAGTGGAGTTTTCTTCACCAGTTACTTCAACATATAAGCTAAAATCTACTTTTCCTCTTACCAATGTTTTGGCAATGGTTTTACGCATTTCTAACTCTTTTTCTCGGTACTGAGAAGGAATCCTAGCGTTTAAATCTAGGTTTTTGCTATTCAGAGATTTTACTTCTATTGTGATTTTCTTTGTTGGAAGTTGAAGGATTGACTTCCCAAAACCTGTCATGGATTTAATCATATGCGTATATCAGTACTCGGTTAAAAAATTACACGAAGATACAAAGTAATTACGAAGTCGGAATTAAGAATGTAAAAAGATCAGGATAAATGCAATAAATCATGTTCTTTAAGGAGGTTTATGATGTTATTATTCTATAATTAAAGTTTTTGCATACTTTTCTTGTTCAGTTCTCCCGATATTATGTGCTAATCTGTAAGTCTACAAGGAAGAAAGGAATTTAATTCTTTTTTTTCTTAATAATATACACTCCTTTACTCCGATCGAAGTTCATATTACTTAAATAACTATATCGTAGAAATAATACATTAGATTTTTTTTCATAATCTATCGGTAATGCGTATTGATCTATATATCGTATCCAATTACCAAGAATACCTTTTATAGCAGATTCCTTAAACTTGAGAGTTTCTCCATCAATTGTGAGATTATAATATTCAATGGCGTCAAAGCCAAATGGCGCGGTTTCTAATTGTCCAGTTTTCCAATAGGACATAACAGAAATGTTGTCTTTTTCTCGATATTTTTGATTGTAATAACTAAGATTTTTTCGGCCTTCATCAAAATCATCGATACTCCAATCATTAGAATATTTGTTGTTTTTTATGTCTTTTAGAAGCACCAAAGGTGTGAACTTTGCTGGTAATATATCTCTATCTTTATGAACATGACCACCTCTGATATAGTGTTTTTTATTTTTTGGAGAATACAATTTGATCCAACTTCCATTTATTTTACAATATATAAGAAATCCGGATTGAGGATGAGGTAGCGACTCTCCGTAAAGTACTTCGGATGAATCCTTATAAAGTTTGGTGTACACCTGTTGCCACTTATCTAATGACAATTCCTGATTTTTATTAATTACTTCCTTGAAATATTCGGGTTCTACTATATCTTGTGTAAAATCATATACTTCGTTTTGAGTAAATAGAAAAGAAGAATATTCTGGGAACTCCATACCAGGTAGAAGCGGAGTTGAGAAAATTTCTTCTCCCTCAGCATTAATTTTTAGTACTTTATCATGATAATTGTAGACAAGAAAAAAGTTTTTTTCAGTATTATATACTATGGTTGGTAATCGATTATTGCTAAAAGACATACGTTTCATAATATAATTTTTTGATGATGTTCCTTCTTCCATGAATGGATATTCTTCAAATTCAGAACTTTTAAACAATTTTGCAGTTGTGATATTATAAAAAGTAAATGACTGCAGTAAGAAAATGATGAGTGCTACAAAGAAAACTAGCACTCCCAGAATCACAAAAACCCTAAGTTTCATCTTTTTTTTGATAAAACTAGAAATTAAATATTCTGTAGTCATCCCTGAAAATGGGGAAATTCATATTTAAATAACCGTAAATTTAAATGAGTTTTGTTGTGTAGTGATTTTACTTCTATAGTGATTTTCTTTGTTAGAAGTTGAGGTGTTATGAATTTACATTTGTGTAAGTATATAAGGTAAAGGTTATGTAGTTCAGGATGTTGAGTTTTTTGAAACGTCCTTATTCATTATAATTTTATCAATGTATCTTCCTTTTTCAAGGAAAAAATTTGGAATTCGTCCCACTTGTTGAAATCCCATTTTATGATACAAAGCAATTCCAGAAGTGTTGGAAGCATATACTTCTAGCCAGGCTATATGTACAATTGGGTTTTCTTTTGCCCAATCCAAAGTATTTTGAAGTAGTAGCGTTCCTATACCTTGATTTTGCCATTTTGTATGAACTCCCATACCAATCATTGCCGTGTGTTCCATTTTCTTTCTCCAGCTACCTGTAAGATCAATATTACCAACCATAATATTTTCGATTGATGCTACGAGAATAATACTGTTCTTTTCAGATTGATATCGTTCGATCATTTCTCTTTCCTGATCAGTATCATTAGGATATTCAAAATCGAATAATGGTATGGTCTGAGTATTTTTTAAGTATTGTAGTTTTAGTTCTCGTAATTCTTGGGCATCATCGGGCACGGCATGTCTAATGGTGATAATTTGATTGTTTTTTGACTTGTATGTCTTTGAAGTGAAACTCAATTAAGCATTCTGGTTTTTATCTCTCACTCTTTTGTAAAATTTGATTCCTAGCATTAAAAGAACAGCCAATAATAAGATTCCGATAACACCATAAATCCAATTAACCGCATCTCTTACAATAACCAAAAATATCACAGCAAAAAGAATAATAGTAGCACCTTCATTCCATAATCTCATTTGATTGGAAGTCCATTTTACGATTCCATTTTGTAGTTGATTAAAAATCTGATGACTTTTTAGGTGGTATAACCAAAGTAAAACAACGAATCCTAGTTTTACGTGCATCCAACCATTATGTAAAATTCCAGGTCGTAATAATAGTAACCAGATGGCAAAAATAGTTGCTAAAATAGCTGAAGGCCACGTAATAATGAACCAAAGACGTTTGGCCATTAATTTTAATTGACTTCCTAATATTTCTTTATCTGGAGAAGGTTTTTCGGAAGCTTCTATTTGATAAATAAATAATCTAGGGATATAAAAGAGCCCTGCAAACCAGGTGATCACAAAGATCAGGTGCAGGGCTTTTATGTAATCATAATATTCTTGCATGCGTTATTCTACAAAAAGGTAATTGAGCTGCAAGGTATTGAATTCTGAATTAAAGCTTTTTATTTCTTCTGAAATTAATTTGTCAAATAGATTTAATTGTGTCTCTATTTGCTTAGTCAATTCGTTCTTCACGGCAATATCCTGAGCTGTTGGACCGAAATCACCCATTCCTACCAAAGAATTTAAATGACCAAGTTTATTGGTTAGTTTTATTGGGAAATTTAATGGATCTTGACCGCTTCTATTTTTAGTTTGATATAGTGCTTTTTCAATTTCTCCAAATTGTTTTTGTAGATCTTTAGCTTTGGTTACTAAATCCTTTGTTTTTTCATCATCTTTATATTGTTTGGAGAACGATTTTAGTTGCGTATTGATTTTTCTGATCTTTTTAATCGACTGGTGTGCTTTATCCACTGTTTTATTTACATCAGTAATAAAATCAAACTGCTGTTGCATTTGCTGAGGCGTAGCTTCTGCTCTTGGATCTGCTAAAATGGTGAAGGGTTGAGAAACTTCTTTTCCATTAACGTTTAAGCTTACTTTATAAGTTCCTGGAACCGCTTTTGGTCCATCAAGACTTGCCCACCACAAGATCATTCCTTTTAATTTTTCGGCTCCTTCACCACGCATATTCCAATTAAATTGATTTGCTCCTTCTTCTAGATCTTTTAATTGATGTTTTTTCTCCTTTGCGCTAGTGCTAAAAGAAGCAATAGTGTCTCCTTTGGTATTAAAATATGTCAGAGCAACCGTATCTTTTTTCTTATCAAACTTTTTAAGATTAAAATATGTAATTACGCCACTTGGATGATTTGTTCCAGCAGTTTTAGAATCTTTGAAACTACCACCACGCATTCTATATGTGTCTTTTGGTTTAAAAAGAGTATAGTTTTGAGTAGCTATTGTATTGTTTAATTGATGAAGAACTGTTAGATCATCAATGATCCAAAGGCTTCTTCCTTGCGTAGCAACCACTAAATTATTGTCTTTTAGTGCTAAATCAGTGATAGGAACTATGGGTAAATTTAACTGGAAAGGTTTCCAATTTGAGCCATCATCAAATGAAATGTACATTCCAGTCTCTGTGCCTGCGTATAATAACCCTTTTCGTTTAGGATCTGCTCGAAGTACTCTGGTAAAGTGTTCACTTGGAATTCCTGTGGTTATTTTTGTCCAAGACTGTCCATAATTAGTAGTCTTGTATAGATACGGTGCGAAATCACCAGATTTATATCGAGTTCCGGCAATATAGCAAGTACCTTCATTAAAAGGACTTGGTTCTATACTATTGATCATCATCCATTCTGGCATTCCCTTTGGAGTTACATTACTCCAATTTTTTCCACCATCTTTACTTACATGAACTAATCCATCATCACTACCCGTCCATAAAAGCCCTTCTTTGAGAGGACTTTCTGCAGCTGCAAAAATGGTACAGTAATATTCTACGGATGTATTATCCTGAGTGATAGGACCTCCAGAAGATTTTAGTTTACTAGGATCGTTTCTTGTAAGATCTGGGCTGATTACTTCCCAGCTTTGTCCTTCATTTTCTGTTACATGAACTTGATTAGAGAATGTATATAATCTATTAGGGTTATGTTTTGAAAACATAATTGGGAAATTCCATTGAAAACGATACTTCATGTCTTCAGCTCCATGTCCCATCGGGTTGTCCGGCCAAACACTAATTGATCTAACGGTCTCAGTTTTGTGGTTTACTCTGGTAAGAAAACCATCATAACTACCTCCGTATACAATATCATTATTTTTTGGGTCTACAGCAATATGTGCGGATTCTCCTCCTGCAGTAGATTCCCAATCGTCTTCAGAAATTGACCATCCAGTACTTCTATGATTAATTCTTATAGTAGAATTATCTTGTTGAGCAGCATAAATTCTATATGGAAAACTATTATCCGTAGTCACTCTATAGAATTGCGATGTTGGTTGATTATGATAGGTGCTCCAAGTTTCACCGCCATCATAAGTAATTTGTGCACCACCATCATCACCTATTACCATTCTTTTTGGGTTCTCCGGAGCTATCCAAAGATCGTGATGATCTCCATGTGGAGCTCTGAAGCTACTAAAGTTTTTTCCACCATCTTTACTTTTATGGTATGAAACATTCACAACATATACTACATCTTTATCCTTAGGATCTGCATAAATTCTCGTGTAATACCAAGCGCGTTGGCGAAGACTACGATCACTATTTAAAAGATTCCAAGTTTCGCCACCATCTTCACTACGATAAACCCCACCTTTTTCTTTATTTTCTACGATAGCCCAAATTCTTTCACTATTCACTGGTGAAACGGTAACACCTATGATCCCCAACGTATCCTTGGCAAAGCCTTTATTTTTTGAAATTTCCTTCCATGTTTTTCCGCTATCAGTACTTTTCCATAAAGCGGAACCATCTCCACCAGAACTTAAACTATATGGTGTTCTTCTGGCATTCCAGGTAGATGCGTATATTATTCTAGGATTGTTTGGATCTAAAGTAAGATCGACTGCACCAGCATCTTGATTTGCGAAAAGTACTTTGTTCCATGTTTTTCCACCATCAGTACTTTTATAAACACCTCTGTTTTGAGTTGGCTTATAGATGTTTCCTAAAACACCTGCGTATACAATATCCGGATTGGTTGGATGAATAGCTATTCTTGGAATATGTCTACTTTTAGGTAAACCTGATTGTGTCCATGTTTTTCCAGCATCGACACTTTTCCAAACACCATAACCGGAGGATACGTTTCCTCTAAGCGTCTTTTCACCACCACCAACATAGATCACATTAGGATCACTTTTGGATACTGAAATGGAACCAACGGAACCCCCAAAAAAACCATCTGATATGTTTTCCCAAGTTCTTCCTCCATCCGTAGTTTTCCAGACACCACCACCTGTAGCACCGAAATAAAACAAATTTGGTTTTCCTGGAACACCTGTAACGGCAGCACTTCGTCCACCCCTAAAAGGTCCTACTAGTCTATATTCTAAGGCGTCATAAAGTTCTTCCTTATACGTTTGTGCATTTACTGATGAAAAATTGCCTATTACGAGAAATGCAATAAGCGTAAGTTTGATGATTCTTGAGTACATTTAGTTGAGTTTATAGTTTATACCTAATAAGATAGATTAATGTTTGTGTAGATTTGACGGTCTACTAAAATCTGGAATAAATGCTTATTGAAAAAGATTTTCACGTAATTTTAACCTTAGCTTGCAGTTAAGGTTTGATCATGTTACAAGAAATATCTTGATTAAGTAACTTTTGGAAGTGCTAATGTTTTTCTAACCTCTCTATTTAAATAATAGCCTGTTACTATTGTAGAAAGTACATCAGCAATAGGAAAAGCTATCCAAACACCAAGAACGCCAAGAAAAGGAGGGAGCATTATAATAAGAGGGATCAAAAAGAATCCTTGTTTTGTTAAGCTTAAAAGTAAGGCAGGAATCACCTTTCCAATGGATTGGAAATAAGCTGAACCGATAAGCTGTACTATAATTACTGGAGTAGCTAAAAACACAATTCTAAGGGCTGAGGGTGTTCTTTGAAGAATTTCTTTATTGTTGGCAAGAGTTTCTGGATCAAGAGATTCTTTGGTACTTACGAAAATAGAAATAAACTGATGAGGAAAAACCATTATTATCAGGAATATAAGAATTGCTAATATTCCTCCATACGTAATGGATGTATTAATAGATTCTCTAACTCTTTGAAATTTTTTGGCTCCATAATTATATCCTGCAATAGGCATAAAACCTTGATTGACTCCAATCACAGGAAAAAGAGAGAACATTAAGACTGTTCTTATAATACCATACGAAGCAATATCCAATTCATCACCATAATTTCCTAGAACGTTATTTAGTAAAATCCCTAATACTGCAATTGTGCCTTGTCTGGCAAGAGTAACAAAACTAAGTCCGCTAATTTCATTTACAATAGACTTTTTTAGTTTGATAGATTCAGCGTTAAGAGGCAATTCGCTTTTAACAATAAAAAACCACAATATAAAGCCAAAGCAAATCGCATAACTTATAAAAGTAGCCCATGCGGCACCTTCCATTCCGTAGCCTAGTACATTAATCAGGATATAATCTAGAAAAATATTACCAATTGCAGGTAATATCATTGCTACCATTGCAAATGTTGGTTTTCCTTCTGCACGGATTACATTGTTGCCCATCATAGACATAGAAAGCATAACAATGCCGTAGAGTACTATTCTATAATAAATAAGTGCATACTCTTTAAAAGATTCTTCAGCTCCTAGAAAACCTATAAAAAAATCTTGAAAAATCAGTCCTATTAAAGCCAGAGATCCTGATATTAAAAAAGTTAAGGTGGTTTGATTACCAAAAACTCGTAATGCTTTTTCCTGATCTCCAGAACCCAAGGCTCTGGATAATACCGAACTTCCTCCAATTCCTATAGCTAATCCAATCGCACCAATAAAAAAAGTAAAAGGAATGACCACTTGAACTGCAGAAATTGCAAGACCACCTATCCAGTTTCCTAGGAAGGCAGTATCTACAATCATATTTAGAGACATGACCAATATTCCAATAGAGGCTGGTACTGCCTGCTGAATAAGTAGTTTTCCGATGGGTTTAGTTCCTAAAGCTTCTGAGCTTGCTTTTGCCATTATTGCACTGGAATTTTTTCTTCAACCCATTCATTTACCCAGTTTCCAAGTACATCCGCCCAGTCATCGCGATCATTCAAACAAGGAATTGTTGTAAATTCTTTTCCACCAACTTCATGGAAAATTTCTTCACCTTCCATAGCGATTTCTTCTAAGGTTTCTAAGCAGTCAGATACAAAGGCTGGAGTAACGATGGCCATTTTTTGAAGACCTTCTTTCCCCATTCTTTCTATAGTTCTATCTGTATAAGGTTGTAACCAGGGATCAAAACCTAATCTGGATTGGAACGAAGTAGAATAAGTTCCATTTTTGAGTCCTAATTTTTTAGCTACCTGAACTGTGGTCATTTCGCATTGATGACGATAGCAGAATTCATGTTGTACTGAACCTTTCTTAAAACAGCATTTTCCATCCATTTTACAGTTTCCATTGCTGACATCACTTTTTCTAATATGTCTCTCAGGAACACCGTGGTAACTAAATAAAAGATGATCATATTCAACACCTCCTAAGTGTTCGGAAATGCTAGTAGCTAATACGTCGATATATTCCTTTTTGTTATAAAATGCAGGAATATCGGAGATTTTCATATGAGGAAAATGTTCTTTTCTCAATTCTTCAGCAAGTACTAAAATAGTTTCAGTAGTAGCCATTGCGAATTGAGGATATAAAGGAACAATCAGCACTTCATCGACCCCTTTTTCATGCAATTCTTGTAATCCTTTTAGAATGCTCATAGAACCGTATCGCATCGCTAGTCCGACAGGAATTGTAGTACGCTCAGCAACTTTTTTTTGCAATCTTTCAGAAAGAACAATTAAAGGAGAACCTTCATCCCACCATATTTTTTTATAGGCAGCTGCAGATTTTTTTGGACGGGTATTTAGAATTATTCCTTTTACCAATAATGTTCTGGCCCATAAAGGAACATCTATGACTCTTGGATCCATTAAAAACTCACCAAGATATTTCTTTACGTCCTTTGGATTCGTACTATCAGGAGATCCCAAGTTAACAAGAAGTACACCTTTACTCATAGTTTTTCTTTTTCGAGAGGTAAAAATACAAACTATTCTATGGATAGATCATAAAATTATAATAAGACTTAATGATCTAGGAATTACTAATTGTAATTGTTAATTGGGGCGTACAAATCTTATTTTAACAATCATTACTGAAATTATTGAGCACACGTTAAAATGTAATAAACAGAAGAGTCTCAGATAATATTTTCTTATTTTTATAAGATCAAAAAAGCATTGACATGAAACGTATTATTGTAGACGTAGAAAAAGATAAACTACCATTTATCTTAGAATTGTTAGAACATTTTGAGTTTGTTTCTGTTTTGGCAGATCCAGATGTTGACGATAGAGGAATGTATGATTCCATAGTTTCTTTACAAAAGGGAGAAGGTATTCCTGTAAAAGAATCGTAGAGACAATGTTAACTCAGGTTCATCACATACTTTTTTGGAGTGGTGCCAAATTTCTTTTTAAAAGCTGCTATAAAATGGCTGGCGGTGCTATATCCTACCTTTAAGCCAACTTCATTTACATTGTGACTTCCAGAGGCTAATAATTGGCGTGCTACTTCCATTTTATAGTCAAAAAGAAATGCAAATACAGGTTCTCCATAGATTTGCTTAAATCCATCTTTCAGTTTTCCTAGAGGTAATCCTATTTCTTTCGATAACTCCTGAAGAGTTGGAGGCTCAGCCATTCTAGAAATGATAATTTCTTTAGCCTGTTTTATTTTAAGAACATTTTCTTCATCTACAAGAAATGGACATTGATCTATATCTGCATCTTCAGGTTTATTAAAATATAAACTAAGTAATTCGTATGACTTCCCTTTGAAATATAGAAGTTTAATTGACTTATGTAAGTTGTAATTTAAAATTTGATTTAAAACTACAGTCATAGAAGGAGAAATGTCGGCATCCGTGTAATATTTTTTATCGCGGTTACCCTCTCCTAAAAATGGAATGTAATCAGCTTCTTTAGAAAATAGAGAATGAAATTTTTTAATAGAAATAATCAAAGAAATCAGACACGAATCTTTTTCCATTTCTAAATTCATAGGAAGATCTCTTTGTGGATTATACAATAAAAGCGATTTTTTAGCCGGTAACGGTATCGAATAGCTTCCATTGTTAAAATTAAACTTCGTATTTCCTTTTACACAAAAATGAAATTGAATGTAACTGCTATTGATATCTCTTATAATTCGTTGAATATCATTAGTTTCGTTTTGAAACTTTAGAATAAAGAATCCATCCTCTATCATGGTTTCTTCCAATATGCCTGGAGCGTTATTTTTTAACTGTATTTCCATATTCCATATGATATTTATTTAGAATAAATCTAAATTATTTGTTTTGTAATCTTTGGGATCTATACAAAAATAGGTGTTTTTACCCGATTTGCCTTATTTCTGGAAATAAACAACCCATTTCGATACTTAAAAACCTTTAAGCGTTATTTTTTACACTAGATGTAGGATATTTTTGCTACGGAAAAATTGAGACAGCCCGATGGAACCTCACCTACGTACGAAAGGAACACATTTTTATGCTATTGGTCTCAGCTACAAAAAGGCTGATGCTGAAGTGCGTGGTCATTTTAGTCTTACCGAAGATGCTAAAAGCCTAGTTCTAGAAGAAGCTAAAGAAGATGGAATAGAAGGTCTTTTAGTAATGTCCACTTGCAATCGTACTGAATTATACGGTTTTGCTCAGCATCCATTTCAATTAATAAAACTTTTGTGCAAACATACTGTTGGAACAGTAGAAGAGTTTGAAAAAGTTGCCTACGTTCATAAAAATAGTAAGGCAGTAAATCATCTCTTTAGAGTAGGTACTGGTTTGGATAGTCAGATTTTAGGAGATTTTGAAATTATTGGTCAAATAAAGGCAGGATTCAGAGTTTCGAAGAAAATACAAATGATCAATCCTTTTCTGGAACGCTTAACGAATGCAGTGATTCAAGCTAGTAAAAGGATTAAGAATGAAACTGAAATATCTAGTGGAGCAACTTCTGTAAGTTTTGCTGCTGTCCAATACATTTTGGCTAGAGTACCATACGTTTCGGATAAAAATATATTACTTTTTGGTACTGGAAAAATCGGTAGAAATACGTGCGAAAATTTGGTAAAGCACACCAAGAATGATCACATTGTTCTAATCAATAGAACTAGAGACAAAGCTGAAAAGGTTGCTGGAAAGTTCAATCTTATTGTGAAAGACTTTGAAAATCTTAAAGAAGAGGTAAATCAATCTGATGTGTTAATCGTATCTACCGGAGCACAAAACCCTACAATTACAAAAGAAAGTATCAATACAGATAAACCACTATTAATTTTAGATTTATCGGTTCCAAAGAATGTGGATTCTAATGTAAAGGATTTACCTAACGTTACTTTGGTGCATATGGATGATTTGTCTAAAATTACTGATGATACTTTACAGCGAAGAAAAGTACATATACCAAAGGCAGAAGCTATAATTGAAGAAGTAAAATCAGAATTTGATAGTTGGTTAGAAACTAGAAAGTTTGCTCCAACGATTAAAGCACTAAAAAATAAGTTGACTTCTTTTAAAGATGCAGAAATCAATTTGCAACGCAAAAAGATAGCGGATTTTAACGAAGAACAGGCTACTATTATTAGTGATCGAATTATACAAAAAATAACCAATCATTTCGCTAGTCATCTCAAGGATGAAAATACAGCTTCTGACGAAAGTATTGAGTTGATTCAGAAAGTATTCCAAATACAAGACAAATAGTGACAAACAAAACAATCCGAATTGGTACAAGAGATAGCGAATTGGCACTGTGGCAAGCTCGTACAGTACAGGAAAAATTAGAAAACCTTGGATATAAAACCGTCCTTGTTCCTGTTAAATCTACTGGTGATATTATTTTAGATAAGCCTTTGTACGAATTAGGAATCACTGGTATTTTTACTAAAACACTGGATGTTGCTATGATCAATGATGATATAGATATTGCTGTGCATTCTATGAAGGATGTTCCAACAGCATTGCCAAAAGGTATTGTAGAAGCTGCAGTTTTAGAAAGGGCAAATGTTCAGGACATTCTTTTGCATAAAGGACTTGAATTTTTAGAAGAAAAAGGAACAATTGCAACTGGAAGTTTACGAAGGAAAGCTCAGTGGCTACATAAATACCCAACTCATGATGTTGAGGACCTTAGAGGTAATGTGAATACCAGGATGCAAAAGTTAAAAGATGGTGATTGGAATGGAGCGATTTTTGCTGCCGCTGGATTAGAAAGAATTAACTTAAAACCAAAGGAATATTTAGATCTTGATTGGATGGTTCCAGCTCCAGCTCAAGGAGCTATGTTGGTAGTGGCTAAAGAAAACGATTCCTATTGCCTAGAAGCACTTTCAGAACTAAATCATCTAGAGTCCAAAATTTGTGTACACATAGAACGAGAATTTTTGAGGAAGTTAGAAGGTGGTTGTACTGCACCTATTGGTGCTTTGGCAAAAATCAATGAGGATCAAATTCATTTTGTAGGAGCTCTGTTTAGTTTAGATGGAAAGGAAAAGATTGAAATAGAGAAAACAACCTCAATTAAGAATAAGAAGGATTTTGGTGTATTGTGCGCTGAAGAGATTTTAAATAATGGAGGTAAAGAATTAATGCAGAACATCAAAGCAGAGTTAAAATAATTTGGAAACCAATTCTACCATATTATCCACTAAAACACTCTCTTATTCGCAAAAAGAATTGCTTTTAAATTCTGGAATTGGATTTGTAGCGTATAATGCGATTGAGATTGAATTTGTAAGTTTTGATATAAAAGATGTTATACAGAATGCGATATTTACAAGTAAGAATGCGGTAAAGGCAATTGTAAATTCTGAGGTTAGTATCAAAAGGTGTTTTTGTGTAGGAGATAATACCAAGAAATTATTAGAACAAGAGGGATTTGAAGTCTACGAAACGGCACAGAATGCAAAAGACCTTGCTGAAATTATTGTAAAGCACTATCAGAAAGAGCAATTTCAATTTTTTTGTGGTAATCTGAGAAGAAATGAATTACCATCTATTCTTTCCCAAAATAATATAAGTTTAGAAGAGATCATCGTTTATAATACTTATAGAGCATSTAAGAAAATAGATAGAAATTTTGATGGAATACTGTTTTTTAGTCCATCTGGAGTAGAAAGTTATACATCAACCAATTCAATAAAGGAAAGTATGGTTTTTTGTATTGGAAATACAACTGCTTCTGAAGCAAAAAAACATACAAATAATATTATTATTGCTAATAAACCGACAGTAGAGAACGTCATTGTTCAAGCGGTTAAATATTTTGATAAACGGATATGATAAAAAATGATTTATTTCTAAAAGCTTTAAAAGGAGAAACTGTTGAGCGTCCACCAGTTTGGATGATGCGTCAGGCAGGAAGATATCTACCAGAATTTATGGCTTTAAAGAAAAAATATGACTTCTTTACTAGATGTAGAACTCCAGAATTGGCTTCTGAGATTACTGTGCAACCGATAGATATCATAGGTCCAGATGCTGCTATATTGTTTAGTGATATTTTGGTGATTCCACAGGCGATGAATATCGAGGTGCAGATGAAAGATGGAATTGGTCCTTGGTTACCAAATCCTATTCGAACTCAGAAAGATGTTGATCAGGTGATTATTCCAGATATTGATGAAGAGTTAGGGTATGTAATGGACGCGATTACTTTGACCAAAGAAAAGTTAGATAATAGAGTCCCTCTTATCGGTTTTGCAGGATCACCTTGGACGATATTATGTTATGCTGTGCAAGGACAAGGTTCTAAGAACTTTGATAAAGCAAAAGAGTTTTGTTTTACCCAACCAGAAGCTGCACATCAATTATTACAGAAAATCACAGATACTACTATTGCTTATTTAAAGAAAAAAGTAGCTACTGGTGTCAACGCAGTACAAGTATTTGATAGTTGGGGAGGAATGCTTTCTCCTGTTGATTATCAAGAATTTTCATGGAAGTATATCCAGCAAATAGTGGATGCTTTAAAAGAAGAAACTGAAGTTATCGTTTTTGGAAAAGGTTGTTGGTTTGCGTTAAATGAGATGGCAAATTCAGGAGCATCAGCAATAGGTGTAGATTGGACGTGTTCTGCTAGAAATGCAAGATATCTTACAGGTGGAAATATCACGTTACAAGGTAATTTTGATCCATCTAGATTGTTATCTCCTCCATCTGATATTAAAAAGATGGTGAAACAAATGATCAATGAATTTGGAAAAGATAAATACGTAGTGAATCTTGGTCATGGAATTTTGCCAAATATTCCAGTAGAAAACGCAAAGGCGTTTGTGGATGCTGTAAAAGAATATAAAGTATAAAAATGAACATCAGAAGCCTGATTAAGCGTTTTAATTTTAGACAATTGTTTAAAATAGCAGGCTTGGGTATTCAGAGGCCACTTTATATAGTTCCTACACTTTCAGCTACCAAAAAAACAATGGTCGTTTGTGATACGTTATATGGTAAAGAGCATCATCTAAGTGGAAGAGCAAATGCTTTTAGACACGCATTATGGAATATACTAATATGTCAAAAAGTATTTAAAATTTCAGGCGATGAAACTAAATCAGCGCTTTGGACGAAAAAAGTGACCGATTTACATGAAAAACTGGCTCCCAATGAGGCTTTAGAGGAAGCGATGGATTTGCATAATAATAAATTAGGAAGAATTTATTTTAAAAAGTTGACAAATGCTTCTGAAGAGGAGCTGATTACATTTTTACGAGAGCAATTAAATAAAGCTAAATTGATTACTAGTAAAGAACAAACAAAGATATTTGGAGATAATATGGTTTATATTTCAGAAACAAAAAGTTCATAAATCTACCTTAATTTTGAAACAAATTAGCTCAAAAGCCTACTTATAAGGAGTTAACCAATTTGTAGTATCATGATTAAAAATATAATAAACGGTATTAAAGCATATTTTGGGAGCTTTGGGTTGATCTCTAAATTAGGGCTATGGAAATATTTTGCCATACCGATTCTTATCAGTTTTCTTACAGGAATTTTATTCTTTGTATTGTCTTGGTTTTTGTCAGATCCTATAGGAGGATTTATTGCAAAAGCCTGGGTTTGGGATTGGGGTTCAGAAACCTTCGCAATTATTAGTAAGTATTTTAGTATTTTGTTGATATTGGCTTTAGGCTTGGTGTTATACAAACATATTGTAATGGCATTATCAGCACCTTTTATGAGTCCTGTTTCAGAAAAAGTAGAAGCACATATTTTAGGTGATCAACATACAAAGCATATCCATCGTAACACCTCGTTTAGAGAACAATTAATCCGTGGTATACGAATTAACATTAGAAATCTATTTAGAGAACTATTGTTTATCATCCCATTGCTTATCCTTAGTTTAATACCAGTAATCGGAATTGTGGCTACTATATTGATATTTGCGATCCAAGCCTATTACATTGGTTTTGGTAACATGGATTATACCATGGAACGTCATTTTAAATATAAAGATAGTATTGAATTTGTTCGTAAAAATAGAGGAACTGCTATAGGAAATGGAATTGTATTTATGTTAATGCTCTTTATTCCTATTATAGGGTTTATTATAACATTACCAATTTCTGTCGTTGCAGCCTCAACAGAAACCGTAACGATATTAGAYAAAAAAGGTTTGATTCTTAAGGAAGCTTCTGAAGAAGTTTCAAAAATTGAAGCATAGCAAAAAAATGAAGGAAAAGTTCTATCAGTACATACAAGATTTACAAGACACGATAACATCTGCAGTTGAGAAAATAGATGGAAAGGCAACGTTTAAAGAAGATCTTTGGAAGCGTGAAGAAGGTGGAGGTGGAAGAACCAGAGTTATAGAGAATGGAGCTGTTTTTGCCAAAGGAGGAGTCAATATCTCTGGAGTTCATGGAAAACTTCCAAAAACAATGCAAAGTTATTTTAATGTAGGAGATGTAGATTTTTTTGCTTGTGGCTTATCATTAGTTTTGCATCCTGAAAGTCCAATGGTCCCTACTGTTCATGCTAATTGGCGATATTTTGAGATGTATGATGCCGAAGGAACTATCGTAGATAGTTGGTTTGGTGGAGGACAAGATCTGACACCATATTACCTATTTGATGAAGATGCAAAACACTTTCATCAAGTTTGTAAAATAGCTTGCGATAAACATGACTCAAGTTTCTACCCACTTTATAAAAAGAAATGCGACGAATATTTCCACAATGCACATCGAGGTGAAGGTAGAGGAGTAGGTGGCTTATTTTTTGACTATTGCAAAAAGACTGAGCGTAAAGAAATGTCAGACTGGTATAATTTTGTGACTGAAGTAGGGAATAGTTTTTTGGAGGCTTATATACCCATTGTAGAACGAAGAAAGGACATGAGTTACACGGATTCACAAAAGGACTGGCAAGAAATTCGAAGAGGACGATATGTAGAGTTTAACTTGGTGCATGATAAAGGGACTTTATTTGGTTTAAAAACTAATGGGAGAATTGAAAGTATTTTGATGAGTTTACCACCTCAAGTACAGTGGAGGTACGATCATCATCCAGTAGTTGGAAGTGAAGAGGCACGTTTGCTTTCTGTGTTAAAACAACCCATAGAGTGGGTGTAATCTTACGAAAAAGCATGTAAAAAACGGTAAATTCAAAAATTTTAATCGTTAAAGTGCATAAAAATTAGGATAAAGTGTTGATTATAAGGTTTTTTTTATTACCTTGCGATAACCTATGAGGCTTATTGTATAATTTTTAACCAATTAACACCCAGATTTCTATGAAAAAAATTCTACTATTGTTATTAACTGCGGTCATTCTGACGGGATGTGATTATTTCTCGGATGGTGTGCAGAAACCCAAATTTGCCAAATTTTCAAAAAACACTATAAAGTTTCGTAAGAATACTATTATGCTGACAAAGGGGTACGAGAAAACAAGCCCTGAACAGTTTAAGACACGACTAGATTCTTTAAGTGACAGTCCTAAATTCAAGAAAATCGCTTTAGAAGAATTGAAAAAAATCGAAAATAAAAACGTTGATTTTCAATTATTCGTAGATGAAAAAAACGTTGAAAATTATGTTTTTATCTACGCTTGTGATTATTATCAATTAGATGAGCATAGAGCTGCAACTGTAGTGGAAGCTTTAAGTAGACAACTTAAAGACGAAGCGCAAAGCCAAGATGTTCGTTACAAAAGAATTCATGGAAGATTTTTCTTTACTCCTACTTCAAAAATCGTGAAGTTAAAATACTTGAAAGGGTATAAAATGGAAAAGAAATATCAAGCAGAATATATCGTAGCTTCAAGATCAGGAGGAATTGGACTTCTAATCAGTAATCTTGAAAATGTAGATTTCGAAAATTCTATTAAGCGATTAGCTTCAAAGTAAGAAAAAAAGGTACAATTAGGTTAATTGGATTTTAATAAAACTTAAGAGAAAGGTATTGATAACATAATCAATACCTTTTTTGTTATATATTCCTTACTATAAGAGGAATTGAAAAAAACACTATCCCTATATTATATGAAAAGATTTATCCTGCTGATAACATGTTTTGGTTTGATGAGTTGTGCTAAACAGGTAGAACCAACAGTAGAAAATATTAATAAAATATTTGCCTCGCAGGATTTTACATTTGAATTTCATAAATCTGGGGAATCAAAAAAATCGATCAGTTTTCGCAATGACTACTTAGTCTATAAAAGTGATCAACCTACTTTTAGAAGAGAGATTACCTATGATGAGGTGTTATTAATTAATGATTTTATTCAGAATATTGTAAATCTACATCAAAACAATGTGGAAGAGACACCTTCATACTATGTAATTAAAAATACTGCGTATAAAGCTAAAATTATTCCTAAACAAGAAGATTATTATTTTGAAGCTCTATTAAAGACACTTAAGTTAATTAAGTAAAATAGATATCACACTAGTGCTTTTCGCATTACTTTATTTTCATAACTATTCATTTCCATATCAAAGAAAGCATTACCAATACATGTAAAATGTTGTTTTTCATAAAATGAAATAGCTCTATTGTTCTTTATATACACCCAAAGCCAATATTCTTCATGACTCTTATTTTTTAACTCTATTTCCACATGATTTAATAAACCATAGCCAATTCCTTTTCCAAAAAACCAATCCAAAACATATAACTTGCCTAATTCAGGAGAAACGATATTTCTTATTGGGCATATACTGTTATATACAATTTCAGCTACTCCTACTGGGTTATCTTTATAAGTAGCTATGATGATGGAGTTTTCTTTTTCGATTTTATTTTTAATAGCTTCTATTGAGAATTTATGGGATGCAAAATTGGCAAATTCATGAGTGATCCCTTCTACAGCATAAGTTTTCATGTACACCTGTTTATAAAGAATAGACAGTTGTAATGCATCTTGTTTTTGAGCTTTTCTGAAGAGTATTTCAGACTTCATACAGGAATATGATGGTGTTAAGGGTGGATACTATTCTTCAATTTCTTCATTGATAGTTTTAAACTGCTTGATAGCACTATTAGGTTCAATGATATTGTATCCTTTCCAGAAATCGGGATTGTATTTTGACAAATAGGTAGATTGTACGTTTTTGTTCTCTTTGCTGTTTTTGTATACACCTTCAGTAATGGTTTTAGTATCGAATACGATGACTTCGTACTTGTTTTTTGCATAACTAATTACATCTAAGCTTAGAGATACTTGGTTTTGTTTATTCCTTCCTTTTACGAATTTGTTCTTTTCTATAATACTTAAAGGTCGATCAACCCCAAATTTGTTATCAGTTACCTTTTCAATGAATTTAACTCCATACTTACCATCAGCACCTTTCTTAAAAATGGTAGTTCCCCTATATCCATTTTCTTGAAAACTGATGCCTAATAAATTGAAGCTTCTTAAACGTTTTACATTTTGATAATCAATTCTTATGATTGCAAAATCTTCGGTATTTACGTACATCGTTCCTTCAAAATCACCTCTTCTTTTTGGTGTAAACTTAATCACATAAACTCCTACATCATCCAATATTGTATAATCCACACGTTCAAAAGTATATCTGCCTGAATTTTTGATCACATTTAGTTTTGTGTCAGATTGATTAAATGTTTGATTAAAAAGGTTTTTGAGATTCATTTTTCTGGATTTGAAAAACAAATTTTCCTTTGGGTTTTCAATTCCATCCGCAATATCTTTTGCATCTTGATTGTTTTGTAAAATAGAATCTACCTGTACTTTTTGGCTAAACAAGCCGGATCTAAACTTGATGTAAGAATTAGGTTTTACATTGTCTTTGAAAATTTTCTCCATTTTCTTAAAAATACCTTCTATAGAACCGTTATTATTCTTGTCATACAGGCGAGCCCCTTTAATAACTCTTAGCTTCTGCTTATCTGCATTTCCGTAAAAATCACACAAAGCTTCAGCATAAAAAACGGAGTTTTTCGGAATTACTTTAGATATACTATCCACTAATTTTTTATCGATTTCTTCAATGGTAGATTTCTTAAACTTAATATCCATTTTTTTAATAAAATTGGTATTAGTTTCTCTAAAGAAAAGTCGCTTTTGGGATAGATCAGATCGGTAATTATCTTCCATATTATCATCTATATTATCGATAATATCATCAATTTCAAGATTTTTATTGGAGATAAATACACTTTTTAATTCTATGGCTTTAGGTTCTATATAAATGATACTGTCGGTAATGCTTTGCACGGATACACCTACGGTTGCATAACCCATAGAGGATATGTATATAGAATCTATTTTTTTAGCTTGAATGTCATCTAAGGTAATATTGAAGCTTCCTTCTTCATTGGTAACTACACCTTCATTTTCTCCAATTTGTATAGTTGCATAAGGAATAGGTTGATTTGTTTTTTTGTCAACTACTTTCGAGCGTATGGTTTGCGCTTGTGCAGCAGAAAAAACTAATCCTATACCAAGAATCAATAATGTTATCTTATTCATTTTCATAGATCAGTAGATTCGTCCTGTTTTAAGATAAAAGTCTAACTTCTGTTGTATACATTACATAGTTACGACTAAAAACTATATCAATATGGTAATTTATTCTTAAAATAAAACAAGTTACTTACTGATTGATAAGGCTATTACTTAAAACTTTTGATAGTAATAGTGAACGACTAATCAATGATAAGCAAGGAATTGTTTGTCATTATGAATCTCCTTCAATAGCCGTAAATTGTTTAATAGCAGTATTAGGTTCTATGATATTGTAACCTTTCCAGAATTCCGGGTCATATTTAGAAAGATACTGTGGTTTAATACTCTTGTTCTCTGTGCTATTTTGATATTCACTTTCGGTAATAGGCTTTGAATCAAAAACAACCACTTCATACTTGCTAATTTCTCCAGCACCAATATCAAGTCCCAGTGATAGCTCATTTTGTTTACGTCTTCCTTTTACAAACTTATTTTTTTCAATGATCTTTAGTGGTCGATCAATTCCAAATACATTTCCTCTTGTTTTTTCTATATAACGTACACCATATTTTCCATCTGCACCTTTTGCAAAAATTGTTTTCCCCTTATACATTGTATCATGAAAACTAATACCCAAGAGTCCAAAATTTCTCAGGTTTTTTACATTTTCATAATCAACTCTCATAATAGCAAAATCTTCCGTATTTACATACATAGTCCCTTTGAAATCGGCACCTCTTTTTGGTTCAAAATTAATAATATACACACTGCTATCATCGATGGTAGTATAGTCGATTAATTCAAACCTATATCTACCTGACTTATCAATAAAATTAAGCTTAGAGTCCTCTTGAAAGAACATGCTGGATAATAAACTTTTTAACGACGACTTTCTATAATTTAGAAAATAATTATTTTCATTTTTATTCGGTTTTTCTATTTCTTCCTTCACTTCTGCAGCTTCTTCATTAGCATCAAAAATAGAGTCCATTTGAACTTTAGTACCTAAAATCCAACCTGATTTAATTTTTAAGTACGAATTTGGTTTCACATTCTTTTTTAGGATATCTTCGAGTTTATCTGATAAAGCTTCCATCGAGCCATCATTACTTTTATCATATAATTCTGCTCCTTTAATAATATTTAGTTTTTGCTTATCATAATCTCCGTATAAATCACACAAAGCTTCTGTATAATAAGCAGATTTTCTTGGGATAATAGAGATCACGCTATCGATAAATTTCTTGTTGAATTCCTTAATAGTAGATTTTTTAAATTTCACATTTATCTTGTGCAAATCACTAAAGTCAGATTGTCGATAAAACAGTTTTTTATGTGATAAATCGGCGCTATAGTTTTGGGTTAGATTTTCTTTTACATTATCTATAATTTCATCGATACTTAAGTTTTTATTGGATATAAATACACCACTGAGTTCGATTGCCTTGGGTTCTATATAGATAATACTATCGGTTATAGAATTTAAGGCAATTCCAACCTTTTGATATCCCATAGAAGAGATATAAATAGAATCTATTTTCGCCAGTTTTTCATCGAGTGTGATGCTAAACTTTCCTTCTTCATTTGTTATGACACCTCTGTTTTTTGCTAATTCTATAGTCGCATAAGGAATGGGTTCATTCGTTTTTTTGTCAACAACAGTAGAGGTTATCGTTTGTGCAGATACAATTAAACCAGATAAAATGGCAATGGATAATACTGTAAGTTTTTTGATATTCATGATTTGATGATTTCGTTTTTTGATCTCTATATATAGACGCAGAAATAGCTACAATGGTTGCTTGGTTTATAATATATCAAGAAGACGAATGGCAGAATTAATTGTTACAATAGGATGATATAAAAAGAAAATCACGATAGAAACAGAAGTCTCATATCGTGATTTTCAGCATTTAACTAACTAACTTTTTAAGATGCATATTTCTAATTAGAACCTAGCAATCTCATCTATTAACTAATTAGTAGCTCATTTAAAGATATTGTTACAGATTTGGTTTAATTTCTTAATGTGATTTCAATTTTTTCACGGAACTCTTTATTGGTTAATATTGTTAGTTCAAATTGATTCATACTGTTTCGAAGCCTAGTATTTTGTATAATTCCCAAATCATTAAAAAAATAAGCTAATTCGGTTTTATTACCTTTTTTGTCTGTTGCATAAAATGCTTTTGTTAATACAAAAGCTGTAGATCCTCCTTTCATTCCAGCATGGGTAAGCCATTTTTGATTTGCTGGGTTTTCCATTAGGCCTTCCATTACTTCATCTAAATATTCATGTGTTTTTGAATCAAAGTATGATTTTGAATTTAATTTTTGCATTAAGGTTGCATATTCATGTACTGTTGAAGCGGGTAAGTTATCGGACCATATTCTTTGAATATTCATTCCTAGATCTCCCTTGTCAGATTTATAAATAGTATCTGTGGCTAATTTTGAATGGACCTTATTGGTAATATCTTTATATTCTTCGATGCTTAGATCTCTAAGTTTATTTTCTAAATCCTCACCCTTGATATTTGGAAATTTTTCTTTTCCCACAAATAAGGCAGAAACGATATAATATATCTCTGTATGGTCAGTTATTCCTAAGCTTTCAATTCTTTTATTAATTTTTTGCAAACCAAGTTTTTGACTTAACCATTCTGTATTTGCATTAGAGCTATACCGAATCATTCCTTTGGCAATTTCTCGAATGGATATACTATTGTTATTGATTTTGGTTTTAACAGATTCTAACCATTTCGGATGAGCACCACCATCAGTGTTGTGCACATAGAATTTCGCTAGTTGTTCAATAGAAACTTCTTCGTTTGGATTTATTTCTCCTTTTGCAGATTGAATCGCATATTCAATGGCAATAATTATTTTTACGGTACTTGCCAAAGGCATCATGCGATTAGAATTCTTTTCTGCAATTATCGTGTCGTTTCTTATCAGTTTTATCGCAGCTTTATCTGGATTTTTCTTAATAAAATCTAGTATCAATTGTTCATTTGGTTTAGTGTAGTAAATACCAACTGCACCAATCAAAACAATTACACCGATTATTAAACCAATAACAATCATGAATTTCTTTATCATTCTATGTTTTTAAAATGGACTTCAATGGAATTAGTAGTTCATTTGAAGAGATCGTTACTGATTTGGTTTAATTTTATGAAAATCTTGACTGAGAAATTAAGGGATAAGTTGGTATATTTACGTTTCTTATTAATTACTAGCTCATTTTAATGCATCAACTACGCAGAAATAGAAGATTACGAACTTCAGAGGCCATCAGATCTCTTGTTCGAGAATATATTATAACACCTAATGATTTTTTAGTTCCACTTTTTGTAGTGGAAGGGACTAATGTACAACAGGAAATAGCTTCGATGCCAGGATATTATCGATACAGTCTGGATTTGTTAAAGAAAGAAGTTAGGGATTTGTGGGAAATGGGATTAAAAGCGGTGTTACTTTTTGTAAAAGTACCGGACAATCTAAAAGATAATAAAGGTACTGAAGCTCTAAATCCTGACGGTTTGATGCAACGTGCAATTAAAACCGTAAAAGAGGTAGCTCCAGAAATGTTGGTAATGACCGATGTAGCTTTGGATCCTTATTCATCTTATGGACACGATGGTATTGTTGAAGATGGATATATTGTTAATGATCCCACTTGTGAAGTACTAGCGAGAATGTCATTGTCTCATGCAAAGGCTGGAGCAGATTTTGTAGCGCCTAGTGATATGATGGATGGAAGGATTTTGGCAATTCGAGAACTTTTAGAATCTGAAAATTATAAAAACACAGGCATTATGAGTTATAGTGCCAAATATGCTTCTGCATTTTATGGACCGTTTAGAGATGCATTAGATTCGGCACCAGGTTTCGGAGATAAAAAAACATATCAGATGGATTTTGCCAATCGTGATGAAGCAATTAAAGAGACCTTAATGGATATTGAAGAAGGAGCGGATATTGTGATGGTAAAACCAGGATTGTCTTATTTGGATATATTACGTGATGTTAGTGATGCAGTGGATGTTCCAGTAGCTGTATATCAGGTTAGCGGAGAATATGCAATGCTCAAGGCGGCTGCAGAAAAGGGTTGGTTGGATCATGATGCCATTATGATGGAACAATTACTTGCGTTCAAAAGAGCAGGGGCAAATATTATTGCAAGTTATTTTGCAAAGGATGTGGTTCGGCTTTTAGGATAATAATTTTAAAGATTAATGTATGGTTAGTAGAGATCGGTTGTATCAGACTTTTGGAGAGCTTTTGTATGTGATTGCAATGAGTGATGGCGTTATTCAAAAAGAGGAAGTAAAAGCATTGGAAGAAATACTAAAAGCACATCCTAAAGGACAAGAAATTAAATGGTCATTCGATTATGAAAATGAAAACGAAGGTGATATTGAAACTCTTTATAAAAAGGTAATTGAAGTTTTTTCTGATCATGGTCCAGACGAAGAATATGACTTTATGATCTATGCTTTGACCAAAATTGCAGAGGCCAAGGATGGTATAGAGGCTGAGGAACAAAAACTAATTAATAGCTTTTCTAAAGACCTTTTAGAAAGATTTAAAAAGGATATCGATAATTTATTTAATTCATAAGATCACACAAATGAAACACATTTTTATTGTACTTCTGAGTATTGTATTTGTGGCTACAAGCTGCCAATCTGAAAAAAAAGAAGAAAAAGAAAAAATCGTAATTGGAGGAAAGAAAAAAACAGTATCTCCTGAATTTGAATTAGGCGAAAAATTGTTTAAAGGAAAAGGAAATTGTTACTCTTGTCATAGAATGAACAAAAAATCTGTTGGGCCAAGTGTTGCTGATATTATGAAGATTTATAAAGAACAAAATGGAGATGTTGTTGGATTTTTAAGACAAAAGAAGGATCCAATTGTAGATCCAGAGAATTATGCGGTAATGAAAACTAATTTTGCGCGATTACAAAAATTTACCGATGAAGAATTGCAGGCAATAGCATTCTATATGAATGAAGTAAGTTCTAAGTAATGAAATCAGTCTATTATTTACTATTCCTTATTGCATTTCCCACTATGGCGCAGCAATTAACTCCAAAATCTGCTTTTTTAGAAAAATGGAAAAACTCTAAAACGTATTTATTAGAAATGGCAGAGGCGATGCCAGAAGATAAATACAGTTTTAGACCTACAGAAAATGAAATGGATTTTAAGGATCAGTTGCTTCATATTTGTGGTAATATGACATGGTTAAGTACAACATATTTTTCTGCTGAAGAATTTGATAGGAAAAAGTTTACTGAAAGTGCTCCAAGTTCTAAAGATGAGATTGTGAAATTTATCAAAGAATCTTTTGATAAGGCTTACAATCGAGTAGAAAGTACATCAGAAGAATCCTTAACAGATAAAGTAGATTTTTTTGCAGGACCAAAGTCAAAACTTCAAATTTTAAATCTATTACAAGATCACGTTACCCATCATAGAGGACAACTAATAGTGTATCTTAATCTAAACGGAATTAAACCACCAAAGTATGTAGGCTGGTAAAGTAAGTATTCTTGCTTTTTATTTTTACAAATGAATACCAAATCCGTACTTTAGCAAAACCAACTATTTTATTATTATGGCACTACTACTTGTATACGGAGTTGTATCTATTTTCTTTTCTTTTTTATGTTCAATACTGGAAGCGGTATTATTGAGTATTACTCCAACTTTTATCAATGTTAAGAAAAAAGAAGGGAAAGCATATGCTACAGCTTTAGAGAAATTAAAGAAGGACGTAGACAGACCATTAATAGCTATTCTTACCCTTAATACTATTGCTCATACAGTAGGAGCAATTTTGGTTGGGGTTCAGGCAAAAGTAGCCTATGCAGAAATGTATGGATCTACAACACGCACTATTTTAGGTATGGAAATGACCGAAGATCTAATGGTTGGTGTTGTATCATCCATTATGACCGTTTTAATTTTGGTAGCTTCTGAGATTATCCCTAAAACTATTGGAGCAACCTATTGGAAACAACTTGCCAATTTTACAGCGAAAGCTTTAAACATTTTGATTTGGCCATTAAAGTGGACAGGTATCCTTTGGATATTGCAACTAACCACAAAATTAATTGGAGGAAAAGGACATCATGGTTCTGTATTAAGTAGAGAAGATTTTACGGCAATGGCTGATATTGCAGAAGAAGAAGGTGTTTTTGAAGAATCAGAATCCACAGTGATTAGAAACCTTTTAAATTTTAAAGCAATATTAGCAAAGGATATAATGACTCCTCGAAGTGTGCTTAAAATAGCACCTGAAGAGCAAAACGTAGCTGAGTTCTTTGAAGCAAATAAAAACCTTCGTTTTTCCAGGGTTCCAGTTTTTGCTGATAATCCTGATAACATAACCGGATATGTGCTAAAAGATGAGGTGTATAAAGAGGTTGCTGAAGATAATCATGAAAAAAACCTTGGAAGTCTTAAGCGAAAAATATTTGTGGTAGATCGAAATGTTCCGGTTCCTGATTTATTCGAAAAGTTAGTAGAGCATAAAGAACATATGGCCTTAGTAGTAGATGAATATGGTTCTATTAGTGGTTTAGTGAGTATGGAAGATGTTATCGAAACACTTTTGGGATTAGAGATTATGGACGAAAGTGATAAAGATTCGAATATGCAGGAACTCGCTAGAAAAAATTGGGAAGCTCGAGCAAGACGTTTAGGTATATTAAATGAAAAGCAGGAAGAATGATCACTACTGCTTTTATAGAAACCCCGTTAGGAATTGCATCTATTACTGGGAATGAAGAAGGTATTTCTGAAATTTCAATTACAGATGATTCCCAGAAAAAAGAATCTACAACAATTCCTGAAAATCTTCAAGAAGCAGTAAAACAATTGCAAGATTATTTTGATGGAAAAAGGAATGACTTTGACATTAAACTTAATCCATCAGGAACAGATTTCCAGAAAAAAGTATGGAATGAGCTTTCCAAAATTCCATTTGGCAAAACAGTTAGTTACCTGGATATTGCTAAACGACTTGGAGACCCAAAATGTATACGAGCTGCCGCTTCAGCTAATGGTAAAAACCCACTTTGGATTGTAGTCCCTTGTCACCGTGTTGTGGGTAGCGATGGATCACTTACTGGCTATGCTGGTGGATTATGGCGTAAAAAATGGTTGTTAGAGCACGAAAGTCCCATAAAACAACAAACGCTTTTTTGATGTTATTTTTTAGAAATTCTCTATTATTTTTTCTTTTTTTAGTACATCTTCCAATTTTGGGGCAAGAAGGCTTGGATAAAGAACTGAAAAAAACATATGATTTAGAAAAGAAATCTGTGAAAAGACTCATAAAAGAAGGTGACAGTCTTTTTAAAGCGAAACGTATTGCCGAGTCTAAGGAAATATATGATAGAGCCTTTGCTCTAATTCAAAATAGTTATGAGATAGATAGCCTACAAAGATCTATTAAACGAATTGAATACTTTTTTACCAATAACACTAGAGAATATATTAGATCATTACAAGTTCTTGAGTTTTTAGAAAAAAATTGCAAAGCAAGTAATGATGTAGAATGTCTAATACATATTAAAAGTAGATTAGGAACTATTCATAACCGTATAGGGGAATATATTAAGGCATTAGAGTATTTTGGAGAAGGTTTGGAGTTGTCGCATAAAGAAAACAACACTAGATATTTATGGGAACTTTCGTTAAATAGAGGTGTATTATTTCTGGATATTGGAGATCAGGATCAAGCAAGGATGGATTTTAAAAAAGCTTTGTCTTATATTGATTCTGCAGATACTAAGAAAAGAAAACCATCTACATACTTAAATTTATCTGCATCATTTCCTCATCAGCAGGTTGATTCTATTCTATATTATTCTAGAATGGCTTCTTTAGGTTGTGAAGAAGAAAAAATAAATTCCAGGCATTGTATTATGGTGTACAATAATATTGCATGGTCCTACTATCTAAAAAATATGCCGAAAGAGGCACTACAGGTCATTCGATCAAATATATCTTGGGAGAATGATAATTTAACTTACAAAGATGGAGATGATTTGTATCCCGGATTAATGCATACCATGGGAGCGATACAGACAGGTTTGGGAAATTATGAAAAAGCTTTAGAATACTTTTTAATATCACAGAAATACTTCGAAAGAAAAAAAGATGTCTCTGATCTAATTACAGTAAAAGAAGACTTGTCTGAATTATATGAAAAAACTGGTAATATAAAAGCTAGCCTGAAAACTCTTAGAGAAATCAGAGATTTAGAATCATTACAACTAAAAATAAAAGTTAGCAAAGAGGTCGCTAAAAATGAAAGTAAGAACTTATTGTTAGAAAAAGAAGAAGTTATATCTGGATTAKAGGAAAAGAATTCAGAAATCGAAAAAGAAGTCAGCAAATCTAAATGGTTAAGTTATTTATTGGGATTCTTATTATTCTTTACGATTCTATTTTTTATGCTTAGAGCCTACCGAAGTAAAATCAAGTACTATCAGATTAATGAAAAACTGATATTAACAAGACTTACCTCGCTTAGAGCGTCAATGAATCCTCACTTTTTGTTCAATACGTTTAGCACTTTGCAGAATTATATTTTGAAAAAAGACAATCTGAAGGCTAATGAATATATGACGGAACTTTCTGGGTTGATACGGAATGTTTTAAACAGTTCTGATAGTGTTTATATTGATTTCAATACAGAATTAGATGTAATACGTTCTTATGTAAGTTTGCAACGAGGTCGATATCAAGAAGGTTTTGATGCAATATTTGATGTAGACCCTATTCTTGAAGATGAGAACCCAAAAATCCCCTCTATGGTAATTCAACCTTATATAGAAAATGCGATTATTCATGGGTTTTCGCATTCTCCTTTTAAAGGAAAACTTCACATAAAACTTAAAAAAGAAAACAATACAGTCGTATGTTACGTTATAGATAATGGTATTGGTAGAGAAGCGTCAGAAAAGTTGAAGAGTAAAAAGAATGAGACTTCTCATCTGTCCATTGCAACAGAAAATACGAATGAAAGATTGGAAATTCTAAATGAAATAGTAGAAGCTAAAGCCAATGTAATTATAAAAGATCTGGTTGATACAGAAGGGCTGTCGAAAGGGACAGAAGTGATTATTACGTTGCCAATTATTAAAGAAAGTTAGCAGATGGAAAACGTTTTGAAATGTTTTATAATCGATGATGAGAAGAAGGATAGAGAAAATATAAGCTTACTTCTTAAGAACTATTGTCCGCAAGTGGATATCATAGGAGAAGCTTGGGATAAAAATTCTATTATTAAAGGATTATCAACCGAAAATCCGGATTTGGTTTTTCTTGATGTGCAATTAGGGTCCATTACGATATTCGATATTTTGGATGAACTAGAAACTATTGATTTTAAAATTATTTTTGTTTCTGCTTATAATCAATATGCGGTAGAAGGATATAAATACAATGCTATTGGATATTTGTTAAAGCCAATAGAACCAAGGCTTTTGGTAGAAATTATAAATAAAACAGTTCAGTTACAAGAAAAAGTAGAAAGCAAAGAAGAAGTTATTGCAAATTTCAAAGATTTATATTCCAAAATTCATGAAGTTCCAAAAATTTCTATTACGGATTCTAGAGGAACTCACGTAATTAAAATCCCAAGTGTGTTGTATTGTATTAGTAATGGAAATTATACTACCTTAATAAGAAAGGATGAAAAAGAGATCGTTATTTCCAAAAATCTAAAATATATAGAATCTAAGCTTGAACCTTTCGGATTTTTTAGAATTCACAGATCTTATTTGATTAATTTAGATCAGGTGAATACTTTGGTCAAGGATCAAGGAGGTTATGTAGTTATGTCAGATGAGAAATCTTTACCAATAGCAAGGTATTCTAAAAAAGAGCTGTATCAAAGACTCAATGTGATTTAATAAGATTGTTTTAGTACATTCCATTGTTTTAAAATTTCCTGCCTTTTTTCAACTTATAATTCCATCAGTATGATGAACTTAATTGATAGAATTATAGCTTTTTTCCCACAATAATTTTCTGTAAATACTATGAATGCATAATATTTTGCTTTTGCTTTATGCAGTTTATACATTCAAATGAACACTTTATACACTCAAAACTACCAAAAAAATAGTAATGATTTTTATTCGAGAATTATGATATAACTTTGAATAAGAGCAACGTCAGTATTTAGCTTTGATTAGAATAATATTGTAAACACACTATGGTTACGTCGACCAGAACCCCAATTTCTGGTTTTTAGTAAGGTTACAACTTGATATTTGTTATAAATGAGAAATATTAAACTGATGTTTCTTTTTTGCTTACATATATTGCACAAACTCAACGCTGGTATCTAACAAAGTTAAGTGTAACAGCAATATAGCTTAATCGAATTAAACTAACGTTGAAACAAAATGCCTGGATATGATTCAGGCATTTTTTTTGACTGCAGTTTATTTTCTTACCTTAGGCATTAAAATATCCTTATATCTTTCATCAATGAAAATTATTAAAATATTGCTTAAAGGTTTTGTTGCAATTATTGTTTTATGTGTACTACTACTTTATATTTTCGATTATGATTATATTTTAAAAGGAGTTCGTGTAGTTTATATGACTGGGCATACGACAGCATATATAGATGATTATACCTATTTTGACAATCATACTATTGAAAAAGCGGGCAAACCAATTCCTTGGAAATTACATGCAAACTATAATAAAGCAACTCCCACTGAAACACTAAATAGAGTACATGAAGAAATGGGAACTGTGGCCTTTATGATCATAAAAAATGATGAGATATGGTATGAAAATTATGCCGAAGGCTACGGAACAACTTCTAAAACCAATTCTTTTTCAATGGCAAAGAGTATAACAACGGCTTTGCTCGGAAAAGCTATTATGGAAGGACATATTAAAAGCTTAGATCAACCGATTGGAGACTTTTTACCAAGTTTTTCTGAAGGGTTGGCAGCTAAAGTGACTGTTGGAGATCTTTCCTCGATGTCATCTGGATTGAATTGGACAGAACACTATACAAGTCCTTTTTCTATTACGGCAAGAGCTTATTATGACCCGGAATTAAGAGAAGTAATGAACGGATTAGAAATTGTTGACGAACCAGGAAAAGAGTTTGTGTATTTGAGTGGAAATACACAATTGTTAGGGATGGTTATTGAGAAAGCGACAGGCAAAACATTGTCTAAGTATTTAAGTGAGAGTTTTTGGAAACCAATGGGAATGGAAGAAGATGCACTTTGGCAAGTGGATAGTGAAGAAAGTGGTATGGAAAAATCGTATTGTTGTATTGCCAGTAATGCCAGAGATTTTGCACGTTTTGGGGTGCTTTTTAAAAACGATGGGAAATTTGGGGGAAAGCAAATATTGCCTAAAGATTTTGTGAAATTAGCCACTAAAAAGCGTTTTGAAAATGATGAAATGTATGGTTATGGATTTTGGTTATCAGATCATTTAGGGAAAGATATTTTTGTAATGAGAGGAATATTAGGGCAATATGTAATTACTATTCCTCAGGATGATGTTATCATTGTACGATTAGGGCATCATCGTGGACTACCAGAAGGCTCTTTTAGTGAAGATTTTTTTATCTATGTTGAAGAAGCATATAAAATGTTAGAGAATGCTTCATAAGATTAATTTAGAACATATTCTATTTTTGGATATAGAAACTGTTCCGGAACAGAGAGATTTTGAGAGTCTCACAGATGAAATGAAATACTTGTGGGCTGATAAAACAAAATATCAACGAAAAGAAGAATTTTCTCCAGAAGAATTTTACGATCGTGCTGGAATATGGGCAGAGTTTGGTAAAATTATATGTATATCTGTTGGCTATTTTACCTCTAAAGGGGAAACAAGATCTTTTAGGACTACTTCTTTTTATGGAGATGAAAAACAGTTACTGGTAGATTTTAAAAATCTTCTAGAAACGCATTTTAATACCCCTCATCATTTACTTTGTGCACATAATGGAAAAGAATTTGATTTTCCTTATATAGCGAGAAGAATGATCATTCATAATATAAGTTTGCCTTTTAAACTTAATTTATTTGGGAAGAAACCTTGGGAAGTTCCCCATTTAGATACGTTGGAACTATGGAAATTTGGGGATTATAAACACTATACCTCTCTTAAATTACTTACCAATATATTAGGAATCCCTTCTCCAAAAGATGATATTGATGGAAGTCAAGTAAGAGAAGTATATTATGAACAAAATGATATTGATCGTATTATTGTTTACTGTGAAAAAGATACCGTAGCAGTAGCTCAGATTTTACTTCGTTTAAGACAAGAGGAACTTTTGGACGATAGTGAAATAGTTTCTGTTTAGAAAATCTATTGAAAGGTAGCCAAAATAGATTTACTCAATAGTTTTCCGTTTGGTTTCGTGGTTTCCTGTTGTACCAAACCTACATTTTTGGAAATCCATTGTTTTACCAAAAATGTTTGTTTCATTCCCATACTCATTGTAGTTTCATTTGTATATGTAATGAGAAAGCAATCAAAAGATCCTGCAGAAGTAGTTATGGTTTCTCTGGATTGTACTTCTCTGTTTTTTAAGTCTACAGTCATCTCAATACTCATAACTCCAGCATCAATTGACATAGATACCTGTCCATCTTTTAATTGTTGACCAACCACTAAAGAATTTGGAATATCGATACCTTCTCCTTTGATAGAATAATCCATGTTTTGATATTGTTTGTATAACTGAGGAGAGATGATAGTTTCTGGATCTATAAAAGTAATGCCTTCTTTGCAAATGATCGTAAATTTAGATTGGGTAATATTTTTTTTCTTTTTAGCATCTTCTACTTCCATTGCTATTACGATTTTGGACTCCTTCTCTGAAGAATTCACATCTACTACTTTATAATTAGTTTCAGACACTAATTTATTTTTATTGTTGAAATGATGCATTTTTATTTTAGTTCCAATTTTAGAAGGGTAATATGGACTGCAATTACTTTGAGCGTACGAAATGCTAATGCAAAAAAAAGTAAAAATTAAAAATTGAGTTTTCATATATAATAAGTTCTAAAGATTAAAGAGTTTGTGAACGTTTATTTGCAATCCCACTGATAGAAGTAAAGGTTGACCATTCATAAAATAGATATCATCATTATTTAAATTAATTGATAAACCCAGTTGAAAAATAGCTTTAACATATTTATAGCCAACCTTACCGGTTATTACAGGTTCTATAAACATTCCTGTTCTGTTGATATCGTCTTGATCCAAGGTGACAGCAGCAAATCTGGTGGTAAAGCTAGCATCTACAATATTGTTAGTTAATCCAACAGAGGGTTGTATAAAAACACGACTCATATTTATATTAGAGTTGATATCCCATAGTTCATTTTCTCGCTCTGGTTGTAATTTTCCTAAACCAAAACCTGCATATGTTTCAAACCTGAAGATTTCACTTATTTTGGTATAGTATCCAGGTGCAAGTTCTGCGTATTGATGATCATATAATTTTCCAGTAACTTGGGATGCCTTGTTAAAAAAACTTCCATTCATTTGTATGCCAATATGATTAGTAATTGCATAAGAGACTTGTGGATCGATCCCAGAGGTACCGGCATGAATTGCAACTTTAGTTTCTCCCTTTTTACCAAACAATGGTGTGTTTACAGCATTCGGAACATATGCTGATGAACATGATTGTATGATGAAAGTCAAGCATATATAGATGAAAGATTTACTTAAATTTATTTGCATGATTTCTTTGTTTTGGTGTATTAGTTGGTGTTGTATTAGGGTATTAAGTAAACATTGCGCATAAAAAAAATCGCTCAATTGAGCGATTTTTTTTTATTTTTTGGTTAGGGATTTTTTCTATTCCCATTGTATGGTGGTTGTACTTAATCCTTGGTACAATAGTTTTAAGGGAGTAGAGGTTTTATCTGACACGCTACTAGTATCTCCAAGTTCAAAATAATAGGTGTTGTTATCTGTTGTACTTTTTCTCCCAATAGTAAGGCCTGCTGGTTTGAAAATTGCTAAGTGTCCGCTAATAGATGGAAGATCATTTCCTTTAAGCACAAAAAATACTTCTTGATTACTTGCTGTATGTCTTGGAAGTGGTTCTCCGACATCTGCATATCCTTCTAAATTGCCAGAACTAGATTGTTTTACCTTTAATCCTGGTTGATCTGAAGCTTGGATAGCGTAGTATTTAAAAGCAAATAAATAACTGTTAGCAGGCATTACTGCCGTTTCAGTTTCGTTTGTTAGTGTAGTAGGGGATGATGTGGTTGTAATAATATTTGAAGATTCATTATATTCAGATTCTAGAACTCCACTTTTGGACACATCAAGCATTTCATTAGCCAACGCATTGTATTCAGATTCTGTTATTAATATCCACTGACCATTGGTAGCGTTGGTATATTTATCTCTTGATGTAGTTAGAATAGCTTCAATTCGGTCTTTTCCTTCATCTGAGGTAGTATCATCATTGGTGTCATCCGTATCATCTGAAGTTGTATCTGTAGTATCATCTGTGTTTTCATCTTCTGATGTAGATTCTTCAGAAGTAGTATCATTTTCTATTTCTTCTTCTTCTTCTTGTTCGTTGGTGAGATTCTCTAATTCTGATATTTCGTCGAGAGGCTCAACTTCTGAACAAGATATAATTAATGTAAAAAAAGAAAGAAAGAAAAAGGTTGAGTAGTTTTTGATCATATTTTAGGGCGTTAGTGTTAAAACTAAAAGCAAAATACACTAAAAGAATCAAAAATACGTTTAAATGCTTAATTTTTCGATGAAATACACAAAATTGATTTAATTTGTTATTTTTTGAAGGGATTATCCACTATTTCAAAATGATTTTTTAATCACCACTGTTTGTTTGTGGTACTAAGTCCTTGATATAATACTTTTAAAGGCGTACTAGTTTGTTCAGTAACTTCATTGGTATCGCCAAGCTCGAAAAAATAGGTGTTATTATTTGTACTTGTTTTTCTTCCTATAGTTAAACCAGCAGGTTTAAAAAAGGCCAAATAGCCAAGGTCTGTAGTTGGTGTATTATTTCCCTTTAATACAAAGAACACATCTTTGTTATAAGCAGAATGTATGGGCAGGTTGTTACCAATATCTGAATAACCTTCAGTATTGCTAGTATCCGAAAGCTTTATTTTACAACCAGGTTGATTTACCGCAGAAACTGCATGATATTTAAAAGCAAAAAGATAACTTTTTCTCGGCATTATAGCTGTTGTCGTTTCATTTGTCAATGTAGAAGGAGATGAACTTGTAGTAATAATATCTGATGTGGTATCATAATTTTGATCGGAGGTTCCAACTATGCTTATATTAGAGATACCTATGGAAAGATTTTGGTACTCTTGTTCTGTAATCATAACCCACTCATCATTAGAAGCATTTATATAATTTTCAAGAGAGGTAGATAATAGCTTTGCAATGGAATCATTCGGATCTACCGCTAACATTTCATCTTCTTCACAAGAAGAAAAGAAAAAACAACCAATAATTAACATACAACTAAAACTATTCAACTTCATAAAATATTCTTTTCTATCTATATTAAGAACATATAGCAAAAGAAGATCTATGAATTTAGAATTTGAAAGTATTCTACTAGTAAATGGCTTTATTTTTCTTTTAAGTGTAAAAAGGACTTTGGAGTATTTAATTCCTTCCTATTTCATTCGGATATAAAAGATAAACCGGATCGCTCTGCCAATATTCTTTTGTATCTATGTTCATAGCTGTTAGTGGTCCTTTAAAAGCTGCTCCGGTATCAATATTCCAAACACATGTGGCGTTTACAGGTGTCGTTTTATTAATTCTAGTAACAGGAGTATGTCCAATGTAGATCTCATCAAATAACAAAAGTCTTTTTGGATAATAGAGGTCTGTTTTTTCTAATTTCGGATCTATTGAAAGAGCAGTTTCCCATAATGTTCTGTCCCAATAGAATAGTTTGTCAAAATACTCGTGATGAGGACCATGCAAATTTGTGAAACCAGCATGTAGAAATAATCGATTATGATCATCAATATGATAATTCAATAACCTTTCATAAAATCTAAGATGAGCGATTTTCTCTTCTTCGGGTAGTTTGCTGTAAGAATCAATAGTCGCTTGACCTCCATGTTCCATCCATTTTGGATTATACGTGTTTTTGGTTAACCAGGTATAGCAAAGCTCATCATGATTCCCTCTTATAAAAATACAATTATGGCTTTCTTGTAAATCAATGAGAAATGATATTAACTGAGCACTGTCGCTCCATCCGTCTACGTAGTCTCCTAGAAAAATTAAAGTATCAGCAGTGGTGATTTTAGCCTTGTTAATTAATTGTTTAAGTGCTTTTAATGCACCGTGAATATCACCAATAACAATTGTCCTACTCATGTATTTTATTTATTGGCTTTCAATATACTATTTTAAGATGTTCAAAACATCACCAGAATGTATCTAAAAGTATGTTTTTACGAAAATCAATGAAAACTACTTTATGAATTGGAAAATACGCAATAATCAGTACCTCAGTAAGGTGTTTTTAGTTTAATTATACCTCACTTTTCTCAAAATTCTCATACTTTCTTTATACAAAGAATACACTTCTGAATTATATGCTTTAAGATAAGGTTTTGCTTCTTCTAGTTTGTCTTTGGCTTCAGAGAAGTCGTTCAAATAACAGATCAAATAGGTAGCAGGAAGATTAACTATATCAGATTTGTCATTCTTAGTTAAAGGAATCTTATTTCTTAATTTTTCAATTAGGGCATTATTACTATTGTAAAGATGATATAGTGTTTTTTTATCAAATTTAGGAGGCTCGAAAAGCAATTTATTATCAATATCATAACTACCATTATCTTTAAAGGTAATGACAACTTCTTCTAGCGGATAATATTGATAGGTATCCTGAAGCCCCATATATACATATTCTACAATCTTAAACTGATCATCAGATAAGGTGATATTTACTTCGTCTAATTCTGAATAGAAAAGTTTTACATGTTCATTAATCAACTCTATATCTACTCTTGAATAATAGGTTTTACCATTTTTACGTTTCTCTTTTGCTGCCCAGCATACTACAAAATATTCTTTAAACACTTTATACGAAGGACTATAGTCTTTGCGAGAATTCATAAAATCAAAAACACCATCGAGAGTAAGCTCTATGTTATTTTGTGCATGACTTTCTATGGCACTTACAATTTCAGAATTGACATCTTTGATTTCGATATCAAAAACTTTGGGCATACTAATGCTTCCATCTCTAAAAAAAACACTGCCACCATAGTATTTCCATATATTTTTTCTCAATGCGCAGAGTTTTCCTCCTTGTGGTCGAATAGTTACTAATCCTACTACTTTGTCAGATGGTAAATGCGGGAAAGGAATATTCTCATAGGATACGATAGGAGGGTTTTGTAAATAGGCATTCACAAGATTCTGAATTTTACTATCGTCAAAAAAATCTACTCCTTCAATTTCATTATCCTCATCTTCTACGCCAATAACGATATAAGAATTGTTTTTGGGGTTTGAATTCGACAGTGCACAAATATGCTTTAGAAACTTGGCCTTTCCTTCTTTTTCCCCAATATTTAGTTTGCGCTTTTTGTCATAAAAACTGTTTTCGTCATTATGAGCAAGTAGGTTTTTGATAAGAAGGCGTTTATTAATCATTCCATTCACAAATAGCAATCAGCACATTTCCCAAGTTAAACTTAGTTAATTTTATCGGGTTTGCAATACAATGATAATAAAGAAATTATCAATTTTTGTTCACAATCACACTGTTCGCTTGAGCAGTTGGTAAAACGACAAGATCCGAAATATTCACGTGATAAGGCCTGGTAACTACAAAAGCAATAATATCGGCAATATCTTCGGGTCTTAAAGGGTCAAAACCTTTATAAACATTATCAGCTCTCGCATCGTCTCCTTTGAATCTTACGTTACTAAATTCTGTTTCCACTAATCCAGGATGTACAGCTCCTACACGTATTCCGTGCGAATTAAGATCAATTAGCATTCCTTTATTGATTGCATCAACAGCATGTTTACTAGCACAATATACATTACCATTTGGGTACACTTCTTTACCTGCTATAGAACCAATATTTATGATGTGACCTGATTTTTGAGAAATCATTTTTGGAATTACTGCTTTAGAAACATATAACAATCCTTTTACATTAATATCGATCATAGAATCCCAATCCTCAATAGCGCCTGTTTGTACTGGATCCAAACCGTGCGCATTTCCAGCATTATTAATTAAAATATCTATGGTACTAAATTCCTCTGGGAGTTCTTCAATACTTTTAAAAACATTTTCTTTTTCTCGAACATCAAAACAAAGCGTATGGACCTTTATCGTTTTTTCCAATTCCTTTTTTAGTTGATCCAGCCGTTCTTGCCTTCTTCCACATATTATTAGATTAATTTGATGTTTAGCAAGTTCAAAAGCAGTAGATTTTCCAATCCCGCTGGTGGCACCTGTTATTAATGCTGTTTTCATCTATTAAATTGTTTTATTTCTTTCGAATGGATTTTTTGCAACATCAATCATATACTTTCGTCATTAGAGAACATCATCGCGAAAGCCGATGAAAATTGTTACGTCCGTTTTTTCAGTGAAAGATCTAAAGATACTGTAAAATTTGGGCGTAAGCGTATTTTAAGAGGATACATTTAACCTATAATTAACAAGAAGAAGAAAAATAATTTAACAATTTGCAATGTTGAAACATGAATGTTAAATTCACGCCTTTAAAAAAAAGAATAGATGGAAGAAAATAGTTCTATTGATATTGCTTCAATCAATGAGAAAATACAAAGAGAATCTGCCTTTGTAGACCTCCTTACATTAGAAATGAATAAAGTAATCGTAGGTCAAAAACATATGGTAGAACGATTACTTATTGGATTACTTGGACAAGGTCATATATTGTTAGAAGGGGTACCTGGATTAGCAAAAACTTTAGCAATCAATACATTATCTAAAGCAGTAAGAGGAAGTTTTAGTCGTATTCAGTTTACACCAGATTTACTTCCTGCAGATGTAGTGGGTACGCTGATTTATAATATGAAGGAAAATGATTTTTCCATTAAAAAAGGTCCAATATTCGCAAATTTTGTGCTTGCAGATGAGATTAACCGTGCTCCTGCCAAAGTGCAAAGTGCTTTATTAGAAGCAATGCAGGAGAAGCAGGTTACGATTGGCGATGAAACGTTTGTTTTGGATAAACCTTTCTTAGTAATGGCAACTCAAAACCCTGTTGAACAAGAAGGTACGTATCCTTTGCCTGAAGCACAAGTAGACCGTTTTATGCTAAAAACGGTAATCGATTATCCTAAGTTAGAAGAGGAGCAATTAATAGTACGAGCAAATCTAAAAGGTAGTTTCGAAAAAGTAAATCCAGTGGTATCCATCGATCAAATTCTTAGTGCTCAAAAAGCGGTAAGAGAGGTATATATGGATGAAAAAATTGAAAAATATATTCTTGATATCATTTTTGCTACTCGTTATCCAGAAAAATATGGTTTAGAAGACTTAAAGCCACTTATTAATTTTGGAGCTTCTCCAAGGGGAAGTATCAATTTGGCAACTGCAGCAAAATGTTTCGCATTTATAAAAAGAAGAGGATATGTAATTCCAGAAGATGTACGAGCAGTTGTGCATGATGTATTACGTCATCGTATTGGTATTACCTATGAAGCGGAAGCAGAAAATGTTACCTCAGAAGATATTATCAATAAGATTGTAAACGAAATCGAAGTGCCATAGTAGATGCTGCGCATTAGTACAAAGTCTTAGGTCTTAAGTGCCAAACAACAAATCTCTTTGTACTAACTACTAATTACTAAATACTAAACGAGCCTAGAGGCGAGTAAATGGATACTAAAGAGTTACTAAAAAAAGTTCGGAAAATTGAAATCAAGACAAGGCGCTTGAGTGATCATATTTTTGGAGGAGAATACCATTCTACCTTCAAAGGACGTGGTATGACTTTTAGTGAAGTACGTCAGTATCAATTTGGAGATGATGTCCGTAATATTGATTGGAATGTTACAGCACGTTACAATGAACCTTATATAAAAGTTTTTGAAGAGGAAAGAGAGCTCACGATGATGTTGATGGTTGATGTTTCTGGATCCCAACTGTTCGGTACAAAACAACAATTCAAGAAAGAAATAATTACCGAAATTGCAGCGACCTTAGCTTTTTCTGCTACTCAAAATAATGATAAAATTGGTCTGATACTTTTTACAGATGAAATTGAGTTATTCATTCCTCCTAAAAAAGGAAGATCTCATGTACTTCGTATCATACGTGAACTATTAGAGTATGAACCAAAGAGTACAAAAACAGATATAACAGAAGCATTGAAGTTCTTATCCAATGTAATGAAGAAGAAAGCGATTGTATTTGTGCTTTCTGATTTTATTACAGATGATTACCAACAAACCTTAAAAATAGTTGGAGGAAAACATGATGTTACTGGAATTCGAGTATATGATCAGCGAGAAGAGGAAATACCAAATTTAGGTATGGTGCAAATGGAGGATGAAGAAACTGGAGAATTACTTATGGTAAATACAGCTTCTAAAAAGGTACGAATGAATTATGCTAAATACTATCAGGATCGAGTTGATTATTTTAGAGATAGTTTTACCAGAAGCGGTGCTGGATCATTAAGTAGTAGAGTTGATGAAAGCTACGTAAAGAAATTACTAGGATATTTTAAAAGAAGAGGATAGGCGATAATAAATAATGAAAAATTACGAATTACGAATTACTGATAACAATACTGGTTTTCTACTTTCAAGAAAAACCGTAAAGATGTTATCGTTACTATTTTTTATCGTTTTAGCAGGACTTCAAACGAACGCACAAGTAGCAGCCAGTATTGATTCAACCTCTATTCTGATAGGTGAAGAAATACGATACAAAATGCAGGTGGAAGCAGACTCTTCTGAAATTGTTATTTTTCCAGAAGGACAAACATTTTCTCCATTAGAAGTTATTGAATCTTATAAAACGGATACCACAAAAAATGGAAGGAAGTTTAATCTGATCAAAGAATATGCTTTAACTCAGTTTGATTCTGGATATTACACCATTCCAAGACAAAAAGTGATGGTTGGTGATCGTGTATTTTTTACGGATTCTTTAAAAGTAGAAGTGCGTGATGTGTTAGTAGATACCACAAAACAAAAAATGTACGAGATCAAGCCATTGGTTGAGGTAGATGCTTCTTTTTTTAATTGGAAAAAATACCTGTGGTGGATTTTGATCCCACTTTTATTGATAGGGTTGATCACTTTTTTCGTTCTTAGAAGAAAGAAGAAAAAAGAGGCTAAACAAAAAGAACTACCACCTTATGAAAGAGCTATTCTTGCGTTACAGAGAATTGATGAATCACATCTATTAGAGCAAGATTCACATAAAGAATACTATTCACAACTAAGTGATACTGCTCGAAAATATATAGATGAGGAAGTATATGATCATGCTATGGAAAGCACTACCGATGAGCTAATTGCTCGTTTGGATGAAGAGATCAAAAAAGGTTCATTAAACTTAGATAAGCAGACTATAGAAGAACTTAAAACCGTTCTTAAAACTGCGGATATGGCGAAGTTTGCAAAATCTAAACCGGATATTGGTACAGCCAAAGCGGATAGAAATGTTATTGAAAAGGTTATTAATGAAACTAAGAATGCAATTCCTGAACCTACTGAAGAAGAGTTATTAGCAGACGAAGAATATCGCAAAACTGTTGCTGAGAAAAAATTAAGAAGGAAAATTATTTTCGGAAGTATTGCAGGTGTTGGCGTTATCACTATCACTTTAATGATCTTTATTTTCGTAAAAGGATATGATGTAGTAAAAGATTCTTTGTTAGGTCATCCAACAAAAGAATTAGCAGAATCTGAATGGATCAGTAGCGCTTACGGAGCTCCACCAGTTACTATTTCTACTCCAAAAGTGTTAATCAGAAATAATTTTCAGTTAACTGAAGAACAAAAACAAATATTAAAAGGTAATGAAACCTTTGTCTATGGTAGTCTTATAGGAAACTTTTTTATCTCAGTTTCCACCATACAGTATAACCAGAAGACCGAAGTTGATTTGAATAAAATAGTAGAAGGTGTGGTTGGAAATTTTGAATCTCAAGGAGCCAAAAATATTACTGTAAAAGACGAAGAATATGAAACCTTAGCAGGAGCAAAAGGAATCAAAGTATACGGAAGTTTGGAAGTAATGAATTCTGTGACAAAAAAGGAGCAAAAGAGTGATTATCTAATGCTCAATTTTGCTGAAAATGGAGGATTTCAACAAATTATGGTTGTTTTTGATAAAGAAGACCGATATGCCAAAGATGTGGCGCAACGTATTATAAACTCAGTAGAACTTAGAAACGCTAAATAGGAATGTTTGAAAATATTACATTTGAGAATCCACAGTTTTTCTGGTTGTTTTTAATACTACCTCTAGCAATAGCATGGTATCTCTGGAAGCGCAATAAGCAACAAGCTGAACTAAAAATATCTAGTATCAAAGGATTTAAAGCTACTGGAAGTTTACTTGCTAAAATTAGACCATTATTATTGTTGTTGAGATTAGTTGCTATGGCACTAATTATTGTAGCATTAGCAAGACCAAGAACAGTAGATGTATCAACTAAAACCAAAACTACCAGAGGAATTGATATTGTAATGGCAATTGATGTTTCGGCAAGTATGTTGGCCAGAGACTTACGACCTAACCGATTGGAAGCGCTAAAAGATGTAGCTGCAGAGTTTATTCAAGGTAGACCGAATGATAGAATTGGTTTGGTAATGTATGCTGCCGAAAGTTTTACAAAAACGCCTATTACTAGTGATAAGTCAATTGTACTTAGCGCAATGAAAGAGATTGAGTACAATAATTTATTAGAAAACGGTACCGCCATTGGAATGGGTTTAGCTACTTCTGTGAATAGATTAAAAGATAGTAAAGCAAAAAGTAAAGTAATTATTCTATTAACAGATGGATCTAACAATGCTGGTTTTATAGACCCGAAGATTGCTTCAGAATTGGCTGTAGAATATGGAATCAAGACATATACGATTGGTTTAGGAACAAACGGAATGGCATTAGCTCCAGTAGCGATACGACCTAATGGAACATTCCAGTACGGAAATGTGAAAGTGGAAATAGATGAAGAACTCTTAAAGGAGATTGCCAAAGTTACTAAAGGAAAATATTTTAGAGCTACTGATAACAAGAAGTTGGAACAGATATATGAAGAAATAGATAAGTTAGAAAAAACAGATGTAGAGGAGTTTAAATTTTACAATTATGAAGAAAAATTTAGGCCTTTAGTATTGTTTGCTGGTATACTATTATTAATAGAGTTTCTACTTCGATTTACTGTTTTTAGAAGTTTTGTTTAAAATTTGAAATTGAAAAAAGACATTTGATCTAACAAATGAAAAAAGGAATTATAATTCAAGGAAGTTCTAGAAGTGATGGAGACACTCATGTGGTGGTTTCATATCTTGAAAAAATGACAGGTTTTGATGTGATAGATTTGAATCAAAGGGATATCAATTATTTCGATTATGAATTCCAAAATAAAGATGATTTTGAAATTATATTTAAAAATATGGTTCAGAATTATCAAACCATAGTACTTGCAACACCCGTATATTGGTATACAATGAGTGGTATTATGAAGGTTTTTTTGGATCGAATTTCTGACTATTTATATAAAGAGAAAGACTTTGGTCGTATGCTAAGAGGAAAGGAAATGGCGATGATTAGCTGCAGTAATGATGATGATAGAGTAGAAGAGTATCATCTTCCCTTTTCAAGAAGTGCTGCATATTTAGGAATGGAGTATTTAGGAGATATTCATGCTTGGATCAAAAACAAAGAACTTTCTTTAGAAGTAAAAGAGAAGATTAATGCATTTGCATTAAAAATTAAAAATTAAAAAAGTATATAATTTATTAAGAATGTACTTATTAGAAGAAAAAATATATTTCTGGTTGATGTTGGTAATACCAGTACTAATAGTACTGTTTCTTGGGGTTTTGATATGGAAGAAAACCACACAGAAAAAATTTGCTGACAAAGAACTGTTAAAACGACTTAGTCCCAATCAATCTGTTTTTAAATCAGTATTAAAAATAGTAGTGATTAGCCTAGCGTTTGCATGTTTCGTTGTTGCATTAGTAAACCCTAAAATCGGTACAAAGCTGGAAACAGTAAAGCGAGAAGGAGTAGATGTCGTATTTGCAATAGATGTTTCCAAAAGTATGCTTGCCGAAGATATTGCTCCGAATAGGATAGAAAAGTCTAAACAATTAGTTACCCAAATTATCAATAATTTAGCTAGTGATCGAGTGGGAATTATCGCATATGCAGCAAGTGCGTTTCCACAGCTACCAATCACTACAGATTATGGTTCGGCAAAGATGTTTTTGCAATCTATGAATACTGATATGCTATCTTCCCAAGGAACAGCAATTAATGAAGCAATAGAATTAGCTAAAACCTATTATAACGACGAAGAACAAACAAATCGAGTTTTGTTTATCATAAGCGATGGAGAAGATCATGAAGGAAATGTAGGATCTATTGCAGAGGATGCTGCCAAAGAAGGAATCAAGATATTTACAATAGGCGTAGGCACAACAAAAGGAGGCCCTATTCCTATAAAACGAAATGGAATTGTACAAACGTATAAGAAGAATAGTCAAGGAGAAACTGTTATTACGAAATTGAATACGACAATTTTGCAAGAAATTGCGAATGAAGCCAATGGAGTGTATATAGATGGAACTAGTACTAGTAATGTGGTAGAAAATGTGACAGAACTACTACAAGGTATGGATAAGAAAGAGTTTGAAGCAAAACAGTTTGCCGATTTCAAAGACCAATTTCAATGGTTTTTAGCAGCAGGTTTATTATTATTATTTTTAGATGTTTTATTATTAGAGCGAAAAACGTCTTGGGTAAAAAAATTGAACCTTTTTAACGAGGAGTAGAGTAAAATTAGAATGCTATGAGGAATTTATTAATCATATTGTTATGTTTTCAATTTGGGATTACTTTTTCTCAAGAAGAAGATCGTGAAGAGATTATTGCCGAAGCAGATCGATTTGTAGCCAATGGTAACGAAGTGCTTGTTAAGGATGGTAACTTTCCCAAAGCAGAAGGWGAATATAGAAAGGCGATATCAAAAAATCCAGTAGATCCAACAGCTAAATATAATTTAGCAAATGCATATTATAATACAGAAAAATATGACGAAGCCAATCAACGTTATGTAGAGGCTGCTAAAACTGCAACGTCTAAAGCCGAAAAACATAAAGCGTTCCATAATCAAGGAAATACCTTTATGGAGCAAAAGAAATACAAAGAAGCAGTAGCTGCCTATAAGAATGCGCTAAGAAATAATCCTAAAGATGACGAAACGCGATACAATCTGGCATTGGCAAAGAAGATGCTAGAGAAGCAACAAAATGAGGATAAAGGCGGAGATAAGGATCAGAATAAAGACGAAAACAAGGACAAAGAAAATAAAGATAAAAAGGACGGAGATAATAAGGAAGATAAAAAAGAAGGTGGAGACGATAAGGATCAAAAAGGAGATGAAGGGGAAAATAAAAAAGATGAGAAAGGCAAGGATAAAGAAGATAAGCAAGACGATCCTAATGAAGATGGAAAAGAAAAGAAAAAAGATCAAAAAGAAGGTGATGGAAAGCCAGAAGAGAAAAAACAACAACCTCAGCAGGCGCAAGGTCAATTATCTCCTCAGCAAGTAAAAAGCCTTTTAGAAGCTATGAATAATGAAGAAAGAAAAGTGCAGGATAAAATAAATGCTAAAAAAGCAAAAGGAGCAAAAACAAAAACTGAAAAAGATTGGTAAGCTGATGAACATAAGATTAATTTTTCTAACATTACTTTTAGCAGTTTCTCAACTCGGTTTAGCTCAGGTAAAATTTGAAGCTAAAGTGAGTAAGAAAAAATTAGGAGTAAACGAAAGACTTCGTGTTGATTTCGAAATGAATCAAGATGGAGATAATTTTACGCAACCTAGCTTTAAAGGGTTTACCGTGGTTGGAGGACCAAATCAATCGATTAGTAATTCTTGGATTAATGGAAAAAGATCATACGCCAAAACTTTTAGCTACTTTTTATCACCAACTAAGAGAGGAAATTTTACCATCGGACAAGCAACAATTGAAATCGATGGTCAGATCTATAAAACGTTACCTGTAAAAGTTCAAGTAACGAGCGCAGTAGATAAACCTAAAGACGGTAATAATGCGGATTATGTGGCAAGTGAAAATTTACATCTAGTAGCCGAAGTTTCCAAAACAAATCCATATCTCAATGAAGCGATCACTGTCGTTTATAAACTTTATGTAAGTCCAAGAATCCAGATAAGTAACCTTAGAGAAATAGATAATCCAAAGTATAGTGATTTTTGGAGTCAGGCGATAAAAATTGGTCAGTTAAGAGTAGAACGAGGAGAATATAAAGGAGAACCTTACAATTTTGTGGTATGTGGAAAAACAGTTTTGTATCCTCAAAAAACAGGAAAACTAGAAATAGAACCGCTTACCTTATCTATTGCAGTAGATGTTCCAACGAATCGTAGAGATATTTTCGGAGGTAAATTGTATACCACAGTTAATAAAACAGTAGCTGCAGGTACGCGAACTATCAATGTTAAACCACTTCCTTTAGAAGGAAAACCTGCTGATTTTTCAGGAGCTGTGGGTTCTTTTGATTTTAAAGTAACACCAAATAGAACCGAACTAGATGCTACAGAATCTTTAGAAACAAAGATCCAGGTATCCGGGAATGGTAATTTAAAGTTATTTGACTTGCCAAAATTAAGTGTCCCTAATGGTTTAGAACAATATGAACCAGAACATAATGAGAGAGTACGAACGAATATAACTGGGATGTCTGGAAGTATTTCTGATTCTTACACCTTAGTACCACAGTTTAAAGGGAAGTATCCAATTCCTCCAGTTTCTTTCTCATATTTTGATCTTAAAACAGAAACTTATAAAAGAATTACTTCTCAAGAAATTGTGATCAATGTTAAGAATGGTCCTGATAGCGTAAGTATCGTTGCAAACACAGATGATTCAGGAACGACTAAAAAATTGGTAACACAAACGGGAAGTCAATTTCGTTTTTTAAAGCTTGATGCGAATCTAGAACCTATCCAAAAGCAATATTTCTTTAAATCTACTGGATTTTGGGTAGCACTTACTGCACCTCTATTAGCAATTCCTTTATTTATGTTTTTTGGTAAAAAGAGAGAGGAACGATTAAGTGATGTTAGCGGAAATAGAGTTCGAAAAGCCGATAAGTTGGCTAGAAAATACCTTTCTGAAGCTAAAAAGAATTTGGGAAATCAAAAGGATTTTTATATCGCTATGGAACGAGCTTTACACAACTATTTAAAAGCAAAACTGAATATACAGACCAGCGATATGAGTAAAGATCGTATCCAAAGATTATTGAAAGAAAGAGAAGTTGAGGATGCTACTTCAATAGAATTTATTGGGTTGTTAGAAAGCTGCGAATTTGCAAGATATACACCATCTTCTACAACAGCTATGCAACAAGATTATGACAAAGCATCTAGAGTGATTGCAGCAATTGATAAACAATTATAAAAACAGATAATGGCGAAAAAATTCATAACAATAATTGTTTTTTTAATTGGCTTTCTAAGCATAGCTCAAAATGATCAACTGTTTGAAAAGGCAAATTCTTTTTACAATCAAGAACAATATCAAGAAGCTATTGATGCATACACTTCTATTCTGGAAAGTGGTCAGGAATCAGCATCTTTGTATTATAATTTGGCCAATGCTAATTATAAATTGAGCAATATAGGTCCAAGTATTTATTATTACGAAAAAGCGTTAGAATTAGCTCCTAATGATGAAGATATTAAAAACAACTTATCTTTTGCAAACAACGCCACAATAGACGCAATAGATGTCATACCTGAAGGTGTGATTTCTAGAACGATTGGTAACTTTACCAACATGTTTAGTTTTGATTCATGGGCTTGGATTTCCGTTTTTTGCGTTATTATTTTTGTAATCTTGTTTCTATTATATTATGCTGCACGGATATCGTCCAAAAAAAGACTTTTCTTTTTAGGTTCATGGATATCATTACTTATAGGGGTTTTCGCTCTAATTTTTGCTTTTAAACAGTACAGTTTTATCACGAATAATCAATATGCAATTATTTTTGCACAAGAAAGTACTATTAAAAGTGAACCAAATTTAAGAAGTGAAGAAGTATTCGAACTTCATGAAGGAACAAAGGTTAAAGTAACTGAAACGGTAAATGATTGGAAAAAAATCAAACTTGCTGATGGTAAAATAGGTTGGATTCCAGCTACAGATCTAAAAGAACTTTAAGGATTCTGATTTCATTCAATTCATAAAACGAATAATCAAACGATATTTTACAACTATAATTTATATATTCAGAATGAATATGTTTAATGACTAAATGAACAAACTAAATACTTCTATTAAGCTTCATCTTCTCATTGGGATTTTTATTAGTTTTTGGATTTTTGTCTTCACATATTACATAAAACCTTTTGATACAGGAATTTCATATTTCGATTGGGATAAGATAAGTATAGGGTTTAGTTCAATTGCCTTTGTTTGCTATGCAATACTTGCCATATTACAAAAAGTAGTTTATGACAAAATAAGAAAGTGGAATATTAGCTTAGAAATAAGTGCCATCCTCTTTTTCCATATACTTAATTTAATAGTTAGTTATAACCTTTACAAAAGCCCTCTTTTTAGGGGAATTTATGAGTTTTGGGATTTTGCTAGTTTGGTTTTTCAGTTTTCATTGATTTTTACACCTATCCTAGTTTTAGCAAGAATATATGTATCAAGACTTATTGCTGATACACCCGAAATGCAAGATAAAGATGAGGTGCTAAAGATTAAAGGAGAAAATCGATTAGATGTACTACAAGTTGATAGATCTAAGTTAGTATGTATAACGAATGCTCAAAATTATGTAGAAATTTTTTTTATTGAAGAAGGCAATCTTAGATCTAAGTTAATACGTTCGTCTCTTAAAAACATGAAAGATGAATTGGAATTCTTGATCCAGGTACATCGTTCACATTTWATAAATCCTGTACATTTTAGATCTTGGAAGAATTCTAATACAATTACGCTTACTCATATGGACGTTCCTGTTTCAAAAACGTTCGATAAGCACTTATTACCACATTAATTTTTATACCTAAATCCCATTGTTTTGTACCTAACCCACATTTTTAGGGGATTGGTTCATGGTTTTCAGAATACTTTTGGTTTTTCAAAAGTCAAGAGAATAATAGAAAAAAGGAATACAAACTATCAAATCTGGTTTTTTGATAATGTAGTTGTATACTTTAAAAATTAAAGAATAAATTTAAACATGATTCAATCACATACTTATTTAGAAAACTGGAAATTAGTAGTAATTCTATCATTATTTTTTATTGGTCTACACACAAATGGCCAGGAAAAGAAGAGCTCAAAGGGAGAAATAGTTATAGGAAAAATAGATAGTATATATTCTAAAGTATTAAAAGAACAACGAGAATTTTGGGTGCATACGCCAGAAAAATATGATCCTACAAAAAGATATCCGATTATTTATGTGTTGGATGCGGTTGGACATTTTCATTCTGTTACTGGTTTGTTGACTCGTTTGGATAATTGGCAGATTCCTAAATCTATAGTTGTAGGGATTAGAAGCGAAGACGGAATTAGAGATTATACGCCTACTAATGTAAAATCTTCCAGAAAACACAATACGGAGACTTCAGGAGGTGCTAAGAATTTTGCAAAATTCTTAGATGAAGAACTACATTGTCTAATAACAGAAACATATAAAACTGAAAGTAACGCTACCATAGTAGGGCATTCTACAGCCGGATTATTTGTAATATATTCTTATTTACATAATGACAGTGTTTTCAATAATTTTATCGCAATAGATCCAAGTCTTTGGTGGGATGATGAAGATTTAGTAAAACAATCGAGAAAACTCATCAATGAAAGAAATTATAAAGGCAAATCTTTATATGTAGCTGTCGCCAATAGTATTGGTGAGCGTATGGATACCGTAAAAGTAAGAAGAGATAGAAGCGAAATCACGGAGCAAATTCGGGCTAATTTAAAGTTTCATGATGTACTCGCTAAATACAAGAGAGAGCTGGACTTTGAATGGGAATACTTTAAGAATGAGGATCACGGAAGTATTGTTATTCCAGGACAGTATAATGGATTTAGAGCTGTTTTTTCATGGTTTCCTTTTAAAGAAATGTGGCGATTTAATACACCACAAGGATATTCTGAAGAAGAATTAACAGAACCTTTTTATAAGCATTATAAAGAACTAAGTTTTCATATGGGAAGAGAAATGAAACCTGAATGGCAACTTATAAACGATATTGCCTCTTTTATGCTAGAAGGGCATGATCTTCCTGACAAAGCCTTAGCATATCTAAAGATGAATGTGGACTTCCATCCAGACAATTCAAAGAGCTATGTAGCATTAGGTGATTTTTATGTTGTTGAAGATGAAGATGAAGAAGCGATCAAAAACTATAAGAAAGCAATTGAAATCGATGGTAATGAAGAGGCGAAACAAAAGTTGAGAAAGATAGAGAGAAATTGATGATACTTATTTTTTGAACCGTTGGATTTTACCTTTGGTAGCGCTTCTCCAAGCCCATTCCAATGGTCCAAAATAGAATTTTTGCAACCAGAATTTGCTGATCACTGATTGTATGATGATTAAGATAATGGCTATAAGTACTAAATAAACCGTTTGTAATTTACCCATAAGTCCTAATCCCCATCCAAAAAGTAAAAAAGTACCTATGATGGATTGCAACACATAATTCGTTAGTGCCATTCTACCATAAGATTCGAAAAAAGAGAAAAACCGATTCCATCTTTTCTTATGGTAAAGTAGTAGGAAACTACAAAGAATAATAGCGGTTAGCGCAATATTCGACCAATCGAAGATGTTTATTCCAATGGCGTGTAGCCAACTTTTAAAATCGACAGGTTGCGGAGCAATGGCAAATACGCCCGCTGTAAGTGCAAGGGCAATAAAGAAAAATATAGAAGCTCTTTTTAACCATTTTTTGATATCAGACCTTTTCTCACTTAGTTTTTGAAATAGTCCTATTTTTCCTAACCATAGTCCAATTAGGAAATAACCAAATGTTAAGTAAAATCTAGCGAATACGCTAATTTGAAAATCCATTTTTTGTAGCATTCCCTGTACACCATTGGCAACAAAAACTTCTGTAATGCTACCTTCTTTCAAAGTTGCGATATACTCCAAATTGGTGGGACTATTTCCATCCATAATAGAAGAAAATCCGAAGGCACTTTCGCTTCCTAAAATTGCAAAAGCAATAAATCTCGGTAGACTGATTAGAAATACTCCTGAAACAAGTAAAATCCACTTATTCGATATACGATAAAAAGGAATTAAAAAAGGCGCTAGCAGTGCATAAATGGTTAAAATGTCTCCTTTATAGAATAGTTGATGAATATACCCAATTATAAAAAGCAAAAATGCTCTCCATAGAAAACGGAGTCCAAAATCTTCATTCCTTTTGGATGCAGAATTCATTTGTATAAAAAAACTAAGCCCGAATAGAATAGAGAATAGGGCAAAGAACTTACCAACAATGAAAAAACCGATAACTCCTCCTAAAATCTGATCAAAGATAGTATTTGTTACTTCCATTAGACTTTCTGAAGGAGCAGATGCAATATACTGTTCATTCAAATGTACTAAGCATACACCAGCCAATGAAAAACCGCGTAAAGCGTCAATGATTATGATTCTATTTGCTGTGTTATTTTCCAAGGTGTTTAAAATTAGTGGATTGAAATTTTTTAAACAATGCTTAAAAAGTTAAAATCTATTAATTCTCAAGTACATATTAGGAGAAATAGGTTTTCTAAGGGTAAATTGTTAATTAATTTTACAATGGATTTAACAGATTTTGCAAGTATTACTATTATTTTTATAACCCATAAAAAATATTTATGCAATCCATAAAAATTAAAATTGCTAGATTTTTGATTATCTCGGGTTTTCTATTAAACGCGAGTAATTATATTGTTGGGCTGCTAGATTTTTATGGAGATGATATAATTTCTATTAGTTATGCCATCGATGATACAGAAGAAAAATCTGAATCAAACGAAAAGGATGGATCTGAGAAGGAAGATTTAAAGGAAAAAGATAAGATTTCTCAGTATGCTGATAATAAGCATACCGGAATATCACACTACAGTATAAAATATTATCCCGATCTGATATATGAAAATTTATCAGTCTATTTAGAATATACCACTCCACCGCCAGAGGTAGGATAATTTTATAGCACACTTAGAGTTCAAATAAAGTATAAGAAAGTACTATTTAACTCAAAATTCAATTTTTTCAATTTTAAAAAATGTAACGAAAATAAGTTTCGTTACTTATGTATGTTTTATGAGTAATTCAAAATTATTTCAAAGTTTAAAGTCTGACATACCTGCAAGTATTGTCGTCTTTTTTGTGGCCTTGCCTTTATGTCTAGGAATTGCCTTAGCTAGTGGAGCTCCTTTATTCTCAGGTTTAATAGCCGGTATTGTAGGAGGTATCGTAGTAGGAGCTATTAGTGGTTCTCAAATTGGAGTGAGTGGACCAGCAGCAGGTCTTGCAGCGATCGTTTTTGCAGCGATTGTTTCTCTTGGGTTCGAAGATTTTTTAGTAGCTGTAGTACTGGCTGGAGTTATTCAAATTCTATTCGGAGTTTTAAAAGCTGGTGTTATCGGGTACTTTTTTCCTTCTTCAGTGATCAAAGGGATGTTAACAGGTATCGGTATTATCATTTTTCTTAAAGAGATTCCGTATTTCTTCGGTTATACTCCGCAAAAAGGAGAAGGGTTATTTGCACCGATATACAATTCATTATTAAATATTAGTGTGGGTGAGACACTGATCGCAGTGGTAGGTTTAGGTATTTTGTTGTTATGGCAAAATGTATTATCAAAGAAAGGTAAGATCTTTCAATTGGTACAAGGACCATTAGTAGCTGTAGTGCTGGGAATCATATTTTATTTGGTCTTCGGAGATTCAGGAAGTTTAGGAATTAGTACAGAAAACCTGGTAAACGTTCCAGTTCCAGCTGATGCGGATTCTTTTTTAGCTCAGTTTACCATGCCAAATTGGGAGGTAATTACCAAAACTGAAATCTACGTGACAGCCTTTACCATCGCACTGGTTGCAAGTTTGGAAACCTTACTTTGTGTAGAAGCAACAGATAAGCTAGATCCACAAAAAAGAGTAACACCTACCAATAGAGAATTAATTGCGCAAGGAGCAGGAAATATAGTATCAGGATTAATCGGAGGACTTCCAATTACACAGGTAATCGTTCGTAGTTCTGCGAATATTCAATCCGGAGGAAAATCAAAAATGTCAGCTATTATTCATGGATTTTTCTTATTAATTTCTGTAATGTTAATTCCTACCATACTTAATAAAATTCCACTTTCTGTATTAGCTGCTATACTACTTTTAGTAGGTTATAAATTAGCAAAACCTTCTACGTTTAAAGCGATGTGGAGTGCTGGATGGAAGCAATTTGTTCCTTTTATCATTACAGTAGTATTTATTGTATTTAAAGATTTGTTGTGGGGAATAGGTATTGGACTTGCTGTAGGAATTGTAATTACACTTATCAAAAGTTACCAAAACTCTCACTTCCTTCATAAAGAGGAAAGTGCAGGTACTTCTAAAATCAAAATGACCTTAGCCGAAGAGGTTACCTTTTTCAATAAGGCAACCATATTAAAAGAGTTAGATGCCTTACCAGAAAATTCTTATTTAGAATTAGATGTGACAAAAACAACTTATTTAGATCATGATGTGATCGAAATATTAGATGATTTTAAGGATAAAGCAAGAAATAGAAATATTACAGTGAAGTTAATATCCCAACGAGGTACAGAGGAAAACCCTGAAAGTTATATTGACTTTTTCAAGTTGAGACCAAAACTGAATTAAGAAACTAAAAGAGTAGGAAATAACCTTATATCGATGTAATGATTGTATGATGGATGTTGTTAAGGAAATTTCATTTTAACGTAAAGAAAAATTACAAAAAAATATATATGAAAGCACATACTAAAGAAACACAGGCGGCAATAACACCACAAATAGCGTTACAATTGCTAAAAGAAGGAAACCAAAGATTTCAGCAAAAATTGATGGCAGATAGAGATCTGTTGGATCAGGTAAATGATACCAAATCAGGTCAGTTTCCTTTTGCAACGATCCTTAGCTGTATTGACTCTAGAGTATCTTCAGAGTTGATTTTTGATCAAGGAATAGGAGATATCTTTAGCGCTCGTGTAGCTGGTAATTTCGTAAATGAGGATATTTTAGGAAGTATGGAGTTTGCTTGTAAACTTGCGGGTACTAAGTTGGTTTTAGTACTTGGACATACAGCATGTGGAGCAGTAAAAGGAGCTTGTGATGATGCAAAATTAGGAAATCTTACTGCCTTATTGAGTAAGATCAAACCTGCTGTAGCAGCAGTGACAGAACCTGCAGATCCAGCAGAAAGAACTTCAAAAAATATCGACTTTGTAAACGAAGTTGCAGAGCAAAATGTGAATATGACGATTCAAAATATAAAAGATCAAAGTGAAGTGCTTAAAGAAATGGAAGCTAATGGTGAAATTATGATCATTGGTGGAATGTATGATATTAGCAATGGAAGTGTAACTTTCTTTGAAGCTTAAAGTACAATATCAAGCTTTTAAAAAAACCGGCATACAGTAATGCCGGTTTTTTTGTTTTATTTTAATAGTTTTACATTAGACATTTAAACAACGAATTAAAACTTCTAAGGAAATAACATACGTGTAATGAAAGGATTTTTTAGCAATTTTAAAGGAGATGCTTTTGGTGGATTAACTTCTGGTATTGTAGCATTGCCATTGGCTTTAGCATTTGGAGTATCATCTGGATTAGGACCTACAGCAGGATTGTATGGAGCTATTTTTATTAGCTTTTTTGCTGCACTTTTTGGAGGAACTAATACACAAATCTCTGGTCCTACAGCACCAATGACTGCTGTAAGTATGGTGGTGATCGCTGGAATTATTGCTGCAAATGACGGAAGTGTAGAAAAAGCCTTACCTGCAATACTCACTATCTTTTTATTATGCGGATTGATACAAATTCTGTTGGGAGCCATCGGAATTGGAAAGTATATTAAATATATCCCATATCCTGTAGTTTCTGGTTTTATGACAGCCATTGGAGTGATCATCCTATTAACGCAAATATTACCGTCTGTTGGATATTATCCTAAAGAAGATGCGGAGTTTGTGTCAAAATTTAAACCAGAAGCAGAAGAAGTAATCCTGAAGAACATTTTACAAGAAGAAGCAGGTAAAGGTATTTTGGTTTTAGAAGATTTTAAACAAACGATTACCAAAGCTGAAACAATTTCGGAAGCTGATATTTTAAAAGAATCGCAAACCTTAGCAGGAAAAGAAGCCTCTGGTGCATTAGGAGCCATTAAAGCATTGCCTAGAGCTTTACAGAATATTAATTGGTTAGAACTATTATTAGCATTAGGAACCATTTTTATCATTTACGGGTTTAAACGAATTACAAAAGCGATACCGAGTACTTTAGTTGCACTCATAGTAATGTCTGGTATTGCCTATGGTTTTGGGTTAGATTATCGACCAATTAAAGAGATTCCAAGTGGTTTGCCTTTACCAAGATGGGAAATATTTACAGGCTTTAGTCTAGCTAGTATTACACCTTATATATTTACTGCCTTTACGTTGGCACTCTTGGGAGCAATAGACTCTTTATTAACGAGTGTAATTGCCGATAATATGACTAAAACCCGACACAAACCTAATAAAGAACTTGTTGGACAAGGTATTGGTAATACGATAGCATCATTGTTTGGTGGAATTCCTGGAGCAGGAGCGACCATACGAACTGTGGTAAATATCAATGCTGGTGGTAGAACAAGATTATCAGGTATGATCGCTGGATTGGTTTTGTTGGTTGTGATGTTAGGATTAGCACCCGTAGCTTCTAAAATACCTGCTGCCGTACTCGCAGGAATCTTAATTACGGTAGGAATTGGTGTCATGGATTATAAAGGGCTAAAAGCAGTACCAAGCATGCCTAAAGACATCAAATTAGGACCTATTAAAGTAAGTTCTGAAGTATTGATCATGTTTGTGGTATTGATCTTATCGACTTTTTGGAATTTAGTATACGCAGTTGGTATTGGATTGGTGATAGCCTGTTTGATGTTTATGAAAAAAATTGGGGATCTTACAGCCGAACGATCTGATGTAAAGCCGCTAAAAGAAGAAGCTTGGAGTGATGAGAAAAACTTTCCGGATAAGTTGAAAGAAGAAGTGTTTATCAAACATCTAAAAGGACCGTTATTCTTTGGATCTACGAGTGATTTCCAGAATTTGGCAGCGCAGATTCCGGATACTTCTAAAGTGGTGATCGTACGATTGGCCAAAATGCAATACATGGATCAGTCGGGATTATATACGATGGAAGAAATCATTCTAGGACTTCAGGAAAAAGGTATTAAAGTACTATTTGTAGGCTTAGCAAAGCAACCAAGATATATGATGGAACATATTGATATCGTTCCTGACTTGGTGCCTGAGAATTATATATTCGAAGACTTTGATTCGTGTTTAGCATATATTCAAAACAACGTTCAGGATACGGTCTAAGAAGTAATTTATATCTGTGTACTTTCTTCAGAAGTAGTGTTGTTATTGTCTTTTAAGATATTTGGTAAAATGGCTGGAGCCAAACTTTTTACAGGACCATACAAAATCGAGGAATTTAATGTTTCCTGCTTGATGATGTTTAAGGATCTGTTGGCTGCGTCTATAAAGATGATGACTACACTAGCAATAAAAGCAAATTTTAATACCCCAAAAGCAGCACCCAACAATTTATTTAGAATCCCTAAGGATGCAAAATCTGCAATTTTGGTGAGTAACTTTCCGGCTAAAGATATCAGAATGACAACACCGATAAATGTGATGGCAAAGGCAGTTAATTTAAGTGCCCCATCACCCCAATCCACAAATTGTGCTAGATAATCACCTACATAATAAGAGAAATGTACTGATACATAGATACCTGCTACGAGTGCCACTAAGGAGGCTAAGGAAACAAATAAACCTTTGCTAAACCCTTTGATAAGTCCCCAAAGAAGTAAAATGCCAAGAATAATATCAATATAATTCATCGATGTGGTTTCTTTAGACGAATATACTGTTTTCTATTAAAATTGGTAATAAGCATTTTTTTGGGTATGGGTTTGTATATGTAGTATTTAATTGATATTCATTAGTCTTTTCAAAATAGGTATATCAGCAGGAGCTAATTTCTTATTTGTCATTTGTTTTAAATCAAGCCATTCATATTTATCGTGATCTGTTAATTTGAATTCAGCCTCAATAAATTCACACTTATATGCTATAAGTTCAATTGTAAGTTCTCCATACTCATGGATAACTGTTGTAAAGTAACTTAATTCTTTTACAGACATGGAGATTTCTTCATCAAGTTCTCTTTTTAGAGCTTTTTCTGGTTCTTCATTTGATTCTATTTTACCTCCAGGGAATTCCCAGTATCCTCCTAATTGTTTATCAGGATTTCGTCTACATAAAAATATCTTGTCATCTTTGTATATAATTCCGCAAACTACTTTCGTCATAAGTTTATTAATTTCTCACGATGTCTTTTTAAATATTTTTTGTTTCCAATTGTCAAATTATCAATTTTTTCCTTTCCGGTTATACCTAGCTTAGAAAAATCAATTTTATTCATTGATTTTGACAATAAAATTTGTCCATTGTCATCAAAAGAAATAAGATATCTATCAAAAAGAGCGTCATATGTAGGTGATAGTAACAAACCATTGTCAACATCCAACCTTTCTTGATTATTAGATTCTCTCCATGGCACAATATGAGAAGCTATTAGGATTTCTTTAATGGATACTTCGGTAACAGCACATTTAAAATTCCATCGCCTTAATATTCTTTGTCTATATTCACCTTGTCCAATTCTAGATGTTACTAAACCCTCTCGTGTTGTTTGCTTAGGAGTGTTGTATTCAACAGGGTCTTCATTAACTGTATTTTTAAATTCATCATAATCATCTAAATACACTTTAGCTAGATTGAATACAGTTTTTGTAATATTTCTATTTGACTTATAAAGATAACCTTGATTAGCTTTAATTTTATAGGGGTTTCCAGTTTTATTAAGAGGTGAGTATTTTGAAGGTAAATATTGTTCAATTTGGTCGTACACTGTTTTTATATCCAAAGGTTTACTAAATAAGAAATACTTAGCATGAACCATATAACCTTCATTTTCCCAATCAACATCTACATTAAATTCTTTAGGTTGTGTTGCTAAAAAATATTTGGATTCTATAATACAATATCCAATTACATAACCTTTGCAATAGTTTAGAACAATATTATTGGGCTCTAGTTTAGTCATATTTTCCCAATGAAAAACTGAATTTCCAGAACTATTACGAGTTGGAGCCCATAAATAGCCTCCTTCTTTTTCTTCTTTATATGTTTTTCCTTGGTTTACCCAATAATACATTTCTCTCTTTTTGGTAATTTATACGGATTATAAATCCGCTGGATCGAGTGTTTGCTTTTTATTCGTAGTAACTAGAACCTGTACCTGCATTTAAGACATCGAATGACAATGTTTCATTTTCATCAAACAAGGAATTAAGTATTTTACTATGCCTAGATTCTTCTTCTCCATGTAGAGCAATTAATTCATGTAAGTAAGAATCTCCAGAATCATTCATTTTAGTCATTTTACCTGAAGCAAAGTCATAAAATGGGTTATGTATTTCTATTTCGTTATCAATAAACTCAATTTCAATTGAGTGAAACTTAAAAATGGATATTGCTAAGATTACATCATTTTCATTTGAATCAAGGCGACAAGTTAATTTAGGTATTTTATTTTTTATCACTTGAGCGGTAGCTTGAGCTGCATTTGTTCCAAGTTTAATAATATTCGAAATGTCTCCTGTGAGTATGGTTCTTATTATTTCATACTGAACGTATAATTCTGGGAAGTCCTTTATAGCCTTAGCAATTTCTTGTAAGTCAGATTTTTTAGATAAGTAAATGAGCCTACCTACCAAATATTTTGCTTTTGTAATTTTTGATTTCGTTTCTAACTCATTTTGAGGTAACCGTTTTAATGTATCATAGAATAGTGAAAGGTATTCTTTCCGTATCTCATCAATCATCGTTGCGATAGATCTAGGTGTTAATTCTCTGGCTGAAGTATACCATTTTATCCACTTAAACAAACCTATGGACAATGTCTTAGATTTGGTTTCATTCATGTATTCTAGAATTTCGAGACGAACATCCATTTTATCAAGAATATTTTCAAGTTCCTCTATTCTTTCAGGATAAAAAATAGCTAAACGCTTTATATGACCAACTAACTCAGGCCATTTTTTAGAAAGAGATTTGCCTAAAGGGTTTTTATTGGCTAACCATTCATTTGTTTGGAGCCTAAAGGTCTTTAATTCGTTATGAAATTGAAGACCAAGCAATGAAATTTCATTTTTAAGATTTTTAGAAAATACTTCAATTTCGAATTTGTTGCCTACGAGTACTATATCATCAACATACCGCCAATATCGATTATTGGTCATTGACTTCATTTTTTTATCTAGATTCTTCAAATAGAGATTAGCTAATAAATGAGAGAACATAGGGCCTATTAATAACCCTGGCTTTTCAATTTCCTTTTGTTCGATTCGATATTTTTCTATGAATGCAATACCCAGATCAGTAAATAATTGAGGAAACTGAGAAGAGAAACATGCTTCGGTCCAAATTCTTTTCAGTAAATTAAGATCAATTGATGGGTAGAAGGACTTAACGTCCAAATACATTATTTCTTCATTTTTTGTGTCAAGACAAGCACTTTTTATTGATTTATATCTTTTCTTTAGACCATTAGAATAATGTTGAAAAACGGAACGATTGTCTTTATTCATTAGGTAACTATAAACTGAAGAGTTTGTTTGAAATGCCTCGAATTCAGAACATTTAGTAATCAGTGCGGATTCTGCTATTATATCATTTGGTGAAGGAATGAATATATCTCTATATTCAATTCTACCTTCATTGAAACTTTTAAAATGCTTTATTTTCAAAAGTCGAGAAGACTGTTTTTTGAGAGCAAGCTTTACCGCGACCTCATTTGCCCATAAATCTGTTTGGCTACTTTTTGAAGCTAAATAATATCTCAAAGATAAATAAGCGATTATATCACGTTTGCGATATTGATTCAATGATTTTAGAGCAATATTGATAGACATATTAGGTTCTTTCGGTGTTAAATTTGACTACTGCAACACCTGTTCTTTCAATGGCTTCTCTCAATCCATGATTATAATATGCTTCAGAAGTTTCTATTGGTAATTCTTCATCAGAACCAAGTAATTTGTTAAAAGTCTTTTTAAACCATTTTTTGGTTCTTGGCCAAAAATTTTTTGTAACTCTATTCATGTTTGGCTCTAACCAAATAGCAACAGTAGATTTACCTGAAAAGTGCCTAAATATTTCTCCAAATTGATCTTTTACTTCATCCCACTTTTTATCTTTTTCAAGGAAACCAGTAAAGTTTGCTAAAAGTAGTATTTTATCGGAACTATCATTTCCATAGAGCGTTATCTGCTTAACTAATTGAGAAGTTGAGTCTTTATCCCTTATATTCCATTCTTGAAATTTTAATTCAACATCAATTTGTTGTGAATTAAGAGTTCCTATAATTTTATCAAAAGCTTGCTGAAAAATTTCGATTGCGGTAGACGAAATTTCTCCAGCTAAAATTTTAACACTTAAGGGGAGTCTGGGAATAATGTTTTCCTTTCGAAGTTGAGCAATATTGCTCAGGAGAGTCAATGAAGCAGCGCCTGTACCAGAGGGAATATCAGCAATAAACACATCGTATCCCGCAAGTGATTTTATGAATGCATTTGATACTTCTTTTAAATCATCTTTAGGGTCAAGAAAGGTTAGTTGAAACCTAGCGCATGAACCATTGAAACGAAAAGAATAATGATTATGAGTATCCTCCTCACTTATTCCTCCTATTTCACCTGTTCTTGTTTCTTCGGTCGCCTGCTGTAATAATCCACGAATTTCTAAAATGTTTTTCCAACTTTCTACTAGACTTTCAGGTAAAAGAAGTTTTTGATTGTTACTCTCCCATAGAGTTTCAGGAATATCTTGAACTTTAATTAGTCGATTCATATAGAAAAAAAATTAGAGGAAACAGTTTTAATGTTTTTTGATTATTTTTATACGATGTTAGGTACTAGTTTTTATTAGTCATTTCCATAATCAAAATCTGGTTCAAAATGGTCTGCTAAATCATCTAAAGTATATCCGTCCTTTTGAAGTTCTTCTATCGGGTCAATTTCAATTTCATAATATTCTAGTGGCTCTATAGATTCTTCAATGCTAAATTGTCCTCCGAAATTGGTTTGAGAAATCTCACTACTATTATTAAGTTTAAGACTGCAGCAAAAGCATTTTAATCCAATTGGTAAAAGATTATGATGAACTTGAATTTTGTCGTCTTTCACTTTTGGCTCAGATTGAGAAATAAATTTACCGATTAAAATTGCTTTGTTTTTACAACTAGGGCATTCAACTTCTTTGTATTTATTGAATAATTTTTCTTTAAATATAAAAGCTTGATTCTTTTTTCCTAGAGCATCTTCTTTCTCCTTTTTTTCATCAGGGTCTAACGATTCAAAAACGTCTGAATATTTACTTATTCTTCCCAGAATTTCAGTTTTTAATTTTTCATTAAAGGATTCAATCATTTCGATTGCTACTTCAGCTTCTTCCTTTCCTAAGAAGTCTTCTAGCGTTAATTCGTGGTGTTCAAGAAGAACTTTTATGGTTTTGTAATAATCAGTTAGCCAAACATTGGTCGATAAGGTTTCAAAAATTGGTGTTCCTGTATGTAACTCCTCGTTTCTCATATTTATAAATGACTGAGAGAATTTTTCGTTTTGCTCGGTGAATTTATCAAGCATTATTTGAAGTCTTATGAATATGGTTTTAGCTCCGATTGTTTTTGGAGTTGATTTTTTAGGAGAAAATCCAAATGCGTGAAGAATGTTACCCCCTTCTCTTGGGTCTGAGATCAAAACAGGGTGAATTTTGGATAAAGTTGCTCTGCCTAAAAGCTCTAAAGATAATGAGGCCCAAAATGGAAATAATCCACTATTTCTTTCTGATTTTAAAGCTCTTTGAACATAAAGTTGAGCTTTTTTATATAGAGAGTCGTATGACCAATCTGAACTATTCATAAGCGATATTTAATCTTTGTAAAATCCTATTATTAATTTCATTTTTGGAGACTAGCGGTCTACTGTGTACCGAAGACCAATTATTTATTACGATAGTTTTGTTTTTATACCATTGGATAGTTTTAGTTTCTAGTTTGTCTAATATTTGTTTAATCAAATTTTCTGTGGGAGAAGATAAAGTCATTATATTTTCATCATATCTTAAAATACCATTATCATAAATTTTTGAATAAAAATTACTTTTTTGTCCCTTGACTATCCATATTGTATTTTTCAGAAACTCTATTTCTTTTATATTTAGTTTATTAAAATCTATTTCTTTTATTTCAGTTGGAGTTGGATTCTCAACGTTTCCAACATATCTTAATAAAATATATTTTGGAGGTATTTTTAAATATGCGCAATCTGTATGAAAAGGAAATCTGTTCGTGCCATAAATTTTGCTCAAGGAAATTTTATTTATGGTCTTTTGATTTTTTGGAGTCAAAGTATCTAAATATTGTCCATCAGTACGAGATTTTATAAGCCGACCGAATGACTTTCCTACTTCTAGAAATTTTTCTAATGTTTCAATATATAGTTCTTTTGTAGCTGTCATTTTTGCTTACGCTAACGCAGGTAAATATTCACTAGTAGAGATATATCATTATATTTTGTAATTATACACCAGTAACACCAACGATTATTAAATTTCTTAAAATAACTAAAAATTCCCCAGAATTAAAAGTAGAGTAGAAAAGAGTTGTAAAAATGAGATACCGGAAGGTTATGTTAAAACACAAGCCTACCTATTGACAGACTTGTAATACATAATCCTAATATACTTTGTTTTAGTTGTTGAGCGAAATAGTGTCTAACTTCACTAATCCAACAATGGCACTAACACATCATAATATCTTTTCGCAATTTCTGCTGCGCCAGCTTCATTATAATGTACAGGATCTGCATAAAACTGTCCGTTGTTGGTAAAACCTGTATTCATATCTACCGTAACTACATTCGAAGTATTTGTTGTTTTATTGGCAGCTAGCTGTACTATTTGTGTCTCAAATGTGGTAATTAGGTTGTTAAGGTTAGCAACTTCTTGTGTGTCACCATAGGCACCAGCAATGATTTCTACCACAATGGTTACATTAGCATTACTAGCTTGTATACCGTCTATGATCACTCCAATATTTTGAATCACCTCATCTACCGGACGGATATTATCCGCTACATCATTACCTCCTATACCTAATAATACGACATCAGCAGCTCTATTAGCACTTCCTAAAAAATCATCTAACTCTTCTAATACGCCACTAGTATCGATTCCTCCGATACCTGCATGATCATTGTCAAAAGTAGTATCCATAAAAGTAGGGTAGTTTGCAGTATCTTCTAAAGGGCCAATTAGATTAAAATTGTACCCTCCAGATTTCATGAGTTTCCAAAATTCGTAACGATAACTTTCATATTCTGGGCGAGCGCCGGCAACTCTAGAATCACCGATACAAAGGATCGCGATTTGATCTGCTGTAAGATTATCTTCTGAAGCATCGGGTATTTCATTGTTAACGGTAGAGATGGTATCGTCATCAGAACAAGAAAATGATGCGTATGATATAATAATTAGGAAGATATAAATTAACTTTTTCATAGTTGTAAATTTTATTGTTTTTTAAAATTGGATTCGATAACTGAGTATTGAAAAAATCCAATTTGATTATTAAACTCTATTTTTCCGGTTTCGTCATTATAAAATCGTGAGGCCGCATTTTTTCGAGCCAGCATAAGCGTTCAATAGCAATAATTAATGAGTTCTAAAAATACAATCGTAAGGTGATGTTAGGTGTAATCCCTAAAGATTGTTGGCGTATGATATCTAATTCTGCATCGCCATCAGCATTTTCATCTAGTTGGTAATTGATAGCAATAGGTACTTGTCTATTATAAAGATTTAGCACAGAAGCTCCAATTTGCCCTCTCCAGTCTTTATTTTTTGTAATGTCAAAATGATATGTCAATGAGGCATCTAAACGATGATAATTGGGCAAGTTTTGCCCATTTGGAGTACCAAAATTAATATCTTCATCCACCAGATTAGCATCTGTAAAAGGAGCTCCAGATCTCCAGATCCAGCCTAAAGAAAACTCCCAATCTTTTATTTTTAAAGTATTCGAAATCCTAAAATTGTGAGTAATATCGTTATTGCCTGGAAAAGAGGCTTCCTGAAATTCTGGGAACGTATATTCAATATTATTAAAAGTATACCCAATCCAAGTTCTAAAATTTTTAAATCTTCTTTTTAATAAAACATCGACACCTACCACATCACTTTCTCCGGTAGATAAATCATTATTAATATTGTTAAATCCATTCGTAAGTGAAGTCAAACCATCAATATTTTTATAATAGGCATCTATTTCGAAATTCCAATTATTCTTAGAAAATAAAAACCCTCCAGAGAATTGTACACTTTCCAAAACGGGTATTTCATCATTGTCTGAATGAATCCATAAATTATTTTCTAATCGTAGTTGTGTGTCTTCGAACTCGACCAGTTGGCTAATGGGTTGATATCTTAGTTCTCCTGTAGCTTTTAGTCGCAAAGAATTCATAATGGGATATTCTATATTAATTCGAGGTTCTGCGTAGAATTGATCCACCACTGAGTAATGTGAAGCGCGAATACCGAGATTAATAAGACCTTTATTAGCAGTAGTATATTTATAATTTGTATATACAGAATTGGAACTATTTTTTATAAGATCCGTTTCATTAATGGGAGTTTCAAATGTTCCTTCTCTGGTAACCGTATAAGATACTTCATTATTGGAAAATTGATATCCAAATGCTAGCGCATGTTTCTTATTTAGTTTATAGTTTAGTCCAAGATCAAAACCAAGGTCTTCAACTGTGTTTTTTCGAACAGATTGCTCTTCGATTACTGTTTCTTGGGTTTCTGTAAAATTATAATCAGAATCATAGGTAGAATAATATCCTTTCATAGTAGCTTCCACGTTTTTGAAACTTGTATGAATCCAGGAAAAACTTGCACCTTCATTCTGAATAGTCAGATTATCTCTGAGTTGATCTTCTTCATTATTAATTTCGAAAGCAAGATCATTTTTGGTGTAAATGCCACTTACACTTATTTTATTATGTTCTGATATATCTCCAATGAGCTTTACACTAGTATCATAGAAAAAGAAATTATTATCAGAAACTTCTTCTTCTATTTCATCTTCTTCAATATCGATTGGGTTTAGTGCATTTGTAATTTTAGTATTTTGAAATACTTTTTCAAAATATGCGGAATAGGTTGGAGTTTCTAGATAATCTGTATAAGCTCTTCTTCCTGAAACAATGAGTCCTATTTTTTTTCCAATAGGAGCTTTTATAAATAGATCCGCATGTGTACCATTGATACCAGCACCACCTGTTAGTTTTTCTGGAATTTTATCATCGCTAGAAATGTCAATTACGCCAGAGACTCTGTCTCCATATTTAGGATCTGCACCTCCTTTGAATATTTTTGCGTCAGAAACAACGTAAGGGTTAAAAGCAGAAATTAAACCAAACAAATGCCCTGTATTATACATTTTGATATGATCCCAAAGAATCAGGTTTTGATCTGGAGATCCTCCTCTAATTTGAATTCCTGTGGCAGTTTCATCAGGACTACTTATACCAGGAATAGCCTGTAAACTCTGAAAAACATCAGGTTCTATTTGTCCTGGTATCATTCCTAAATCTTTGTTGATAATTCCAAGAGATCCATCAATGTTTTTTCCTAAACCTTTGGTAATATATTCTACAATGAGAACTTCTTCTAAGGTGGTACTCTCCTTAACAAGCAGAATGCGTTGACAATCTGATTTCTTAAATGATATAACTGGAATAGTTTTTTCACTGTATCCCACATATTGAATAGAAATAAGAGCTGTTTTGTTGATTTTCTCAAAAATGAAAAAACCATTTTCATCAGAAATCACTCCTTGATTTGATTCTTTTATAACAATAGTTGCATATGATAATGGATTATTAGTTTCGCTATCATAAAGATATCCGCATACAGTTGTTTTAGTATCTGGCGTGCTCACAGTGATTTGTCTATCTGAAATCTTATTATAAGAAAGCTTCGTCAGTTTTCTTAATGTATTTAGTATTTCATCAATAGGTGTATTATTTATTGTAATTGAAACAACTTTATCTTTTATGATATCATTGCTATAGGAAAAAATAAGTCCGTAAGATTCAGAAATATTAGTAAGTACCTCTTGTAATGGAGCGTTTTTATATTCTTTAACAATTTGGGCTTGTACTGAATAAGTAAAAAATAGGATGAATAAAATGGTTTTTTTCACACGGTTAAGATTTATTCATGTTTATTTCATTAAATAATGATATGAATGCTTACTTATTAGAAAGTTTTACTTCTTTTCCATTGACAACATATTCGATATTCATAGGTATTAGAACTGATTCTAAAGCAAGCTGCAAGTTATTGTGTAAAAAACCTCCTGAAAATAATTTATTTCCATCTATAGAGGTTCTTATAAAAGTAATCTCGTATTGTCTTTCTAATTCATCTAGAACTTCTTTTAAAGGAATACTTTTAAATAAGCTTTCTCCTTTTTTCCAAAGAGGTTCAGTTTCTGAAATGCTTACTTTATTTAATGTATTCTCTTTAAGAATAACCGACTCTCCTTTTATAATTATTTTTTCTTCATTAGTGATCGTTTGTACCTTCACTTTTCCTTCATAGCAAGCCACTTCAAAAATGTTACCCCTTGATTTTACATTAAAAATAGTTCCTAATACTGCTACTTCTCCTCCTGTAGTGATGACCTTAAAGGTTTCTCCTTTTTTTACAGTGAATAATCCTTCACCTTTTAAATCTATTTCTCGGTTTTGAGACCAAAAGAAACGATTGTATGATAGCGATGATCCTGCATTCAAATCGGCTTTGCTACCATCTGGAAGGCTTATGGCAAATCGTTCTCCATTGGCGGCTTCATGAGTTACTTTATTAAAAAATAATCCAATGATAAGAAGTATAGACGCCGCTGCAGAAATCGAATAGATAATAGGTTTTAATCGAATTACCTTCTTCTTTTTTTGATGTTGTAATTTTTCTAAGGTTACCGAAAGAGAAGCTTCCTCATCAAAAGGAGGCGCATCAAAATACTCAAGCCCTTTTACAATTTTCTCATAATCCTCAAATTCTTCAGATGTAGAAAATTGTTCCAGCTCGTCATTGGTTAAATCATTGTTTAGCCACTTTGCCAAATATGGATCTTTATCCTCTTCCATGTATTGTAGTTATTTTTCGAATAATCAGATGTTTTAATATCCGTATAACCGGTGATTAGTAAAATACCCTACCTTGCTTAAATATTTTTTATAATCTTTCTTAGTTTTTTAAGGGCATTATGCATTCTTTTTTCTACTGCTTTTACCGAAATCCCTAGCATTTCAGCGATTTCATTGTATGTTTTTTTGTCGATTCTATTTAGTAAAAATACTTCACGTTGCGCTTCAGAAAGATCTCCAATAGCATTTTGAAGCTTGATCATAAACTCTTTTTCTTCCAGAATAAAATCTGGGGATTCATGATTTCTATCTCGATGTGAAAGTTTAGAATAGGCTAACCTCACTTTTTTATGCTCTACCTGATTTAAGAACAAATTTGTGGATACCTTGTACAAAAAGGCTCTTGCTTTTTCTAAGATTACCTTTTTACAATTATTCCATAATCGAATAAAAGATTCTTGCATAATATCTTCGGCTTGGTCAGGATCTCCACATTTATAATAGATATGATTTCTGATGGTTCTGGAGTGTGTTATGAACAGTTCATTAAACACGTCTTGCTCACAAACAGATTTGGAGGATACACTCATAAGTGAATTTTTTTTTCAATCCAGGGTAGGGTATTTTTTTTCTGCCCGGTTATACAGCCAAAAATAACTTATTATGAATTCCAAAACAAATCTTAGAACTGTGGTCATCCTAATTACAGTTATAGCCTTAACCTCTATAATGTTTAAAGTAAAACCTATCATTACAAGTTATGATGATTTTAATCCTGATAAAGTTTATAAAGTAAATTATAACTACTTTTTTAAGTCGGGAAATAAAAACACCTATGTAAAAACATTTGTTCCTAAAGATAATTCGAGACAAAGAATTTCAGTGGGAGACATATCTTTAGATAGCACCTTACATTTCAGTAAAAAGGAAGAGCAAAACCAGAATCTAAAGGCCGTTTGGAGTACTAATAGCAAGGATTCTTATCACAATGTTAATTATGAATTCATTTTTGAAGGAAAAGATAAAAGCTATATCATACCTAAGAATTTTATGAATACCACTAAAGAATATGAAGTGTTTTTAGAACCAACAGCAAATATTCAATCGGATCATGGTATGATTAGTAAATTGGCAAAACAACTTGTTCAAGATACTGGTAGTGATAAAGAAAAAATTAGAAATGTTTTTGAACATGTAGCAAGTATTCCTTCGGCGCCTATTATTACATTAACAGATGCTTTAACGACTATTAAACAGAATAGAGCGTCATGTAATGGAAAAAGTAGATTGTTTGTTGCGCTACTAAGAAATTTAGGATATCCGGCTAGAATTAAAGGAGGGATTATTGCTGAAAACACGACTAAACGAACGTCTCATGTGTGGGCAGAAGTTTTGGTGAATGGAATTTGGATTCCATTTGATACATTAAATAATCATTTTGCTTATTTACCTTCAAATTATTTAGAGATTTATCAAGGTGATGAATTTTTGATAACACATACTTCAGGAATCCAATTTGATTATACATATCAAATTAAAGAGATGAATCACATTCCCTTTTTGAAGATGAATTCTGAAGAAATTTCTAAGTTGTCTGGTGTTTCACTTTGGGGATTGGTAGCTTCTGGAATTATATCAAAATCTTCATTACATTTATTATTGTTACTACCCTTAGGAGGATTATTGGTTGCTTTTTTAAGAAATGTGGTAGGTATAAAAACATTTGGGATTTTTCTTCCGGTTTTAATTGCTTTTTCTTTATTACATACTGGCTTTTTTACAGGTGTTTTACTTTTTGTAGGATTGATTCTATTAGTCGGACTTATCTCTTATCCGTTTGATACTATTGGATTATTGTACACACCAAAATTAGTAGTCTCACTTACCATAATGGTTGGTTTAATGATTATTGCAGCATCCATTGGATTGCAGTATAACATTAGTTGGTTAACTACCTTAACATTTTTTCCTACTATAATCTTAACCATTGCAGCCGAACGATTTTCGAGAGCTACTGTAGAAGATGGATATAAAATAGCAGTAGATAAACTATTTCAAACCATCTTGGCCACAACACTCTGTTATGGGTTGTTATCCTGGAAAACATTGCCGTCTATCCTTATTATTTTTCCAGAAATCATTCTACTTATTATAGCATCAGCTATTCTTTTAGGAAGATACATCGGGATTAGATGGACAGAGTTATACAGATTCAAACCAGTACTTCAATAATTCATTTGCAATTCAATAGTCATCCGCTATTTACCGATCAACGGTAGATAGCAAGTACCTAACATCCATAAACAAAAAAACTATGCTGTCAACAATTTTAAAAATAAACCCCTTTAAGAAAGATGAAGTAGTGGGGTTAAATGAAAGAAACATAAAACTCATCTATCCCAACAATAAAAAAAAGTATTACCCCTTAGCTGATGATAAAGTATGTACGAAAGAGATTTTGCATCAATATCAGATTCCATGTGCTAAAACCTATGCTGTTGTGACATACAATAGTGATATTAAAAAAGCTTGGGAATTATGCAAACAATATGATGCGATGGCAATTAAACCAGCAAATGGTTGTGGTGGTGGAGGTATAAAAATCATTAAAAAAGATAGTAATGGAAATTGGATCAGTAGTGGAAAAGTCATTACAGAACGACAAATATTTCAGCATATGGCTGCGATCATCATGGGATTCTTTTCATTAGGTTCTCATGATAGAGTCTTGATTGAAGAATGTATAGAACCGCATCCTTTTTTCCATAAAATTTATCCGCAAGGAGTCCCTGATTTCCGAATCATAACACTTCATAAAAACCCTGTGATGGGAATGTTAAGAATGCCTACCGATAAATCAGATGGCAAAGCAAATCTTCATCAAAATGGAGTGGGAATTGGAGTGGATTTAGCAAAAGGAACATTAACTGAAGTATATGATGGGAAAAATTATTTTGATCATCATCCAGATAGTGGATTTGTGATAAAAAATGTACCAATCCCTTATTGGGAAGAAATCCTGAAAATCTCTATAGATACAGCAAAGGCTTTCCCATTAAATTATTTGGGGATTGATATTGTAATTGATAAAAACAAAGGCCCTCAGATTATGGAGATCAATGTACGTCCAGGATTGGGAATACAATTGGTGAATAAACAAGGATTAAAAAAAGCTATCAAAGAACAAACTAATTAATACAAAAAAAGAAAGAATACCTATGAATACCATAAAGATCTGGAGTACTATTTTACTAGTATCTATTTATATTCAATCCTATAGTCAAAGTAAAAACACTTTTAATGCTGCAACGCAAGCAGGATATGAGTATAATTATTTTAGAARTCCAAAAGAAATAAGAACTGATGGAGAAATATTAACCGAAGATGATTTGATATCTAGTAGCTTTTATCAGGATGTCGAAGTGAACTACAAATTTAGATATCGTTGGAAAAATAACAGAATTAGGATTTCTGCAAATCCGTTTGCCAGAATATTTTATGAAAATATAGATGATAGTTATTGGAGTTTGAATACGGTAGCGAAATACGATTATATGTTTAACAGAAAAACCGCTTTAATCGCAGAAGCTAGGTTTATGAGAATGAATAGAGAAGGACTAGGAGGAGATCAGGATGTTCTTATTAATCCATTAGGTTATACAAATTATGGAGGTACACTAGGATTGGAGTTTACACCATTTAAAAACAACGAAAGTTCGATAGAAGGTTTTTATAATTTTAGAAATTTTGATGCATTTGGAGTGAGAGATTTACAGTATAGTGAGTTTGGTGCTCGCTTCTCTTCTGTGCAAACATTCAAAATAGGTCGGTTGAAACATAAATTAGGGTTGAATGTATATGCCAAAAAAAGATTGTATGATACGTTTAATGCCAGTGATGTTSAACCAGATGGAGAAAGAGATTGGGATTATGTAAAAGGAACTTTGTTTTATGGATTACCAATTAATAAATATTTACAACTAAGACCTAGTTTTGTGTATTATATGCGTATTGATAATTCTACGAATCGTTCTGGATTTAATCAATTCGGTCCAGGAATCGCATTAAGATATAAGAATAAGAATACCAAGGTGCGTAGCTCTTTTTCATTTATAACTCGAAACTACACAGATATTGAAGCTAGAAATACGGAAGGATTGATTGGAGAAAAATTAACCTATGAATACTCCAATTTTCAATTACATGCATCTCAAAAGATTGGTAATGGTTTTTCCATTACAGCAAACTTGTTTTCTAGAATTCGAAGTACAAATTATACAGATATAGACGCAAGATCATTTAGGAATTATAGAAATCAATATGCGGGAATTGGCATATTGTGGGAGTTTTAAGATTTCTCCCGAATTGATGGTTGGTTTTTTAGTTAAGCGTTACTTTTGTAGCGCTTAATTTTTTATATATAACAAGCAAAATATTTGGGTATGGCTAGAGACGAGAAACTTAAAGAACGATGGGAGATACTAGTGCAAAAATTATCTGCTCAATTTGGTGATGGAGAAGAACTGGATTTGGATGCGATCATATATTTAATAGGTGTTCAGGAATTAGGTCAGGTGCATCGCAAGTTTAAGAAAGATGAAAAACTAGATCTCATGCATATTGCTATCTGCAGATTGTTAGAACCTTATGGATATTATGAATTTGACTATTTTGATGATGATGGATGGCCTCATTATATAGTTAAAGAACAGTTGCCAAATCTAAAAGCGGGAGAACAATCCGTTTTAATGAAAGAAGCTATTGTAAATTATTTTTTGGCTAGTGAATATATTTTTTAGTTGTACCCAAGTGGACCAGACCTATGAAATTAATTAATTTATTGTAGCATTAAATACATTTACATATTTCATTACAAGTGTAACTCACTATCAATTAAATGGAGTTGAATATCTGGACTTGTTTGGAAAAGAACCAGATGTAACCGAACAAGCTTTTGCAATATTTGCTAAGGTAATTGAGTTGGATTAAAACGGAAACTTGTTGAATGCAAAATATGCAGAGAAAATAGCTGTTGATTTTATTCGTTCTTATTCATCCTAAATTCAAAGTAGAACTACCATATAAGGACTGGTAAACGGAACTACATTCTGCACCACCTTTAAAAAACCTAATCTAATAAAAATATGGATAAAATAATAAATGACTTCTCTATCGGGCTTTTCATTTGGCAATTGATAATATTACTTTCAATTGGTTTATGGATTTATTGCCTTATAGATATTTTGAGAAACCGATTTGAAAATAATCATAAGCTAATATGGATTTTAGTAGTGATTTTCATTCCATTAATTGGCTCAATATTTTACCTGTTTATTGGCAAAAAGAAAAGACTAAAACTGGATTAAAAAACCTACTTACAACAATTTGTATATTACATATGCCGCTTTTGGTACGCAAACACAACGTACAAGAGATGTTGTGCTCAAATAAAGCGATCAATATTGAAAATTAAATGAATACTACAGTTGAAAAATATATAAATGGGCTTAAAAATGCTTATTTTAAAAATAAGGGACAGGAAGATTGGGAACACTTTGAAAAAGTGATACACGGAGCGAAAAGAGAAAATATTGATAAACTAAAACAAATTTATCCTGATATTTCTGACGTTTTAATTGACTTACTTGGATATGTAGACGGAACATATTGGAGAAAATATGCTGAAGAAGAAATTACATTCTTTATTTTAGGTTCTGATGTTTATGAATATCCTTATTACTTATTATCATCTAAAGAAATAATCGAAAATCGAAATCAAGCTACAGAATACTATTCAGATTATATTGAAAGAAAATATGATGGAATTGAAATTGATGATAAAATCACGAATCGAGCTGACAAAATAAACTGGCTCCATTTTTCTGATTGTATGAACAATGGAGGAACTTCTCAATTGTTTATAGATTTTAGTCCATCCGAAAAAGGAAAAATAGGACAAGTAGTAAGATTTTTACACGACCCAGACGAATTTAAAGTAATCGCTGATAGTTTTGAAGATTATTTAAAAAAGTTGATGGACAATGAATATGATTTCATTAATGAGGATATAATGGAGTATTGAAAAACACAAGCACATAGCAATTTGTATATTTCAAATGCTGTCTTCGGTTAGTAGACGCAACAAACAAGAAACGTTATGCATAATATGAAAAAATCATTGCGAATAATATTATTAATTGGAATACTGACATTTGCATATTCTTGCGGATTACAGAAAAGTTCGGAATCTGACTTAAATTCGGAATTACCAAAAGAATTTTTTCAACGTTGGAAATTAGATTACGGAATGACAAATGGCGAAAAAATAAGTAGACTTCCAAAATCACCAAGTAATGACTATGAATTCAAGCGGAATGGAGAATATCTTCTTTATAATGCGGATGAAACTTTTATGATAGGAACGTGGGAATATGACAGTGAGGAAAAAACAATTTATACAAAACGTGATAATGGAGAATTAAATGGAAAGATAACAGATTTGAAAGTGAAGAGTATAACTCTTATTCCAGCTGGGGAAGCAATTGAAGGAACACCTTTTGAAAACTTTAGATTTTATTATGTTCCGAAAAGTGAGTGAAAAATCGATAAAATAATGAATGTCCAGAAAAATCGAAAAATAGGGTAACATTTTACTCCGCTACTGCACATATATAAAACGCTGTACGCAATTTGAAAAAATATGAGTCAATATTATAAAGTTGTTAATCTAGACAAAAAGCAATTCTTTTCACCTGAAATTTTTAATGACGGAGTGAAATTAGGAGCTGTGATGAATGGAATACATCCGTACGTGATTGGACGACTTTTGTTGGCTAATTTGGACTCGGGCAAGCCAATAGAAAAATTTCGAATTGGATATTGGTCTGGTGATAAAATAGCTATTGTAGGTGATGAAAGCAGAAATGAATTCACAAGTCAACTACAGGAATTTGAAAATGTAGGAGCGGAACTATTTTTCTCTTTTATCAATGATGAGAATTTTCAAGAATTGATTTTAAACCAACTTAAAACTGATAACCAATATTATGCTCGAATTGGATTTTTGGTCCATCAATGCGCTGACCAAGCTGAGATATTAAAAAGGTTTCTAATTCGGAATTTTGGTAAGGATTGGGAGAAAAAAGCAAAAGAAGTTTGGCAGAATAAAAAAACAACGTTTATTGAATTAAGTGTTTAAAAAGCCAAGTTTAACAAGGTGTATAGTATATGCAAAGCACTTGCCGTTGATAGAACGTTACCCCCAATTTTAAATCATTAACAAAAGAATCATAGAGCGAATAGAATACTGTCTAACAAAGGGTAAAAGGATTTCCTTTCTTGTTGGAGCAGGGATCTCTGCAGAAAGTGGAATCCCAACTTTTCGTGGTGAAGATGGTTATTGGGTTTCTGGTTCCAAGAATTATAAAGCTCAAGAAATTGGAACCAAAAGATTTTTTGATATCGCTTCGCACGAAGTTCTTAAATTCTATTTATACAGAAAATCTATAACACAATTCGCTACACCTAATCAGAGTCATTTAAAGTTGAAAGAAATTGAGGATGTTCTTGATGACAAATTTGCCTTAATTTCTCAGAATGTGGATAGTTTACATAAAAAAGCTGGAAATTCGGAAGAGAATACTTTTCTGATCCACGGAGATCATGATTTTATGAGATGTGGAGATGAATGTTCAAGTGAATTGTATCCTTTCCCAAAAGAAATTGAATTAAGAAATAGAAAAAAGGATCAGCTAACTGAAGAGGAAATTAAAATCTTAAAATGTCCTAAATGTGGAGAAGATTTAAGACCTCATGTTTTGTGGTTTGATGAATATTACAATGAAAAATTCTTCAAAAAAGATACTGTCTTAAGAATTTCTAAGGAAACCGGAATATTGTTTGTTCTTGGAACTTCTGGAGAAACAACGCTACCTCAAGTAATCGCTAAAAATGTTTTAGCCAAAAGTGGAATGGTTGTAGAAATAAATATTGCAGACAGTTATTTTTCGGAGTTATTAAAAAATAAAAAGAACAGAATTATAATCAGGTCTGAAAGTAGTCCATTCTTAACTGAATTAAAAAAAGAAATAGAAAAACAGGTGATAGCATTGTATAACAAATCATAGCTACTCTTGGTAAGTTACATTCGTTTTATTAAACGATAAGACATCAACCAAAATGAGATAACACTATTTTAAAATAAGAAAAGGGAACCAATCCGGTTCCCTTTTTTATTGATATTTAATATTTAGTAATTATCTACTCATGGCATACCAGCAAGCCGAAGGAAGATTACTAATTAAGTCTTTTAATCCTTTCATATCAATAATCAGAATTCCAAAAAATAACTTTTTCATATCCGGCAATTTTTAATTAAACATTATACCATAGCTAACTTTTAGCTACGTACCAATAAATTACATCTATTCAGTTAGGTAAGGTTGTTTGGGAAGATTATATTAAAAGATATGTTATCTACGTTTAATACACTTAAATATAAGGAATTATAGCAGCATTATCAAGTTTTTTAACGAGCTTTAACGTACTTTTTTATAGTCTTTTATGTTTTTTGTGATTGCCGTAAGTTTTTTAGGTTCGGATACCTTCTGGAAAACTGATTTTTTCAATATAAGAACACATTGGTTATCGCATCTTTTAGGTGGAATTTCAATATTCTATCTCATGTTGTATACATATCGCGACGATCTAGAGCAGCATAAAATACTAACAGAAAGTTTATTTTTCTTAATATCACACATTTTATTCTCAAAAACATACATTTTTTAGGTACAAATCTTAAATTTGCCTTCTCTAATAAGCACAAGATCATGATCGATAAGATTAAAGAATATATATCGGAAGTTGAAGATTTTTCGGCAAAAACCAAGGAAGAAGTTGAAGCATTCAGAATAAAGTTTTCTGGTAAGAAGGGACTTGTAAATGATTTTTTTGCTGAATTCAGAAATATAGCTAATGATCAGAAAAAGGAGTTTGGTCAAGCCATAAACGCTTTAAAAGTCGCGGCAGAGGAAAAAGTAAAGGCTTTAAAAGACGAATTAGAATCTAAAGAAGAGGATAAAGGTACATATGGAGATTTAACACGTCCATCTGAGCCTATAACTCTAGGTTCGAGACATCCAATTTCATTGGTGAAAAATCAGATAATAGATATATTTTCTCGTATTGGTTTTAATGTAAGTGAAGGTCCTGAAATTGAAGATGATTGGCATAACTTTACAGCATTGAACTTACCAGAATATCATCCGGCACGTGATATGCAGGATACGTTTTTTGTACAAACAAATCCTGATATCCTTTTAAGAACTCATACTTCTTCGGTTCAGGTAAGATATATGGAAGAGAATAAACCGCCTATTAGAACGATATCACCAGGAAGAGTATATCGTAACGAAGCAATCTCAGCTAGGTCTCATTGTTTTTTCCATCAAGTAGAAGGATTGTATATTGATAAGGATGTTTCTTTTGCTGATCTGAAGCAAACTTTGCAATATTTTACCACAGAAATGTTTGGTAAATCTAAAATCAGACTACGTCCATCTTATTTCCCTTTTACAGAACCAAGTGCAGAAGTGGATGTGTATTGGGGACTAGAAACAGAAACGGATTATAAAATGACCAAAGGAACTGGATGGTTAGAGATTATGGGTTGTGGTATGGTAGATCCAAATGTGCTTAAAAACTGTAATATTGATCCAGAAGAGTATAGCGGATTTGCTTTTGGAATGGGAATAGATCGTATCGCATTATTGTTATATGGAGTTTCAGATATTCGTATGCTTAGCGAAAATGATGTGCGCTTTTTAGAACAATTCAAATCAGCCTTATAATTGAGAAAGGACATAGAAATCCCAGTTGTAAAAGACGTTTATATTGCCGTTGTAAAAGAATGGAATGAGGAGTTCGGTGGCTATGACTGGAATTCATATATCATCAATGATCAAGAAACACCTATAGAAATGGTGTTTGTAGTCACAAAAGGCTATAATACCGAAAAAAAGACTTCTTTATTACGACACGGTATTGGAACGGTAAATGCTAAATCTTCGGCAAAAATAGAAATGATTCAAGAGGAATTATTTGTTATGAATAATGAGTTTGCGGTTTCTTTCTTTTCTGAAGGAAAACTGTATGATAAGAAATATCTATTTAGAAAAAATACCATAAACGAAAATGCATTTCAAGATCTTCCTGTGATGCAACAAAGAGGTGTTTTGGTAAAGTAATGTATAGAGCTAGAATAGTAAACTGGACTACGGTTTCTATCCTTAGTGATTAATATGTTTGTTGGGTTTGTAGCTGTCACCTCTATCAATACCTCCCATAATTCTTCTAAGAGATTTTTTTCCTAGAATAGAAGAGTTTTCCAACTTTTTAAATGTGTCTGATATTTTATGTTTTTTAATCGACATTGACATTTTTAGATATGTATTTGTTATTAATAATTTGTTCTTCATAAATATACTTAATTTTTAATCAAACAAATGCTAACAGACTATGAAGTGGGAAATCTTAGGAAGTTTCTATTTTAGTAACTATAAAACAGTAGATAGTTTCCTTTATCCAAAAAATACATCATTCCACTACTAAATAGTCAATGAACATGGGGTTACAAACTTCTTTTTTTAGAACTTTTCAGTTAAATAACTTCCTTAAAAACAGGTAAATGCCCTGTATTTTGATGCTGTTCAGAATGTACATTAGCATCATATTTTTCAACTAAAATTTTCACATATAATTTCGGTATCATTTAAAGTATACTGAATTATCAAAACATTCCCCTATATCATTGGTCTGCCAACAACCAATAATACAGGGGATTTTTTAATCTTAAAACCTAAATAATATGAAAAAAGTATTTTTTTTAGTCGTAGTAATAGCCATTGGGATGTTCTACGCTTGCGAAAGAGAAACTGTAGAAGCACCAACAGAAGTAGAGTCTATTGAAGCAACTGATTTGGTAGAAATCGAAGGCAAAAGATATGGTAGATGCTTTTATTTAATAGAACCAGGTCTAAAATTTCTAGGTAGATGTTATACTAGTTTTCCAAGTATCTGTAAGATTCATAAAATTTGTATCCCAGATATCATCTATGATCCTTGTTGGTTTGTGCCATGTTGGATTGACATTTTCGATCCTTGGATTATTTATGAAAAACTAGATCCTAGAGAGTTTATTTCTATCAAGGATAAATTGGAGCTTGATATTGATCCAAAAGAAGCAGCAATTCCATTTGCATTAAATGAAAGAATAGCAGGATTACAAGTATATAATCAAGAAGGAATTTTGAAAGGAGAAACTTTTGTGATTAAAGAAAATCTTGTGCTTGATGCTGAAGTGTCAAAAGAGCTTGGATTACAAGGTAATGTTGTGAGAGCAGGAGAGTATCCAGTGATTGCAAACAAGGAAAATGGAACTTTTAATGTCATTCTTAGCGTAGAAAAGGGCTTTGAACGTTAATTTTAAGTATTGTTGGTATAAAAGGTCTACTAGAATAGATTCTAGCAGACCTTTTCTATTTACTATAGATTTTGCTTAGGAAAAGAAGTTGTCTATTCTCCGTACATTTTTACATCTTTATATTGCCAAAGTAAATTCACTATTTCCCAATGATCATTTAGTTTGATTAATTGTAAATATTCAACCCAGTTATCAGAGGTTAATTTTACGGTTGCAATTCGATTATAAATATCAAGAATCTTTATTTGATTTGTTGGATTAAATGGGAATTTAGAGCCTGATGCATTCCAACTCTCCGCAAAATCAATCATTTGATCTTTAGTTGTCTTTTTAGCAAATTGTTTCTTTATATCGTGATCATATCCTACTGTAATTTTGTTTAAACGATCATTCAAAACGGAATCCATTAATTGTGGTCGTAATTTTTGTAATGCTATTAAATATCCTAATGATCGTTTTTGTATTTCTAATGAATCATTGGTGGTAGCAATTCTACTTAATTTGACAGTTGCATTCGAATATATTTTGCGGGTACTGATTACTTTTTTCTTAGTATTCAATAATCGCAGTTTAGTATGATTCCCAATGGTATCATATTCTTTTATACCAATTGAATATCCCCATTCATTCATTACAAAATTTTTGTCTTTAGAATGATAAGAATATTTGATATGGTTCCCAATCTCATCATAAAAATCTTTATATGATGCAATACCAAAATGATTGTCTTCTACTTCTAATTTAGAGTTTAAGTTATAATGCTCTTTTGGGCAGCCAGTTTTGTCCAGTACAATACCGGTAATACCAAATTCGAAATATGGAGATAGGTCAACAAGTTTTCCTGCGAGATTATATCTTCTCTCTATAATGTATTTCTTAGATGGTTCCCAGCGATATTCTGTAATCTCCCAATTGGATTCCATTGGTTTATCTTTTAAGTCATAAAAATTCAATTGTTTTCTCAGACCATTTTTGTCCAATAAAAAGACTTCCTTATAAACATTTCGATGGTTTGTTATTCTATCGTTATTAGGATTAAAAAACGTTCTAATTTCTTTGCCGTCTGTATAATTGATAACCACCTTGTAAACACCTAAAGAAGCAAGAGGATGAGTTTTTTCGGTATGGTAATGATTATTGATGATTTCGGTTAGTCTATTCGACTTATCAAACCTGAATACATAATGAGATGTTTTGTTTGCAGTAATACTATCTATTTGATGTATTCCTTTTAGTTCGATATAAGGTGAAACATGATTATATCTCAAATGTCTATAATACATACTATGCTGAGAAAAGGAAAGCATAGATGATATTAAACTAAAAGCAAGAAGTAACTTGGTTATAGTTTTTGAGGAGTTGTCCATATAAGGTTTTTTGATTTTGCAAAATCTTCAATAGAAGTAAGCCCAAGTTCTTTTCTTCTTTTATTTATATATTCAGGATGTTTAACGGGAAGAAAAAAAGGGTCTCCTTTTGTGTCGTAATTAAACTGTGTTCCGTATAATTGAGGTTTATTGGAGTTTATTAGCATTCTATCGATTAATCTAGCATAATGAATTGCTTGAGATTCTTTTTTCAAAACAGATGCTTTTAATAATGGAGCATATTTTTGTTTTGCTGCGATAGAACCATGTTGAAGAACCGCCCAAAGAGTAGTGTTGCCTAATCGACCAACATCAGAGATCCCTAACCAGCCGTAAGCGTCGATAATAGCGCTAACCTCTTTTTCTAGTAGTTTATCTTGTTTTTCTACTACTTCCCAGAAATACTCCATTTCTTCGGATTCTTTTCCAAACTTTTCCTCAGCTTGTAGGTATAATTTTCTAAATAGTTGATCTTTCATAAAAAGAACTTGTAGTTGTTCTTTTAGGTCTTCTTTAATCTTATTGTCTAAAGGTTTAGATTGCGCTTGAATAGTATTAAGACAAATTAAGAAAGTGACAGTAAAGATGATAGTTTTCATAACTAAATTGGAAATAAGAAAAACACATTAGTTTATTTGGCTAAAAACAAAAATGTATCGGAAATAAGTTTATGAATGAAAGCACTTTTTCCGATACATTTTCTCTTTTTTAACCCAAAAGTTTTTTAAGGATATTGCCGTTTATTCTTTTATTTCGAAAGCAATAGGTAGAGAATATAGTACACTTACAGGTTTACCATCTTTAATTCCTGGTTGCATTTTAGGTAACATCTTTATGACACGTGAAGCCTCGTCTTCTAGGCTTGGATGTGGTGCTCTAGCTTGTATGTCTTCGATATCTCCATTAGTGTTTATTTTAAATCTCACATAAATTCTTAGTTTTCCAGTAAGACCAACTTCATCTCCAAGTTTAACATTAAACTCTTTGCCTACATGCTGAGCTACTTGTTGAGAAAAGCATTTTTTTGCATCTACACCTGTAAGATCACTACAATTAGGATGTATTGGAGCAGCATCTAATTTCATAAAAGGAACACCTTCTATTTCAACTTTTTCAGTAATCTTAGGCTTTAGTTTAGAAATTGTTTGCATAAGACTGTTCAAAACTTTGATATTTTCTGGAGTCAATTCATTGTCAGATAGATTTCCCATGTCTTGCATCAGCGTAGAGAATAACTTTTCACTTTCTTCAGAATAAGTGCCTTCACTTTCGATTTTGTTTAATAAAGATTCGGCTCTTTGGGTAATAGTGGTTACAGGAACTTCTTTGTTTTCTATCGCACGCTGATCTTCAGAGCAAGAACTATAAACTAACATGGTGGCGATAACTGGAATTAGCAATAAATACTTTAGTTGATAGATTTTTTTTGATTTTGACTTTTGTAACATAACTAGTCGATTTTTAATTAGTGAATGATTAAAAAATGTATTGATAAATGATATTCTTTCAGTTTGAAAAACCTGTGATAAAAGGTCCTGATAATATTCTTTTTTGTTAGTGCTAGCGATAGCTTTGGCATCTGCGATATACTCCTGAAGCATAGCCATTCTATTTTGATACATATAGATTAATGGATTGAACCAAAATAGTATTCGTAAGATTTCAAAAAAGATAAGATCGAAAGAATGATATTCTTTTACATGAACTTTTTCATGTTCAATAACATTGGTTTTTTTAAGTTGTGATAGGTTGCTTCCAACATAAATTGTTTTAAAAAAGGAAAAAGCTGTTGTTGTATTAGGTAATGAAACCAACGTAATGTTTTGAGATTTTACTTTGGTGCCGCTTTTTCTCAATTTTATGATTTTAAATATTTTATAAATAAATAATAATAAACTGCAAGCAATACCGATATACCATAAATATCCCAGAATAGGTAGTATTGAATAGTAATCCGGAATATGGTTTTCAGATCCAATAGTTACTTCAGGAAGATTATATACTTGCATCGGAGCATTAGTAATTAGAACTTCAGGTAGTTGAATACTATAGGTTTCTGGTATCGTATTTCTAATAAATTCTAAATGAACAAGTGGAAGTAATAAACTTAGTATTGGTGTAATAAGTAAGTATATTCTATTCCAATTAAAAAACGTTTCTTTTTTCAGAAACAAATCATACGTTGCTAAAAAAAGTAATTGAAATGCTATAATTTGTAAGATATAATGTATCATGACGTTATTCTTCTTCGTTATTAATTTCTCTAAGTGCTTCTTCCATTTCTGCAAGGCTGATATCATTTTTCTTCATGAAAAAAGAAACCATACTTTGAAAAGATCCCTGAAAGTATCCATCAATTAATTTGGTAATACTTTGATTGCTATATTCGGTTTTTTTAACCAAGGGAATGTAGATGTGGATTCTTCCTTCTTTTCTATAGTTCACAAAGCCTTTGTCTTCTAATATTCTAACAATAGTCGATACTGTATTATAAGCTGGTTTAGGTTCTGGTAATTCTTCAAGAATTTGAACAACACTACCTTCATGTAAATCCCATAGGATTTTCATGATATCTTCTTCTGCTTTTGTTAATTGCTTCATTCTTTATCGATTTTTAGTTTCAAACTAAGGTCTTAGTTTGAGATCGCAATATAAACTAAATATTTAGTTTGAACTAATATTTTAGTTTTAATTTTTGTTTTGATATACATTATGATTCATTTCAAAGGTGTTAATAGGGTAGAAAAGCCTTTAAAAATGGTAGTTTGTCGCTTAAATCTCAATAGCTCTTATAATTTAGAAATATTGCAGTATAATGTTTTGATCCTTTTATGATATGAGATTTTTAGAAGTGTTTTTGCTAGTAATTATTACAATTTTACCATTTATCAAGCGACCGCTGATCAAGAAGATTTCAAAGAAATATATACTGGCTTTAATCTTATTGCTTGTCATTATGCATCTTGTAATCGATGGTTGGCGTTGGCAAATGTTACCTGCTTATTTTTTGGTTTTAATTATAATCTGGAGAATCTATCATATTGATTTAATGAAGATGTTGAAGCTTACTTTTATTAGAATTTTTGGATATGTTTTCCTCATAGTAACTCTTACTTTGGCATGGATTTTACCAATAGTGCTTCCGGTTTTTTCATTGCCAAAACCAACAGGCATATATAATGTAGGTAGTACATGGATTCATATTAAAACAGACCGAGATGAGGTGATTACAAAAGATCTTTCTGACAAAAGAGAATTGATGGCAAAGATATGGTATCCCACAGATGATATTTCAGAAGGAAAGAGAGAGCCATACGTGGATCAAGCAAATCGACTTGGTTTCATTAGGAAATATAGCATGGGCATTTTACCTCCTTTTACGATAAATTATTTGGATCGTATTAAAACATATGTGTATGAAGGAGTACCTATTTCCAAACAGAAGTTTCCCGTTTTGATTTTCTCTCCTGGTTATGGCTCGAAATCTACAGGTTATTATGCATTGTTATCAGAAATTGCTAGTCATGGATATATTATTGTTAATGTATCTCATACATATGAAAGCTTAGGAACAACTTTTACTGATGGTAGTATGAAGTTTTTCGATTATGAGTATCAATATCAACAAGATGCTTCATCAATGGATCACATTATACCAATAAAAGAGGCTTTTGAAAAAGATATTTCCTTTAATGAACGTCATAAAATAATTAGAGAAGCGTCTAAAGATTATTTTGTAACGCATATTGTAGAAAGATGGTCTAAAGATTTAATGTCGGTTATAGACCACTTAGAAACATGGAACAAGACTGGTTTTCTCAAGGAACGACTGGATTTAGATAAGATTGGGGTTTTTGGACATTCTAGAGGAGGAGGCGCTGCTGGTCAAACCGCATTAAAAGACAGTAGAGTAAAAGCTGCGGTAAACATAGATGGAATTCAATGGGGAGAAATGATGGATACTATATTTGAAAAACCTTTTCTTTTTCTATCCGCAGATTGGCCAGAAGATCACGAAAATATAAGTGCTCACGCATATGTAAACAAGAGCACGGATTATTTCTATGAATGTAAATTATTAACTTCTGGACACCCAAATTTTATGGATATTCCTTTGATGATTCCGATACAATCCGTTGCAGGTACGGGAACTATAGATGCAGAACTTGGTTTAAAAATAACCAATGAATTAGTGGTTGAATTCTTTAATAAACATTTAAAAAATGAAGCAAATGCTGATCCTATTAAAATTGGCAATAGACACACATTATTAGAAATGAAAGTTCATAAAGGAGATTCTATCAGATGATATTGCGTAAAGTTTTTTTAGTTAAAATCATGAATTATATCGTATTGTTCTGGTGAACGTTTGATGTTTTACACGTTTTCCGTTTTCTATTTTGTAAACCCTTTTTTCAACCCAATTTTGTTTTTCATCATACTTATATTCATACTCATATGCATCCGGTTTTATAAGTTTTCCCTGTTGATCGTACGATTTTTCAAGCTTTACTAGGTTGCCATCTACAATCAAATCATCACGTTTCAACACGTTTCCTTTTGGATCTAATAGCTTGGTAACTACTAAATTGTTAGGGTAATCATATTCCGCAACTTCGATAAATCCACTTGGTTTAGCTCCAGGTTGTTGTAGGCTAACAGAAATTGGATGCCCTTTTTCGTTATTCGCTATTAAAACTTCGCGCATGATGATATTGAAATTATTACTTTCTGTTATTTTTATAATATTCCCTTTTGGTCATATTGATATTTCGAAGTTTCTGAACTATATCCAAGCATCTTATTCCAAGTTTCACGTTTTGCGGATAAACTTCTAAGGCCAGTTTCATCAAAACTTCTGATAAGTTTGCTTTTTAAAGAATCCTTATCATCATATATTATACAAGAAACAATTTTATGATGATCATTTAATGTAGTTATATCTTTTACCGTTTCTGTACCTTCTTCGGTATAAGAAGTGATCAAGGTAGTAATTTCGGATACTTGTTTATCATTTAAAATATCTGCTCCTTTATCATGAAGCAAGGTTTTATAAATATTTTGAGAAAAACCTTGTAAAAAGAGAAATACGAACACTAAACTGCAATTTACTTTCATAACTTTTACCTATTTCTTTAGATCATTTAAGATAAAAAAATATGCTTACGAAAACAAATATTACGATAAGCTGGATGTAAAGAAAGCTTAGATGAATAATTTTTATTTCTACATGTTTACTTATACATACTGATTTACACTAATGATCAAAGAACTTCACTAGGCCATAACAAATAACTGTTATAAATGGTCCGGGAAGTTCTTTTCTATTTTTTAACTTAAAACCATATAATCATGAAAAAACGATCATTAGTAATTATTGGGGCAATGTTATTTGTTTTAGTAGCTTGTCAAAAAGAAAATGTCGCTGAAGAAACCAGTATTTTGGAGATGAATTCAGAGCAAATTAGTAATGACTTACAACAAAAAAGATCTGGCGAGTTCTGTAGATTTACACTACAGATCAATGCTAAAAGTGAACCTGATCCGGCTACGGGAAATTTTAAGTGTCGATATAGTCTTGGTGATATTTGTGCAATTGTAGAATGTATACCAGATCCAGATATTATTTTTGAATTACCACCAGTGGTTTGGGATCCTTGCTTAGTAGTTCCATGTGGGATTGATTTTATAGATCCTTTAAAGGACTATACGAATTGAGATTAGATGAAAAAGTGGAAGGGATTCCGTTTGCATTAAATAAAAATGTATTAGGAGTACAATTTTATGAACCACCAACATCTGGGTTTCAAGATTTCGAGATTGTTTATGGAGATCCAACTCCGCAACCGAGTATATTCTATTTAGAAAACAAAATTGTTTTAGATCCAGTAATGGCTAAAAAAATGGGATTGCAAGGAAATGTAATCCTACCAGGAAAATATCCGGTAGTGGTTAATAAGGAAGATAAAACACACAATTTATTAGTAGTTGTAGAAAATGGGTTTTGATCAATAAATGTTTTATAAAAGATAAAAGCCAGTTCTAAAATGACTGGCTTTCTTTTATTTTATGTTTGCACTTTAGTTAATATCCAACTTTTTCACGTACTCTAGAAAGTACTTTTCCTGCAACTTCTGAAGCTTTTTTAGCTCCAATCGCCAGTGCTTTGTCAACTTCTTCCAGGTTTTCCATATAATATGCATAGCGTTTTCGTTCTTCAGCAAACTTTGTAATCAAAAGCTCATATAACGCTTGTTTTGCATGTCCATATCCGTAGTTACCACCTTCGTAATTTGAACGCATTTCTGATATTTCATCAGGTGATGCTACTAATTGATATAGTGCAAACACATTACAAGTATCAGGATCTTTAGGCTCTTCCAGTGGTGTACTATCGGTTTGGATAGACATAATATTTTTACGTAATTTTTTGTCTGGTAAAAATAAATTAATGGTATTTCCTTTAGATTTACTCATTTTTGCCCCGTCTGTTCCAGGAACATGCATGGTTTCTGATCTAAATTGTGCTTTTGGCAACACAAATACTTCACCAACCTTATTATGAATTCTATCTGCTACATCACGTGTAAATTCTAAGTGCTGCTCCTGATCTTTCCCAACAGGAACAATTTCAGCATCATATAATAAAATATCTGCCGCCATCAGCATAGGATAGGTAAACAATCCAGCATTTACATCTTCTAATCGATCTGCTTTATCCTTAAAAGAGTGTGCTAATGTTAATCTCTTATAAGGAAAAAAACAATTAAGATACCATGCAAGCTCGGTCACTTGAGGAACATCACTCTGACGATAAAAAACTGTTTTTTCAATATCTAAACCAAAAGCCAACCAAGTAGCAGCAGTAGAGTAGGTGTTCTCTCTTAAAATAGTAGCATCCTTTATTTGTGTAAGTGAATGCATATCTGCAATAAATAAGAAAGATTCATTCTCTGGCTGATTTGCCATCTGAATTGCAGGAATGATCGCACCTAATAAGTTTCCTAGATGAGGTGTTCCTGTACTTTGGACTCCTGTTAGAATTCTTGCCATAGTATTTTTTAGTTTCCGGCAAAGGTAATTTTTTTGTTCACATACCTCAAACCAATTATGTATTTTTGAATTTATGATGATCCTAAGAAATGTTTTAATTCTTCTTTGGCGTATTTGGTTTTATATCATGATGGGAATTCCTATTATAGTATTATTTCCAGTTTTGTTGATATTAACCTCTAGAGAAGAATGGTATCCAAAGTTTTTTGTAGTAGCGCGCTTTTGGGCAAAAATCGTATTATATGGGAGTGGTTTTATCCCCAAAGTCAAAAATGAAGGAATAGTAGAGGTAAAGAAAAGTTACATGTTCGTAGCCAACCATACTTCTATGACAGATATCATGTTGATGTTGTATTGTGTGAAGAATCCTTTTGTTTTTGTTGGAAAAAAGGAGTTAGCTAAAATCCCAATATTTGGGTTTTTCTATAAAAGAACGTGTATTCTGGTAGATAGAAGTAGTCAAAAGAGTAGGAAAGAAGTTTTCGATAGAGCTCAGGCAAGATTACAAAAAGGAACTAGTATTTGTATCTTTCCAGAAGGTGGAGTACCTGATGATGAAGAGGTGATACTAGATGAATTTAAAGATGGGGCTTTTAGATTAGCTATTGATCATCAAATACCAATACTACCCCTATCTTTTTTGGATAACAAAAAACGATTTTCATACACTTTTTTTAGTGGTAGTCCTGGTCGAATGAGAGCTTTTGTTCACAATGAGATTCCTACCAAGAGTCTGACACAAGAGCATAAAAAGGAACTTAAAACGAAAACTAGGAATATAATTCTGAACAAGTTGAAATCCCAAACATTGTAATTTGATTTCTTATAAAAACAAAAGCTGTTCCTCCCCAGAAACAGCTTTGTCATCATTGCTTCCCTAGAGCAATAATTCAACCTAACCAACTAAATTAACCTAAACACATTTAGGTATTTCTTCTTTTTCATTGTTCTAAAACCTAAAACTTACTCCAGTATATACACCAAAATAATAAGGTCTAAAATTTTCGGCGCTATCTCTAAAGCCATTAAATTGATATTTAAAGATAGGCTCCATATTGATCTTAAATTGATCTGATAATTTATAATCAAATCCTATACCAAAATTACCACTGAAGCTAACATYATTGACAGTTTGTTCTCTGGAAACATTTTCATTTCTAAAGCTTCCAGCTATAATGGACACTTCATCACTTTCTAAAAACAATGTACTCACTCCTCCAATCATATGTATTCCAATTTTGGAATCTGTAAGTGCATATTTGAGTTCCAATGGAACTTCTATATATCCAATACTATGATTAAGAAGTCCTGGATTTTGCGAGGTAACTAAAATTTCAGTGTTAATATCTCCTGGAGGAGGTGCTAATGAAGAAGGACCACCTTGGTAATCAGAAACAACAATACTTTGAGTATTTCCGACACCATTTACATCTCTTGCAATAGATGCAATACCAAACCCTACATCTTCAGTATTGTAACCTACATCAACCTTACTCACACCTGATCTTACAATTAATTTTTTATTTATTGCATAAGCAACTTGTATTCCATAACTAAGATTTACTTCTCCTTGTTTGGTATTATCCGAAAATTGAGGGTCAATAGAAGAACCACCAAAAGAGTCATAATATACCGGAGCTACATTTGGAGAGATATTCCATCTTTTGCCACTCTTAGAGTCATTCGTAACAACTGCTTTTTCTTCTTTTTCCTTAATAGCATCAAAAATGGATTTTTTTCCTGTACTGCTATCTGAGTTTATGATACTGTCAGCATCTTTAGTGTTTTTTGATTGACTATTATTATCTACAACTGCTTCAATACTGTTTTTTTCAGTGTTGGTAGGATCAACAAAATAAGGATTCAAATTTTCATTTGAATTTGACTCTTGCTTCTCATTATTTTTTAGAACCTCTTGCTCTGCGATTGCTTCAGTAGTGTTATTTTTAGGTGTAGTACGAATATCTTGTTTAACTATTTCTGAATTCTTATTTCGACTAACATTCGCAATATCAGTTGATACGGATTGCTCACTTTTAGTGATAGCATTATTATTTATATCATTAGTATTTGAATTGTCTGAGTTTTGTTTTTGATTAGTAATAGATGTAATTGCTGTGTTATTTTTGTCTGCCGTATTAGTGGAAGATTTTTTGAAATTTGTCAAGACTGGATTCTTACGATCTTTAGAAATTGGTGATTGTTCATTATTAGAATCCGAAACAGTATTATCTGTTATTGCTTCCTTATTTATAATTTCATTCTTTGGTACTTCATTGATCGTATTAGATTCTTGGTTTACAATACCTTCATTTGATCCTTTAGTATCGATATTTTCTGTTTCAGTTGCTCTCGAATTATCATCGATTAAATTTTCGTCAGTAACTACGATAGTATCTTTCTGAGAAGTATCTTGCCATAAAAAAGTTCCTACTGATAGTATAACAGCCACCAATGCCGCTACTCCTGCAACACGATACCAGAATGGTAGGATCAATACACGTTTACGGTCATCATCTTTTCGGGCTTTGATTTTTTCCCAAACAGCATCATTAGGAGCAACTTCAAAATCTTTGAATTTCTCCTGAAATAATCTATCTATATTTTTTTTGTCATCCATTTTCATCCTTCAATTGATTGAACACGATGTTCTTGGTTGCTTTCTATTTTTTCTTTTAAAATGTTTCTTGCTCTCGCTAAATTAGATTTGGATGTCCCAGTAGAGATTTCTAGCATTTGGGCTATCTCTTTATGAGAATAACCATCTAATACATACAAATTAAATACTAATCTGTACCTATCCGGTAATTGCTGAATGATCTCTAGCAAATAATCTAAAGAAACATTGTCCTCATCTATTTCTACTTCGACATCTTCTATCTGTTCTTCACCAATAATTTCGAATACTTTTTGTTTTCGATATTTTTGTAAAGCGGTATTTATAGTAATCCGTTTAATCCATCCTTCAAAAGAACCTTTTCCATTATATTGTTCTATTTTATCAAAAATTGTAATAAAAGCATCTTGCAAAGTATCTTCAGCATTCGTATAACTATTAGAGTATTTTAAACATATAGAAAATAACTTACTGCTGTATAATCTATACAGCTGCTCTTGTGCCTTTGCATCTTGTTTTTTACACTTTTTTATGAGTTGCTCTAAACTCACTAACAATTTGTTTGAATTAATAGAATTTACAGGAAATACTAATCCACAACTGGGATTTCCCGTACTAAAAATTGATTTTCTCCTTGTGCGTCTCTTCCTTGCCAAAATCTGAAAACATATGAGTTTTCAAACCCAACCAAAAAATTAATTGAAGCATCGATTAAATCCGTTTCGGCAAGATCTTCGCATTCACGATCATTTACCAATACGTTTACTACCGATACTGTACGTTCATTAGATACTCTATCATAGTCAAAACCACTGAATGAATGGCAATCTGAGGGTCTAAAATAGGAAACAGTTATTTCATAAGTTTGTCCTCTTGTAAACTGTTCAGGAATATCTATTTGTTCTATAGGTACTAATTCATAAGAAAAACTAATACCTGAGTCATCATCCGACAAACAGCTTGATAAACAAGATGTTAAGATGATTAGTGCTATTATTTTTATCCTTTTCATACAACTAACTTTGGGGTTACACATACCAAATTCTACACTGTAGATGTCTAGTTATTAATAAGGTTGCGTTTAAAGTATAAAAAAATAACGGATGTTTTAGGTTTTAGTACACTAATAGTAGTAATTTGAGATAAGGAATAAAAAAATCCCGAAAACTCGGGATTTTTAGTATTTATCTAAGCTAGTTTTTATTCGTTAACAATCTTAATAGCTTCTTTTATTTTTTCTTCCAGCTCTTCCATAAGTTCTGGATTATCATTTAATAATGATTTAACAGAATCTCTTCCTTGACCAAGTTTTGTGTCCTGATAGCTAAACCAAGATCCACTCTTTTTTACGATTTCATAATCAACACCTATATCGATGATTTCACCAGTCTTAGAAATTCCTGTTCCATACATAATATCAAACTCGGCTGTTCTAAATGGTGGAGCTACTTTATTTTTAACAACTTTTACACGTGTCTTATTTCCTTTTACCTCGCTATTACTATCTTTAATTTGCGTTGATCTACGAATATCTAAACGTACAGAGGCATAAAACTTAAGAGCGTTTCCACCCGTTGTAGTTTCAGGATTTCCAAACATAACACCTATCTTCTCACGAAGTTGATTGATAAAGATAACCGTACAGTTGGTTTTGCTAATAGAACTAGTTAATTTTCTAAGTGCTTGAGACATTAATCGAGCATGAAGCCCCATCTTTGAATCTCCCATTTCTCCTTCGATTTCACTTTTTGGAGTTAAGGCAGCAACAGAGTCAATTACAATGATGTCGATTGCTCCTGATCGAATTAGATTATCTGCAATTTCTAAGGCTTGTTCACCATGATCAGGTTGTGAGATAATTAAGTTGTCAATATCTACACCTAATTTTTCTGCATAAAACCTATCAAAAGCATGTTCTGCATCTATAAAAGCGGCAATACCTCCGGATTTTTGCGCTTGTGCTATTGCATGTAATGTTAATGTGGTTTTACCAGAAGATTCTGGACCAAAAATTTCTATAACTCTTCCTCTGGGATATCCTCCAACACCAAGCGCTAAATCCAAGCCTAGAGATCCCGTTGGGATAACTTCTACTTCCTGAATTGCATCATCTCCCATTTTCATTACGGTACCTTTACCGTAAGCCTTATCTAGTTTGTCTAAAGTAAGTTTTAACGCTTTTAATTTTGCATCTTTTTCTTTTTCAGTACTCATGCGCTGACTCTCTTTTGTAATTGATTTCTGCTAAAATACTATAAGTTTTTCGCATAACGCTTTCAAAAGTTATACTTGAAGCACTAATTTATTAACAATGATTTTGAGGTCTTTAATGTTGTTTGAAATTTTTTTAATCATTGAACGCAACCTTTTCTTTAATAGTGTATCTACATAGAAAGCAATACTAGAACAATTGTATGAAAAGAAGATGTAGATGAAGTTTCTTAAAAGAGTCGTAAGACATAACCTTTATGGGCATATAACTACTAAGATTAGTAGTTGTATCGTAGAAGGTGGCTAGCTTCTTTATTTGATTTTAATCGTTAAGATGAAGTATTTTTCAAATAACGAATTAGCCAAAAAATGCCTTGAAGTGGTTTTCAAGGCATTTTTTTTATCCCAAAACCATACTCTTGCATATTATATAAGGATTTGTACTTTTGCAAAAAAGTAAATTATTTCTCTAACTTAAAAAATTAGTATAGCATGCAACTGTACAATAAATTAAGTGCAAAAGAGAGAGCAGCTCTTATTGATGAGGCCGGTACAGATCGCCTTACGCTTTCTTTTTATAAATATGCACATATCGGTAATACTGAAATCTTCAGAAATCACTTGTTTGTCAATTGGAACGAATTGGATGTATTAGGTCGAATCTATGTAGCCAATGAAGGAATTAATGGACAGCTATCGGTTCCTGCTCCTAACTTTAATGCCTTCAAAAAACATCTGGATAGTATTTCTTTTTTAGAAAATGTACGATTAAATATAGCCAGAGAACAAGATGTAAAGTCATTTTTAAAGCTTAAGGTAAAAGTTCGTAAAAAAATTGTAGCAGATGGATTAAATGATGACACTTTTGATGTTACCAATAAAGGTGTACACGTTGATGCTGAAAAATTTAACGAATTAATAGAGGATCCAGATACCGTCTTGGTAGATATGCGTAATCATTATGAAAGTGAAATTGGACATTTTCAAGGAGCTATTACTCCAGATGTGGACACTTTTAGAGACTCATTAGATATTATAGAAGAAGATTTAAAAGAACACAAAGAGGATAAAAATCTGGTCATGTATTGTACTGGAGGTATTCGATGTGAAAAAGCAAGTGCCTATTATAAGCACAAAGGATTTAAAAAAGTATTTCAATTAGAAGGTGGTATTATAGAATATGCTCGGCAGGTAGAAGAAAAAGGACTGGAAAATAAATACTTAGGAAAAAACTTTGTTTTTGATCACAGAAGATCAGAAAGAATATCTGATGACATTATCTCGAATTGTCATCAATGTGGAAAACCATGTGATACCCATGTAAATTGTGCCAATGAGGCTTGTCACCTATTGTTTATTCAATGTCCAGAATGTGCTGCAAAAATGGATAATTGTTGTTCTGTGGAATGTCAGGAAATTAACAGCTTACCGTATGAAGAGCAAAAAGCACTTCGAAAGGGAAAAGGAAATAGCAATAAGATATTTAAGAAAGGACGTTCCGAAGTATTAAAATTTAAGCAGTAATACTAAAATGATTTATATACTATGGATTTAGAAGAAATCATAGTATCTTTATCGATTAAGTAAATATAGGATTTTTATAAATCCAATCTAAGTAAGAACCATATTTGTCGTGCTCGTCGCGAACAAATTTCAATATATAAAAGTATATGGGGTGTAGTAGTTGTTCCTCAGGGAAAGACGGACAGCCAAAAGGATGTAAGAATAATGGTACCTGTGGTACGGATGGTTGCAATAAGCTAACTGTTTTTGATTGGTTGTCTAATATGTCACTTCCTGGTGGCGTAGCTCCTTTTCATTGTGTAGAAGTTCGTTTTAAGAACGGAAGAAAAAGCTTCTTTAAAAATACCGAAAATCTATCGTTAAGTATTGGTGATATTGTGGCCACAGAGGCTTCTCCTGGTCATGATGTTGGAATTATATCTCTTACTGGAGAGTTGGTGAGGATACAAATGAAAAAGAAAAAGGTAGATGTAGACAGTGAAGACGTAAAAAAAGTATACCGTAAAGCTTCTCAAAAGGATATAGATATTTGGCAAAAAGCCCGTGATCGTGAAAAAGGTATTCAAGTTAGATCTAGAGAAATTGCAATTCGTTTGAAATTGCAAATGAAAATTTCTGATATTGAATTTCAAGGAGACGGGTCTAAATGTACTTTTTATTATACCGCGGAGGAACGTGTTGATTTTAGACAGTTGATCAAAGAATTTGCCCAAGAATTCAGTACCAGAATCGAAATGAGACAGATTGGATTTCGTCAGGAAGCTGCTCGTTTAGGAGGTATTGGGTCTTGTGGTCGCGAATTGTGTTGCTCTACCTGGCTTACGGATTTTAGATCTGTAAATACAAGTGCTGCCAGATACCAGCAATTATCTTTGAATCCTCAAAAACTAGCAGGTCAATGTGGAAAACTTAAATGTTGTCTTAATTATGAGTTAGATGCATACATTGATGCACTTAAGGAGTTTCCAAAAACTGAAGTAAAATTACAAACAGAAAAGGGTACTGCTGTATGTCAAAAAATAGATATTTTTAAAGGATATTTATGGTATGCTTATGAAGGAGAATGGATGAATTGGCACAAGATTTCTGCTGATCATGCAAATGAAATTATTGAAGCTAATAAGAAAAATGAAAAAGTATTAGGTCTTGAAGAATTCGCTTCTGAGCTGTTAGAAGATACTAAAGCCGATTTTGAGAACGTTGTAGGACAAGACAGTTTAACTCGTTTTGATCAACCTAAGAGAAGTAAAAGGAGAAGAAATAAGAACAGAAATAGAAATAAGAAAAAGGTGGCAGTGGAGCAAAATTCAAAATCAAATCCACCGAAGCCTAAAGAAACTGCTTCAAATAAGAACAATAAAAGTTCAAATAAAAAAAAGAATAATCAACGTAATAGAAAACGTAAACCACAGCAACGAAAGAATAATGATAAATCTTAGAGTTATTATATTACTTTTTTTATGTGCAGGTATATATTCTTGTGATGATGAAAGGGTTTTTGATGAATATAGATCGGTTTCTTATTCTTGGGATAAAGAAGAAAAAGTTACCTTTAATTTACCCGAATTAGACTCCTTAGAACAATATAATTTGTTTATTAATGTGCGAAATACCAATGATTATAAATTTAGCAATCTGTTTCTGATAAGCGAAATGGAGTTTCCAAATGGTAAAATTGTTACAGATACCTTGGAATACGAAATGGCTAGACCAAATGGAGAATGGTTAGGTTCTGGTTTTTCAGATGTGAAAGAAAGTAAATTATGGTATAAAGAAAATGTAAGTTTTACAGAAAATGGAGTGTATAAAGTGACATTGCAACATGCCATGAGGAAAAATGGAGAGACGTTAGGCATCAATACACTTGAAGGAATTACAGATATAGGTTTTAGAATAGAATTTGCACAAAACCCTAGATAAAATGGCTAAAGCAACACCGAAGTCGACTAAGAAAAAGTCGGCACCACAAGAAATAAGCATATTGAAATATATAAAATGGTTTTGGATCACCTTTGCATCCGGAATATTTTTGGTAATTCTCGTATTTCTTTTTGCTAGTTGGGGATATTTTGGAGAAATGCCGGGTTTTGATGAATTGGAAAACCCTCAAAATGATCTAGCAACACAAATTATCTCTTCAGATGGTAAACAAATAGGAACTTTTTTTAAAGAAAACAGAACACCAGTTAGTTTTGAAGATTTATCACCAAAATTGGTAAATGCTCTTGTAGCTACGGAAGATGTGCGTTATTATGATCACTCAGGAATAGATGCTAGAGGTACCATAAGAGCTTTTGCTTTTTTAGGAAAAAAAGGAGGAGCAAGTACAATAACACAGCAATTAGCAAAACTTCTTTTTACCGGTACTAGATCACGTGGTTGGCAGAGATATACACAAAAAATAAAAGAATGGGTAATTGCTGCAAGATTAGAAAGACAGTATACTAAGGATGAGATCATGGCGATGTATCTTAATAAATACGATTTCCTTAATCAAGCTATCGGAATTAGCTCTGCTTGCCGAATTTACTTTAATAAAGCTCCAAAAGATCTGAAACAGGAAGAAGCTGCTGTTTTGGTGGGGATGCTAAAAAACTCTTCCTTATTTAATCCTTTGAGACGCCCTGAATTGGTGAAAGACAGACGTGATGTTGTGTTGTCTCAAATGGCAAAATATGAATATATTACTGAGAAAGAAAAAGATAGTTTACAAGAATTACCATTAAAATTAGACTATGCTCCAGAAGGACATTCTGATGGAATCGCAACGTATTTTAGAGAATATGTAAGAAGCTGGATGGGAAATTGGGTAAAGAAAAACCCAAAAGGTGAAGATGAAGAAGGAAATACAGAATATTATAACATCTATAGAGATGGACTTAGAATTAATGTAACAATTGATTCAAGAATGCAAAAGTATGCGGAAGAAGCTGTTCAGGAACATATGTCAAATCTTCAAAAAGAATTTGATAAGCAAGAAGAAAAAAATAAAACGGCTCCTTTTAGAGATCTTACAAAGCAAGAGGTAGCTGGTATTATCAAAAGAGCCATTAGAAGTTCGGCAAGAAGAAAGAAAATGTTATCTCAAAACAAAAGTGAGGAAGAGATCTTAAAATCTTTTGATGTTAAAACCGAAATGAAGATTTTTTCATGGAAAGGATATATAGATACAATTATGACTCCTAGAGATTCTATTTTGTATTATAAAAGTTTTCTAAGATCAGGAATGATGTCAATGGAACCGCAAACGGGTCAGGTGAAAGCTTGGGTTGGTGGAGTAGATATTAAGCATTTCCAGTATGATCATGTATATCAAGGAGCACGACAAGTAGGTTCTACATTTAAGCCATTTGTATATGCCACAGCCATAGATCAACTTAAATTATCTCCTTGCGACACCTTGCCAATGTCTCAAATTACCATACCAGCTGGCACGCATGGTGTAATGGAAGATTGGACGCCAAAAAATAGTGATGCGGAGTATACAGGATATCTAAGTTTGAAAGAAGCCTTGGCAAAATCTGTAAATACAATATCAGCACGATTAATGGATCGTATCGGTCCAGAGCCTATTGTAAGATTAGCGAAAAAATCTGGAGTTGAATCAGAAATTGTTGAAGTAGCATCTATCGCATTAGGTTCTGTTGATCTTAAATTATCCGAAATGGTAGGAGCTTATGGTACTTTTGCAAATGAAGGTATTTATAATAAACCAGTAATGATAACTAGCGTTGAAGATAAAAATGGTACTACATTATATCAATTTGAACCTGAAACGCGAGATGTGATTAGTAAAGAGGCAGCATATGTAACGCTAAACTTGTTAGAAGGAGTTACGCAATCTGGATCTGGAGCACGTCTTAGATCTGGACCATCCAATCGATATGATTATAAAAATGTAATTACAGGATATCCATATCAATTTACAAATCCAATAGCAGGTAAGACTGGTACAACACAGAATCAAAGTGATGGATGGTTTATGGGAATAGTACCAAATCTATGTACAGGAGTTTGGGTTGGCGCAGACGATCGGGCGACTCATTTTAATTCCACTAGATATGGACAAGGTGCTACAATGGCTTTACCAATATGGGCGCTTTATATGAGAAAGTGCTATGCTGATAAATCTTTGAATGTTTCTAAAGAGGCGTTTAAAAAACCAGATAATCTAACAATAGAAGTAGATTGTAAAGAGTTCAAAAAGACTATAAAGGTTGAAGATCCTATAGAAGACGAATTTGGTCTTTAGTAAAATATCCATTAAATAAAGAATGGAGAACAAAAGTTTAACAACAAAAGCGGAAAAAGGATCATATAGCTTTGACCCAAAGTTATATATCAAGTCTTTTTGGATTATCTATTGTTCTTTATTAGGAATTGGAGTTTTATTATTTTTTTTGGCTGGTTGGGGTAAACTTGGTAAAATGCCGACTTTTGAAGATCTGGAAAACCCTAAGAATGATTTAGCGGCACAAATAATTTCTTCGGATGGTGTGCAATTAGGGACTATTTTTAAACCTGATGAGAACCGGACACCAATTATATATGATGACTTACCACAGCATTTAGTAGATGCGCTTATTGCTACAGAAGACGTACGTTTTTATGAACATTCTGGAGTAGACGCCAGAGGAACACTAAGGGCATTTACCTCATTAGGCAGAAGAGGAGGAGCCAGTACAATTACGCAACAGTTGGCAAGATTACTTTTTATTGGTTTGAGATCTAAAAATATTGATAAGTATACTCAGAAAATTAGAGAATGGGTTATTGCTGCAAGATTAGAAAGACAATATACGAAAGATGAAATCATCGTAATGTATCTTAATAAATATGATTTTGCAAGACAAGCTATTGGGATTGGATCTGCATCAAGGATTTATTTTAATAAGAAACCTAAGGATTTAAATATCGAAGAAGCAGCTGTGCTTATAGGGATGTTAAAAAGTGCTACCTACTATCATCCAATATCTAGATCGAAAAGAGCTCTTAATAGAAGAAATACTGTATTATCTCAAATGGCTAAATATGGCTATATTAAAGATAAGGAAAAAGATAGCCTACAAAAGTTGCCTTTGAAATTACAATACACTCCAGAAGGATATTCTGAAGGGAGTGCTACGTATTTTAGAAATGTGGTAAAGAAAAAAGTACAAACCTGGATTAAAGAAAACCCAAAGGGAAAAGATAAAGAGGGCAATTTAGAGTTTCATGATATATATGAAGATGGGTTAAAAATTTATGTTACGGTTGATTCACGGATGCAAAGGTATGCTGAAGAAGCGGTAAAAGAGCATATGACGAATCTTCAAAAAGAATTTGACAGACAAGAGATACACAATAAAACTTCACCTTTTCGAGGAATTTCTTCTAAACAAATTAATAGCATCGTTAATAATGCAATTTGGAATTCTCCAAGGAGCAAGATAATGAAGAATAAAGGAATAGATAAAGACGAAATTCTTGCATCGTTTGATAAACCTACAAAAATGAAGGTTTTTTCTTGGAAAGGTACCATCGATACAATAATGACTCCAAGGGATTCTATTTTGTATTACAAACGCTTTTTACATACAGGATTGATGTCCATGAATCCACAAACAGGAGAAATTAAAGCTTGGGTAGGAGGAATTAATAATAAGTATTTTAAATACGATCATGTAAACCAAGGAGCGAGACAAGTCGGTTCTACTTTTAAGCCTTTCGTATATGCCGCTGCGATCGACCAATTGAATTATTCTCCTTGTTATAAAATACCAAGAGCTAAAATTACGATACCCGTTGGTAGGCATGGAGTTTCGGGAGAGGATTGGACTCCTACTAATACTGATAATAATTATGTAGGTTCAGTAACACTAAAAGAAGGATTAGCGGGATCAGTTAATACGGTTTCTGCGAGATTAATTGACAGAATCGGACCGGCACCTGTGATCAATTTAGTAAAAAAATTAGGTATTAAATCTGATTTGGATACTGTTGCTTCTATTGTTTTAGGAACTGAAACAATTAAACTTTCAGAGATGGTTGGGGCTTACAGTGTTTTTGCCAATGAGGGAATATATAGTGAACCATATATTATTTCGCATATCAGAGATAAGAATGGGGCTTTGCTCTACGAAAATATACCGAATAAAAAGGATGTTATTAATAAGAAATCTGCTTACCTAACCTTAAACTTAATGGAAGGAGTAACAGAAACAGGTTCTGGAAAACGATTACGTACCGAAGCATCCAATCAATATATTTATAAAAATGTGGTTACTGGACATCCTTATAAATTCGAAAATCCTATTGCAGGCAAGACAGGAACTACTCAAAATCAAAGTGATGGTTTATTTATGGGGATTGTTCCAAATTTATGTACTGGAGTTTGGGTAGGTGGAGATAACAGATCAACGCATTTTAAATCTACTGCTTATGGAAATGGAGCTACAATGGCATTACCTATTTGGGCACTTTACATGAAAAAATGTTATGGAGATCCAAATTTGGGCATATCTCAATCTGAATTTAAAAAACCAGAAAATCTTCAAGTTGAATTAGATTGTGAAAGCTATAAAAAAGAAGTTAAAGACGAAGATGAATTGCTTTTTTAAGCGCTAAAATCCTATCTCTTAAATATTTCCAAAACTATAAGTTTTCAAACGTTTTAGTACTGTTTTTTTTGGTACATTTAATCCGCTAAAAATTGAACAGTATGATTCGTAAAACAGTTAACGGAGTAGAAGAAGCTACCAAAGGTATAAAAGATAATATGACCTTTATGCTTGGTGGTTTTGGACTTTGTGGAATACCAGAAAATGCTATTGCAGAATTGGTTAGAAAAAATATTAATGGATTAACCTGTATCTCTAATAATGCAGGTGTAGACGATTTTGGTTTGGGACTATTACTACAACAAAAACAAATAAAAAAGATGGTCTCTTCATATGTAGGAGAAAATGACGAGTTTGAACGTCAAATGTTAAGCGGAGAATTGGAAGTTGAATTGATTCCGCAAGGGACGCTAGCGGAAAGATGTAGAGCTGCGCAAGGAGGATTTCCTGCGTTTTACACACCAGCTGGTTATGGCACAGAGGTGGCTGAAGGAAAGGAAACAAGAGAGTTTAATGGTAAAATGTATATACTAGAAAAGGCTTTTAAGGCTGATTTTGCGTTTGTAAAGGCTTGGAAAGGGGATGAAGCAGGGAACCTCATTTTTAAAGGGACAGCAAGAAATTTTAACCCTTGTATGTGTGGAGCTGCTAAAATTACAGTCGCTGAAGTTGAAGAATTAGTTCCAGCTGGCACTTTAGATCCTGATCAAGTACATATTCCTGGAATCTTTGTACAAAGAATTTTTCAAGGTAAAAACTATGAAAAAAGAATAGAACAAAGAACAGTTCGAAAAAGATAAAACCTGAATTTATTTTAGATGTTAACATGACTTTTTATATGGGAGAGTTGTGAGAGTTTAACTAAGTACTAGAAAAGATATAAATATATGTTAGATAAAAACGGAATAGCGAGACGTATAGCCAAAGAACTAGAAGATGGATATTTTGTGAATCTAGGAATAGGAATACCTACGTTAGTAGCTAATTATATCCCAGAAGGAATTGAAGTAGAATTTCAAAGTGAAAATGGAGTTTTGGGTATGGGACCTTTTCCATTTGAAGGAGAAGAGGATGCTGATATTATTAATGCTGGAAAGCAAACTATTACTACAATGCCTGGAGCTTCTTTTTTCGATTCGGCAACTAGTTTTAATATGATTCGTGGACAGCATGTGGATCTTACAATTCTCGGTGCTATGGAAGTTGCAGAGAATGGAGACATTGCTAATTGGAAAATTCCAGGTAAAATGGTCAAAGGAATGGGAGGAGCAATGGATTTGGTGGCGAGTGCAGAAAACATTATTGTCGCTATGATGCATACCAATAGAGCAGGAGCTTCTAAACTATTAACTAGATGCTCTTTGCCTTTAACAGGAGTTAACTGTGTAAAAAAGGTAGTAACTAATCTGGCTGTATTAGAAGTTACTGAAGATGGTTTTAAATTATTAGAAAGAGCTCCTGGAGTAAGTGTGGAGGAAATCAAAAATGCTACAGAAGGAAAACTTATTGTAGGTGATAACGTTCCTGAGATGATATTAGATTAGGTTTGTCAAATTCTATTTACAGGTGTACGATTATTTAATTTATACTAACGAATAATAAATTGCAAAAAGATACGTTATAAGAAAAAGGTTATTAAATCTTCTTTTTGTAAGAAAAAAACTACAATACACTTACAGTTTTGACTTACCTAAACCTTTGCTTTAACCCATAAATAGGTATCAATTGTTATTAAATGTTAAAATTTTGAGTTTTACGTCGATTTTAATTGTATTTAAACGTTATTTTGAAAATTATTTTGCATATTAGCATTCCCTTTAAAAAAGTACATAAGTAATGTTCTCTTTTTAAGAATTAATTTAATTTTTAACCCTCACACATTGCCCTATTATGAAAAAACGTTTAAATCGTATTCAGAAGTCAGTTAAACCTACAATCGAATTGATTTCTAATTGTATGTATTTAGCAAAGAAAGTATTTTTGTTTTAACAAAAGACAATATTTTTGTTATGTGATTTTTTGTTGTTAATAAATCGCAACCTCCCCAAGTCGCGATGAATAAACCTGTTAGTCTATTAAGCTTAACAGGTTTTTTGTTGCTTTAGATTCATTTAATCTCTCCAATAATTACACCGAATTCTCCATCCAATTGTTCCCAATTTTTGGATGGCAAATAGGTTTTGGAAACAAAGCCATCCAGATAAAGTGCATTTTTACAACCTTTCTCTTTAAAGAAATTTGAAAAATCAAAGAAATTTACTTTTTCTTTAGACATAGCAAAGAGTAAATTTCCATTCGGAAGAATTCCAACACCATTTCTGATATGAACATTCGGAGATCCTTCATTAAATTTATCGTGAATTTTCCCATTTATTAGTAGCATTGGTCCCGATTGAGTAGCATAGGCTATATCCTTTGCGAAAGTGAATTCTTGAGTAGTATTGATATGTGGTATATTTTTATCTGTAATGAAAAAAATACCATTTGGTTGCAAATAAAAGTTACCATATCCATTTTGAGCAGTGTCAAGTTTAGATTTAACTATACCCTTTTCAATATACAACCCTTGTGGGGATAAATCTTTATTATACATACCACCATTCATAGCAAAAACTAGTTCATGTCCATCTTTTTTAAGGGCTTCCTTTAGCTCTTGGAAATTTCTGTAATTCTCCTTCTTTTTATCTTTCCAATAGAATTTAAGATGCTGCTTCTTCAGATCAACTTCATAGCTAATATACTTTGAATGTTCTTTGGTTTTGAATGAATAATTAAAACTGGTACATACCAAAAAAAACAATAAGATAAATTTCAAATAATTCTTTTTCATCAAAATAGGATATTCATAATTTACTTATGTCTTAGCAATGTATTCATATAACATCAATTCTTCGTCATCATTTGGAATGGTGATCATTTTGACGAAACTAAAACCTAATTTCTCTAATAATTTCTGAGAGGATTTATTTTTTGGAATTGTAATTGCACTAATCTTATGGATCTTAAATTGTGTAATAGCTACTTCTTTTAGCTTAGAAGCACTTTCGTATGCGTATCCCATTTTTTCGTAATTGGGTAAAAAAGCAAAACCTATATCGAATCCATCAACTCCATCTCGATCGTATAAGCCACAACAACCTAGTTTTACTTTATCCGATTTTCTGATAACTGTATAATTCGAAAAGCCCAATCGATCCAATTGTGGCGTCATTTTTTGCTCTATATAAGATTTTGCATCTTCAATAGATTTTACATTGCGATCTCCAATGTTTTGTAGCCATTTTGGAGTATTCAGAAGTTCTAGATAAAAGGCCGCATCATTAATATCTGCAGGGACTAATAGCAATCGATCAGTTTCAAAATGTTTCATTCTTTGTTTTGGTATGAGAATGAAGATAATAAATAAATGTATATAAAAAGCCCTGAAACATTGTTTCAGGGCTTTTCTATAAAAAATTAAGGTTATCTATCTATAATTTTTATTTTACTACAAAACGAGTTTGTTCTGTATTCACTTGTAGCATATAAACTCCAGCTTCAAGACTTTGAACATTTATAGTGTTAGAGAAAGTTCCTTTTAGAACTGTTTGTCCAAGCATATTATAAATTAAGTAGTCCTGCGCACCAGATTTTCCATTGCTAACATTTAAAATAGCTCCTTCTACAGGATTTGGATATACAGAAAGTAATGCTGTTGGTGGTCCAAGAGGATCATCAGATGTTGTTGCAAATGATGTTGTAGTTCCACAAGGTCCTAAATTAGTCCATCCAGTAGCTGTTCTTTCATATAAAGAACCTTGGTATGTAACTCTATCACCTACTTGGTAAGTTTGAGTAGAACTCCATGCAGGAACTCCTGCACATTGATCTACTGGTCCACTAGAATCGCTTAATGATACATTATCAATAGCAATATCCGCTTGCCAAGTGCTACCTGTAATTCTGTTAAATCGTAATTGAACTCCACCACCTACATATGATGCAAGATCGATAGTAGCTGTTTGCCAAGAATTTCCTTGGTTTCCAGTTTCACTCCAAATGCTAGTCCAAGTAGCACCTTCATCAGTACTTGCTTCAACAGCAATACTACCCATGTCTGATGCTCCATACATATGGTATGCGAAAGAGAAATTAGCTTGACTAAGACCACTTAGGTCAAAACAAGGAGAAGTAATGATTGCTTGTTTGCTTGGATATCCTGTTCCATTTCCTGAAGCTTCTACAAAGATGTAATAAGATCCTTGAGTAGCAGAAGATGGTCCTGTGTTACTAGAAGGAGTTCCATTGGCATCTACAGTCCAGTTTAAATCATCAGCTGTAGATTGTGTCCAAGCTCCAATAGTATTTTCAAATCCTTCGCTATATGGGAATGAAGTAATTCCTGAACTACAACCACTTCCAGAACCTCCTCCAGTAGTAGTTACATTAACGGTATTACTTGCACTAGAAACATTTCCTGCAGCATCCTTTGCACGTACGCTGAAAGAATAAGATGTATTTGCAGTAAGTCCAGTTACATTAGCAGTAGTATTTGCAGTAGAACCRATTACACTACTTCCTTGGTAAACATCATATTCTGTTACACCTACATTATCAGAAGAAGCATTCCAAGATAGTGTAAGAGTTGTTTCTGCTACATTTGAAGCAGATAAACTACCTGGTGCAGTTGGTGCTTGAGTATCTGCCGTAGCTCCACCAATCGTTATTGTATAATCTTCTACTTCACCATACTGGAAAGATTCACAAGAAGTTGGTACTCCATTGTATTTCATAGATACACGCATTCTTGTATTTCCATCGGTAGCACCACTTGGTACTGTAAAAGTTCCACTTACTGGAGTAGTTTGTGTAGCATTTTGTGTCCATACTTGCTCTCCTGAGTCAGTAAAGTCACCATCCTGATTATAATCTATCCATACGCTATAACCTTCACTATATACGGTACCTGACCAAGTAGGAGTTACAGTGATTGTATAAGAATCTCCTTTTGCTAAACTAGTAGAAACAGAAGTGAAATCAGAATAACCACCGCTTCCAGCACCAGACGCATTATCAATAGTACCTAATTGTACACGACCAATATATTCATCAGCTACGCTGTTTCCATTAGATGCACAATAAGTTAATTGGAATTCTGTAGTGCTAAAGCTAGTAGTACTGCTATATGAAGAAGTAGTTCCATCAGAACACTTACTTCTTACCTGTACTTCATATGAAGTTAATTGTGTTAATCCACTTAAAGAAGTAGAAGTACCGCTTACATCACTTACTGTAGTCCAAGAAGAAGTTCCTGCTACTCTATATCTTACATCATAAGTAGCTGCTGGTACTGAAGTCCAGTTAATCGTAGCGCTATCGTAAGAAACGTTTGATGCACCAACTCCAGAAGGAACAGTAGCATTACAAACTACTGGAGTTCCAGTTAATCCAGTAACAATTAGAGAGAAGTTTTGACTTCCTCCAGTTAAAGAACCTTTATGAGTTACTGTTATAGTATAAGTTCCTGAAGCACCTGATACATCAATTCTTTCGAATGGATCTACATCATTATCACCTGTACCGTTTGTAGTGATACTTGTTAATCTATATGGCTCATAACTTGTTGAACCTTTACTTACTCTAATATCTAAGTCATTTACTAACACTGCATTATTAGAATTTGTTGCAGTCGTTGCAGTTCCTGGTCGATCTGTCCAAGAAATGGATGCCATCAATGGGCTTGTACCATCAGAGTCCACTGTAATTGTATACGTTTGTCCACTGTTAAGTGTTAACTCTTCAATTTTTGTCTCGTTTCCGGAGTTTGAAATGGTTTCAGCTGCTCTTTTAGCATTTAATAATCCCCATCCGTAAACAGCATCAGGTCCAGAAGGTCCAGCATCGTCTGCGGTATGAAGAGCTAAACCTTTTAAAGTTGCAGCTCTCATAAGATTACCGTTTGTATTGTTATAATGTTGTTGTAATAATAAAAGTGATCCAGCAACATTAGGAGATGCCATAGAAGTACCCGTGATACTGTTGTAAGCTGTATTACTATTGTGGTATGTAGAATAAACTCCAGTTCCATTTCCAGTAATATCCGGCTTGATACGGTAGTCATCAGTTGGTCCTTCACTACTAGAACTATTAATAGTAACACTGTTTAAGCTACCATCAGAAGCTATGTTAGCGTCCTGTGCATTGGCAACAACTAAATTATTTTTAGAAGTAGAATGTCCAGTAAGTTTATCATAAGAAGAATTTCCATCTAATGGTTGACCATTGTAACTGTTTTGGTTACCATCATTACCTGCTGCTACTACCATTAAGTAGAAAGGAGCGTTAAACATCACTTCATCCCAATTTCTGGATTCGTCAATATAAGCACCAAAATATTGGTCTGGTACTAAATCACCTCTAAATCCATAAGAGTGATTGGATATAATCATTCCATTTGCAGCTGCAGTTGTTGCTTCTGCAACGTCATTATTCCACATATATCCATTTACTCTTGCTTGAGGAGCCATCCCTTTTGCTGCAGCTTGTACACCAGATGCCATGATTGTTCCTGTTACGTGAGCAGCATGAAAATTTAACTGAGTTCCACCTTCAGAAGCAGCATCTTGGATCGTAACACGATTGGTTCCACCAGGACCATCATACTCTTGGTGAGATACTCTTGCATGACCTCCATCCCATACGTGAGCAGTCATGTTTTGTCCATCAAGATTTAATCCTAAAGAACCACCAGAATTAAGATGATCTGTTCTTGTAGATTCTGCTGCGTCTACATTATACGTTACATAATAAACAGGTGTTAAATTACCTTTTGAATCTTTTGCCACTTTTTGCAGCTCAGCAAAACTTCCATCCTTTAATGTAGTTTTAACAGGCCATCCGTTTTGTCTAGCAGTCTGAATTGCTATTTGTTTTTCAGAAATGGATWTTTTCTGTAATTCGGACTGTAATTCATTAAGTTCTGTGATGTTACTTTCTTTAGTAATCTTAGAAATTTGATTTGGTGTTTGTGCAAATGCTCCTAAAGAAAGAAGAAACATTGTGGAAAACGCAAAGGTTTGAAGTTTTCCAAACCTTTTTGGCATAGAGCCAAAAACCCCACTAAGGTTTTTGTAACTTTTTTTCATTTTTATTGAGTTTGAGTTAGCTATAATTTAATTTCTCTGATGATTTTTCTGAGAAACAACCAAAACTCTTAAATTATTCTTAATTGACAAAAATTTTTCGATAAAGAGGTTAATAAACACCACACAAAACCTTAACATAGAGTTAACGTTTGTTTCATTTGTTTGATTTGTAGGTAAAGGATTACGATTTTCGATAAAAAGTAGCTTTTTATGTGCTACTGTTGTACGAATTTTACTGCTTTATATTCATTATAAAACGTTTCTCCACTCAAATAAAACCCCACATGACCCCCAAAATCGGGAGTTTCTAAGAATAAGTTTGAATTTTTTTTGGCTTCTTCAACTGGATAGCAATTTGTTCCAAGAAAAGTATCATTCTTAGCATTGATAATTAGTGTAGGGATTGTAATATCTTTTAAAAATTGTTTACTACTACATTTTGTATAATAGTCAATAGCATTAATATATCCATGAGCCACACTGGTGTAAAGGTTATCGATATCTATTAGTGATTTACATGCAATGATATCTTCTTTAGAAATTTCATCAGGAAATACTTCATGTCTTTCAAAAAGCTTCTGTTTTAAGCTTTTAATAAAACGTTGCTGATAGATATAATTTTTTGGTTTATTGATTTCTTTTAACGAATCATAAAGATCGCAAGGAACTGATATAGCTGTTGCGGCTTTAATTTGTTTAGGTGTTTGTCTTTCCCCTAAATATTTTAGAGTAATATTACCTCCAAGACTAAATCCGCATATGGAAATTGAATGATAATCTTTTTCTATAATATGGGATACTATAGCTGCAAGATCTTCACTTACTCCTGCATTATATGATCTATAGAGTCGATTAACTTCACCACTGCAATTTCTTAGATTTACTGCAGCAACATTCCAGTTATTTTTGATAAAGTGTTTGGATAGCCCTAGAATATATTGTCGCTGAGCATTTCCTTCTAATCCATGGATCAATATGGCAACTTTTCCTTTTGATTTTGAATCATCAGCATAACTCCAATCAATATCTATAAAATCTCCATCACTTAATTCCAATCGTTCTCGATGCTGGTCAATTCCTTTTATTTTTCTAACCAGATTTGGATAGATAGTAGAAAAATGACCGTTTCTGAATAAAAAGGGAGGTTTGTAATCAGATGAAACTATTGGCATTAATACAAAATATTATCTTTTGGTTTTACTTTTTCCGGAAGGTCTTTTTCGTCCAACATATCTCTTAGATTTATTTCTATGGTTCTGCATAATGCTGTCATGGGAACGTCATTAACTCTTCCCTCAAAAGGATCTTCACTGTTACTACCTACTTTTTCCATAGTAGTAAATATCCATGATATTAATACAGACAAAGGAATCATTAAAAAAATAAACCATGGTTGTATATGCTGTGACATATCACCAAGTTCACTTTCAAAAACATTCAAAATGCCAAATGGGAGTAATAAAACAAAAATCCAGGTAAAAACTGTACTAAAATAAGCGTATTGTCGAGGAAAAGGAGTGTTTTTTATTCGTTCACATTTACCTTGTAAATTATATAGTTCTTCTAATACTCCATGAAGAAGTTGGTTGTCAAATTGACTTATTTTTTCAGCTTTTAAAAGCTCTTTTAGATGAAGACCTTGGTTCTTGACTAAATGTGTTGCAGCATTTTTTCTTGTAAGAAGATCGTCGTACTCTTCTTTAGAAACAAAACCTTTGGTAACATCACAGGCTGGATTGCGTTCTCCATGTTTTTCTAGTAAGCGTTCCACAGAAGCATTTTCTTTCATTGAAAAAGAAGAAGGTTGTCGAAGCTGAATTCGTAAAGCATTGATCCATGCGATATGGCGATGTATTAATACTTTCTTCGTTTCGTAGGAGTCATCTACAAGGCTCAAAACCTGATTCGCCCAAGTTCTACTATAATTTACAATACCTCCCCAAATTTTTCTTCCTTCCCAAAATCGATCGTAACTCTGACTGTTTTTAAAACCAATATAAAAAGCTACAGCAATACCAATAACTGAAAGAGGTTGAAAAGGGATATCTATAAATTGTAAATCGAAAAAATAATAGAGGGAAAAAATGCTAGCCGTGTAAAGAATGAAAAAGAGTAGGTTTTTCCAGGCAAATCGTAGGATAAGTCCCCAACCAATATTACGTTTGATATACATGTGTGAATTTTTGTTCTAAATTAAGAAGACCTCGCTGGTTTTCAAAACCAACGAAGTCATATTTTGATAGGAGTAGAAATTTACAGAAACATTCCACCAGAAACTTCAATCCGTTGTCCATTGATCCATCTAGCATCTTCGCTGGCTAGAAAAGCAACCACTCCTCCAATATCTTCTGCTACGCCAACCCTACCCAAAGCCGTAACTGAAGAAAGTGTTTTTTCTAATTCCGGATTATTTTCCAGAGCATCCTTATTCATATCAGTGTTTATTGCTCCAGGAGCCACTACATTTGCTGTGATTTGTCTCGCTCCAAGTTCTTTGGCTAGGTATCTTGTAAAAGCTTCAATACCTGCTTTCATAGATGCGTATGCTCCATATCCGGGTAAACTAAAACGAGCTAATCCAGTAGAGATGTTAATGACTCTCCCATTATTATTAAGCATTGAAAGCGCTTTTTGTGTGATGAAAAAAGGTCCTTTTAACTGAATGTTCATAAGATTATCAAATGTAGTTTCAGAAGTTCCTTCAATCATTTCGTGAGCAATAACACCTGCATTATTAACCAATATATCAAATTTTGAAGTACTCCAATGTGCTTCTAATTTATTCTTTATATTGGCAAAAAAAGAATCAAAAGAATTAACATCAGCTACGTTGAGTTGAAAAGCAAATGCCTTTTTTCCTAAGTTTTCAATTTCTTTTACGGTTTCATCCGCTTGCGTTTTATTAGTATTATAGGTTACTAAAATATCTGCACCTTGTTCTGCCAGTCGAATGGCCATTTCCTTTCCTAATCCTCTGCTGCTTCCTGTGACCAATGCAATTTTGTTTTCTAAAGTTTTCATATGATATGTTTTTATGATTATTAATAAATACATTGCAAATATCTCTGATAAGATCAGGTGAGTAAAGACACATATTTTAGGAAGTATGGTATATTTTTTAGATTAGTTATTTTTAAATAAAAAAAGAGAATAATGATAGGTCTGAAAATAATATACATAGCAAATATTCTGGTAGCTGGCTGGATAAGTATTACCAGTTTGTTTTTCCCGAAGAAAGCAGTTTCATCTGTGTTTTCTAATGCATATGCATATTCTGAAGCTATTAGACTATTGGGGGCTTTGTGGGGAGCAATTTTTCTGTTATCCGTTTTGGGAATTTTTTTTCCTAAAAAAATGATATTGGTGTTAGTTTTTCAGCTACTATATAAAAGTTCTTGGCTAATTTTCGTTGCTATTCCTGCTACTTTACAAAAGAAACCATATCCAGAAGGTATGGCTTTGTTTTTTATCATATGGTGTGTGGTATTGCCATTTATAATTCCATGGAAAGAGGTTTTCGGATAAAATCACTTATTTCTATATTGATTTGGGGTTAGACCCATATGTTTTTTAAAGAATTTAGAAAAATGAGTAGGCTCATTAAAACCCAGTGAGTAGGCAATTTCTTTTATTGTAATACTAGATTTTGAAAGTAAAGCTTGAGCCTCAATAATAGTTTTGTCTTGTATCCATTTATTAGCAGATTGCCCCGTTTTTGATTTGATTACTGTAGAGAAATACGCCGGATGTAAATGTTGGGTTTCAGCAAATGCTGATACTTGTAGGTTTTTGGCTATCAAATTTTTGGACCTGAATATGTTTTCAAGATCTTTTTTAAACTGATTTACAATTGCACTATCTCTATCATAAGCTATTTTAAAAGAGTTGTCTTTCATTAGGTATTCTTTGACTTTTAGAAGAAATACTAAAAAAAGTGAGCTAATGATTTTATGCTTCAAGATTGATTTTTTGTTTTGTTCTTCAATAATCTGTTCCGCTAAATGAAGTAATTCAGAAAAATGACTTTGATCTAAAAAACATGGAGGCACTATTTCGGTAAGTAAAAATGAAAATTCATCAAAAACATCAATATGAACATGTTCTTTTAAATATTCTTCTGAAAAAGTGATAATAAAACCATGCACAATTTCTTCAATCCCAAAGGATTTTAAGTGACCTGGATTGGTAAAATAAAGAGTGTTTGGTTTTGTGTTGAATTTGTGATGATCAATGGTATAAAAACTTTTCCCCTTTTCAACGAGAATGAAAGAAAAGTAATTTGCTCTAAAAACAGGTGATATGATAGGATCACTATGTACTATTTCCATTCTTTGAATGGTGAAATCTGAATCTTGAGAAATTTTTTTACCTACATTTTCATCCTCATAAAGATCGGATAGTTTATTATAGGATTTTATGTTTGATGAAGATTCCATGTCTTGGATTAAAGGTACAATTTTAATTGAAGTTTATTATGTAAGCGTACTATCGGTTTTTGTATTTTTGAACTCTAAATTTTGAAGTATGTATTTAAAGGAATTCGAAATTCGATGGAATGATATAGATGCAAATCGTCATTTGGCAAATAAGGCTTACATAGAGTATGCTGCTCATACCAGAATGACATTTTTGTCTGAATTAGGTTTTGATCAAAGATTATTGGGTAAACTTAATATCGGGCCGGTAGTTTTTTATGAGCATATTTATTATTTCAAAGAAGTCTTTTATGGAAGACCTGTTAGAGTTTCTCTAGAGTTGGTTGGTATGAGTGAAGATGGTAAGTTTTTTGAGTTCTTGCATAATTTTTATGATTATAAAGGAAGAAATTTTGCACGATGTGAAATGATGGGAGCTTGGCTGGATCTAAAAACTCGCAAATTGATTCCTCTTCCAGAAGAGATACGTCAATTTATGGACAAAGTAGAGCGCCCAGATAACTTTAGAATACTTAGTAAAGAGGATACTCGAAAATTTGCCAAAATACCTAATGATTTGGATTAATTTTTGGTTTTTTGGTAACCAAATAAACACCCACAAATACTAAGATAGCAGCAATGATTTGAACAAGTTTTAATGAGTCAGCACCCATTGCCATTGCAAAACTTATAGCTAATAAAGGTTGTAGGTATATAAAAGCTCCTATGGTGGACGCTTTTAAAGTTTTTAATGCAAATACATTAAGCAAATAGGTGAAAAAAGTAGTTCCTACTACTACAAAAACCATTTTCCATATAACGTGATATGGTAATGAAGTCCATTGTACTTCAGTAAACTCAGAAATGGTTAACGGTAAATTGATAATAACACCTAGTAAGAAAAACCATTTCATTAAAGTAATGGCGTGATATTTAGCAGTCAATGGCTTTACCATTACCAGGTAAATAGCATAGGAAGCTGCGTTTATAATAAATAATGCATTTCCCAAGGGTATATTAGGAGCGTCTTGTCGTACTTCGGCACCAAATAGAATAAGTCCTAAGGCACCGGAAAAACCTAATAAGATTCCTATAGTACGTAACCAGGTAATTTTTTCACTTAGAAAAATAGCAGATAAAATGAATACCAAAATTGGAGAAATCGTAATCATTACCGAGCTATTGATAGGAGTTGATAATTGAAGTCCTTTAAAAAACATCAACATATTAATAACCATCCCAAATACTGTGCATCCTAAAACTCTTAGCCAGTCAGATCGTTCAATTTTTTGTTTAGGAAACCATAAAGAAGCGAGCCAAAAAAGCAATGTAGCTCCAATGACTCTCAGAAGAATAAACCCGTAAGGTTTTATATAGGTGGGCATAACACCTTTAGCCAATGTATGGTTAATGGCATAAATTAGGCTTGCCCCAAAAGCAGCGAGTAAGGCTACCGTTCTTTTATCCATTTATGGCGTTATTAGCAGCTTCCACCACTTTTTTGCTATTTCCAACAAAAATCTGATTATCAAATAAGACTACTGGACGTTTTAAAAAAGTATAGTGTTCAAGAATTAAATCTCTAAAATCATTTTCGGTAAGTGCCTGATTTTTTAAATCTCTTTCCTTATAAAGTCTTGCTCTCTTACTAAAAAGTGACTCATAGGTTCCAGAAAGTGATTTCATTTCTTCAAGCTGTTCTTTAGTAATTAATTCATTTTTAATGTCTTGTAAAACAAAATCTGTAGATGGATTTAGCTCCTTTAAAATTCGTTTACAAGTATCGCAAGTTGATAGATGGTATATTTTTTTCACAGAAAGTAAGTTAAAATTTTAAAATCCGTACAAAGGAAATTCATTTCACGATGAAAACTTATATTTTTGGCTAAAAATTAAGAACATTCACTAGTTAGAGCGTAGAATGACTTAAAACAATTTTGAAAATAAATAAACCAGTATTTTAATAAAAGAACGAATGAAGGATCAATTAGAAATTACAAGAACGAATAGAAGATTACTAAATAAAATCATGGATAATTATTCGTTAGAAGATCTTAATAAAGTTCCTGAAGGGTTTAAAAATAATTTGATCTGGAATATAGCACATGTTGTGGTTACTCAGCAATTATTGGTATACAAATTAAGTGGTTTGCCTATGATGATTGATGAAGAAATGGTTGCTAAGTATCGTAAGGGAACTAAAACTGAAGGTTTCGCAGATCAAGAAGAGGTTGAAAAGGTTAAAGAGCTTATGTTTAGTACACTTGATCAAACAGAAAAAGATATAGATGCAGCTATTTTTAAAGAATATAAAGAATATCCTACCAGCACAGGTTTTGTATTAAAATCAGCCGAAGATGCGATGGGTTTCAATAATTTTCATGAAGGAATACATCTAGGATACGTTTTAGCCTTAAAAAAATCGTTATAATATTTTTTCACTTATATAATAAGACGCTTCTTCCTTAGGAAGTTTTAATTCTACAGGACCATCTGCATAAGAGCTAATCTCATATTGATTATATAGTAAAACTATATGATCTTGAGTAAATCCAATATTAGAAGGAAGATAAAAAGTATCATTTTCAAAAAAGAATCCAGTACTGTTTATAGATTGGCTTTTTGGGATAGCGTGGGTATCTCTAAATACCTTTTCAGCAAATGCTTGAAAACCTCTATGATCTTTGATGATTTCTTTGATTTGAATCACATTACCTGTTTTTATATCTAAATTTAGATAATTAGAATTACCGCTTCCGTGTGCTCCTCCAGTAAAAATATATGATTCAATAAGTACAGATAGTAGGTCGTTATTTTGGAAGCTGATATCGCAATTGATGCTAGCTTCATAAGGAATGATTTCTTCAGGAAATTCTTTTTTAATTTCTTGATAAGAAGTATTAAAGCTTTTTAGAGCATCCTCCATATTGCTAAGAGATTTGTTTTCATCCATATCTAAAATGGAGGAAGCTTTCTGTTCTATTTGCTCATTTATCCTTAAAGAAATGTCGTCATCAGCTAAAGACTCTAGGAGCAAAACTTCCGTAATTACACAATCTGTGTTTTCACAATCTAAATAATCGTCTATGCTCACAATTTTTTTCTGGAAACTCAAAGGTTCATTCTTTTTACAACTATAGAAATAGCAAAGAATTGTTATAAAAAAAATGATTTTTATTGGAGTGTTAGTTTTTCTGTTAATCATCTACTAAAGGTATTCATTCAAATATGATTAGAACGAATTTAATCATACATTTGTTCAGTTTTTTAACACATTACTGTGCAAGTTGATTTTTTCGATACGAAAAAGTAAAACTTGATTACAAAAACGTCAAAAAATTAAGAAATATTACTAAAATTTAAACGTGTGAAATTTAATACAAAAACAATACATGGTGGCCAAGAGCATGATCCTGCATATGGAGCGGTAATGCCACCGATATATCAGACTTCTACTTATGCACAGACTACACCAGGAGGTCATAAAGGTTTTGAATATAGTAGAACTCATAATCCAACTAGAAAAGCTTTGGAAAATGCTTTTGCGAGTATAGAAAATGGCAAACATGGTTTAGCGTTTGGTTCGGGATTAGCAGCAATTGATGCTGTGATTAAATTATTAAAGCCTGGTGATGAGGTCATTTCTACGAATGATCTATATGGAGGAACTTATAGATTATTTACGAAGATTTTTGAAGATTTTGGAATAAAATTCCATTTTATTGGAATGGAAAATGCCAATACTATTGAAAATTATGTTAATGATAATACCAAACTGATTTGGGTTGAAACTCCAACAAACCCAATGATGAATGTAATAGATATTAAAGCCATTGCAGCAATTTCCAAAAAACACCATCTTTTATTGGCTGTTGATAATACATTTGCTACACCTTATTTACAACGACCTCTAGATCTAGGTGCCGATATAGTAATGCATAGTGCAACTAAATATATTGGTGGTCATAGTGATTTAGTAATGGGAGCTTTGATTGTAAAAGATGATGAAATTGCAGAACGCTTATATTTTATTCAAAATGCTAGTGGAGCGGTTTGTGGTCCTCAGGATAGTTTTTTAGCTTTAAGAGGTATCAAAACGTTACATGTTCGAATGCAACGTCATTGCGAAAATGGAGAAGCAATCGCTCGTTATCTAAAAAATCACCCTAAAATAGAAAAAGTATATTGGCCTGGATTTGAAGATCACCCTAATCATGATGTGGCAAAAGATCAAATGGATGGTTTTGGTGGAATGATATCATTTGTTACCAAAGACAGCAATTATGATGAGGCGATAAAAATAGTTGAAAATCTTAAAATATTCACCCTAGCGGAGTCTCTGGGAGGAGTAGAGAGTTTAGCTGGCCACCCTGCAAGTATGACACATGCTTCGATACCAAAGGAAGAAAGAGAGAAAACCGGCGTAGTTGATTCTTTGATTCGATTGAGCGTTGGAATAGAAGATGTCGATGATTTAATTGCAGATTTGGAACAAGCTATCGGATAGTATGTTATTAAATTCAAAAAAATATAGGTATTATTTTGATAATATGATATATTTGACAAGTTAAATTAACCATTAAATAAGAATCTTTTAATCCTATTAACATATGCAAGCAAAAATAGATGCATTTATGGACGAAGTAAGAGCTCGTAATTCTCATGAGCCTGAGTTCTTACAAGCGGTTCAAGAAGTTGCAGAAACTGTAATACCGTATATCGCTACACAAGAAATATATAATGGAAAAAACATTCTTTTAAGAATGGTTGAGCCTGAGAGAGCTATTATGTTTCGCGTGCCTTGGGTAGATGATGAAGGAGAAATACATGTAAATAGAGGATATAGAATTCAAATGAATTCTGCTATTGGACCATATAAAGGAGGGTTACGTTTTCATCCTTCTGTAAATTTAAGTATTCTTAAATTTCTTGCCTTTGAACAAGTGTTTAAGAACAGTCTAACAACATTGCCAATGGGTGGTGGTAAAGGTGGATCTGATTTTGACCCTAAAGGAAAATCAGATGACGAAATTATGCGTTTTTGTCATAGTTTTATGAGTGAGCTTTTTAGACATATTGGACCAGATACCGATGTTCCTGCTGGTGATATTGGAGTAGGAGGTCGTGAAATTGGATTCCTATTCGGGATGTACCGAAAAATGCGTAATGAATTTACAGGAGTACTTACCGGTAAAGGAATTACTTGGGGTGGATCTTTAATACGCCCTGAAGCAACTGGATATGGAGCGGTTTATTTTGCTCAAAATATGCTAGCTACTAAAAATGATTCTTTTAAAGGAAAAGTAGTTACCGTTTCAGGATCTGGAAATGTAGCGCAATATGCAACAGAAAAAGCAACGCAATTAGGAGCAAAAGTAGTTACTTTATCAGATTCATCGGGTTATATCTATGATAAGGATGGTATTGATGAAGAAAAATTAGCTTTTGTAATGGAGCTTAAAAATGTCAAAAGAGGAAGAATCAGCGAATATGTTGAGAAGTACCCTTCTGCGGAGTTTCATAAAGGAGAAAGACCTTGGAGTGTGAAATGTGATATTGCGCTTCCATGTGCAACTCAGAATGAACTTGATGGAAAGGATGCAGCGCAATTGATTGCGAATGGATGTAATTGTATTAGTGAAGGAGCGAACATGCCAAGTACTCCAGAGGCTATTGCTGCTTTTCACAAAGCACAAATATTTTTCGCACCTGGAAAAGCTTCTAATGCAGGAGGAGTTGCGACGTCTGGTCTTGAGATGACACAAAACTCCTTACGTTATAACTGGACACGTGAAGAAGTAGATGAAAAATTAAAGCAGATTATGGAGGATATTCATTCTGCTTGTTTAGAGTATGGAACTGAAGATAATGGCTATGTGGATTATGTAAAAGGAGCAAATATTGCAGGTTTTGTAAAAGTTGCAGATGCTATGTTAGCACAAGGAGTGGTTTAAATTTTAATAATCATTATATCAGAAGCCGTTCTCACTGTATTAGAACGGCTTTTTTCGTTATTTGAAAGCAATAATTAGTATTTTAGCGTGTTATCAATGCAGAGTTAATATCACTCAAAAATTATGCAATATCTCAAATTATCAATACTTCTAATTTTTCCATTATTTCTTTTTTCTCAAGATTTTAGTAATCAATGGACCGGGCATTATTCTTATTTTGAGATTAATGATTCTTATGCAGCAGAAAATCAAATCTATGCAGCATCCGAAAATTCAATTTTTATTTTCGATACAGAGACAAATAATTCTGAAACTTTTTCAACGGTCAACGGTTTATCTGGAGAAACAATATCTTCTATTTATCATAGTACAGTGTTTGATATTACTGTGATTGGTTATGATAATGGTCTTTTGGAACTGATTTTAGATGATGAGGTTAGAACGTTTATTGATATTGTAGATGCTCCAACGATTCCGCCAACAGAAAAAAGAATAAATCATTTTTTCGAAAATGGTAATAACTTATATATAGCTACAGAATTCGGAATTGTAGAGTTCAATTTGGAAAGAATTGAATTTGGAGATACTTTTTTTATTGGTCCTGGAGGGTCGCAGATAAATATTTCTGGAACTGCTGTTTCAGGAAATACTTTATATGCTACAACTTTTAATAATGGAATATTTGTAGCTGATATTACGAATCCAAATTTGGTTGATTTTAATCAATGGGCCAATCCTATTCCAGGAAGTTTTAGAGGAATTATACCATTTAATAATCAAATTTTGGTACATCAAAATTTGGACTTAATTCGAAGTTTAGAAAACAATGTGTTAACCGATGTGTTAACTACGCCATCTGAAATTAGGGATATGTATTCGGACTCTGAAAACTTAACGGTTTCTTTGAGTGATAGAGCTTTAGTTTTTGATACAAACTTTTCAGAAGTAAGTTCTGTATTAAGTACCACAAATGATTCTTTTTCTCTAAATACATCGGTAAGTGTAGGTAATACTATTTATTTAGGAACGAGTATTAGAGGATTATTAGAGGTAGATCTAGGTAACCCAACAACTAAAACTTTGGTTTCACCCGAAGGTCCATTAAACAATTTTGTGTTTGGATTGGAAGCTTTAAATGATAATTTATGGGTAGTATTTGGGCAATATGATGTGAGTTTTAATCCGTTCCCATTACAAAGAAGAGGTATCAGTAAACTTACTTCAGAAGGTTGGTTAAATATCTCTAGAGATGATGTTTTAGGAGCTACCTCATTATCTCATATTTCCATAAACCCAAATAATGAAGATCAGGTTTTTATTAGCAGTTTAAAAGATGGATTATTAGAAATCAATGATAATACTGTTACCAATTTGTATCAAGTATCTGATGGGTTTGAGGCCTTTACATCAACTGTAGCGGATGGAGATTTTATATTTTTAAATGGTTCGGTATTCGATAATGACGGAAATTTATGGGTCAATAATTCTAGAGTTGATAATGGTTTGAAAAGGTTTTCTCCAGGAGCTACACAGATCTTGAATGTAGATTTGAGTGAGTCTATATCAGATGCCAGATCAAACCTTGGATTCTCAGATACGGTAATTGACAGAGATGGAAATTTGTTTGTTGGAGGTCAAACATCGGGTGTAGTTGGGTATAATCCTAATACAAATGATCAATTTCAGTTGCTGGGAGAAGCAGAAGGTTCTAACCTGCCTAGTAACTATGTACTGGCGTTAGAAATGGATAGAAATAATCAATTATGGATTGGTACTTTTCGAGGAATTAGAGTTTTATTTAATCCTTCTGGAGCATTTCAACAAAGTAATCCACAAGCAAGTCAGATTATTATATTAGATGATGAAGGTGTTCCACAAGAATTGTTATTTGATGAAACTATCACAGATATAGAAGCTGATGGATCAAATAATAAATGGGTGGCAACAGCATCTTCAGGAGTGTTTTATTTTTCTCCTGATGGACAGGAAACATTAGCACATTTCACGGAAGACAATTCTCCCTTGCCTACAAATAATGTTAGAGATATTTCGATTGATGATTCTACGGGTTCAGTATATTTTGCCACAGGAAAAGGTTTACTAGAGTTTAAAGGTACAGCGACTGGACCAGAAAGTAATTTGGATAAAGTTGTGGCGTTTCCTAATCCTGTGAGACCTGGTTTTAATGGACGTGTTACGATTAGAGGATTGACAAGTCGAGCAAATGTGAAAATAACGGATATCGAGGGGAACTTAGTATACGAGGAAGTAAGTGAAGGAGGAAGCATCCAGTGGGATACTACTGCTTTCGGTAGGCATCGTGTTGCATCTGGAGTATATTTAATTTTGGTTACTGGAGAAGATCAAGCAGAAACGACTGTTTCTAAGCTTTTGATTGTAAGATAATGACTGTACAAACTCCAGCTATAGTTATTCATTCTTTACGATATGGTGAAAGTGACCTGATTGTCTCTTTGCTAACCAAGACAAGTGGATTAAGATCATATCTCCTTAAAGGTGTTCTTAAATCAAAACGAGGAAAAATTAGAGCTTCTTTATTTCAGCCTTTAACTTTGCTAGAAATTGAAGCTAACCATAGAAATAAAGGAACCTTAGAAAGAATTAAAGAAGCCAAAATCCTGGTTCCTTATAAATCTTTACACACTGATTTTGTTAAAAGTTCTCTAGTCTTTTTTCTTTCCGAAATATTAAAAAATACAATTCAGGAGGAAGAAGTAAATGAAGAATTATTTCATTATTTAGAAACTACTTTTCTTTGGCTAGATGCGCATCAGAACATAAGTAATTTTCATATATCATTTTTGATAAAGCTTATGCAATTTCTTGGTTTTTATCCAGATGTATCTAATATTTCTTTAACGGTTTTTAATATGCAAGATGGCTGTTTTCAAAATGATAGCTCTAATATTTATTGTATGGATGGACAAACGGTTTCTTACTTTAAAGAGTTTTTAGGCACGACATTTGAGGAGAGTATGGATATTAAATTGTCCAGAATGGCAAGAAATGAGATTCTTAGCATGTTATTAGTATATTTTGAGCTACATTTGCACGGCTTTAAAAAACCAAGATCACTTTCAATTTTGAATGAAATTTTTAGTTAAGTAATGCGCTTATTTTTCGTTGTTGTATTTACCTTATTTTTTATCATGGATGGTGCTGCTCAAAGTATTACGGTACTTAGTAGATCTAATAATCAGCCTATTCCAAGTGTTACTATACACAATAAAGCGAAATCAAAAACAACAATCACTGATTTTGATGGTGTAGCTGATATTTCTGCTTTTTCAAAATCTGAAACATTGTATTTTGTGCATATATCTCACATTACTTCTTCTGCTACAAAAACTAAAATACTTGCTTCTTCTAATATTGTGTATTTGGATGTTGATGAAAATCAATTATCAGAAGTTATTATTTCGGTTTCTAAATGGGAGCAAGATAAAAAAGATGTAACTCAAAAAATTGTTAGTATTGCTTCGGATGAAATTGCTTTTTCAACTCCGCAAACTTCAGCGGATCTTTTACAAAATAGCGGTCAGGTTTTTGTTCAAAAAAGTCAGTTAGGTGGAGGAAGTCCTATTATTAGAGGGTTTTCTACTAATAGATTATTGCTTACAGTCGATGGGGTAAGAATGAACAACGCTATTTTTAGAGGTGGAAATGTTCAAAATATAATATCTATCGATCCTTTTACTGTTGATAGAACAGAGGTAATTCTTGGACCTGGATCTGTTGTTTATGGAAGTGACGCGGTGGGAGGTGTTATGAACTTTTATACTCCACAACCAAAATTTGCCATTAGTGGTAAAAATAAATTAAGTGGTAATGCTATAGTGAGATATGCAAGTGCGAGTAATGAAAAGACCGGACATATTGATTTTAATGTAGGTTTAGAAAAGTGGGCATTTTTGACAAGTGTGAGTTATACCGATTTCGATGATCTAAGAATGGGTAGCCATGGTCCCGAAGACTATTTACGAACTGAATTCGTAGAGACTATTGATGGAGTTGATACTGTGATTGAGAATGATGAACCTGAAAAACAGGTTTTTACAGGGTATGATCAAATTAATTTTTTACAAAAAGTTCATTTTATCCCAAACGAAAGATGGGATATTAATGCGGGATTTATTTATACTGAAACTTCAAATTACCCAAGATATGATCGATTAATTCGACGCACAAATGGGAATTTAAGATCTGCGGAATGGTTTTATGGGCCACAAATATGGTTAATGGGAAATCTTCAACTTACCAACAAGTGGAAGAATAAAATGTATGATAAATTAAAGTTTACTGCTGCCTATCAAAATTTCCAGGAAAGTAGGAATGATAGAGATTTTGGAGACGTTATTTTAACCCGTACAAAAGAAAATGTTGACGCGTATTCTGCAAATTTAGATTTTGAAAAAAAATTTGACGATAAGACAACGATACATTATGGTTTAGAATATATATTGAACCAAGTAGGTTCTGAAGGTTCTGAACTCAATATATCGACCAATGAAATTGCTGCTGCACCATCTAGGTATCCGGATGGATCTACTTGGCAGTCTATAGCTGCGTATGTTGGTCTTAAAAGTAAGCTAAGTGAACAATTAAGATTTCAAGGAGGATTGCGCTATAATAGGATTATTTTATATTCTGAATTTGATCATAACTTCTTTGATTTTCCATTTACTGAAGCTAATTTAGATACTGAAGCATTTACAGGTACTGCAGGTATTAGCTGGCTTCCGAATGATATACTCCATTGGAAATTGAACTTTTCCACAGCATTCAGAGCACCGAATATTGATGATGTAGGAAAGATTTTTGATTCCGAACCTGGATCTGTTGTAGTTCCTAATCCCGATTTAGAACCTGAATATGCTTATAATGGAGAGTTAGGTGTAACTGCAAATGTGGGTAAACATTTTAAGATTGATCTAGCAACGTATTATACACAGCTTGACAATGCTTTGGTGCGTAGAGATTTTGCTCTTAATGGAGAAACTGAAATTTTGTTCGGAGGTGAATTAAGCAATGTGCAAGCAATACAGAATGCAGCAAATGCACAGGTTTATGGATTTGAAGCAGGATTTCGCTATAATTTTGCTAAGAACTTAGATCTGGCTGCTAAATATACGTTTACAGGAGGAGAAGAAGAGTTAGATGATGGATCAATTTCGCCATCTAGACATGTTGCGCCACAGTTTGGAACTACTAACCTGACCTATGCAAATGATAAATGGATGGTTGATGTGTCTGCTATTTATAATGGTCAGTTTGATTTTGAAGATTTAGCACCATCTCAGCAAAATAATGCTTTTTTGTATGCATTGGATGAGAATGGTAATCCTTATTCACCTTCTTGGTATACACTCAATGTGCGTTCCAGATATCAATTCACTAAAAGCTTACAGGCTACTTTTACGGTGGAAAATATTACAGATCAAAGATACCGACCGTATTCGTCAGGTATTGCTGGAGCTGGTCGAAACTTTATTGCTTCCTTAAAATATTCATTGTAAATCAAAAATACATTCTTGAGCGATACATTATATATATTTGATATAGATGGCACTTTAACGGATAGTGTTCCTATGTATCTTATGTCTGTTACTAAAGCTATGCAGGCTTTGAATATTATTGATATAGATACAGATTATAACAACTACAAGCATCATACGGATAGCTATGCATTACGTTACAATTATGAACGTAATTTTGATAAAAGTGTTCCGGTTGATTTATTAGATGAATTTGAGCACCATTTGATAGTTGCAATGAATGAATTTGATCCTGTAAAGGAGATCAAAGGAGCGAAAAATTTAATAAACCATTTTAAAGACCATCAAATACCATTTTGTTTTGCTACAGGAGCATTGCCCAAACCAGCATTTTTAAAGTTAGACCAATGTGATATTTGGTATGATGAAAGGTTATTAGCAACTTCTAAAACTCATGAATCTAGAGAGGGATTCGTTATGGATGCAATAGAAAGAGCAAAGTCTTTTTATGACACATCAGGCTTTGCGAAAATAGTGTCTCTTGGTGATGGACTTTGGGATTTAAAAACTGCACAAAACCTTTCTTTAGATTTTATTGGAATAGGAGAAAAGAATAGAGAGAAATTAATGGATAACGGGGCTACTCAATGTTATCCAAATTTAGAAGACTTTCTTACTTCACTGATTTAAAAGATTTATTGAGCTCTTAATTTTTCCATTAAGTCACTATCAAACGTTTTTTTAAGTGCAGTAGTTTCCTTTACATTTTCATTAGGTATTGCTATGGATAATACATAGTGTTTAACTTTCCAGCCTGTATTTGTTTTTTCTAATATTCCACTACCTCTACATATACCCATTTGAGTATCCAATAGCTCATCAAACCATGCTAAGTTGGATTTTGATTGGGTGAAGATGTTTCTTTCAAGCGTACTAAAACTCCATGCTTTTCCTTTGTCAAAATAAGGCTTTGAAAACGCTTTAAAAGATGCTAAATCCCAGTTTTCTGTGGGATCAGTACCTATAAATATGGCGTCTTCTGTCATTAATCCAAAATACGTGTCAAAAGAGGCGTCAGCGGCTGCTTTATGCCATTGTTCTAACACTTCATTGATATCTTGTTTTGCTTCGTTTTTTTGCTGAGCAAAACAGTTTAGTGATATCGATAAAAATAAACAGACAATAATTTTTTTCATAATAAGCTATTCTTCAATTTCTATAATATCTTCTTCAGGATTTTCGATAGAATCTCTCAAAATATCTCGCTCTCGTAATAGTTCTTTTTCTATATTTTCAGGAATGGCAAGAGATAATTCATTTAGCTGAATAACAAGGCTGTTATATGCTGTAATTAACCTAATATTGGCGTTGATTAGCTTTTGAGAATCCGGCGTTTTATTTTCACTTAATTGTAAAAGTAAACCCGATTCTGTAGCTAAAACGGCTATACGAGAAATAATAGTATTTACTTTAAGATCTTCAGAAATATTTTCCTTGAAGTTTAACACCATTAAATTCATACTATCAGCATACTTTTTAACATAAAATGGATTAGATTCTTTCATTGATATAACCAGATTTTTAAGATTCTGGAAATCTTCGAAACTTTCTAAATCTTTAGAAGCTTCTGGAGATAACTTTAAAATATCAATAGTCGCTTTTTCTTTAGATAAACTATCCAATTGAACAATATCATTTTCCTCTTGAATGGTATTGGTATTTTCTTTTTTACAACCAGAAAAGAAAATGGTAAGTAAGCATAATATAGAAAGCAATAATCTCATTGTATGGTTTTGAATAACAGACCAAAAATAAACAATATCGTTGCAACTAAAAATTAAAAACCTTATGGATATTTGCCTGCGTATTAAAACTACGATTAATACATTTTCGTTCTAATAAATATATTCCAAAATCAGAGTTTAGGTAGTATTATATTCCAATTCTTTTAAGAAAATCAGCCTTGTAACTGTCTCCAATCGGAATTCTAGTCTTATCAATAATCACTTTGCTTTTTTGGACAGTTTCAATGTGGCCTATATTTACAATAAATGATCGATGAATTCTTACAAAGTTGTTTTCCGGAAGCTTGGCTTGGATATCTTTAAAGCTCATTAAGGTAAGAATAGGTTTTCCGGTGTTAGTATGAATTTTTAAATAATCTTTTAGGCCCTCAATATATTTAATCAGTGCTAATTCTATTTTGATGTTTTCATATTCGGATTTCACAAAAATAAATTGATGCGGAGCAGTATTTGATTGGGTTTCTTCTTTTTTAGAAATTGATATAGGGGTAGAGTTTTTTTTTAGTTCGAAAATTTCTCTTGCTCGATTTACAGCTTTAATAAATCTTGGAAAAGGAACTGGTTTTACTAAATAATCTACGGCATTTAGCTCAAATCCTTCAATAGCATATTGGGAATACGCTGTTGTAAAAATAAAAAGCGGTTTATGGTTAAGTGCTTTAATAAATTCGATACCGTTAATTTGAGGCATTTCAATATCAGAAAAAACAAGGTCGATATTATGACTATTTATAATATCTAATGCTTCCAACGCATTCGTAAAGGTTCCCACTACTTCTAGAGTTCCTAAATCATCACAATATGATTTTATGATGTTTAGTGCCAATGGTTCATCATCTATGATAATACACTTCATTTTATTGTAGTGTTAGTGTTAAATCAACTTTATAATAGTTTTCTTCCTCTTTAATATATAGCGTATGCGCATCTTTGTATAAAAGCTCTAAACGATTCTTGATATTTGTTAGCCCAATTCCTGAAGAGTCTTCATTTTTCTTATACGTTCCTATGATATTATTTATGGTTACTTTAAGAGTATTCTCTTCAACTTGAATTTTGATATCAATAATGGTATTTCCTTTAAAATCTGTTCCATATTTAAAAGCATTTTCAATAAAAGAGATCAATAGCAGCGGATATATTTTTTTATCTTCATAATTTCCTTTTATTAAAAGTTTTACATTTTCGCTATTTGCAAGTCTTAATCGTTGTAAAGAGACATAATTTTTTATGTATTCAATTTCTTTTTTCAGAAAAACTATTTCCTGATTTGCTTCATATAGCATGTATCTCATTAATTCTGACAAAGTGATTACTGCCTCTGGCGCTTCATTTGATTTATTACGAACTAATGAATAGACGCTATTTAAAGAGTTAAATAAAAAATGAGGATTTAATTGAGTTTTTAAAAATCGAAGCTCATTTTCTGTTCTTTTTGCTTCTATTTCTTTAGCAGTTTGTTCTCTTTTATAAAAATCCACCATGAGACTAAATATACCTCCTAATAGGAAAAAGGCAAATGAGAAAATTGCGGGGATGATATATTTTAAATTTTTGATAGGACGGTCATTTTCCAACTCTAAATACTTATCCAATTTTTCTAATGGAGGGATGGGGTAAAAATTTCTTAGTAAGTAATTAAAAGAAACTAAAACTCCTATAGACACTATAATATATAAGAATATTTTTTTCTTTAACAAAAGCCTTGGAACAAGCACTAAATAGTTTATATAAAATAGACAAGCGCTACTAAGACCTCTAAAAATAAAATCTATTCGTATTTCTTCTAATTCGGGAATAGCAATTATTATAGGCAGTGTAAAAAAACATAGCCAAATAATAATATGGATCCAAATTTCATTAATCTTATAGCCTTTTTTCAATAGAATTACTTTTTTGTAAGGATTAAGATAGTTATTTTTTGAAAGTGATATCATATTGGTTTAATTCATTTATTGATATCGTCGGGATAATACCTGATTTTAGTTTACGAATTACTAAGAGCCCAATTTTTTCGGCTTCTTCTTTGGTATTGAAATATTGTATTTTTGAAATACCTGGAATAGTTTCTTGTTTAATAATTAACTTGTTCCTTGTATATATTTCGTAATACCAGGTATTTCCTGAGAGCTCTTTTAGTCTAAGGGTATATATATACTCATTTTCGTTAGAAACTGTTTTTTGAGTAAGTAAAATTAATAGAACTGCACTGGAAACGATTAGTGTAAATGTAATTGAATATCTAAGAAACTTTTTCATAGTTTTTAAAATAGATCAGGTAGCATGTGCACGGAAGGTGTAGTGTGGCAAAACAAGTATACTACCTGATCATAATTATTAATCATCTTCATCTTCCGTTTCAAGGGGAAAGAACTCTCTATTGTCATCTAGGTATAATGTTCCGCTTCTACCTAATGCAACAAAAGCTTTCGTACCATTATAAAAGGCAATAGCATCTTCTCTAGTAATTCCTTCATATGCCGTTTTTTCTACCCAAAGATCAGTTGAAGGCTCGTATTCCCAAATTGATGTTGATGGACCAAAACCTATATTTCCTGTAGCTACATATCCCTTGTTCCCTATACTAAACCCTACGGCATTATTTCTTGTAATTTGATAATCATCATTGTCGTCTAAATCTTTTAATGCAGTCCAAGTCTCATTAGAAATATCGAAAACCCAAAAATCCTCTTGATTTATTCCATTAGAAATTCCTGTTCCCAGGTATACTTTGTCAGCTATAGTGAAAGTTAGAGCGTCTCTTCTTTTGTCACCTCCAAATCCGACTAACTCTGTCCATTCGTCTGTGGAAGGATTGTATTTCCAAAAATCTTTTTTATCATTATCCCCATCAAAACCAGTTCCTACATATCCTGCAGAATCAGAATTAAAACCAACTGCGCCTCTTCTATTACCGCCTAAAAAATTTGAAATCTGAACCCAAGTATTTGTAGATATATCATATTGATAGAAATCATTTAGTTCATTGTCTCCATCAAAACCAGTCCCTATATATCCATTATTATTAATGGCAAAGCCAACAGCAGCACTTCGTTCTATACCTGGAAAATCAGCTAGTTGACTCCAAAAATTTCCTTCCATATCGTATTTCCAAAAATCTTTTAGATAATCGTCTCCGTCAAAACCAGTACCCATATAACCAATATTATTAATAGAAAATGCTACCGCACTACTTCTAGGAGTCCCATCAAATACAGATCGATCAACCCAATTTCCTAATAGCTCATCATCATCGTCATCAGAGCATCCTACAACTATCAGAAAAACCATTGATAGTAGACTCAACGTTTGGAGTTGTATTCGCCAAATTATAAATAGATTATTTTTTGTTTTCATTCATCATTTTATTTAAGTTAAACTTTAATCCCATGGATATATACCCAGAACTTTCCGATCCTATATCGTATAATTCATTATTGTCTCCATCTAAAATTCTTAGCTGATTCCAAGGTGTGTAACCAAGATTGATAGTTGCTGTCCAGTTGGGTTGAATCCTATAGTTATATTGAAAACCTGTATTCAAGGAGGTATATAGTAATTTCGTATTTGTTAGGCTACCAGAGTCTGGAAATGTAACAGATGAAGAGGCATTTCCATAAAGACTATCAAAGGTTGCTTTTATAGATATAGTATTTCTTTCTCTAAAATTATAATCTATTCCTGTTTCTGGGATGCCAATAGAATAGCTCCAATTTTGGTTGATAGTTTTTCTAAAAGAAATTGCAGGAAGTAATTGAGGTCTTCCTAATCCAGTACCAAAACTTAATCCAAACCTTAGTATTGCCTGTTTTTTGTAATTACCCCATCTTTTAGATATTGAAACTATTGAATTTATCAATAAATCATTACCGCTAATGTTTCCTTTGAAATTAGATGATAAAGAAGGGGAAAATATGATGTTACCAGACCAAGAGTCATTAATCTTATACCGATAAAACAGTCTTAATTGTATGTCTTGAATTTTTTCGTAATCTGTAAGATCTAGATCAATAAAGGAATCTTTTTTAAATAAGAAATCATATAAAGTATAGGAAAAACCAAATCCAAAAACGTTTTTTCCTAATTGAGATCCAAAGTTCAGATTGAAAGCATATTTTTCAATTTGAGTATCTCCAACATTTGGAATAATACCGTATTCCAAACCTCCTATTTCACCCTTAGGGTTTTGACTCCATAGTATATTGGTGATTCCAGAAACTATAATTATTAATGTAAATGGATACTTCACTTTATAATGATTTTGGGATAAAAGTAGAATAGGGCTGAAGTATCATAAAAAAAGATATACTTGTGGTTGTTTTTTATATACGAATAAAGCGTTTGTGTCGATGAAACTCCATATTGGTGGTTGGTAGATTAAAAAAAAAGATTGGTATAGGATTGTTGCTAATCAGTAGATTATGATTTTTTGTTACTCAAAAGTCTCTTTGTTTTGCTACTCAAAATAGTAATAGAATGAAGAAACTAATGGGTATATTAATAAGTATATTTTGTACACTTGCCTGTTCTGATCAAGAAGGTGATATTCCGACGCTTGAAGTAGGTCAGGATTTCACAGATTCTAATGTTAGGATCATTTCTATTGATACCTTCTCTGTTGAATTATCTACATTTAAGTTTGATAGTATTAATACTTCTAATAGTAATAGGCTGTTACTTGGGCAGTATCATGATGATGTTTTTGGTATTATTAGAGCTTCTAACTACTTCGAGCTTACTCCTTCTGATTATAGTTTGCCAGACGATGCTGAGTTAGATAGTATTGCTATGATATTAGGATACGACAGGTATTTTTATAGTGATACAACTAGAATTTGTCAGGTAAATATTCATGTACTAACGGATGATGTAATTCCAGAAGATGATGTGTTCTATAATACAAGTGTTTTACCGTTTGAATCAATACCAATTGTAAGTAGAAGTTATTCTCCTAAACCTTTTAAAGAAGACTCTCTTCATGTTTCCTTACCAAGGGATTTTGGACAAAACATATTTGATAAAATTAAAGATGGAGATATTGAAGATGACGAAGAATTGAGAAGAAATTTCAAAGGTTTTTCATTACAACCAGGAGAGAATGACAATGCATCTATAGTAGGGTTTTCTAAAAATCAAGAGAATACGTATCTCCGATTTTTTTATACCGTTCCAGGAGAGTTTGGTGATGACGAGGAAACCTTTGATTTGTTTATAGATCCTGCAACAATTTCCCCAACATCTTTTAATAACATTAAAAGTAATGTATCAAACACGTTTTTGGATTCACTCGTGGATCAAGAAATTAATGCATCATCTGATGATACTAATAACAGAAGTTATATTCAGGCAGGAGTAGGTTATGTTACTCGAATTCAATTTCCTTCTATTCATAAAATTTATGATATTCCAGGTACAGGCACAATTCTTAATGCAACGCTGCAAATAAAACCACCTCCTCAAACTTTTGATGATTTATTGCCTATTAGGGACTCTCTTTCAGTAGATATTGCTGACCAAAATAATGATTTGGTTGATAGGTTGTTTAATGGTCGAGGAAACGTTTTTGCTACAATCAATCAAGAAAATGTAGAATTTAATGAAGTCATATATGAAATACCTATTGGATTTTATCTAGAACAAGAACTTGAAGAAGCTCCGTTAGTAGACAATTCCTTAGTTCTTTTTTCACAAGATTTTAATCAGACTGTTGATCGCATATTACTGGAAGGAGAAAGTAGTTCAGATTTTAAAGCTCGTTTAATATTGACATATGCCATTTATGACGAAGAATAAGTATCAAATAGTATTTGGGGTATTGTTTTTTTCAATGCCAATTATCAAAGCGCAAACTAATTCATTAACAGGATCACCGTATTCACTATTTGGACTTGGAGTACAAACTAACTCAAATATAGGAAGAAATAGTGGACTTGGAAGAGGTGGAATTGCTTTAGAAAGTAATGATTTACTGAATACACTTAATCCGGCATCTTTTGCAAGTATTTCTGATAAGAGCTTTTTACTAGATATAGGTTTCTTAGGAGAGTTAAATAAAGTTTCTACGAATGACAAAGATGAAAACAGATTTTCCTCTAATTTCTCAAACTTGGCTATGGGTTTTAGTATTAACAAAAGGTCAGGAATGGGAATATCAATAGTTCCGTTTACGGATGTTGGTTATGCATTAATTGGAATTAAAACTAATATAGAAGGATCTCAGGAAGAATTTATTAGTAATATAACAGGTTCCGGAGGCCTCAATGATTTGAGTGTTTTTTATGGATATCAATTGTTTGATAATTTTAGTCTAGGGGTAAGACCATCTTTTTTATTCGGTTCAATAGATCAAACAGAAAACATCATTTTTAATAATACATTTCTAAATGTTATCGAAGAGAACTATTATAATGGTTTTCGATTAGGGTTTGGATTACAATATAAAATAGATGATCAATATACTATAGGTTTTACGTCAAACTCTCCTACTTCTCTTAATGGATCTCAAGATAGAAGTGTTTCTAAAAGTTTGGACTTCATTCCCACTGAAGTGGAAGATGAAAATAATCTAAAGATTCAAAAATTTAAACTCCCGTTAGAGCTAGGTTTAGGAGCTAAAGCTACCTTTTTCAATTCACTTACAATCAATTTGGATTACCAAGGAAATTTGTGGGGTTTTACCAATCAAAGTGATGATATAGGTGATTATGTGGATCAAAGTATATTCAGTTTTGGAGCTGAGTATAGAGCCAAAGAACTTGGATTAAAGTATTGGGAAAATATCGAGTTTAGAGCAGGATTTAATTATGATTCTGGATATCTAAAAGTAAATGATGAAGCGATTGATAATTATAGTATGACGGTTGGTATAGGTTTTCCTATAAGTGTTAGGGGTGGTTCAAAGCTTAATATTTCATATGCAACGGGGAAACGAGGAACCGTTTCGGGAATTCTCGTGGAAGAGAACTTTAATATGATTAATGTGAATATTAGTCTAAAGGATATATGGTTTAGAAAATTGAAGTTTAATTAAAAATTGTTTAGATGAAAAATAACATCCTTATCGTAATAATCACTCTTATTACGAACACCATTATTGTTGCACAACAAAAAATGGATGTAAATGAAATGGCAGACTATCAAACTCAAAAAATGATTCAAGAATTAGATTTAAATAATGAACAAATTGAAAAGGTGGAAGCGATTAACCTCAAATACACTAGTGAAATGGTTGTTTTAATAGAAGCTGACGGAAGCATGTTTGGTAAAATTGGAGATATGAAAGAGATAAAAAAACAAAAGTTGTCTGAATTGGAAAAAGTATTGACCACTGAGCAACTAGAAAAGTTTGAAGAAGATGTGGCACCAGATATTCGAGATCATATGAAGAAAAACATGAAAATGTAACAGGAAATGAGAAAATACATAAGCATAATTTTAGGAATTTTACTTGTGGTTTTGGGAATCTTAGTCTTTTACTTACTAGGTGTAAAAAGCAATAAGGCAAATGATGATATCATGGAGTCGCCTATAAAGGTAATTAAGGTAAAATMTGTTAAATTAATCAATGTGCCCTATATAACGGAAGCTACAGGTGTACTCAAAGCGACTGAAAAGATAGAATTATATAGTGAAGTACAGGGAATCGTTCAAAAGACAAATACCAGTTTTAAAATTGGGAATAGATTTAGAAAAGGCCATCATTTAATAGCTATTAATAGTAGAGAGCATGCCGCTCAAATTAAATCAGCTCGTAGTGATTTAATGAATCAAATAGCAGCAATGCTTCCAGATATGGAAATTGACTATCCAGATATGTACAAAAAATGGGAGGTTTATTTAGAAAGCCTTAGTGTAAATTCTAGAACACCAATACTACCAGAATTTAGTTCCAATGAAGAAAAACTGTTTATATCTGGGAAAAACATTTATAGCACGTATTATAACATTCTCAATTTAGAAGAACGTTTAGACAAATACTATATAACCGCTCCTTTCAATGGTATAGTTACAGAGTCTAATATAAATATAGGAACATTAATAAGAAGTGGTCAGAAAATCGGAGAATTTGTAGATGATTCTAATTTCGAGCTAAATCTTTCAATCCCAATATCAGATAATAAATATCTAAAAAAAGGAATTTCTGTAAATCTTAAAACAATAGATGATTCTAGTTCTTTTACAGGCAAAATTTCAAGGATCAATGGCAAAATAAATCAGGATACGCAGAGTGTTAATGTTATTGTTGAAGTAGCCAATGAGTCTCTAAAAGATGGTCAATATTTAAAGGCTCAGATCAATGGGAAAGAATTAATTGATGTGTTTATAATAGATAATGCGCTAATTCTTGAAGGTAATAAGGTGTATGTAGTAAAAGATAATCAATTGGCATTGAAAAAAATACAAGTAATCAATTATCAAGGAAATAATTCAGTTGTTAAAGGATTAGAGGAAGGAGATATTATTGCCAATCAAAATATTGCTAACGCCTATCCAGGTATGTCAATAAAAATGAATCAAAAATTATGAAGAACTTTCTGGCCTATTTTATAAAATATCCAGTTGCTGTAAATATTTTTATCATTGGATTTTTGATTTTTGGTTTTTTAGGATATCAAAAAATGAATTCTTCATTTTTTCCTTTATCAGAAGCTAGAACAATACAGATTACGGTTACCTATCCAGGAGCTTCTCCAGAAGAAGTTGAAGAAGGTATAGTGGAAAAAATAGAACGAAACCTTAAGGGCATTGTTGGGATCGATAGAGTCAGCTCAGTTTCACAGGAAAATAATGCCACAATTACCATCGAAACATTATCTGATTTTAATATTAACGTGATTTTAGACGATGTGAAAAATGCAGTTGATAGAATTCCCTCATTCCCTAAAACAATAGAACCTCCTGTAATTGAAACAGTTAAACCGACAAGATCTGCTATCACATTTATCATTACAGGTAAAGATGTTCCATTACGAATATTAAAACAGTATGCGCAAAAAGTCCAAGATGAATTATTAAGATTCGACGGTATTTCTCAAATTTCATTGGCAGGATTTCCAGATGAAGAAATAGAAATTTCTATTTCTGAAGCCAAGCTCAGAAATTATAATATGACTTTCGAGCAAGTTGCAAAAGCTGTGTCAGAAGCGAATGTTAATGTTTCTGGAGGCTCCATAAAAACAAAGGATGAAGAGTTTTTGATTAGGGCTAATAATAAAGCATATTTTGCAGAAAGTCTTAGTGATATAGTGATTAAATCATCTGTCAATGGACCAAAAGTATACCTTAGGGATATTGCCAAATTAAATGATACTTTTAGCGAGAATCCGGATAAACTGTTTTACAATGGACAGCAGGCAATCCAAATTGACTTGAAGAATACTAATTCTGAAGATCTAATTAGCAGTGTAGATAGTGTAAAAAAATATATTAAAGATTTTAATGCAAAAAATGAAAACATTGAGTTAAAATCAATATTTAATACAGCAGATCTCGTAGAGGATAGAATTTCCTTGTTGCTTGAGAATRCTGTTGTTGGAATGCTTTTAGTTTTAGTGCTTTTGTCATTTTTTTTACGACCTAGTGTTGCATTTTGGGTTGCTTTCGGATTACCTATATCTTTTTTTGGAATGTTCATTCTTTTACCAAACTATGGTGTAACACTAAACATGCTTTCTATGTTTGGGATGATTTTGGTAATTGGGATATTGGTAGATGATGGTATTGTAATCGCAGAAAACATTTATAGTAGAAGAGAAAAAGGGGAATCTCCTATCAAAGCCGCCATTAACGGTACTTTAGAGGTATTAAAACCAATTCTTTCTGCAATCGCTACAACAATATTGGCCTTTTCAGTATTCTTCTTTTTAGATGGGCAAATTGGAGATTTTTTTGGCGATATCGCTATGGTAGTTACATTAACACTGCTTGTTTCTTTAATAGAAGCTTTATTAATTCTTCCAGCTCATATAGCACACTCTAGAGATATTAAAGATATAACGAAGGTTAGTAAATTCAATAAACTAGGAGAACGGTTTATGAACTTCTTACGGGATAAGGTATATAGTCCCATTTATAAAAAATGCCTTGAGAATAAATTTTTGTCATTCGCTATTATTCTATTCTTATTTATAATCACAATGGGAGCTTTTAATAGCGGTATTATCAAATTAACTTTTTTCCCGACAAACGCAAGTGATCAAATAATCGCTACAGTCAATACACCTCAAGGTACCAGTGAACGTGTTACAGATTCTATTGCATCTTATATTGAAAATAGTGTTTGGGAAATTAATGAAGAGTTAGGACCTAATGAAGTTAATGGATCTCATATCATTGGCACAGTAAAGCGAGTTGGTCCAAGCAGTTCATCTAGTAGTATTATGATTAACTTATCTCCTAGCGAAACACGTTCTATTTCATCAGTTGAAATCACCGAAAAAATTCGGGCTTTGGTTGGAGATATTCCAATAGTTGAAAAATTATCGTTTAATTCAGGTGCAAATGTTGGAGGATCTCCAATTTCGGTATCTCTACAAGGAAATAATATTGAGCAAATCAATAAGGCAAAGGAGATTGTGTTTACAGAATTAAAGAAGAATCCAGATGTTAAAGATATTACAGATTCTGGACCAAAAGGAATCAAAGAAATTAACTTAAAAATGAAGGATAATGCTCAGCTTTTGGGTTTAAGTTATAATAGTTTAATGACACAAGTTCGAAATGCCTTCTATGGAAATGAAGTACAACGCATTCAACGTGGTCAAGATGAAGTAAAAATATGGGTGCGATATGATAAGGAAAACAGATCTACCATTAATAATATTAATACCATTGAGATTAGTACATCTAATGGACGTATTCCTTTATCCGAAGTTGCTTCATATACTATAGAAAGAGGTGAAGTGGCCATTAATCATTTAGATGGAATTCGAGAAGTAACGATTGAAGCTGATATTGCAAATGCAAAAGTTAGTGCGTCAGAAATAATGTTAGATTTAAAAACACGAGTTGCTGATATTATTGAAAGTAAGTATCCTGAAGTTGCAGTTTCTGCAGAAGGGCAAAATAGGGAGGTTAATAAAATAGCAGATTCGGCTGCTTCGGTTTTACCTGCTGCTATTTTTTTAATATATGTGGTAATCGTGTTCACTTTTAGATCTTTTAGCCAGCCATTTATACTATTGTCACTTATCCCTTTCTGTATAATAGGAGTAGCTTGGGGGCATTATTTACATGGATTTTCAATGAGTATTTTATCGTATTTAGGTATTGTAGGTTTGATAGGTATTGTAGTAAATGATGGGTTAGTGTTTACCAATAAATTTAATTCATTTTTAAAAGAAGGCTTATCGTTTGAAGAAGCGCTTTATCAAACGGGAAGGGCGCGTTTTAGAGCTATTTTTTTAACCTCAATAACTACGATAGCAGGACTCGCACCCTTAATGTTAGAAAGAAGTCTTCAAGCTCAATTTTTAATCCCTATGGCAATTTCAATATCTTATGGAATAGCTATTGCCACAGCGTTAACACTATTTATACTTCCAGTTTTTCTTTCCTTTTCGAATACTATCAAAGTATATATCAGATATATAAAAACCGGTAAAAAACCAAATAAGGAAGAAGTGGAGCGAGCAATCATAGAACAAAAAGTAGCAAATGAAGAAGAATAAGATCTTGGTAGTATTATTAGGTATGTTTATTGTTTCTCCGGTAGTTTCACAAGATTTACTTAGAATAGATGAAGCAATAAAAATAACAGTAGAGAAAAATTACGATGTTCGTATTGGAAAAAATAACACAAATATTTCGAATATCGAAAGAGGATTACTTAATAAGGGGTACTTACCAAAAGTCTCAGTTTCTGGAGGTGTAAATTATGCTGATGAAACTCAAAATGTGACTTTTGCTGATGGAACCAGTACCAAAGTAAATAATGCAATTACAGAATCTTATAATGCTTCCTTAACTGCTGAATACACAATTTTTGATGGATTAGAACGTAAGTTCAATGCTAAAAGAAATGATGAGAATTTTAATCTCAAAAAAATAGAAGAACGACAACTTATAGAAAACACTATAGTTTCTTTATATGACACCTACTATAACGTAGCTTATCAAAAACAGATTACAGATAATCTTCTATTGAATATTGAGAATTCTAAGGATCGTTTAGAACGAGCAAAAAGAAAATTGAAATATGGACAAGGCACGAAATTAGATGAGCTCAATGCGCAAGTTGACCTTAATAATGATAGTATTTCATATGAATCTGCTTATAAAGATTATAAAAATTTAAAGCGAAACTTAAATTTATTGTTAGGTAGAGATGTCAACCAAGAGTATAATATAGACACAACAGTAGTCTTTTCAGAAAAACTTAATGAAGATCAAATACTCGAAAGTGCTATGAGTAATAATGTGAGATCTATACTGAATCAACAGAATGTATTATTAAGTGAATTAGAGATAAAAATAAATAAGGCTAAATTCCTTCCTAAAGTTAATGGTAGCGCAAGTTATAATTGGAATGAAAGTAAAAACCCAGTGACTTCATTCGCTCTTAATAATGAAAGTTATGGTGTAAATCTGGGGTTAAGTTTGTCATGGAATTTATTCGATGGCGGGAAAAATAGAACTAAAATTCGAACATCTAAAATAACAAAACAAAATAGAGAGATAGAATTATATAAGGCTCAGGAAGAATTAAAAACAGAGGTGTATAATGCGTATGAAGATTATTCGAATAAACAGTTTGTTCTAAAAGCAGAAGATAAAAATATAATTACTAGTGAGTTAAGTTTTAATAAAACACAGAAACAATTTACGCTTGGTCAGGTATCTGCAATTGAATTTAGACAGGCGCAAATTAACCTATTTAATGCTCGGAATAATTATGCGAAGGCAAAATATGATCTTAAGATTGCGGAGATAAACTTACTCCAGTTAGCTGGTATCTTATTTGAATAATAAGTTGTGAATGATTGATGAATTAGGTTTGTTTACAATAGATTTATAGTTTGATTTTTTATAACTTAATTAAGCTCACTATAGTTTTTCATAATCAATAACTATAAATCGAATAAGCCCGTAGTGTAAAACTACGGGCTTTTACATCACATTACACTTTTGGATTTTGAATTGCGAAATCAGAGATAATTTTCCACTGATTCTCTTTATTTCTAACAAGTAAAAAAGTTACTTGCATACTGTTTTTAGGAGTTTTTAATAGTACAATTACAGTTGCGGAGTGTTTTTTGACGTCCAAATGTAGTATATCAGTATGGTATGCTGTACCACCTATTTTCTTTTGAGTCATTAGTGCAATATATCCTGCACTTGGTATAATTGCAGTTTTGTCTGGTGTAGGATATTGATTAACTACAACCCTAAAATCAGGATGTAAAATTTCATCAAAAGCAGCTATATTTCGTTCTGTTCCTGCTATTACAAATTTGTTTATAATGGTTATAATTTCATTTTTCATATCATTTTGTGAGTTTTGAGATTTACAATCAGCGGTACCAAGAAATGCCACGCATAACACAATTTTTACTAAGTTTTTCATTGTTATAATTTTTTAGAATTTTAAACAATGTGAAACTAGGTATAAGGATATGAGATTTTTGTGACGATTATCACAAAATGAAATTAATATTGATTGGAATTTGCTAAGACATTCTTTTGCGGATTCTGCTTAGGGTTTCTCGAGCAATTCCAATGTAAGATGCTAAATATTGAACCGGGATTTGCTGAATCAGTTTAGGATTGTTTTCTAATAAATATTTGTACCTGTCTTTAGGTTTTAAAGAAGTAAGCATTGTAGTAAATCTATGCTGCTCACTTAAGAGATGTTCTAATAACTTTCTTCCTAAACGCTCAAAAGAAATAGATTTGTCATATAGTTGTAATAGGTCATTTCTTTTTATGTAAAACCCTTCTACATTAGTAATTGCAATTATGTTTTTTAGAGAAGTTTTTTGAGATGCTAAACTTGTAATTTCTGTTGCAAAGTCTGATACCTGAAAAAAAGAGGTATAAATTTCCTTTGTTTCTATAGTTTCATATAAACCTAGAATTCCTTTGGTTATAAATAATATTCCATGATTATAGTGTCCACTTTCTAAGAGAAATTCCTTCTTTTGGAAGCTTGTGAATTCGGAGATTTTCGAAAAATCATGAAACTCTTCATCTGTAAGCTTATGGAAGTTGTCTAAGGTGGTTTTTAGAAGATTGATTGCATCATTCATGCTGGTCTTACTCTTGGTGTTTGATACGTAATTGTAAAAGTATTATTTAAGAAAAAAGATTACAAAATTATCTGACTGTAAGAAATTAAGACGATAATTCATATTTCCGATCTATCCATTGAGTAAAATCTACATAACCAAGAATGAAATCAGGAATTGGGTCTTTTTTTAGATCAATAGCTAATTGCCCAAAAGCATCTTTCTTATCTTTTTCTGAAAGTTCAATCGTTTTGCTTAAAAATTTGAATATGGCCTTTTCATAGAATTCTATGTTTTTTTGTCTTTTGATACGTTTTTTAAGCGCATCAATCAAGTATCTCATTGAGAATGCATTTCCAAGTTCATAATGTGTTAAAATATTAAGCCAATAGGTGTAGGTTATTAGATCTTTTCGATCCTTCTTTGTTTGATTGTTAAGAATGTCGTTGATCCAGTGAAGTGATTTCTGAAAATCTTTTTTTTGGAAATAAATGTTTGCAAACTGGAACCTAAAAGAGAGCAAGTAGCTGTCTGGAATTACTTTTTTGTTTTTTAAAATAAAATCATGAATGTTTTCGATCACTTCCTGTGTGTTATGTATGTCTTTTAAATTTCTATGTATTTCTAATTCAATATTGTAAAGGCGGAGTTTTTCTTTAATTAATGCGGCAGAATTGATTGTGATTTCCGAAGCTTTCTTTTTTAAAACTAATATTCTAATAAACGCTTCTTTGTGCAATTTTTCAAAAACGAGGTATCCAAGATAATTATTATAAACAGAAAAGTATGTTGTGAAATATTCTTTCAATAATTCTGGTTGTTGTTCCCATTCTTTGATCAGTTTTTCTATAAGTTGTTTTGCCTTTTTTCGATTGTTTGAAGCGAGGTATTTCCTATAAGAATGGAGTGTTTTTAGGGTTTTGTTTTGGAGGTGATGTGTCTTTTTGTGAGATAATGAAGAGTTTATAGGGTCTGTATTAGCTAGCAGAAGGTTTATGTAATCAGAGGTAGAGTTTAGGCATTTTTTTTGCTCGGAAATAATACTTTTCAATGTTTCAAAATCTTGAGGATTGAGTGCTTGGTGAACTTTTCTTTTCCAATCTTTAATCTGGAATAGTAATACGTTTTGTTGAAAATTAATAGCTTTTTTTTCGGCTCTTTTTAATTCGCTGTTGCAAATAGTATATAATCCTTTGTGGAATAAAATTTCTACATTTTTAATAATACTTATTAACTCTGCTTGTATAGAAATTTTTGCATGATAGTTACGGAGTGATTGTAAAATTCGCTGTTTTAGATAATTCTTTATAGTGGTGAGTTGATTAATAAAAGGTTTGTCTGAAAACTGTACTTTGATCAAAGCTTCATCATATGTTTTTTGAGCTTCAATAGCATCGAATAAAAGTAGGTATTCGGCATCTTCTCCACTTTTGGAACTGAGCCTGAAATAACGCTTTTCACTCTTGGTTAATGATTTGATAAGGTAAAATAGTTCTTCGTTTTTTTTCATTTTAGAAACCTATGTTTTTGTAAAATTAATACTTTTTTCAAAGACACTTATCATATACCTTTGAGTTATTCTTAATCAATACAATATTTATTATGTCAAATGCAATTAGTTGGTTTGAAATACCAAGCACAAATTTTGAAAGGGCTGTAAAGTTTTATAGTGAGCTCTTAGACACAAAACTTCAACCTATGGAAATGGATTTTAAAATGGCATTTTTTCCATATAAAGATGGAGGAGTAGGAGGATGTGTAACTCATGGAAATGGAAATACACCTTCTCAAGAAGGAACATTTGCCTATCTTAATGGAGGTGATGATTTATCAATTCCTTTAGCAAGAGTAGAGAAAGCTGGAGGAAAGGTTTTAATGCCAAAAACTTCAATAGGAGAAAACGGTTTTATGGCTATTTTTTTAGATACTGAAGGAAATAGAGTGGCGTTTCATTCTATGAAATAGAAAACTTTTGTTATCAAACTCTATTTGGAATCTATTTTGAAAATAGGCAGAAAGCGGTTTTCGATCCTTTTCATTTTGTTGCTGACCAAATAGAGTTTGGTTATATTTAATCAATAATAGATGTAACTATGCCATATTTCACACACGATTTTGTAACCTTCTTTGAAGAGTTGGAACAGAATAATCATAAAGAATGGTTTCATGCTAATAAAAAAAGGTACGAGCAAAGCGTCAAAAAGCCTTTTGAGATTTTTGTGAGTAGAATGATTCAAGAAATTCAAAAGTTTGACGCTGCGTTACAAATCGAACCTAAAGATTGTATACTACGAATAAATAGAGACATTCGTTTTTCTGATGATAAGTCACCTTATAATATTCATTATACCGCTTTTATATCAAAAGGAGGACGAAAAGATAAAAGCATACCAGGATTATTTTTACGTTTTTCACCAGTTATGGTTGGTATTATGGGAGGATGTTTTGGGATTACAAAAGAACAATTACATAATTTAAGGACTACAATGAGTCAAGATATCTCTGAGTTTAGAAAATTAATAGATAATGAGCATTTTGTTCAAAGATTTGGAGAAATTAAAGGCCGAGCACTAAAAAGAATTCCAAAAGAATGGAAAGAAACGTATGAAAAAGAACCGCTTATTGCGAATAAACAATTTTATTTTGTTGGAGAGGAATCACCCTCTCTACTAACTAGTGAATCGCTAATTGAAGAACTAATGGAATATTGGAAGGTGATGAGGCCTGTAAATGAATATTTAACTAAAGCAATTAGGTAATGGCGTATAATGAATTTCTTTCAGATCGAATTCACCAGATCTTTAGAGAAAAAAGGGCGAATTTCTATACCAAAAAGATGATGGGTGGTCTCTGCTTTATGGTGGATGATAAAATGTGCTGCGGAATCCATTTCGATAAAAAAAGAGAAACGGATTTACTGATGGCTCGAATTGGGGAAGATGCATACCCCAGTGCAATCAAAAAAAATGGATGCTACCCAATGGATTTTACAGGAAGACCAATGAAAGGATATGTCTTTGTTAGCCCAGATGGTTTTGATTTGGATGAAGACTTAGAATATTGGATACAATTATGCCTTGATTTTAATCCAATGGCAAAAAGTAGTAAGAAAAAATAGCTACAATTATTATTTTACCTTAGCAGACATATCTTTGTAATTGTCAAAGTGTGATATCGACCTATAGGATATGTCTAAAACAGTCTATACAAAAACCAATACATTCATAGCATTGCAATATTTATTTGCTAGAAAAAAACAAAGCTTTTTGGCAATGATAGGTGTATTATTAGGAGTCACTACTTTTATAGTGATGATTAATTTTATGACAGGAGTCAATGACTTTTTAGATGATGCTGTTTTTAGTGGGAGTCCTGATATTATTATTGGTAAAGATGTAAAAAAGTCTAATTCCTTATTGGGTCAAGGAAGTTTTTTAGAAAATTATGACAAGATTGATCTTTTTCTTGAGGAACAACAGAATATAAAAGCATTTGCTCATCAGACTATTTCTCCGGCAATTTTAATAAGCAACTCAAAACAATTTCCCGGAAGTATCAATGGCGTTTTTGCCGACGAAGAACGTTTGATGGTAGATCTTGAAAGAAGATTGATAGCAGGTGAAGGTTTTCAAAGTTTATCCAAAGAAAATACAATCCTTATCGGTATCAGTCTTGCAAAAAGATTAGACGTTTCAGTAGGAGATTCCATTAATATGATTCTTCCAAATGGAAAGAATAAAAGGTTGATAGTCGCAGGGATATTTAGCTTCGGAATCACTACGATTGATAATGTAAGAACTTATGTTTCGGCAAAAACGATTCAAAATTTACTTGGATACACCAATAAGATCACCAATATTCATATTAAATTAAAAGATAGAAATAATGTAGATGTAAAAAATGATCTTATTCAAAAGTTTGATGGCATTACTACCGAAGATTGGAAGGATAGTAATAAAACTATTGTTATAGGAAATAAAGTGAGAGATATTCTTACCTGGTCTGTTTCTTTTGCATTACTGTTAGTAGCAGGATTCGGGATCTATAATATTCTGAATATTACAGTAATTCAAAAAAGAAAGGATATTGCTGTGCTGAAGACAATTGGCTATTCTAGTAATGATATTGTTTTTATTTTCCTTATTCAGTCTATCATCATTGGTGTTTTAGGTGCGTTTTTTGGAGTGCTATTAGGATATGGTATGTGTTATGTAATCTCCACTACTCCTTTGGATACTTCAGATTTTATTATTGTAGAAACGTATCCTATTAATTTTAAACTATGGTTTTACATATTAGGATTTTTATTTGGTGTTTTAACCACCATTTTTGCTGGATATTTTCCATCCAGAAAAGCTAGTAAAGTGGATCCTGTAACGATTATTAGAGGCATATGATTTTAGAAGCAAAACATATCAATAAATACTTTACGGAGCCAGAAAGACATCAGGTTTTACACGACGTTTCTTTATCCATTTCTGAAGGTGAATTAGTTTCTGTATTTGGCGAGTCAGGAAGTGGTAAATCTACATTACTATACATTTTGTCAACCTTAGATACCGATTTTTATGGAGATCTGACGATATATAATCAGGAAATTAAAGGCTTAACAGCTACAGGACTTACTGATTTTAGAAATAAACATATCGGTTTTGTATATCAATTTCACTATTTGCTTCCAGAATTTAATGTGTTGCAAAATGTAATGTTACCTGCTATGAAGCTTTCTTTAAAAAGTAAGAAAGAGATTGAAAGTGATGCCTTGAGTTTGCTGGAAGAAGTTGGAATGAAATCTTTTGCAAAACGTCCTGCATATCAACTTTCTGGAGGTCAACAACAAAGAGTAGCGATTGCTAGAGCATTGATAAATAACCCTTCTTTAATTGTAGCCGATGAGCCTACTGGAAATTTAGATCAAAAAAACTCAGAACTAATATTTGAATTACTCAAGGAAATCACTGGATCTAAAAATAAAGCAGTAGTAATTGCTACCCACAATTCTAAAATTTATCATAATTCTGATAGAAGTATTGAAATGATTGATGGAGTTGTACGACTATGATCGTATAAAAACTTAAAAATCAATAAAATGGAAACTTCTTTTGACAAAAGTATTATTATTTTTGATGGTGAATGCAATTTATGTAATGGTGTTGTTGGTTGGTTAATGAAATTCGCTCCAAAAGATCTTTTTCATTTTACTCCTTTTCAGTCTCCGCAAGGTCAGGAGCTATTAAAAAAACATGGATATCCAACGAAAAGATTAGATACCGTTATTTTAATAGATGAAAATGGAGCTCATACACATTCTGATGGCTTTTTAAGAATAGTTTCTAAGATTCCACGATGGAAGCTTGTAGCGGCTTTATTAGCTTTCGTACCGAGAATGATTCGTGATGGTATTTATAAGTTAGCTTCTCGTAATAGAGTAAAATGGTTCGGGCAATCTACTAGTTGTACCATTAATTTTAGATAGTTTTTCTTCCTAAAGGTTTTTAAAACAGATTAAAAAGAATTATTACATTTGAGAATCACACTACTCGAATACAAAAATGATTTTTTTTAGTCAAAGGGTTTTATCTTTATTAAAGATTTGCCTCATCACCATTTTTATAGCTATTACCACCATTATTTCTGCTCAGGAGCTAGGTTCTAAAACTTCAGACAGCCTAAGATTGAAATCACCTCAAGAGCTAGCGCGTTTAATTATAGTCTCTGATTCTGTGAATTATGAGATGTATGAAAAAGTATTGGAAAACCTTCAAGATAACGATATTGCTACAGGTCTTGTGTATAAAGAGTTAGCGTATTTTTTCTTTAGGAAAGAAGATTTTAAAAAGACTTTTGAATATTCTGATAAGCTTTTAAAGATAGGAGAAAAATTAGAAAATGACGAGCTTATATTTGGTAGTCTTTTATTAAAAGGAGCTAGTTTTTTAAGACAAGGATATCATGAAAAGGCGTTTGATTATTATGAGAAAATGCTACAAATTGCCAAAGAGCAAGGTAATCTTGAAAATGAAATTATAGCCAATTCTGGTTTAATTCTAGTTTTACAAAAAATGAATAAACTTGATTTGGCACTAGAACTTTCTAAAGAAACCTTAACTCTAATTAACAACAGTTCCTTCAAAAACAGTATTAATCATGCAAAAATTCTTACTAATATCAATGAAGTTTACTTAAGTAAAGAGCAGTATGATTCTGTGATATTTTACTCAGAAAAAGGAATAGCAATTAGTAAATCTTTGGACTTTAAAGAAGGTTTGGTGGATTTATATATTAAAATGGGTATCGTTTTTTATAATAAAAGGGATTATCCAAATGCTTTTGAGTATTTACAAAATGCAGAAGGACTCTTACAAAATTATCAGATTAACAATAACGTTTTTCCTATTGTAAAGGTTAATTACTATAAAGCGAGTTGCTATTTTGAACAGGATAAGTTGGATGATGCTATTGCTTCCTTATGCAGAACTATGGATTTTATTGATACTGATGACTTAGGTAAATTACCAGTGATACAATCATATTTGCTATTAGCAAATTGTTATTTTGAAAAGAAAGATTTTGAACAAGCACATTATTGGGAAAATCAATACCTACAACTTAATGAAATGCATCAAGAGGATAAAAATAAAACAGTAGATAAGATTTATGAAAGAGAAACTAGCAAGTATGAGCATCAAATCGCACAATTAAAAAAGAAGGAAAGCAGAATGAACAATGTACTGATAGGTGCTGTCATATTTTTGTTTGGGTTCATATTGATAGGGTTTCGATATTATCAAAAACAACAAAAAAATAGAGCTGTATTCTCTGAACTTGTCGAAAAGGTTAATGTTTTAGAAATTAATAAACCTAAAAATGAAAGTAGTCTTAAGAATACACCTATTGTAATTAATGATGATACGGTAAAAGATGTTTTAAGAAGACTCGATAAATTGGAGCAACAAGAATATTTTCTAAAAATGGAATGTAATCTAAGCAATACCGCAAAGAAAGTAAAAACGAATACAACCTATCTCACTAAAATTATTCATGCACATAAAAACAAAAATTTTAACGAATATCTTACAGATTTAAGAATAGAGTATGCATTGCAGCGAATCAAGAACGATGCTAAGTTCAGGGCTTTTTCGGTAAAATCCATCGCTGCCGAGGTTGGATATAAAAGTGATGATGCATTTGCCAAACGTTTTAAGGCAAAAACAGGATTAAATCCATCATATTATATAAAAAATATAGGGAAATTATCCAAGAATAATGATGATAGTAACAATGCATAAAAGCAACCCGTTTTTGTCCAATAAAGGGTTGTTACATTGTGATGATTGTTTGATAAAAAATATCTTTAAAAAGAAAACGAAATATTAATTAAATCATCTTTTATGAAGAAAAATAATAAAAGTAAAATCGATCTAAAAAAGCTTGTTATTGCTAGAGTGAGCAGAGATAGTATGAATCGAATAAAGGGAGGAAGCAGTGTTCATACAGGTCCAAGGCATACCGCAGAAGGAGACTGTATTACAGATCCATGATCACAGAAAAGTGTAACTCAAAAACCTTCTTTTATGTGAAGAGTTTTTTGCAACCCTGTTTTGTCAAAAACGGGGTTGTTTTGTTTTTAATCGGCAAATTTCAAAGCTACTTTAGTATCAAAATCAATAGGATGTCGACAATCTGTTTTGATAAGGGGAAACCGAAAACCTTTTAGATAGAGTAGGTACTTAAAACATATAATTATGCTTAATAACATTTTAAATTTAGAAGGAGTCAAAAAATTAAATCATAAGGAACAACGATCAATTCTAGCAGGACATTGTTCTACTTGTCCGGATTCAGAATTTCAGAAATGTCTGGCAACTTGTTCAGGTCATTGTGCTCCAAATGGAACTTGTTATCAAATACTTCATTAATAACTGCTTACAATCTGAAGTTTTCTAAAATTAGAGGATAAAAGGGGAAGTCGAAAACCTTAAAATAGAGTAGGCATATAAAATTAATAGTTATGTTAGATAAAATTTTAGAAATAGCAAATGTTTGTGTTCTAGAAAAGAAACAACAACTATCTGTAAAAGGTGGTGAAGATATAACAGGTTTACTATGTATTAGAAATGGTGGAATTGATTGTCCTCCACATGTTCATTAGAGATAGGAGCTACTATATTTAAGAAAAGGCTCTTCATTAGTTGAAGAGCTTTTTAACTGTAAAATCAAGGAATATAATTTGACGAAACGGATTAAAAAGAATTGCTACATTTGATGATCACACAATACGAATCTAAATGGGCTTCTTTGTTAAGAGATATGCGTTGAAATGTATATTTTATTGGATATTTGTATCTAATTTTTTGTTTATAGAGTTAAGCGCTCAAAACATTGAAAATACGGATAGTATCCAATTTAAAAGTATTGATCAGATAATAGATCTGATCAAAACCTCTACAAAGGAAAAAGCTGCGTTGTACGAAAATGCATTAAAAAGCAAAAAACTTCCAAATCAAAAACTTGCAGAGATTTACATTGATATAGGATATAGTTTTTATAGAAAAGAAGAATCTGAAATAAGCATTTCATATTTTCAAAAAGCAATTGATCTTGCAAAAATCAATAATGATAATGAAACCCTTTCTAATGCGTATCTAAAACTAGGAAATTCTTATTTACAAGATTGGCAAAATCAAAAAGCCTTGGATACCTATCATAAAGTATTGCAAATGGCTCAGAAAAGAGGGAATCTAAAAAAAGAAATTGTTGTCAAATCCAATATAGCCATTGTTCTCCGCAGGATGAATCAACTGGATAGAGCGCTAGAAGATTGTAGAAATTTATTAAACTTTATCGACAAGACATCATTTAAAAATGGTAAAAATCATGTAAATGTTTTAACTATTATAAGCGAAGTATATTTAGATTTAGAACAGTTCGATTCGGTTTTAAAATATGCAGATATCGGCACTGCAATTAGCACTCCTTTGAACTATAAAATAGGGATAGCAGATTTATACACCAAAAAAGGAATTGTCTTTTATGAAAGAAAGGACTATGATCAAGCGCTAAATTTTTTATATCAAGCAGAAACGATATTAAACGAATTAAAAATTAGTGATAGATCCAATCAAAGAATCAATGTAAATTATTTCTTGGCGAGTTATTTCTATGACATACGATCTTATGAAAAAACTATTGACTATCTGCTAAAAACAATCAATGGGTTAAAAGAAAATGACCTTAGAAAAAATAGAGTGATAGATGCTCATATGTTATTGGCTAAGAGTTATAAAGAAATAGGAGATGGAGAAGCTTCTATAATCTGGTTCTCTAAGCATCAGGAATTACAAGATCAGTTTCAGAAGGATAAAGACAAAACAGTTCACAAAATTCATGATCAAAATACACAACAACTCGATGATAAAATTAAAAAACTAGAAACTAGGCAGGTAACAGAACAAAAGTATAAGAGTTACATTCTAATAGCGTTGAGTGTAGTATTTATTTTATTTATTGCTATTCTCATAACTTATTTCAAAAAACAAAAAGCGAATAAGAAACTTTTTAATAGACTTATTCAAAAGATTTCGGATCTGGAAGCTAAGGATACCAAGGAAATAATAGAAACCAAAGAATCTGTAAAAGAAATAACTATAGATGATGAAAAAATTAACGCTGTTTTAAAAGGATTGGATAAGCTAGAAAAGCAAGAATATTTTTTGAGTGTTGATTGTAATTTAAGATCTATTGCAAAAAAGGTGAAAACAAATGCCACTTATCTTTCTCGAATTATTAATAATTACAAGGGTAAAAGCTTTAATGATTATATAAATGATTTGAGAATTGACTATGTGTTAAAGCGATTAAAGAATGACAATAAGTTTAGATCATTTTCTATTAGTTCGATTGCTACCGAGATTGGTTATAAAAGTGATAATTCTTTTACTAAGCACTTTAAAGCCAAAACAGGACTGAATCCTTCCTATTATATCAAGAATATTGAGAAATTATCTGTAAAATCGTAAAGCCATTAAAAATAAGTGTTAAGACACCTCATTTTGAACAAAATGAGGTTTGCTAATTATGAATTTTAAGGGATAAAAATTATATTTCATTTATCTTAACTCTACAGATCTTATTTGTTTTTTAACGGTTTTAGGGTCTTATAAATATTACATAATGAAAAAGCAATTAAAGAAAAGTATTAGTCTCAAAAAGCTTACTGTTGCCAGAATTAATGATGATGGTATGAGAAAAATTCAGGGAGGTGATTGTATACCTACACAACATTGTGAGTCGGATGTATATTGTGATCATAGTCACGTTCCATAGAATTAAAAAAAGTAGACGGAAAGCCTTGAAAATCTTCAAGGCTTTTTTTTATGCCTTATTTTATCCAAAATGAGGAAATGACACTTTTTTACTGCGTTTCTCTGTGCTAATTTGGTGGGAGAATCAAAATGGAATATTGTTGACAATCTGTTTTGAGAAGGGGCAACCGAAAACCTTAAGAACAGAGTAGGTATCTTAATTAAAATTACATTCATGAAAAAATCATTGAAAAAGTTGGAGCTTAAAAAACAAACAATTAGTGACTTAAATCTTAGTAAAGTAAAAGGAGGTCTTGATCCAACACATTGCTGTCCTACATTAGATGCTTTTAATAGCTGTCCTCCTCCAGGAAGATATTGTTTCTAATAAAAAACTATGATAGTGTTATAGTTTTCTAAAATGATTTCATAACATACGTCATAATACAAGTTTTTTTAATATTTTGAACGCAGAAACTGCCTTATTTTTAGGCAGTTTTTTTTTAAAACATTTTTAAAGAGAAAATGAACAAAGAATCAGTTTTATTAGATAAGCTAGAAAAAATTAGCAATATCCTTTCAGAGAATTATACAACTAACGAACATGTAGGGGTTTTATCAGGAATATCTGGAATTGCATTGTTTCAATTTTATTACGCAAAGTTTACTGATAATGATGCCTATGCAGATATAGGAGTAGAAATGATATCAACCGTTATTGAAAAAATTAATGAAGGCTATAGTTTTCCAACATTTTGCACAGGTATTGCAGGTGCTGGTTGGACTATAGAATTATTAGCTAAAGAAGGATTTGTAGATGTAGATAGTGATGAATTATTGGTAGATTTAGACGAATACTTAAGCAGTGCTATTATACAAATGGGAGAAAAAGATAAGTTCTATGATTTCTTACATGGTACAATTGGAATTGGTTTTTACTTTTTCAAAAGATATAAAAATACAAAGTCCGAGGCATTAAAAAAATCATACAAAACGAAACTATTAGAGCTTGTAGCCTCTCTTAAAAGAACGGCTATAGAGGAGGACGATACCATGAGATGGGAGACTTCTCTTAGTAAAGAAACAGCTCTTATCGGAGCTAATTTGAGTCTGTCACATGGTATGGCAAGTATTATTAACTTTTTATCTCGTTTAGTTAGTTATGATGATTTTAGAGATCAGGTAATGCCAATACTTCAGAAAGCAACACAGTTTATTCTTAAATACGCAAACGATGATGTATCTTGCTCTTCATCTTTTCCAAGTTGGGTGTATGACGGTATGGAAAAAAATGGTCAGGAGCGTCTAGCTTGGTGCTATGGAGATTTGGGTATTGGACTTACTTTGTATAGAGTTGGAAAAGTATTAAACGATAATGTGATTACTCAAAAAGGATTGACCACAGTAGAGAACTCTTGTAAAAGAAGGGATCTTACAGAAACCAGAGTAAAAGACAATGGTCTGTGTCATGGCACCTTTGGTATGGTGCAGATATACAATTCAATGTATAAAGAAACTAAAAAAGAGATTTTTAAGGAAACTGCAGATTTCTGGATGGACCAAGGGATTAGTATGGCAACACATAAAGATGGATATGTTGGCTACAAACAGTGGTTCGGAGGTGAAGAAGAGGGCTGGAGAACAGAAATGAATTTATTGGAAGGTATTGCAGGTATTGGCTTAAGTATCATCTCTTATTTAGCACCATTCGAAACAGAATGGGATGAATGTTTACTAATCAGTTAATTTGAAATAGCGATCGTATGAGCTATAGAAATTTTTCAAAGTATGTTTTGCGTGCACCGCTTTTTTCTTTCTCTTTTTTTAAAGAATTAACAGAAGGGGAAGAACTAAAAGAGGAAAAACTAAAAGAAGTATGTAAAGATGAAATTATTAAAGAAGCAATTTTTTTGGCTTCACCGTCATTATATCAAGAATTTGAGAAGTGGTTAGAGGGCAATCTTAAGGAAAAAGCAGCTTCAGAACGAATGATGTATTCTGTGCTTAAATATTTAAGTAGAATGTCTTCAAGATGTACACCATTTGGTCTTTTTGCGGGAACATCCGTTGGAACATTTTCAGAAACAGAAAACATTGAGCTTTCAGACAAATCAGAAAACAATCGTCATACACGATTGGATATGAATTTTTTGGTAGCCTTATCTCAGGATATTGTAAAAGATCAAAGTATTAAAAGTCAGTTGCTCTTTTACCCAAATACAAGTATATACAAGGCTGGAAAACAATTGAGATATGTAGAATACTCATACATTAAAAGTAGAAGGGTACACCACATTGTAGCTGTAGAAGATTCTGAGTATTTACAGAAAATACTAAAACAAGCAAGAAAAGGAGCATTACTAAGTGATTTAGCAAGCTCCTTAGTTGATGATGAAATTACGATTGAAGAAGCTTCTGGATTTATTGATCAATTAGTAGATGGCCAATTATTGATTAGTGAGTTGGAACCTTCCGTCTCTGGACCAGAGTTTCTAGAGCAAATAATGCCAGTTCTTAAAAAATTATCAGGAACCGAACATATTGTTTCTGAATTAGAAAATGTTCAAACAACTTTACATCGAATTGATCAAGGCTTAGGGAATGTAGCTAAAGAGTATACTGATCTGAGTGAATCCTTAAAGAAATTAGGAACTGATTTTGAATTGAAATTTATGTTTCAAACAGATATGAGTTTATCTGTAGAGGCAAATACTCTTAACTATGATACGGTAAAGAAAATCAGAAAGGGACTTTCATTACTTAACAAACTGACGTTACCTCCAAAAGAAACTTTTATTTCTAGATTTAGAACAGCATTTTATGAACGTTACGAAAGTAGAGAGGTTTCCTTATCTAATGCTTTAGATGTGGAACTGGGAATAGGATTTTTACAGGATAAAGACTCGGGAGATGTAAGTCAAATTATTGATGATATCGTTTTACCTTACAAGCCTTCAAAAGTGTCTGTTAGAGATGTTAAATGGTCTTCTATTGATGCTATTCTTCAAAAGAAGTTAGTGAAAAGTATGAAAGATGATCAACATGTAATAGAAATCGCCGATGAAGACTTTAAAGGATTAGAAGAGAACTGGGAAGATCTACCAGATACAATCTCATCTATGATCGAACTGGTTCGTATTGATGGTAAAGAAAAAATAAAAATGTCCAATTGTGGTGGTTCCAGTGCAGCAAATCTCTTAGGGCGCTTTTGTCACGGAGATCAGGATTTAGATGCGTATACCAAGGAAATAATTGACGTAGAGGCAAAGTTAAATCCAGATAAAATTCTAGCAGAAATTGTTCATCTACCTGAGTCAAGAGTAGGAAATATTTTGATGAGACCGAATTTTAGAAGGCATGAAATCCCATATTTGGCTAAGTCTATTATAGAAGATGAAAATCAATTATTATTAGATGATTTAATGATTTCCGCAACTCCAAATGGAAAGGTGAAATTGAGATCTAAAAAATTCGATAAAGAGGTTATTCCACATCTTACAAATGCACATAACTATTCTAATAATGCGTTACCTATTTACCAGTTTTTAGCAAATATGCAAACACAAAACTTAAGAGGTGGTATCGGATTCGATTGGGGACCTTTTGCAGACGAATATGAGTTTTTACCGCGAGTAGAGTATCGAGATATCATACTTTCTAGTGCTTCATGGAATATTTCTTCTACCGATATAAAACCACTTTTAGATACACTAAAAGATGAAGAAAAGTTCTTAGCAGAATTAAAAAAATTAATCGATGCTAAAAAATTACCTCAATTTGTGCTTTTGGCAGATGGAGATAATGAGTTGCTTGTCAATACAGGAAATGTAACATCCATGAAAATGTTATTAAATACTGTAAAGAAAAGGGGAAGGTTTAAATTGAAGGAATTTTTACATACGGAAGATAGTGTAGTAACTAGTAAAAGTAAAGCGTTTACAAATCAAATTGTAGTGTCTTTTTACAATGAAAAGAAACTAAAAAATATGCAGAATTAATGATGGGTATACAAAGATCTTTTATTGTTGGCAGCGAATGGTTATATTATAAAATATATACAGGCCCCAAGACTTCAGACTTAATTCTTACCGAAATTATTAAACCAACTGCTGAACATCTCTTGGAGCTTGGTGTTATTGATAAGTGGTTTTTTATTCGTTATAATGATCCTAAGCACCATATTAGAGTTAGATTTCATTATAACAAACCAGAAAATGTAGCAACAGTTATTAATACCCTATATGGATCATTAAAAGAATTTTCTGATGAAGATATGATTTGGAAAATACAGTTAGATACATATCAAAGAGAGATAGAACGATACGGAATTGATACGATGGATGCCTCAGAAGAGATATTTTTTCTAGATAGTAAGATGATTGTGGATTTTCTGGATTTAATTGATGGAGATGAAGGGGAAGAGTTAAGATGGTTGTTTAGTATAAGAGCTATAGATCAATTGCTTGCTGATTTTGGCTATGATGAAGACCAGAAGATGGTGTTAATGGAACGACTAAAAACTGGATTTGGGGCAGAGTTTGGGATGAATAAGAATCTTAAGAAGCAAATGGATAAAAAATTCAGAAATGAGCAAGATAAGATTAAAAGCTTCTTAAGTTTAAATAAAGAAACGAATCCGGATTATAGTCCAATTATTGATGTATTAGAAGAGAAAAGCAAAAGTAGCAGTGCTTTGATTGAAGATATAAAATCCAAAGTAGATATTGCAACATTAGATGACAGAATGGGTAGCTACATCCATATGTTGATGAATAGATTATTTAGATCCAAAAACCGTATACACGAAATGGTACTTTACGATTTACTATATAGAAACTATAAAATTGCTTGGGGAATTCGAAAGTTTAAAAATAAAACATAGTCTAATCTAAGAGATTTCGTAAATAGATTTTTTGTTTCGAAATTTCCAAAAAGAATTCGTCTTAATTTAGTTCTTATAATAATGATTCAAAAGAATAACCTTATTCTTTGAGTATTTTTTTAGTTATCGAACCTGTTTCAGAAAATATTTTCATTAAATATAAACCAGAATGAAATGTGGATATATCGATACTATTAGAAATACTACCACGGTTTAATACTTTAGATAGAATTAGTTTACCCCTAACATCAAAGAATTCAACTTTTTCTAGATTCGAATTTATTTCACTCAAGATATTGACTGTGTTTTTTGATGGTATAGGATAGATAGTAATGTTCTTTAAGGTGTTTTCATCGGTAATTCCTAAGGTATTATCAAAATTAATTACAAATTCAGTGATCATATCGTTTTCATTCCCATAAAGATCTGTAAAACTTCCTGGATCAATGTTAATAGTAATTGTTCCTGCTGTGGTAGCAGTTACAGTAGCTTGATAGGATAGTCCTCCACCAGAAAAATTACTTACAATTCCGTTTTCAATACGAATATCATTTAAATCAAAGTCGGTGATATCTTCATCAAAGGTAATAGTAATTTCAAACGAAGAATTACCTGTGGGATTGGCCTCTGAAGAGGTGATACTTGCGGTTGGAGGTGTATTATCTATAACCACTATACTTACACTTGATGAGTTAGTGCATGTTCTTGCTGTAGTATATGTAATGGTATATGTATTAGGAATTGAATTTGTTAAGTCGATTTCTCCAGTACTATTATTAATTACTAATCCCGTAGGAAGGGATGTGAAAACACCTCCTGTTATTCCAGTAATTAAAGGAATTGGGTTAGGGTCGTCGGTTGAAAAAGAAGATTCAGTATATAAAAAAGATGCATCATCTAGATCATTTATGGTAATGTCAAAATTAGAAAAGCTCGGACAAGTCCCTGTTGTAATATAGGTTACTGTATAATCTCCTGCATCACTATTGGCAACATCAATGATTCCTGAATCGGGATCGATTGCCAATCCAGTTGTACTGGAAAACACACCACCAGTTAATCCGGCTATAGAAGGCGTTGGATTTGCTTGGTCTTTACAATAGATGGTTTGATCAAAACTAAAACTAGGATCATCGAGTTCAGAAATAGTTACATTCACCTGACTGGAGTTTGGGCAAGTTCCTGTTGTAGTATAGGTTACTGTATAATCTCCTGCATCGCTGTTTGTAATATCAATGATCCCTGAATCGGGATCGATTGCCAATCCAGTTGTACTAGAGAACACACCACCAGTTAGTCCAGTAATAGAAGGCGTTGGATTCGTTTGATCCTTACAATAGATAGTTTGATCATAGCTAAAACTAGGATCATCGAGTTCAGAAATAGTTACATTCACTTGACTGGAGTTTGGGCAAGTTCCTGTTGTGGTATAGGTTACTATATAGTCTCCTGCATTACTGTTGGTAATATCAATGATTCCTGAATCTGGATCAATTGCCAATCCAGTTGTACTTGAGAAAACACCTCCAGTTAGTCCAGTAATTGAAGGAGTTGGATTCGCTTGGCCTTTACAATAGATGGTTTGATCAAAACTAAAACTAGGATCATCGAGTTCTGTAATAGTTACATTCACTTGACTGGAGTTTGGACAAGTTCCTGTTGTAGTATAGGTTACTACATAGTCTCCTGCATTACTGTTGGTAATATCAATGATTCCTGAATCTGGATCAATTGCCAATCCAGTTGTACCGGAGAAAACGCCACCAGTTAGTCCAGTAATTGAAGGAGTTGGATTCGCTTGCTCTTTACAATATGTAGTTTGATCAAAACTAAAACTAGGATCATCAAGTTCTGAAATAGTTACATCCACTTGACTAGAATTCGGACAAGTTCCTGTTGTAGTATAGGTTACTGTATAATCTCCTGCATCACTATTAGCGATATCAATGATTCCTGAATCTGGATCGATTACCAATCCAGTTGTACTGGAGAACACACCACCAGTTAATCCGGCTATAGAAGGCGTTGGATTCGATTGCTCTTTACAATAGATAGTTTGATCATAGCTAAAACTAGGATCATCGAGTTCAGTAATGGTTAAATTTATTTGACTTGAATTTGGGCAAGTTCCTGTTGTGGTATAAGTTACCACATGATTCCCTGAATCACTGTTCCCGATATCAATGACTCCCGAATCGGGATCAATTATCAATCCAGTTGTACTAGAGAATACACCGCCAGTTAGTCCAGTTATGGAAGGCATTGGATTCGCTTGGCCTTTACAATAGATGGTTTGATCATAGCTAAAACTAGGATCGTCGAGTTCAGAAATAGTTACATTCACTTGACTTGAATTCGGACAAGTTCCTGTTGTGGTATAAGTTATTATATAATCTCCTGAATCACTATTCGCGATATCAATGATTCCTGAATCGGGATCAATTATCAACCCTGTTGTACTGGAGAACATTCCGCCAGCTAATCCAGTTATGGAAGGTGTTGGATTTGATTGCTCTTTACAATAGATGGTTTGATCATAGCTAAAACTAGGATCATCTAATTCAGTAATAGTTACATTTGTTTGATTAGAGTTTGGACAAGTTCCTGTTGTAGTATAGGTTACTACATAGTCTCCTGCATTACTGTTGGTAATATCAATGATTCCTGAATCTGGATCAATTGCCAATCCAGTTGTACCGGAGAAAACGCCACCAGTTAGTCCAGTAATTGAAGGAGTTGGATTCGCTTGCTCTTTACAATATGTAGTTTGATCAAAACTAAAACTAGGATCATCAAG
>NZ_WEKL01000002.1 GCF_019295435.1 Aquimarina litoralis
TCGGATCTTGAGTTCGAAGTAGCTGCTGATGATTACTACGTAATGGTTTCACATCGTAATCATTTAGCAATTCTTTCTGCCAATACAGTAGCATTATCATCTACGGTTACTGCCTTAGATTTTAGTGCATCCACTACGGTAACGCAAGGAGGAGGAAACGCTGTAGTGGACTTAGGTACTGGAGTATTTGCAATGTTAGGTGGTGATTTTGATGAAAATGGTCAGATACAAAATTCGGATGTCAATGCAGTAGTGCTATTGCTTGGAGGGTCTGGATATTCCTTAGCGGATATGGATATGAATGGTCAAATTCAAAATACAGATATCAACAATGTAATGAATGCCAACCTTGGAAAAGGAGAGCAATTTTAGATACGTAACATAAATAATGGATTAGAAAATTTGAATCAGTCAAAGTATCTTCCTGAGGTAGATATGTAGAAGGCATTTCATTTTCTAATCCATTATTTGCTTTAAAGAGAATCACAAACTTCGCTGTAATGTAAATACAATCCCCTCAAATAGTAAATGTCTTTTTATTGCTTGTACCAATACCCTTTTTTAGCTTCAGTAAAAAGGCTTTCCCCCAAACAATAAACCTATGAAGAAAATAGCTTTACTTATCATGTTATTGAGCTGTACGATGGTGATGGCTCAATTCAATTCTGAAGCGCCTTGGATGAAGCAAATACTACAAAAGAAAAGCTCAGGAAAACCTACGTTTGCTGATGTACAACAGGCCTTCGAAACCTATTGGAAAACCAACGATAAAGATGCTAAAGGAAGTGGTTATAAACCATTTAAACGATGGGAGCAATTATGGAGAAGAAGAGTAAAATCTGACGGAAGTCTTCCCACAGGGAAGGAAATTTGGGAAGCCTGGGAAGCAAAAAAACTTTTTAGTAGTAACAAAAGTAAGGCGTCTGTTAGAGGTGCTTTGATGACAGATTTGAGTAATTGGCAACCTATTGGTCCTAATAATCATGTACAAGCCAATGCGCAACCTGCTGGACAAGGACGCCTAAATGCTGTAACCATAGATCCAAATAACCCTAATATCTGGTATGTAGGCTCACCTAATGGAGGACTTTGGAAATCAACAAACGATGGAGGTAATTGGAGTCCTATGACTGATGAATTACCTAGAGTAGGGGTTTCGGCAATTGCAGTTGATTATAACAATTCGAATATTATTTATATTGCTACAGGAGATGATGATGCTGATCAAACACCTACGATTGGAGTGATGAAATCAACAGATGGAGGTGTGACTTGGAATCCAACAGGATTAAATGTAAATACTCTCGGAAATGTTACCCAATTAAGCGAATTGTTTATAGACCCTAATAACTCCAATAAGTTAGTATGTGCTTCTAATCAAGGAGTTTTTACTTCTTCAGATGCGGGAGTTACCTGGTCTCAAACACTTAATGGTAATAATATTAGAGATTTGCGCCTAAAACCAGGAGATGCTAGCGTTATCTATTGTGTAAGTCCTACAGCTTTTTACCGCTCTGCAGATGGAGGTGTAAACTTTACACAAGTCACCAGCGGTGTTCCTACCAATGTTCGCAGAATGGTGATTGATGTTACACCAGCAGATTCAAATTATGTATATATTTTTAGTTCGGATGCCAATAATGAGAGATGGCATGGTATTTATCGTTCAACCGATAGTGGACAAACGTTCTCTACAAGGGAAGAGGGAGCTGGCAGTTTGATTGGTAACAGTCAGGTCTGGTACAATTTCGCAATGGGTGTTTCGGATACCAATCCAAATGAACTTTATACAGGGGTGATGGATGTTTGGAAATCTACTAATGGAGGCCAATCATGGGACAAATTAAACCGCTGGGATCAGTTAACGGAAGCCTATACACATGCGGATATTCATGGAATTCGAGTTGTAGGAGGCAAGGTATTTGTAGTTTCGGATGGAGGAATCTATTCCAGTTCAGATGGAGGAACAAACTTTACCCCACACTACCAAGATTTACAAATCGGTGAGTTTTTTAATGTAGCTGTGGCTCAAGGTAATCCAGGAAATATTGCAGGAGGATTACAAGATAATGGTGGTTTTGGAGTAGGTGTTAATGGAGAATACAGAGCCTATCATCCAGGAGATGGAGTAAATGCACTAATTACTCCTACCGATGATAATATGTATTATGGTCTTATACAAAACGGTGATATTTTATATGTTTCTAATCGTGGAGACGGTCAGTTGGCTCGTGTATATCGACCATCCAATGCAGGAGCTGGAGTTTGGGTGCCACCTTTATCTGCCGATGCTAATGGAGATGTATTTGCTGCTTGGAGTAATTTATTCAAACTAAACCGAACCAATTATTCATGGGAGCTCGTAGGTTCTTTAGGGGGATATACAGATGTTATGGAAATTGCACCTTCAGACCCTAACCGGATAGTATCCTCCAGTCATCAAAGTTTACGAGTGAGTAAGGATGGTGGTCAGACTATTGATTTTACGATCAATGCTGTTGGGAATGCTATTGCAGGGATCGCTATTCATCCTACAAATCCAGATGTGATGTGGATTACTACGGATGGTAATGGCCCTAATAAAGGAATTCATAAGACTACAGATGGAGGACGCACGTGGACAGATATTACGTATAATTTTCCAGTGGCAACAGAATACCCTGAAGAAATAGTACACCAGCCAGAACATTCTTTGAATCCTATATATGTGTCTACTGATTTAGGAGTATACCGATTGGATGATAGCAGTAACACTTGGGAACCCTTTATGAAAGGATTACCGAATACCAAAATAGAAGATTTAGAAATCAATATCGAAGACCAAACATTAACTGCCGGAACTTATGGACGAGGGATATGGCGTACTTCTATTCCTGTAGAATTGCTGCAAGAAGATGTTCGTTTGGCTAAAATTGTAAGTCCTCAAACTTCTGACTCGAATTGTGGAAGTATCAACCCTCAAATTAATGTTCGAAATAACGGAATCAATACGCTAAACGCTATTGATATTACATATACAGTGGATGGTGGTACTCCGGATGGAATGACTTGGACAGGTACGTTGCTTTCTAATCAGGAAATAGCAATTGATCTTCCAGAAATAAAATTGCCCTCAGGAACATATCAGTTAACGGTAAATGTCAATTCTGCCAACGATGAAAATGCAGCGAACAATCAACGCTCACAAACATTTACGATCAATGATACAGGAGTGTTAAATACGATAAATACTTTTGAAACGGCTTCAGATAATTTAATCGTTCAAGGAGGTGTTTGGCAGCGAGGAGTTCCTTCAGGAAATCGATTAAATGCTAGCAGTAGTGGTACTAGGGCCTATGGAACCAATTTATCAGGAAACTATCCTCTCAGCGCAAATGCATTTTTGGTAACTAATTGCTTTGATTTTACAACCATTCAAAATCCAGTGTTAAAATTTCAAATGGCATTTGATTTAGAAACCAATTATGATTGGGGAAATGTAGAATATACAATCAATGGAGGACAAACCTGGAATACTTTAGGTCGGAAAACAAGTCAACCGAATTGGTATAATAGTGATTTGGACGGAAGTAATTTCAATGGAGATTGTTATGGATGTCCAGGAGCACAATGGACCGGTCGAAATACTACACTTAGGCAGTATGCGTATGATTTTACTGCTAATGCGGCAAATGGAGAAACGGACCTGACAACTGCAAAACATATTTCTTTTCGATTTAGATTGTATGCTGATAGCTATTTAAATTGGGAAGGAATGGTGATCGATGATTTGGTGATAGAAGGTGTAGATATTACTTCCAGAATACGACCTGTTGTATTTTTAGAAGGAGCATCAATGAATCCTTTGAATGGAGAAGAGCATTTGATGCGAGATGATCTGAGAGTTGCAGGAATTATACCCAATACCTCTCCTTATGCAGATGGTTTGATTATACCTTCATCCATGCTTACTACTACTGGGCCTGATGCTATTGTAGATTGGGTTTGGTTAGAGTTTAGAGATGCCGCTAATCAAGCAACTATTGTAGCGAGTCGTTCTGCCTTGTTGCAACGTGATGGAGACATTGTAGAGGTTGACGGTAACCAGGACTTAAAACTAGATTTGGTGGCTGGAAACTATTATTTAGCTATAACCCATAGAAATCATTTAGGAATTATTTCAGAATCACCATACTCCTTAACATCAACTGCGACAACAGTCAATTTAAGTATAGATACTTCAACCATTACAGGAGGTGCTAATGCCGTAGTATTACTAAATAATGGAAAATATGCTATGATAGCTGGTGATTATGACAAAAATGGGCAAATACAAAATTCTGATATCAATCAGGTAATACAACTATTAGGTAATAGTGGATATCACAAGGCAGATATGGATATGAATGGCCAGATACAAAATACCGATGTAAATAATCTGATGAATCCTAATCTGGGAAAAGGAGAACAATAGACGACCATCTTTAAAATAAAAATAGGGTAAAGGAGAAGATGCCTGTATTACCTACATAAGGAAAACAAAAAGTAATTCTATAATGAACAAAAATACCCTTTTCGTCATATTGCTGCTTTGTAGCATGTTAGGCTTTTCACAATCTTTTAACTATCAAGCTGTTGTAAGAAATAGTACAGGAGAGCCTATCGTAAATCAATCGATTGGTGTTCAGGTACAGATTTTAGAAGGAGCTGCACCTGATACCGTAGTGTATACTGAAACTCATACGGTAACTTCCTCTGCTCAAGGAGTGATTTCATTACCTGTTGGAACGGGAACAACTTCAGATACTTTTAATACTGTTAATTGGAGTCAGCAAAACCAATGGATTGGTATTGCTGTTGATATTACGGGAGGTACTACATATACCAGTTTAGGAACTAGTAAATTACAGCAAGTACCTTATGCATTATATGCAGCTAGTTCAGGAAACCAAGTGTTTTCTAATACAGCGAATGTAACGAGTAATGCATCTGGTACAATTGCTACTGATGATTTCGTTTTTGGAGGAACCCAGTTAAATAATGATGCAACAACAAATGATGATGATAGTCGTTTTTTCTTTGATAAAAGTAAAGCGGCGTTTAGAGCAGGAATTACAATTGATGATATACAAGATGGAGGCATAGGAAATCAATGGGATGACGCAAATGTAGGTTTTGGTTCTGTAGCTATGGGGCTTTCTCCAGTAGCAACTACTGAGGGAGCGGTATCTATAGGAAGATTTAACCAAGTAACAGGAGAGACTGGGTTTGCCATGGGAAATGGTAATAATGTTGCTGGGGATTATGCAGGTTCTTTGGGAGTGGAAAACAAATCAAATGCATTATTTTCTATTGTTTTAGGAGCCAATAATGAAGCTAATAGTTATGGGCAGACTACGATAGGGTATTACAATGCAATTGCCAATGGAAACCTTACAACACCTATCGCTGCGGATAGACTTTTTGTGGTTGGTAATGGAACATTTTCAAATAAGAGTAATGCTTTAGTCATGCTCAAAAATGGAAATACGACTTTAAACGGATCCTTAACGATTGATGGTGACAATCAAGGTTCAGGAACCTCCTATACCTTACCTGCTCAAGATGGAGCAGCCAATCAGGTAATGACTACAGATGGTACTGGAAATGTCTCTTGGGCAGCAGTGGGTGAAGCCTTCTCAACAACTTCAAATGTTACCAGCAATATTGTAGGAGATATTGCTACCGATGACTTTGTATTCGGGAGTACACAATTAGCAAATGATACTAATACAAATGATGATAATAGGAGAATGTTTTTTGACAAAAGTAAAGGAGCTTTTAGAGTTGGTTCTACACTAAGTACAGAATGGGACGATATCAATGTAGGTGATTTATCTGTAGCGATTGGGCAACAAGGAATAGCTAGTGGTGCTTCTTCTGTTGCTATCGGACCATTCGCAAATGCTTTGGCTTTGGAATCTACAGCTATCGGTTTTAGTTCTTCTGCAAATGGTAGAATGTCTGTGGCTATTGGTCGTAGTACTATTGCAGAATCTAGGGAACAAATTACATTAGGAGCTTCTAATACAATCGTTACAGGAAATGAAAGCGATTGGGTAGCTACAGATCGTCTCTTTGTTATTGGTAATGGTAATAGTCTTGCTGGAACACGTAGTGATGCTTTAACAATATTGAAAAATGGGAATACAACTTTAAATGGTTCATTAACTATCGATGGAGACAATCAGGGAACAGGAACATCTTATACCTTACCTGCACAAGATGGAACAGCCAATCAGGTAATGACTACAGATGGAGCTGGAAATGTTAGTTGGATAGACTATGGGTTGGAAGCGGTTTCAAGTCCTACATTTAGTTCAGGATGGGAAAACTATAGTGTTGCACACGGTACTGGTTTTGAAGATGCCAGGTATTATGTGGATAATGGTCGTGTGTATTTAGGAGGTTTAATACGTAAAACCTCTGGAATTAATGCCGGAGAAATTATGTTGACCTTACCTTTAGGATATAGACCCTTGAAACAACGAATTTTTACAGTTTCTACGGAGGCAGGAATTGTGAGAATAGATGTAGCAGCTAATGGAACCGTTATTTATAATGCGCCTGCTTATAACGGTGGACAAAATTGGGTATCTCTTGACGGAATTTCCTTTAGAATAGATTAGAAAATAGAGGCCTTTAAAAAGAATTAATTCATACCCCTATGAATGTTTATAAAAGCCATCCTGGATCCATTGGGATGGTTTTTTTATAAAGAGTAAAAAAATAAATAGGGTATATCCAGACTTAGCTGTACTCTTAATAACGAATAAAAGTTTATCAAAATAATGTATAAATGAAATGCGCCATAACAATGAGGTGATATCACCAAAATTAGTATTGGCGAATTCTATTTGACATTTATAGAAAAATAAAATATATACAAATGAAAAAAACTACCCCTTTTTTAATCCTACTATTTTTTAGCCTACTAGGGTATTCGCAATCTTTTAATTATCAAGCAGTGGTGAGAGATGCTGCAGGAGATCCTATTGTAAATCAATCCATTGGAGTACAAGTACAAATCTTTGAAGGTGTGGCGCCGGATAATTTGGTGTATACCGAAACACATACAATTACCTCTAGTGCACAAGGAGTCATTTCTTTGGCTGTGGGTACCGGAACTACTGCTAATACGTTTAATACTATAAACTGGAGTCAGCAAAACCAATGGATTGGTATTGCTGTAGACGTAACTGGTGGAACTACGTATGTAAATTTAGGAACTACTAAACTACAACAAGTACCCTATGCTTTATATGCGGCAAACTCAGGAGATAAAACATTTGAGACTACGAATAATGTAACTAGTAATGCTTCTGGAGATATTGCTACCGATGATTTTGTATTTGGTAGTACCCAATTAGCGGATGATACCAATACAATGGATGATAATATTAGAATGTTTTTTGATAAGAGTAAAGGAGCTTTTAGAGCTGGATTTGCAGAAAACACCGAGTGGGATGATGCTAATGTTGGACCTCGATCTGTAGCTTTTGGAAATCAAAATACGGTAAGTGCTTTTCAATCGTTTGCTATGGGAGCACAAAACAATATTACTGGTCCTACTTCTGCAACCTTTGGTACTAACAATACCATTACGGGTATTGGAACTTTTAGCACAGGTGAGCGATTAACTGCTGAGGCAAGAAGCCAAGTCACTATTGGATATTTAAATACAGCTCAAGCTGGAAATGCATTAATAAAAGTCCCTACGGATCGTTTGTTCGTAATTGGTAATGGGTTTGATGAAACTAGTAGAAGTGATGCCTTGGTAATGCTAAAAAATGGAAATACAACCTTAAATGGTCAATTGACGATTGATGGTGATAACCAAGGTAGTGGTAATGCTTATACTTTACCGGCACAAGATGGAGCYGCTAATCAAATCATGAGTACAGATGGTTCAGGAAATGTATCTTGGATCAATCAACCTGTAATTCCTACTGCTGGATTTTCTACAACTGCAAATGTGACAAGTAATAGTAATGGAACGATTGCAACAGATGATTTTGTTTTTGGTAGTTCACAATTGGATGATATTGAAAACAACGCAGCTGATAATGTTAGAATGTATTTTGATAAAAGTAAAGGGGCATTTAGAGCAGGTAGTGCTGTAGCTTCCGATGGATTTACAGGCGATTGGAATACCGGAAATACAGGGTCATTTTCTGTAGCAATGGGACGAGGAAATTTAGTTCAAGGTATAGCAGCAACATCTTTCGGTACGTATAACAATGCGGGAGGAGAAAATGCTTTCGCTACAGGTTTTAACAATTTAGCATCTCGTCCTTCTACGGTTGCATTAGGAGCAAATAATAGTGTTTCTGGATTTTATGCAGTGGGTATTGGTCGAGGAACGCAGTCTACAAGTTATGGACAACATACTGTAGGATTATTTAGTGAATATGTAGATGGGAGTGATTCTGGATATGTAGCTACGGATCCTTTGTTTATTATCGGAAATGGGCCAAGTGATGGTGTGAGAAGTAATGCTTTAGTGATGCGTAAAAACGGAAACACACAATTAAACGGATCTTTAACGATTGATGGAGATAATGCAGGTGCTGGAGCAGCATATACTTTACCAGCACAAGATGGTACTGCCAATCAAATCATGAGTACGGATGGTTCAGGAAATGTGTCTTGGATTAATAATAGTGTGGCTAGTACCGGATTAGAACAGATAACAGAAGGTAGTAATACAGGATGGAGATTGGCAGGGAGAGATCCAGCGTTTTATGGCAATATTGGAGATAATGCAGTGGATTTAAGTATTTCAGAATTTGCAAGTACAGATAGTGGTGCCACTGGAACCTATGCTGTAGCAATAGGACAAAGAGTAGTGGCTTCAGCTGGCAATTCTATTGCAATAGGAGATGCCGTTCAAGCGACCAATAACTATGCAACTGCAATAGGATATGGTAATATAGCTTCAGGATATCGATCTTTTGCGGCTGGAGAAAGTAATACAGCTTCAGCAAGCAGCTCAACGGCACTTGGGTATAGCTCAACAGCCTCTGGACGAGCATCTATGGCATTGGGAAGAGGAACTACTGCTTCAGGAGTATATGCTACCACAACTGGTTTCTTTACCAATGCAGAAGCACAAAATTCTTTTGCTTTAGGACGTTTTAATGTGGGTGGTGGAACTGCAGATTCTTGGGTAACGACAGATCCATTATTTGAAATAGGAAACGGAAGCTCTTCAACAAGTAAATCAAATGCTTTAACGATCTTAAAAAATGGAAATGCTCAGTTAAATGGATCTTTAACGATTGATGGAGATAATGCAGGTTCTGGTGCGGCATATACCTTGCCAGCACAAGATGGAACTGCGAATCAAGTGATGAGTACGGATGGAGCAGGAAATGTTTCCTGGACAGCTTTTAGCCCAAATGATCCGGATGCAGATCCTACCAATGAAATTGAATTACCAGCAGGAGGAAGTAACGGACAAATCTTGCGTACCAATGGTAGCGGTGGCTATTCATGGGTGAATGATGCGGTAAACGATGCTGATAACGATCCTACAAATGAGATCGAACTACCCGCTGGAGGAACAAACGGACAAGTATTGATTAGTGATGGTTCTGGAGGATCTCAATGGACTTCTAATGTTTCTGCCGCTACCGTAACAACACCAGCATTAACAATTACAGGATTACCTGCTTTTGCTGCTGACTTAGATGGAACTAAAGTGCTATCAGGTGCAGGAAGTTTCAATAATTTATCTGGTTGGAGAACCAGTGATGCATCCTTACCAAAAAATTTATTTGATAATGGAAATCACTTTAATGAGACTACAGGAGAATTTACAGCACCAGTGGACGGATTTTATCAGTTTAATGCGCAAGTGCGATTTGATGGTGTGAGTACAGGATATATTCGTTTATTATTTGGTGTTAATGGTACTACAAGTTTAAACAATGGTTTACATGCTATTGAAGAAGCAGAAGGAGCTGCTGAAGGAATTGATTACCATACATTGAATGTAAGTGGGGTTATGAAGTTGAATGCTAATGATAAAGTAACGGTTATCATATATACAAGTTCTGATACTTCTTGGTCTATTAATGATGAAAGTGGATTTAATGGATACTTAATTAGTAGATTTTAAATAGTCGATACATTTAGTTAGCTTTTATATATTTTATTCTGAAGAAAAGTAGCTTGGAAACAAGCTACTTTTTTGTTTTAGGATATTTTTCTGAATAGCACGTATCATCAAAACTAATCTTTGGGAAGTTCGATTTTTATTTTGGTAATATTCTTCAAATCAATGGTAATGATAATACCAGAATCTCCATAACAGATTAAATGTTCCTCTTTTATTTCTGCCTTACAAATCGGATTTGAAAATGTAAAAAAGATAGCCCAATTCAAGATTCCTGATAGGGAAGTGGATGCAATAAATCCTTCATTACCCATACCTCCATCTCCAAAAACAAATTTTTGATTTTGATATTCAAACGCTCCATGAAAAATATCGCATTCAACCCAGATATCATCATTATATTTTTCAAGACTTTCTAAGGTAGTATCACATGTTGGAGACCAATAGCGTTTCGTTTCACCATTATTCGGGTTATAAGTACTGTAGGCATTTGCTATGATAATATCTCCTTCTCCCATAATGATGGCATCATATCCTGGCAAATATCCTTGTTTCCATTTTTCTTGTATTTTCGGGTGCATGGTATATTCTAATTCGTTGAAGTCTATTCGTTCTGTTTCTTTCAAAAAAGCTTCTGGTAAACCTTCTAAAAACTGTTTGAGTTCGGCCACTTTTTCAATTACAAAATTATCATTGTTTAACTTGTTAAGTTYAATTTTTTCTGTTTCCATAGGTGCTAATCCTTCATTAAAAGAACTGCACAACTGATATTTAAAATGGATAACTTCCTTGCCAATTTCAATACTAATCAGAGCTGTTAAAAAATGAGGTTTTATCGTACTATTAGACCATTGGTAATCATCAAAGTCTAATTCTAGTCGCCATTGTCTATTTGCTCCCCAAGCTGCATATTCAAAATAATGTTCAATAGGCAGTGGATGATGAAATTCATTTTCTTCTAAAATTTGTTCGTATGCAGGAGTAATAGCTTCTTTAATTAAAGGAAGTTGTTCTCGTATTAAGGAGTTGATTTCCTGATAAAACAAACTTTCTTTTACAAATGCTAATGCTGCCATGGTATATAGGTTTAATATCCTTGATGAGGTTTATAAAAGATAGTTTCCTTCATATCATATACACCTATATAATACTGAAGGACTTCATCGAAAGTGGCTAATTCGATTGGATCATTAAATCTAGGGAGAATCATAAAAGAGTGGTTTGTCAGATATACATGCTCACCATCAAATGTATGTGCTATCAACATACTATCTAGTATGGCATCTTTCTGCTGGCTGTTTTTCCATTCCCATAGATCAATATCGTTTATAAAATTATTCTCAAAAAAATCTTTATCAGGAGATATTACATTCAGGTATTCTACTTTTTCAGAAAGAACTCCATATCCATACTCTTTAATGAATTGTACATAAGATGTTGATACTTCAAAATCCATCACATTGCTTATGTTATCAATGTCTATGTTTATTTTTTCTCCTATAATCTCCAAATTCATAGTATATTCTAGTATTTAAATTGTTTTAGTCCAGCTTTTATATACCCAATCATTATCCCTTAAAAGCTGATGTTCTTCGCAATCAAAAGTTTCCTGAACTGAAAAAATATCACCTCGATCCATAGCCTCTTTTGTCCAGATGTTAAACAAATCTGTTTTGTCATGTAATGATATTAATTGTTCTTTTATCTTTTTAAAACAGTAGATACCACCAAACATACCATTGCCGTAAGGACTATAATTCGAATATTTACAACTTAAACAAGTATTGATATAAATATGTTCTGGTAATTGGTTCTGTAAGGCTATTAAGGCGTCTTCCATCCATTCTAACTTCTTTTCTACAGTAAATTTCCCAAATGATGTGTGTAATGTCAAACTATTCAATTCATGGTCTAGTCCGTCTATGGTAGTATCATCACCAACTACAATATATGCTTCTAGATTTTCCTCAAATAGTTCTTTTGAGCTAGTGTTGTAGAGTTTTATGGGCATAGAAATCAAGAATGAACAATTGGTGAGATCTCCGGAACCATCTGCAAACATCTGATAATCGAATTTTTCATGATCAATTTTATCAGCAGTTAATTGATCAAAATCAGGTCCATCAAAATTGATATCTCTTATGGTGGTTATCAATTCACTACCATCGGATTTTATAACGATCTGTTCTGTTCCTCTTTTATCTTGGTATGTAGTTTTGTAATGTCTCATAACTGTTATTTTTCAATCATAAAAGGAAAACCGATATCTTCTATGGTATGAGGTGTGTCTGCTGAAACAGCTTTACACTGAAATTCGAACGTAGCTTCCTCAATACCATCTTGTAATGTAAAACCTCCTAAAATAGTAATAGCATAGATGCCATTTGCTATTCGTATTTTTTGTCTAACTCCTAATTCGGTAGCTTCTTTTAAGCGATGTACACCACCATCTTTTGTCCAATTCTTTAAATAGGGTACTGTTACTACACAAATTTCATTATGAATAACTTCAAGGATGTATCCTGTTTTTTCGAATACTAACGAACTTGTATCTTTTGTAAATATAGAAGGTTCATTATCGATATTAAAAAAGATAGTATACGGTTGATTTATAATACCACCCATCGGAATCATAACTCCTTTTTGAACTGCTACTTCAGCACTTTCATTCGTAGTAAATTCGTTCATAAGATCGTCACCCAAATGATGCTCATGTTTAAAACGTACTAAATTGGCGGGATCTGTAAGAAAAAAATAGTCCCAAGTATCATTTAAACATTCCGTAAATTTTATCATAGTGCATCTTTAATTAAAACTCGGGTGTTATTTTACTATTTTTTCAAATGCGGTCAACATTTCCATAATATCCTTAAGAGTTTCCTTTCGTTCTTCGTCCAAACACATTTCAAATAGAACGTATGTATTAGGGTTGTTATAAATAGTTTGTAAGGCAGTGTAAATTGGTTTTACTTCTTCTATTTTGAATTCGGTCTGTATGGTTGTCGTTCCATAAGCTTTGGTTAGATCCACCAATCCGTTTGATTTGCCTTCAATAATTATAGCTGATAACCCGATAATTAGATCTTCGAAATGAATATACTGCTCGTACTTTGAATTGGTGAACATTACGTTATTATCTGTTCGATCTTCGAGTAAACTTGGTGTATCGATATATTTTTTAAGATCTGTATTCTTATAAATCAAATCTAAAGTTAGGATATCATCTTTGGATATCTGTTCTACTAACTCTAAAAAATCGCCTCCAAAGTCAGAACCAAAGGCGGTATCTTTCCATTTTTCAATCATATCTAATCGTTCTTTATTATGTGGGTTTTATTTATATCCATAAATGGTAAAAACATCTTTTTCTTGCTCAAAAGGGATATTCAATTTATGCAGCAATTGGTTTAATTCTTCTGTTTGATCTAAAATTTTTGGTGATACCAAACGACCTTGAAATATTTGATAGGTTGCTCTTATTTCTAACCATTCAATGGTGAAAAAAATAGGTAATCCTTCTTCCCAAAAACTAGACCAGTCACCTTGATACTTTGGAGGACTAGGAAAATCATTAAATGTAAACTTTGCCTTATCCCACTGAATTAGTTTTTCGTTATACGCAGGCGGAAAAGGTAACGTTGCTATATCTTGTTGTAATGCTAACCATTTGGTGTCATTCATTACAGAAGATAGGTTTTTACTAGCTACGATTGTTGCTACTTGTTCCTTTAGTTTTATAATATCTTTGTCGTTCGATGTGAAATACTTGTATTTTTCGAATACGGACATATGCAATACATCCTTGGATATGTATAAATTATGTTGATCTTGATTTATCATAGTTTTCTTTTACTAATCGATCAATATTCTTCCTTTATTGATGCTATTTCTTGGGAGTATTAATGTTCAAGGTTTGGTTATTGTTTTTACCTAATTCGGAGCAAAATTGTTTGGATCAATATCATTAAAAGCATCTTTTATCATTATGGTATATTGAAATTTATCATCAATATATAAGGTTTTTATATACTTCTCTACTGTAGGACGATTACTGGTTGAAGTGTCTGTTTTATGTAAATTATGTATTATATATAGATAATTATTATAGTCTGTAGTTTTATTTGTTAATAAGAACTTTTGATCATTAGTTATTTGTAATTGATAGTAAATTTTATTTATAGAATTTATCATAGACAATTCATTAAGTAATTTGATAGGTAAACTTGGTCTTGTTTGGTTATAGTAATTTAGATCTAAGAAGATGTCATTTTCACTATCTCCTGTCAATGAATCTAAAATTAAGGATCTATTCATTTCTAGAAATTCAAGAATTTCTACATATTTATTTAACTGTACTGAAGCCTTTATACTATTGTATTCTGTTAAAAGAATTTCTTTTCTTTTTTCCTCTGAGGCTGGTTTGGCGGGAAAAATGAAAATATAACTAATAATGCTGGCAACAATAACAGTTGAAGCCACTAATACGATTAAACAACCTTTTTTCATATACTACAGTTTCATATCTTGAGAGTATCTTTTCTTTCTCCAATCCCTATACTACCGCTGACTCCAATGATCAATACCTTTTTATTTTTAGGGTTTACAACTATATTCATTTCATCTTCGTACATAAATGGAATCCAGTATTTATATAAAGTCTTCCAACTTATTTCTGCTGCAGTATATCTTCCCCAAAAAAAGTAGATAATATCATGCTCTTCCCAATCAAGTCTATGTTTTACATGTTTTTCAAAAGCTGAATACTCATTTTGGTTCCAACTAGTTCCCCAATTCCATTCTTGTGCAAAAGACTTGACATTTGTAATGTTCCAATTTTCATCAGATTTTACCATCATTAAATGACGATGTTTTTCAGAAACATATGTATTCCACAGTTGCTTAGCATAGTTTTCAGATAGCGGTTTTATTTTATTTGGAATGGTATCATCTGTATTAAAGAACCGCTGTGAGCATTCTATAAAAAACTCTTTGATATAAAACCATTCACTAAAGTTGATATATTTTTTGTTTTTTTCGATTTCAATTAATTGAGCTTGCTGATCATTCCACTTTTCTATTGCGGATTCTACAGTTCCATGCGTTATAAGCAGTTGTTTTGCCTCGCTTAAACCAATATGAAGTGCATCTCGAATATGTTTTATTTTTTCTATACTCATACAATCTTTAATTGACTATTCTTGATAATCTAGTATTTCATAACTCACATTTTCAGACTCCATATATGTTCTTATATCTTCCAGGTTTTTCCAGATAAAACCTCCTTCATGCCTACAAATGTAAATTCCATCACTTTCAAAAGCGATACTAATATTGGGCATCTTTCCTGTGTTGCCAGGCTTTCTGAAATCCCAATACAGCTTATTGTCAAATTCATATTTTTTATCAAATATGTTGTTCTGTTCTAATAGTTGTTGGACTTCAGAAATTTGTTTCTGATGCAACTTTGCTATTATTTTATATTCGAACCCCATGAATTAATCTCCTAAAGCTTTTAGTGTTATTCCTTTATCCGAAAAATGTGCAATCTTCCTTCTAAACTCCTGAATGACTTTGGTCTTTTCTTTATCCATATTTGATTCAGTAGTAAGGTTAGTATCTATCATTTGAATGATCATTTTTAGATGTGTTACTTTTAATTGTGTATCTCCATATGGATCTATAAAAATTCCAGTTTGCTGCGTAAACTCTATAAATATAGATTCTAAGTAGGCATATTCAGTATCATTTACTCCAAATAGATATTCATTCGTATCTAATCTATGAAAATCCAATGCCATACCTATCGAGTAAAGACATTTCGAATTCCATCAAAAATTTTCCAACAGGTATCTTTGTCCAAACCTTTTGGGTGTTCCACTTTCCAATGTCCCATACTTGCTCTTAAGGTATTATACATACTGAATAATTGATATACCAATTCTTTTGAAATGGTTTTTTTATCCGCATAATAGTATTCTATAGCTTGTAGGGCTTCTATGAATTTTTCAATTCGTTTTTCTTCTACATCAGCACTCATTCTGAATAAGGTGTCTAATCCGTTTTGCGAATTATATTCTTTATGGATTAATTTTTTAGCTTCTTCTGCTGTCATGATTACTGATTTTTATTTTGATATTCTGTAATAGAAATATTTTGACAAATAATTTCTACTTGATTGTTGCTGTCTAATACTTTGTATTTTTCATTATCAAACTGAATTTCTATATCGGCATTGTCCCAATCAAAATAGCCATTCATTGTAATAGGTTCATGCATAGAAATTACCAAATAGGGGATATCATCTATGTATCGATTTTCACTAATTTTTAATTGTAGTTTTCTATGGTTTACTGTCAAATTAAATAATCTTGCTTCTTTGCCTTTCCATTTATCCAGTAAAGAAGTAGCATGTCTCAATATTGGATGCGCTTGTAATGATGGAGTTATCTGTTTTGTACTAATCATTTTTTGATCAATTTATATAGAAGTATGCTAGTTATGAGTAACCCAATAATGGATAGCAACCCGTAAACTTCTTTTGCTTGTTCATGATATACGATACCTTCTTCTGAAAAATAAGTGCCGTTTGCATCGTATGGAAGCTTAGCTTTTTCGATATACATCCAAATGCAGAACGCTGTAATACATCCTATGATGCATATGAATATGTAACCTATAGTCTTTTTATTCATTTTTATCTGATTTGAAATTCATTCATCCAACAAGCGATCGCTTCATTCAGCTTTATATAATCAGTATCATATTGTACTGCCATTGGTAACAACCCTAATTCTTTGACTTTATCTGTTTTATAATGGTCTTCTAATTCAATTTTTTTATACTCAAGATACCCTACTAGGCATTTTAATTGCCCATTAGTAAATAAAGAAAATCGCTCTTTGTGAAATCTTCTATATTCGATATCCGTAGTTTCTTTACAAATGGTTGTAAAGGATAGTAAAAAATCATCTATATCTGGTGTGTCGCTCATTGATATAATCTCTTGATTCATCAAATCATCTTCTTCATTTTTGTAAACACCTAATGCTAATAATAGATATTTTGGGATATGAAATCGCAATCCTTTGGCATCAAAAAAAGATAAAGAGCTACTACATTCATATAGGCTTTTTATCGAGATAGTATTCCAATCTGATAGTTCATCTTTAGCTCTCAACGTTTGGCATTCCATAGCACTTAATCGATCATCATGACCTTGTGCTTCCCAGAGACCAATACCATCTTCGAGCTTTACATTCTTAAAAGCATGTTTTATTTTATGTATTAGTTCATTTTTTTTAACCATACTACTAATTGCTGAGATCTTAAAAACTGATTTGACCTAACTATTCATATTTTACAGCTATCTTATTTTCTCCCCATCTTTTGTTTCGTTCAATAGAAATTAGTTTTCCCTTACTATCATACCGATAGCTTTCTAAGATTTTTTCATTCAATGTTTCTTGTATCAAATTACCAGTATCATCATAAGTAAAGCCTAGATCTTGATCAGAGTAACTAGATCGATGATTAATTTCAATCTTTTTAATTCTATTGTTGGTATTATAATCATAGGTTAGATAGGTATGTTTGCGCTCTTTATCACTCCATTTTTTTACTTCACTTACTTTATGGATTTGATTATGTTCGTTGTACTCTAAAATGATTTTACTCCGCTTACTTTGTATAATTTCTGATAGTAATCCTTTGTCGTTATACTGATATGCTAGCACTTTGGTTTTATTATAAGCTTTATTAGAGTTGATCTTCTGGATAATACACTTTACTAACTTATGCTCATTATATTCATATGTAGAGATCCGATACACTTTTTTAGTACCATAGTTTCGATTCTTTTTTTCAATTAATTGTCCGTTATCGTTGTATACATATACAGTATCATCTGTTTCTATTAAGAACCCATGTTTGTTGTATTTATAGAGATTTTTGTCTCCAAAATGATACTCATCTTCATTGGCAATATCATTAGGGCATACTTCTTTATATCCTGTTTTCAACCCTAATTCATTGTAGTAAACGTTCAAGGAACAAAGTACGATTCCGGCATCTACATATCTTTGCGTATATAAATAAGTAGGGAAGGTCTCTGCCGAAATTTCAATTCTTCCAATAATCTCACCACTATAGATAATTTCTTCTACTTCTTTGGGTAGTCCATAAGGTGTAGACTTTTTATTTTGTAGGCTAATGATTTTCCGTAATGCTCCCTGATGATTGTAAAAGTAAATAGAGTCGTTTTGCTTTTTTATAGCAATACTATCGTTTTCAAAACGTACAATATCATTTTGAGCTGTACTATTAATAGCGAGCAATAGCACAAGAATCAAACTTATTTTATGTAATACATTTCTTGTCATAATGATATCAGGGTTTATACATCTGTACCGTTTTGAATTCTTTTTGATCATCAAGGATTAATTCTAGGCCCATAAAATCCCATATTCCTGTAGAATTTACTTTGTGATCCTTTGGAAATAATGCATAATAATATTCTTTACTAAAGTCATTGTATCCTATTTCATCATCGATCTTAAACTCTAGTTGTAGTTCTTTTTTTAATCGATCTACCGAAATAGTACCACTTCTTCCCATAGCGTTGATCACTTTTTGATAATTAGTGATGGTCAATTCTCTATCCTGAACTACTTTAGCATGAGCATTCAAGTCTAGATAAAACCAACCAGCCAAGAGTCCCAATAGTATGGTTGAAATTCCGAATATGATCGTAAGTAGTTTAAACTTCATTATTTTCTTTTTTGCTAGTTAACCAATCTGTTATTTTTTGAAATTCTATAGAGGAAAGTTGCGTACCATACACTTCTCTTATGGTTTCTCCGGCTTGTACTTTTTGATACTGARTGGCAAACTGATGATCTGTTGAATTATAGTAAATATATACCATTGGCAAACGGCATCTTTCGTCATAATTTTTACCTAATGAAAGCCCTAACGCATAATGCGATTGACTTGGGTAATACATATTCCAAAACCCTAAGGTTTTAAACGTATATATCAGATCTAATAAAGGTTGAAGCTTTTTATTTTCAACTTTAATCCATAGCGAACACCATTTTACCATGGTTTCCCATTGTACTAATTGATCTTCGGATTTCATTCCGTTGATGATCTCTTTATAGCGTTCTCTGATATTCATAATTACTTTTGTTTTTGCTTTCTCCAGCGATATGGATTTTCGGCTACCAAGCTAAATGATGTCAAATGAAAATCATTAGTATCTAAATCTTCTATATCATCTACATTATCAAAAGTCAATTCTATACCACTATCTAATCGTAACAATACTCCCAGTACATCTGTTTTCTTTTTAAAGTCAATATTGTGACGATTTAGTTCGCTAATCATATACATAAGATTTAGTTTATCGATATCTTCAAAAACCCATTTGTTAAGTTGTATTTGATGACTACTTTCTAATTTACCTTCATACCAATGGTCAGAAAATATGAGATACAATTCTTTGTTTTTAAAATGTAGCTCGATACCTCCATACGTCCAAATGTTTACTTTTTCCGTTAGGAAGTCTAAGTCATAATCATCGGGATCTGGAAAATTATGGATAATCCATTCTTTGGTTTGTCCTAATTGTAAACAATCGAATTTTCCAGTTTTAAAAAACTCTAACAGATCTATGTCTATGGGTGTTGGTAATTGCATGTTTCTTAAAGCATCAGTATTATTCTTTTGTACTAAGTTAACAATAGGATAGGTATAGATGAAATAGTCAATCCATATTCGCTGAGTATGAATTGATATCTGCAGATTGAGATCCTATTATAATTCAGGATAATGATTCTGCTGAATTAAAAAATAGTAGGTAATCTATTTCTAAAAAAGTAGCATTCACTGTGCATACTAATGGTAACTTTCAGCTGATGTTGTTTTTTCGCAGTATTCAGCAGGTACTGTTCTATACTTAGGATTGCCGAGATCATTTTTCTCCCCATACCATATACCTAAATGGTCAATAGGGATATTATTTTCACCTTCAATAGCAACAATTACTCCAATATCGTTTCCTACTTTGACAAAATCACCTTTATGTAATTGCTTCATTTGTTTTTTGATTTAGTGTTTTCTGGAAAAATAGTATTTACTATTAGTCTTACTTATAATTAAAAATATTGATCTTCCCATACCCGAAAAGGAATATAAGGTAACCCATAAAAAATAGCTATTTCTGGTTTTTTTAGTTGTAATAGGTATTCTTTTTTTTCCAAACCGTTACCTGCTAAATTGACTTCTTTTAAATCAGGGAGTGTGTTTAATATACTTATATCTGAAATTTTATTGCTATATAAATTAAGCTGTTCTAATTTTTTAAGGTCTTTTAAGCCCTCTATATTTTCTATGCTACCATTTTCTGAAAGGTCCAATACTTTTAGGTTTGTCAGCTTTTCGAGATTTTGTAAATGAGTCATATTGCAACAACTTAAGTCAAGCTTTTCAAGATTAGGTATACCGTCAAAAAATGCTGTGTCTGCTACATTTAAATCACATTGTACTACTAAAACTTTGRGTGTATTTAGTTTGCCTAAATTGATTTTAGAAATTCCGCTAATCTTTACATTCTCCACATTAGGAAATTGCTCTAAAGTAATAATCTCAGTGTCATCTGATCCTTCTAGCACTAATGTTTTTAAAGATTTTATAGGACCCACTTGATTGATGTGCGTATCTTCATCTAATCGTAAATACGTTAGATTATGCAAGATGTCTAATCTCGTATTTTTTAAATTACCGTAAAGCGTAAAGTTTTTTAATTGTTGGAGATGTTCTATACCTTTAAATTCAATAGAAAAATAACACCAAAATTCTAATGTCTCTAAGTTTGTTAATGCGCTAATATCTAGTGTTATAGTATCTTTGGGTTCAGGTTCAATATCTATGAATAATCGTAATCTTTTAAGGGTTTTAAATGCTAGAATATTTTTTGCTTGTTCAATAGAGGTTACTGTGATATCTAAAGATTCTAATGCTGTGAATTCTTTGATACATGAAATGTTTTTCACTTCATCTTCATCTATCTTTAGTTTTTTTAGTTGATGTTTTAAGGGTAAAAGTTTTTTTAAATCAATCAATCCTTTTTCATGTGGATTCGTGAAAAATGTTATTGTTTCTAATCCCGTAAACGCTTTTAAATGTTCCGACTCTTTTAATTCTGATTGATTAAAATACAGTTCATTTATTTGAGGTGCTATGGGTATAAAATTACCAATGTTAACAGTACTATATTCGAAATCCAATTTTTCGAGCTTGGTAAAGTGTTGTAAAAACACCATATTATTAGGTACGTATTGCTGAAATTCTAGACTCTTGATATAATGTGCTACCGATGCTAAATTTTGTAAGTTAACTTTTGCTTTTGTACGAGATCTTTCCTCACCAATTGTACAATAATTTATAGTAAATGTGTTTGAGTTATCTTGGGAAAGTTGTTGGTCTTTTATCATAGTCCCAGCATCGATATCTAAACGCTCTAGCTTAGAAAATTGAGATATATTTTTAATTGAATTAATGGTACAATTATTTAAACCAATATGTTGTACATTTTCTGATATGGGTAAAAATAAATCTATGATATCAAAGGTCATATTGCTTAGTATAATCCTGATAAAATTTCGATCTGGTTTTGACGTATGAATGATATCATGTTCCGATTGTTCAATAGTTACTCCAGTTAATCGTAAATCGTATAGCTTTGGAAAAAGATTGATTTCATAAAAATTACGGATGATACAATTCGTTATAAAAATATGATCAATCTTTTTTGCCATGGGTTGTAGTACAGCAAGATGATCAATAGTCATATTTTTAATGTTAATATGTTTCAAATTACCATCGTAATCATGAATGCAACTCCTGTTATGGTATAGTTGCTCTTTATTTTCAATGGTAACATTATCTAAAGTAAACTCATATAACAACTCGAATTTGATGAGGTCACTAATATCCTTAATCGTACAATTGACAAAGGTTAACCTAGATACTTCTTTTACTAAAGGCAAAAAGAGATCCAGATTTTCAATGCTTATATTGTGAATGGTTAACGTAGTTATCCTCTTAGCATGTTCAAAATATTCGTAGGTATTGGTTTGCTCTTTATTATAATCATGCTTTTCAAATATTATGCCGAGTGCTTCTTCTATGTTTTTAAGTTTTTCCATACTATTCTTCCTCATTATTATATTCATTAAATATTAATTGATGAAATCCGTTAATTTTATTTTTCTCATCTTCAGATATGTATCCAATTTTACGGTTAATATCCCGGTTTTTTTAAGGAATATATTTACAACTCAAAATCTTGATCTTCCCATATCCAAAAAGGAACTTCTGGAAGTCCATAAAAAATTGCTGTTTCTGGTTTATCTAATTGCTTTAAAACTTTTGGTCTTTCTATGATATTCCCTGCTAGATTTACTTCCTTTAGCTTTGGTAATGTATTCAAAATACTTATTTCAGATATTTCATTTTCATATAGATTTAACCGTTCTAAACTTTTTAAATTAGCTAACCCATCAATATTTTGAATCCTATTTTCAGAAAGGTTTAGCATTTTTAAATTTGTAAGCTTATCCAATCCATTAATTGCTGTCATACAGTTATTTTCTAAACACAATTTTTCTAGATTAGGAAGATGATCTAAAAAATCTATCTCTTTAGGGAATGTACTGGAAATATCTAATACTCTTAAATTGGGTAAATGTCCTAATGTGATTTTGTTTGTTCCTTTTATGGAAAGCTCTCTTAGGTTAGGGAATTGTTCTAAAGATAAAATTTCATAATCTTCTGTTACATCAATTTCTAATTTTGTTAGTGTATCTATTGCTGGTAAATCACTTATATTTATTGCTTTATTGATCTTTAAATATCGAAGCTTTTTAATTTTATGGATCCCTTTTGCACTGCAATAATCTTTTAGACTAAGTACTTCTAAATTTTGAAGGTTTTTGAGCCCTTTTAGTGTTACTGAATTATCGTTTTCTATATAGAGTTCTTCTATGTTCTTAAGAGCTTCTACATTAAATGTTTGCACTTTTTTTGCTCGAATGTTGATCGATAACTTTTTTAAACTGGGTAATGAAAAAACACGTTGAGCTACCTTTTTTGAAGCATGTAGTATAAAAACGGATTCTAGTGCCGTAAACTGCTGAATACAAGCTAAATTTTTAATACGATTATCAGAAAACTCCCAGAAATCAAATTTCTTTAATTGATTTTTTAATGGAAGTAGTGTTTTAAAATCTTTGAAACTTTGCTTTTGGGTATTTGCATCAATTTTTAATACTTCCAGATTCTTAAAATGTTGTATTTGAGATCTATTTATAATTGTTGATTCTGAAAAATCTAAAGAAACAATTTGTGTTGCTATGGTTAAAAAGTCTTTTAACTTAGCAGAAACGCGATCAAATTTTAATGCATGTAATGATTTGAAATTTAGAAGATATTCATGGTTTGAAATACAATCGTTTTTAAAAGTAATAGATTCTATATGGTTTGCTAAAGCAGCTAGCTTTTCAATATTAAATTCTATTTCTTTTGAATCATTTTCTTCATCATTTTCTGAAATAATACATTCTTTGATCTTAAAAGATGCTATGCTATCATTTACTAATGCTATATCTTTTATTTTCGTGAAAGCATCGATTTCAAATTCCTGTAAGCTGGTAAATTCAACTAACTTTCTGATACTACCAATAGTACAATGGTTGAGGGTAATGCCGTGTACATCTTTTGCGATAGGAAGAAAGAAATCGATATCTTCAAATTCCATTTTGTTTAACCACAACCAAGTAAAGTTTCTGTCAGCTTTAGGCTTGTAGATGACATCTTCTTTAGATTGTTTAATATTCACATTGGTTAAGCGAAGATCATATAGTTTAGGAAATAGATTGACCTCGTAGAAATTATGAAGTGTGCAATTGGTAATAAATACATGATCTAATTGATGCGCTAATGGAAAAAACATACTTAAGTGTTTTATTTCCATGTTTAACAGGTTTACTTGCCGTAAATAACCATCAAAATTTTCATGATCAGTATGAGGGTATAATTTATGTAGATCTGTAATTGTAACGTTATCTAATGTAAGATTGCACAATCCTTTAAAAGAATACATCGCCACTATATTATGAACCGTACAATTGATCAGTTTAATGGTATGTAAATGTTCTGATAGAGGGAACAATACATCAATATTTTCAATAACAATTTCTTGTATTACCAGTTCACGTATGGTTTGATCTTTTTGCCAAACCCTATAGGTATGCATTTGATCTTCCTTTTTGTAATCATACTTTTCTAAGGTAATCCCTAATTGTTCTTCTATATATTGTACTGTGTTGTTCATTTGCTATTCGAATTGAGATATTGAATTCTCTTTTAGTATTCTAAGTCATCAGACACTAATTCAGCTTTTACATTACTACAAATTACAGTGCCATGTAATCCTTCTATACTATCAATTTCAACTTCAATATCATCATGATGATTGCGAAAATCGAGTTGGAGTATGATGTTATTTTGATTATAATCCGTTAGTTGGTTTTCTTTTATACCGCATAATGTTAGTTTCATTTTCTTGTTTACATGAATGAGCTCAATTACTAAGATGATATCCTTATTTTGTTCTTGAAAAGCTATTATTTTATCATAATGACAGGCGGGAAATATTTTTGTTATTTTAATTACTTCTAAAGCTCCTTCAATAGAAGTTAAAGGAGAAAAAAGCAACTGAGCTTTGATACTGCCTACTATTGATTTTTCATACTGTACACTCATATAGACTTCTAACACATTCTTTTTTATAGATTTTAGAGTAATGATAAAAGATTGCTTTTGAGAATCCTTTACCATAAGTAAATCATAGTTGTTATAATTCAAAACCTCTTCAGATTCATACGTTAAGTGAAATGCGTCTTGTACTTTAATACAATCTAAAATCCTTATGTCGCTTTCTTTTGTCAATTGCTTTTTCGTTTAAAAATGGAGCTATATATCCCGCTAGAATTAATAGGATAGATTGTGATCTTATTCTTCTTCTTGCAATTCGCTTAACATTAATTGGAATGCGGTATCTATTCGTTTTTTTTCTTCTTCGTTATAAGCGTCTAAACTCATAGTTAATTCTCTAGCCTTATCTAAAGGAATATTCTGATTTGTTTGTACAAAAGCTATGCATCCCAAAAAGGAAACTCCTTTGTTTTTTAGTTCTGAAACTTTTTCAGAAAGAGATTTTACATCCTTATATCTGTATGCAGCGGCTTCTTTTTTTATGTCTTCTATTTTCATTTTTATTATTAATTTAATCACTATTAGACCAAGTCAACACTCCCTTTAAGGGATAATTATCAAATCCACTTATTAACCCAAAATCTTTGTCATCATTAATTTTTATGTGTATCCAAGCTTCATGAGATTCTTTTAACCGTTCCACATCTATTTCTATTAATTGATCTAATCCTGATTTACTAAGTATCTCGTTCATATTTTGGACATCTTCTAAATCAATACCATTTATAGCGCCACTACCTTTATATTTTTTACCTTTAAAATAATCAGATAATTGAATTTCTGGACTTAAGAATTCTTTGGTTTCTTCAAGATAATCATTGGCTAAAGGCAAAAAAACACCTTCAACTTTTGATTGTAAACAGGTTGTTCCACCTGTTTGATTTGCAATAAGAATTCCTGTGGGATATTCTATGATGATCCCTAATCCCACACTATCCCATATTTCTATTTGTGGTTTTTTCATATTACCATTTACATCATAATTAAATTTCATTCTTTTATTACAAAAGTATTTTCAATCCCCATAGCGTATTTAATAGCTTTTCCAGTTACCACAAACTTAGTTTTATCCTTGCTAGTTTTTACCAAGGCTAACGCAATTCCTGATTTATAACCTTCTACACAAGTTAATACCATATGCTCCTTATTACCAGGAATTTCGGCAAGCATATATTCATAAAAATCACTTTCTTTATCGCTTACATTGACTCCATAGTGTCTAAAACGAGTTCCTCGCCAAAACTCTTGAGTATCCGCAATATCCTTTAATGGTATTAATTTCATTGTTTGTTCTTAATGGTATTCCAATTTACTTTCAAATCGTCATTAATAACTTCTATTATTTTTCCAAAACCTATTCGATGCTTTCCTTCGTAGAATGTAAAGCATACGTTTTTGCACAACTTTCCTTTAAATACTTCTTTATTTACAATAGAAATCTTGGTCATCACCTCTTTTTCTCCTGGCTGAACAGTGTTTTGATTTATATAGGTCTGCTGACCGGTAGTGATATGATCTGGATATTCATTGAATTTTATATGAGGTCGATAGCCTGATGTTACTGCACTTTTTCTGCCACCTTCATCGGAATGGAAAAACCTTAATTCTGCAATGAAATCAGTAGTAGAAAAAACAGTCGTATCTTTTATTCTAAAAGAAATATGTTTGAGATCAAAGATCTGAAAGTCATGTATAATCCAATCTTTATGTTCAATTCTCCAATTATATGCATCTAGTTTCTCTGTGATACCATCCAATACTTCTCCAACAACAAAATTATTTACCAGTTCCTCAAATTCGGTTAGAATACTGAGTAATTCAGTATCAAAAGAATGAGAAAGTATAATTCCTTGTATAAGGTTATCCGTACGGTTTTGTACTTTGATTTCTGCCTTCTGTTGTTTCGCTATATCTTGGATGATTAACTTCATTTCTTACAAAATCTTGATGCATATGATTTTAATTTTTCTTGCATGTCTTCATGTAATATTTCTATACTAAAGTTCTTTGTTCCTTCTAATTTGATCATCGTTTTATCTATAGTTTCATCACAGGTATAGATATAGGCTTCATAATATTCGTCAGACAATTGTTCGTTTACAAACATTTCTACTTTAAATGTAACCTTACCACTATCTGGATTGGATACTATTTGGTGTTCAGAATAGGTCATTGCGCAACCAGAACCACAAGAAATAACAAAGGAATTGTTGGTTTTTTTAGAAGATATTAAAGTAATGTTCTGATCATTATAAGAAAACGTATCGGTATATGTATTTTCTTTTACACTTCCTCTTCTTGTATTGATGCCTGTAAATTGATAATCTATCTTTATGATTTGCTCTGTTATATCTGTAGTTATGTAAATCTCATCAAATGTTGTTTGTATGGTCGCTGTGTTGGGAATTGTTGGACAGCTTTGCAATTTTTTTAATGCTAAGGTGTCTTTTGAAAACCATGTCCTCAAAAATCCAAGATGTTTCTCTGAGCATTGATATCCTAATTTTAATTTGCTTAATACTACACAAGAAAGATTACTTCTATCTTTATTTGCTTTCCCGTCCCATTCGCATTCATTTCCGATAAAGGTTGTAATATAACCCAAAGCGGCTCTTTCTTGTGCTGTTATCTTTTCTAGATATTCATTGTTTAAAGCAATGGTATTGATATCTGTTTCTAGTTCTTCATCATACAATGTTTCTCTCCATAAAACTTTTATTTTTTGATTGCTGGATTGTTCAGCATTGATTTTTTTGAATGAGATCAAAAATGGTTTTGTATAGGTGATTTTGGGATCTCCTGCTTCTTCCATGATTTTTAATTCCCAATTGATTTCTAATGTATCTCCTGTAGCAAGTTGAGAAATACCATCAATATTGTAGGATATGTCAATCGTATCCTTATTCTTCTTTGCTAAAAAGTGCCAGTAATCATAATTATCATCAAAGCTTATAAAACTAATGGTGTCCGTATAACTTTTTCCTAATTCAAGATGTTCGTTAGGTCTAAGTTTGCTTGATAAGAGCGTAAGCTTATCTTCTTTTTTTTCTGGTTGTTCATTTGTCAAGCTATCATTTTTTGTTTGTTCTTTTGTTAACTCTGTATTAGAGGCGTTTTTTTCAGAAGTTTCAGAACTGTCTTTGCAGGCATTCAAACAAATGCATAAAGCAATGATGGTAAAAAGTATTTGTAATTTTATTTTCATGTTTCTTTATTTATATCCATAGATTTTTAATCCAGCTTCTGATGTTTCATATTCGAATTGTTTCCCTTCTTGAAGCATTTGTTCTAGTTGTTCAAGTTTTTGAAAGTCATTTTTTAGTGAAATTAATATCCATTCAATTTCTTTTAATTCAAAAACACCCCAATATTCTTCTATATATTTTTCATTAATCAAATTATTAGAGTTAGGTATCGAGAACGCTCTAGTTTTAGCATCTAAAAGTAATTTTATGGTAGATTCAAATGGGAGATTTAAATCCGTCAATATTGAGAACAGGGCTTTCCATTTTGTGGTGTTCATAAAGCTTGCCTTTCGAGCAATTTCTATTTCTAATTTTTGTTGGTGTTTTTCTGCTTTCGATATTTTAGTCATTTAAAAACTTCTGATTTTTGAAATAGTACATTCTTAATTTAATTTTATATGTCCCTTAAAATACCCAGGCATAGTGTGCAAGCCTAGCGCTCTTGCATTCCTATAAATAAATACGGTTTCGCTAATCCAATAAAACTCATTAAAATAACAGGTTTCATAATCCCAGTAAAAGTCAGCTAGGTAGACAAACTCTCCATTTATCTTTTTCTGAAAAAAGTAGTTTATACATTCTTGTCCATCATAAGATCCATTTAAACGATAGTTTTTTCGAGGGGAGTGATGAATATATTCAGGGTTTCCTGCGGTTATATATGTTTCTCCTGTTTTAATTGAAAAAGACATATCGCTAGAATGTCCTGCATCTAAAACCAAAATTCCATATTCGGGGTAATAACAGGCGGCGTTTCTGAAATAGAAATCTTCACTATAATTCTTATACATAACCAACTTTTGTCCATTATCTATAGTTATACTTTTTATCTGATCTTCTCTTTTGTCCTCTTCTTTTTCGAATTGTGTTACCCATTCGACACGATTTTTTAATAGCACCTTAACCGAATCTAAGTCATTGATTTTTATTGGTTTTTCTGTTTCTTTTAAAACTTTTTTCTTTAAATCATTATACTGCGCTTCATTTATTGTAGAGATACTAATGGCGTTTTTATTTTTGAATGCTTGTAAATACCCATCAAAGACATATCCTTCTTTTTCATAGGTATCAGTTTCTTTAAATATGATATACGGATAGTTACTGTACTTTATCTTAACCCATTTTCCAGTTATTTCTACACCATTATCGATAATGGTCATTTCTTTATCCGTATCTGCTATTTTCTCTACTGTAACTCCATATGGAATCTTGGCTACTTTTTTTGCGGATAATTTATTGCTGGAACGAACATTTAATCCACTTTTTGCATTTACGAAATAATCGTTTTGTGCGTTTCCAATTGCACAAATTAATATGCATATGGCACTAGTAAATACTCTTATAAATATCATGTTATCTAATTGCATATTATTCTTTATAAAATGAGCTCAATAGATCGAACATTTCTTTTCTGGTTGGGTCTTTCGGAAACTTTTTATCTAAGATTTTATTGAAGAATATTTTATAATCAGAAACTAGTTCTTCAAAATCTTTTGCTGTTAATTGATCAAAATCTTCTACACTATCTGGAAATGCTCTTGATAAAATTTGGTCATAAATATCTTCTTCTGGCATATGTTTTTGCCAATCGTCTCCTGTGTTTTCCCAAATACTAACCAGCCCTAATAATCGTAATGGATCGCCTCCAGCAAACTGTCTTGAGCCTTTAATAGCCCAAAAATCAAAATTCTCTTCATCAGCGTGTGGAAGTACAAATATTTTATAGCCTTTTGATTTTATAATGCTTAATGCCAAATTGTATGTGTTCATGGCATCTGCTATTCTGCAACCTTTTTCCATTATTCAGTTATTTAGCATTGTTTATTATTAGCATTCTACTTCACCGGTTTTTAGATTGATTGTTTTTGCTTTTGCGTAGGATACCTCCATATTTTCAAGATCCCAAGTCACATCTATGCTAAAAAGCAATACTGAACAATTTTTGTTATCACTACTTTTTCCGATGATATTGCCTTTGGCATCTTTTAAAACAGCAATAACTTCAGAACTTGTACCTCCATCACCTGGCATTGTTGGTGAAAAGAAGTTACCTTCTTGTTCTATAGTTAATTGATACTTACCATCCGGACTATAGTATGTTCTAAATTCTTTTGATGCGCGAAACTCGTTGTATAGCAACCATGATATAATGAGCACTATGAGTATCAAAAAAAATAGAATGCGTTTATTTTTTTTCATAATACTCAAAGGATTTTTTTAGGTTGTATTTTTCTGTAATCTCTTTTTCCCATGTAAGATATTCATTTTTAAAATCGTTAAAATCACTTGGAATTCCATTCAACCAATACATATGACCATGAAGACAATGCATTGCCCAATGATATTCTAATTCATGTCCTAAAAGTTCTACCTCATTCCAAGATTGAGGAGCTTCGTTTAAAAAAGAAGTACCTAATTTTTGCTGAGCTTCGGCATACGTAACTTTTCCATATTGTACCATAATATGCTTAATCAATTCACAAAATGAATAGTGATTAAAAATTATAATCTCTTCCTCATCTTCAAATTGTATGTTATCCTTTAGCTGTAGGGATTTCATATTGTTGTTATTTCCTTAAAAACATATTCAACTTCATTTCCATTTAGATGTGTGATGATTCCTATGACTTTTGAGTCTCGCAGTTCTAATTGTAATTGTTCTGCGTACGTACCTTCTACTTCCTTGGTAATAAAATCTACTTCAATAGTATTATTGGATACGAGCTTCCAATCATACATTCCAATTTTATGAGTTGATGATTTATTACAAGATGATATTTCCTTTTCAGATATATGTATTTGTTTTTCATCAAATACCAACATTAGATAAATTTCGCTACCAGCACAAGGATTATCATCTGGAGTTTCCTCGTATATGGTATCAACTTTTGATATTAATTTTTTATGTAAGTGGTTTGTCATTTTCTGCGAATATGAAAGGGAAAAATACAGACTTAATAGCATCGTTAAAAAGATGTTTTTATATAAGAAAATAGTATGAGATATATTCATTTTTCTAATTGATATCATTTTAATACAATTCAATTTCCCAATCCTCAAAAGGAGGTTCTACTTTGAAATTAGCATCGCAATAGGATCGTATATAATCGACAGCTCGCTTTTCGGCATATTTTGCGTTAAGCACATTACCATTAATATCTAGTTCTATAACATTAGCAAATATGGCAAATGCTTGTTCTATAGCACTTGGTTCTTCTCCATACAATTTGAGGTAATCAACATCTTTCAATTGATAATGTGTGCCGCTTGCCATAAAATAAGCAAAGGTTCGTAAAGCTCCACTAAAGGATTGACTTAACTTCATTGTTTAATTTCTTTATAGATTTTTCCATCAAATTTTAGGATCACATCTTTCTGAGAAAGAATAGAATCTACAGGATTACATTCTCMGTTTTCATCTTCTGTAAAAATGCGTTTGGTATGGATGTTTTTTACTTTAATATCAAACCATTTATTATTTATAGCATTACTTACTGTTAATTTATTTTCTTCAATATTAATTTCGGCATGGCATGTATTGACATTTACTTCTCCAGTACTTTCATAAATGATATAGTCATCGACTATTTTTTTGATGTCAAATTGATCCCTCATGTAGAGTGATAATGCAGATTTATTGTAAGGATTTGGTTGTGATAGTGTTCGATGTGTTAGGATAACTCCAAAAGCATTTTTTGAGTGAGATAACCTATAATTGGTAGTATCTATAGAAATATCTTCAATAAATATAGCATCAGAAAACCAGCCATTTGTTTTTGAACTTTCGAAGAACTCATGAGTGATCTTACTAGTGTTTGTATTTACAATAGCAATATGACTATTCAATTCATACACTTCATCATTATCTTCATGTTGACCCGCAAGTTCTCCAAGAAGTATAATAGCTTCGTTGGAGTTAGGCAAGAGCTTTATATCTTCGACACTAATTCTAGACTTATCTAAACTCAATTGCTCAATCACATAAGCAATAAGATTTGGAGCGTTTGATGGTTGCTCAGTAATTTCTTGTGGAATTATTTTTATTTTACCGTTTTGAGTTATTTCAAAAACTTCGATGGTTTCTTTCCTTTCGTCCATCCAATCTATATAAGTAATAGTAATTGTATTATTTTCGATTTTTGAATTTCTCTGAAAAGCTCCTTCAGCAATTTCATCATAAGCTATTACTTTAGCATCTATGATGTTTCCATCCATATCATAATTAATAAGCTGCGATTCCATTTCATTCTCTCCTTTAAAAATGGCAATTACAGCAGAGTAAAATTCTTTTGAAAACTCTAATTTGTAGGAAGGAGTCGCTTTATAGTTATATCCATCTTTATAGAAATTGGGATATAATTCTTCTAATTTTAGAAGGGCTACTTCTTCTTTAGTATAGGTTTTAAAATCATCTGCATAACTATCAAAGTTTGTGCTGTCAACCAATGGTGTTTTTCTCAACGATAAACTTTTAATGATTACATCAAAATTAGCATCCGTTTGAATATCCTGAATAGTATCTATTGTAGTTTTTTCACTTAACGTGTCCAGAGATTCATCCTCGATGTTTTTCTTTTCTTCTGGACTCCCTACACAACCAAATACCAGAAATAATATCAAAATGTAAGTTATCTCCTTATTGATGTATGGTTTTAGGATACGATATCTTAAAAATATAGATACGCTTATCAATCCATTTAGAAATAAGATCAATTGTATTTTCATTTAATGCTTCTTTCTTTATTTATATTTTCTCCTAAGTTTTCCTTTATAGTTTTTTGTAAAAGGTTTTTATACAGATACCAAAGCTTCTATTTTATCAACTATTTCTTGTCTGTTTTTGTTTTCAAAAGATAATTCTGGTAGTAAACTTTCTGGTACTTTTTCTGTTTTTTTCTTTTTAGCATTATACTTTTCAACGAGATGATATACTTCTAAAATATACTTGCCGTTTAAGTCTCCTTTAGGATACCAGCTTAGCTCTATGTTTTTATTTTTTTGAGTGTTGGATATGGATAATAATGTTGAACTGGAAAACTCGAATAAGCGATTTTCTTCATTAATATCTTGCTCATAAAATAAGTTCCAATTCACTTTCCATCCAGCCGGTATTCTTAGAGGTTGTAATTTCATTTCCATATTCTTTATTCCCAAACGCGCATCGAAGGTCCGCAATAACCGGTTGCGATATCTAAAATATCATCAGCGCCATCCTGTATTATTTGATTATCTGGATTTTCCGTTTTTAATTTATTCAGTAGTGCTACAACCTTGTCTTGTGTTCCACCGGTATTTTTATAATCCAACAAAATGGTACGCATCTCCTTTGTAAAACCATTTCCTTGTTGTATGTGTGTTACTATTATATTTTCTAATTGTTGGATCTCCATTTGTTAAATTACATCGATTACTTTTTCTAATATATAATGTGCTCCTGCTACAATCGCAGCAATGAAAAAGAGAAATCCCAATCTTAATAATATAGATGCACTCTTGTTTTGTAATTTTTTTCTTAAATAAAAAACATCTAACAGAATGAAAAAGAATGCTATGACAACTCCAACGGCTAACCCTACATAAAATAATCCTAGGTTATAAAATATATATAGGATATATCCTAATCCTTCCTTTGTAATTCTAAAAGGTCCTACAAGAATTCGCATATAACAAATACCTAACACTATGGAGATCATTGTCCAAAAAATGTACATTAATATTTGTTTTACAATCTTCATATATGTTATTTTCTTATTTGTTGGCTTAGTTTATCTGTAATCGTTTATAGGCTTTTCCTATTTCTTTATGATTTGATATAAGTTAGGTTATTGTCTTACTGACAATGGTTTGTAGTTCTTCAAAAACCTTTTTTTGAGAAGGAGCAAGAAGGGTTTCTTTTATTTTTCCTGTTAGTACTTCGATAATATCTCTTCGGGCTTTTACACTTTTTCCAAAATATGCATGCATCATTTTGTTTGGTATAATATAGTTAATTTTAACTTCATTGGTATTCATCGGATAGAGTTTAATCGCATGCATGGAACTTTTTTTTAACACAATGCATTGCGCCATTTGTCCGTTGGTATCTCTTCGTACTTCCCATGTGTCATATTCTTTGGTGCATGTAAAAGTGGATTTTGTTTTTAAAATCTTATATAATGCATCTAAAGAATTGTATTCGTTTTTAATTGTAATTATTTTTTCCATTTTGAGTTTATTTATTTACTTTTTTTGAATTAACCGTTACCAGTTTGTAGATCTTTATTTGACAATAATTTTTTTGACGATTGTTACCTCTTTCAAATCTAGATTTAGAAAATAAATCCCTGATTTTAATCCCTGCACATCTAGAGTCCGTTTATCTGTCTCAGTTACTTTTTGACCAAAAGCATTATAAAGATTAATGGTTTTAATCTCATCGGTATAATCGATGTTTATATAAGAACTACTTGGGTTTGGATATATATTGAGGTTGTTGTCAATAACATAACTTGGTGTGGATAGGGTATTGCAGGCTGGTAGATTGTCCACAAATGTTGATGCAGGATCTACGCCTGTCCAATTCGCTACACTATAGTTAGCATTGTCTACCAGTATACAAACTAAATTTGGATTGTAATTAGAGTTATAATATGTGAAATTAGTATTGTTACCATTTTGAACATTTAAACTAGTTAGTTGGCTGGTATAACACCCTAATTTTACCAAAGCTGTATTTTGACTTACATCTAAACTAGTTATAGGGTTAACCTCACAAAATAATTCTTGTAAGGCGATATTTTGGCTTACATTAATAGAAGTAAGTAAGTTTCCATGACAATTAAGTTTAGTCAGTACAGTATTCTGAGTAACATTAATTGAGGTCAATTGATTGTTCCAACATACAACTTCGTTTAATACTAGATTTTGCGAGAAATCTAGATTGGTTAAAACATTATTTGTGCATGAAATATATTCTAATGCAGCATTCTGACTTAAATTTATAGTTGCTATTTGATTATTATCAAAATATAAATATTCCAAAGCAGGATTCTGACTCACATTAAGGTTTGTTAATAGGTTCGAACCACAGCCAAGAATTCGTAGTAAGGTGTTTTGACTTGTATCGATAGTGGTTAATTGATTGAAGCGAACAAAAAGAATCTCTAATAATGGATGCTCCCAAGGATTAAAACTTGTAAGCTGATTTGAGGTAACATTAATATACCAGAGTAATGAATTGTTTCTATTCAAAATTAGATTTGCTATCTGGTTATGTTCGGCTCTCAAAAAAGTTAAAGCTGTGTTTTGTTCCAGATTTAAGGTTGTTAGACTATTACTGTAACAACTTAACTCAGATAGGTTAACAAATGCTTCGATACCTGTTAAACTAGCTATATTTAATGAAGGACAGTTAATATGACCTGTGAATGCTGTAGCTTCGGATACTTGTATCTCTGTGTCTCCATTTGTGTTTATAGATGCATTACCTACTAGATATGCTTTAAAATTAGCATCAGGAATGTTTACATTTTGTGCGAATACTTCAAAAATGAAGAAGTAACATAGTATAAGGAAAGTAATTTTTTTCATAATTGTATATTTAAGTATTGAATGTTGTTTTTAATAATCCATTTCGATTAGGTTTCCATGCAAATCGTAATTAAATCTAAAGTTGGTATCTCCATTTTCAGGTTTTAGATTTACATGGTATTCTGCTTTGGAAGTGTCACCATTTTTTGGAAATTTTATGAAGGCGATATTTAGTAGAGGGTTTTTAATATCCTTTTCATCTTGTAATTGGATACTTGATTTTTCAACTAATTCTCCGAGTTTTACCAGGTTGATTTTGTCGTTTAGCTGAAACATAAATTCTGCTGCTTTACGTCCTTGTGGAACTTCTAAAGAGATTTCAGAATTTTGTTTCCAAGTAGCCTGTATTAAATTCCATTGCCCCATTTTTAAGGATTCTGGTGCTTCGGTAACTGTAACACCTACAATGTTTCCTATAGCTATGTTATGAGTGATTGATAATTCTGTGAAATACGCATTGCTTCCAAATTTGTCTTTCACTTCTTTTTCTATAGCAGAAAACCCTTTTTTATCGGAAGTATATTCATCTCCAAATGATCCGCAAGAGATAATTGTTGTTAATATGGAAAGGATAATAGCAGCTTTGTATATAACTTTCATAGTAGTGTTTTTTTAGGTTAACACTGCTAAAAGTATTGTGCATAGAGGTAGTAAAAAATAGCGAATCTATTTTCGCTATTTCAGAATCCATAAGTGTGGATTCTTATAAAAAATACGTAAATGAGATATACTAACGCTTATTCCAGCTTAAAAACAACTCTAGAAACTTTTCTTTCTTTCGAGTAGATACGGGTATCTTTTTACCGTTTTTTAGATAAATAACACCTGATTTATCATATTTATCAATACAATTTAAATTAACTATGAAAGATTGATGAGGTCTGGTGAAATGAGTTTGTAGAAGACGTTCTTCAAATTCTTTGATGGTTTTAGAGACCACATATTTTTTATTGTCATTACAATAGAAAGTGGTGTACCCTTTATCAGATTCACAAAACAGAAGCTCTTCTAAATTGATTACCTGAAAGCTGTCATGTAAGGAGAGTATAATTTTGGAGTACTCATTTTTTAAAGCGTCTTTCGCAATTTTTAATTGTTCTTTTTGGGCATTGATAGGCAGTTTAGTGACTTTTTCTAGTGCTATTTCTAATTCTTCTATATCAACAGGTTTGAGAAGATAATCTACAGCGCCAAATTTTAAGGCTTGCAAAGCGTGCTCTTCAAAGGCAGTAATAAAAATAACTTTAAAGGATAAGTTTTCAGTTTGCGTTAAGAAATCAAATCCGGTTCCATCTGTAAGATTAATATCTAAAAAAATAAGTTCTGGTTTACAGGCATTTGCTACTACCACAGCATCTTTTACAGATTCGCACTCGCCAATCACTTCGACTGGAGTTTCGATAAGTTGCAAAAGGTTTAATAATCCTTTTCTTATAAATTCTTTGTCTTCTACAATCAGTGCTTTCATTAATCTAAGATAGTTTTATAGGGTATGACCAAAGTAACCACAGTTCCCTGTTCATTAAATTTTTTTCGATCTTCTACTGTAACAGAACCTCGTTTTTTGAAATCTTTGGAAAGCATCTTCAATCGTTCAGAGGTTATAGCAGTGGATACCGAATTTTTGTGTTGATTTGTACTTGGTTCTTTTGCATCGATTCCAATACCATTATCTAAAATCTTACAAATCAGATCCTCATCTTTATACCATATTTCTACTTCAATGATTCGTTTTTCAGGTTGATTTTCAAAAGCATGTTCGATCGCATTTTCTACAAATGGTTGAATCAACATTGGTGGAATTTGAAATTCCGAAGTATCAATTGTTTCTTCCACATGTATACTGTATTGGTATAAGGAATTTTCAAGATTTTGAAGTGCCAAATAGTTTTCTACAGCTTTTAATTCTTCTGAAAGAGAGACTGTTTTTTCTCTGGAATTTTCTAAAATAAGTCTCATTAATTTGGAAAATTTAGACAAATAAGAAATGGATTTTTTCTCTTCTTTGTCCAAAATCATTCCTTGTAGTACCGATAATGAATTAAAAATAAAATGAGGAGTCATTTGCGACCGTAATAACTTTTGCTCAATTAAAATATTTTGATTTTTAGCATTTACATGTCTTAATTTCAAATAGAAAATAATACTTCCTAAGACTATAGATATCAATAAAATGATAATAATTGCAATAAAAGAATTACGTTGTGATTTCTCTAAATCATTGGTGGTGGTTTGTACAGTTTGTGTAAGTTTTAGTTCTCTTTTTTCAGCCGATTCTAATTCATCTTTATATTTGTATTCATACTCTACTTCTGCCATTTTCTGAATATTGTCTCTATTAAAAAGACTATCATTTAGCACTTGCAATTGCTGATTACTAATAAATGCTTTTTCGTGTTCTTTTAATTCATTATTGATTTTAGATAATAATTCATAAGCATCTCGTTGATGTATTAAAAACTTATATTTTTTTGATAATTGAGCTCCTTTTTCAGCATTATATAATGCTAGCTTATATTTTTTCATATAGTAATATGCCACAGACATACTAATATAAGACCCAACTAAGTCGTATTTCCTTTGGCTTATGGTAGCTATTTTATTTGCTTCTTGAAAGTTCTCTAAAGCTTTAGGGTATTTTTTAAGGCCTAGATAAGCTTGACCTAAACCATTATGACTAATGGCTAACTGTTCATTATCTTCAATAGTTCTACTGAATTCAATTACTTCTATAAAATAGGGGATGGCATTCTCATATTCTCCCTGATCAGCATAAATGCCAGCCATATTACTTTTAATAGCATAACTACTCCTAGGGTTTTGACTAGTTTGTTTTATAGCTAAAGCTTGATTGTAAAAACTCAAGGCTTTATCATAGAGTTCCTGTTGCCTATAAATATTTCCAATATTATTGAATGATTGAAAAATACTGCTATAATCTTTATTTTTTTTAGCAATTTCTAGTGCCTTGTTTTGATACTCCAAAGCCAATGGATAATTACCTTGATCCTGATGTATAATGGCGATAGAATTTAAACAGGTAATGATACCGTATTGATTCTTGGTATTGGTATATAATTGTAGTGCTTCTTGAAAATTAGCAAGCGCCTCTTTGCTTTTTCCTGTGCTTGAATAAATACTGCCAATATTACTAAGGTAATAGGCCATGTTCTTTTTCTCACCGAGTTTTTGATCTATGTCCATGGCTTTTTCAAAATACTCTAAAGCTGGTGGTAGATTACCTTTGTAATTATTGAGAACGCCCATTGCATTATAACAACCTGCTAATCCACTTAAATCATCGATTGATGTATATAGTTCTATAGCTTTTTCATAATTCTTAATAGATATCCCATAATTACCTTGTTCCATATAGGTAATTCCTTTCATATAAAAACTACGAGCTTTTCCTTTTGTAGATTGTATTTCGTCCGCTAGTTTAGCTGCTAATTCAGCATATTCTAAGGACTTAGATGGGTTGTTACGGTAGTTATAATAGGCTAGATTGTTAAGAATTCTAACACGAATTGTATCTTTTTGAGTATGTACCTTTAATTCATTTTTTAGACTATCAATAACCCTATTCTGTGCTTGCATACCTTTAGAAAAAGGTAAAAACAGAACCCATAAAAAGATAACCTTATAAAAAGAATGCATAAATTATATAATCCAAGTTTTAAATATCTGCGGAAATAAAAATAAGTAAAACTTTAAATACAGATTACCTAAACACCTTGAATTTATGAGTAATAAAAAATAATTGAATGGAGCGAACTCATTTTTTTAATCTATCAAGCAAAGATCAACGTCATATATGAAGTACTTGATAATGCATGTTGAGAGCCGTTCTTCTTTAAAACCAAAGGCTTATTTATTGCTTATTTTTTTCTTAATCTCCTTGTATTTTTTCTGTAGTCTTTCATAATGGACTCCCAATGCTTGATCTTTCTTGGAGGCAAGAAGCGTATCTAATGCTTTTGTATAAGCTACATTAAAACTTTCCTCCTTACTTGTTTTGATATGCGGAATAACACCGATTCCTTCCCAGTCCGTTTTTGTAACAGGATGAATGTTGCGTTCTACAGGTACTTGTATCATAAAATTATCATCCATCTCTAAGAAATTAATTCCATGTGCTGCGCCAGGTGTTGTTTGACCTACTATTATAGCTTTGTTAAAGTGTTTCATGCAGTATGCAAATCCTTCAGCGCGAGAAAAACTCTTCTCACCTACAAGAATATAAATTGGTTTATTGAGATAACGATTTCCATTGACGTTCTCATAGGTATATCTGTTTTCTGTCAAATCTTTAGACCTATCATAACTTGTATTCCAGAGCGTTGATTTTTCATCAAAGAAATAACTACCTATATAACTATCTGATCTATATCCTCCTCCATTGTCTCTTAGATCGATAATTAAGGCATCGGTATTTGCAACAAATCGCATAGAAGCATCAATAGTTGGTTGCACCCATTCTAAAAAATGAAAGAAATTAAGTTTTATATATCCAATGTTTCCATCTAATATTTCTACTTTTTCAAAACCAAAATTTTCTTTTTGTGCGTACCATAAATCCAAATCAATTTCTTCTTCTTGGCTTTCCGTTTCGTCATTGTTTTCAGTTATTTGTTGCCTTTTACGTGATTCTCTTCTGGATTTTATAAGTTCTGGTCTATATTGAATTACAAAATGTTTATCCTTAGAGATGGCTACTAGATCATTTGTTAAAACGCCTGCAAACGCTTTATAATCTTTAATAGCATCATATTTACCAGAAGCGTCTAGGCTATCAATTGAATTATTTATGAGTTTGGCTTTATCTACAAAAACGTAATTAGAATCGATTAAAACTTTTATTCTTTGAATAACTTTATATTTTTCATTTTTCGATACCGCTTGAGTATATGTTAAAAAAGGATATAAAATAAATAATAAGAGTGCTATTTTCTTTAATCGAGACATTGTTTTTTGATTTTTTAATTTGTTGCAAAGAAAACTCTTTTACAGAATGTTATCTGTTGATTGTTCATTGTCAAATGTCCTAAGTTATAGTATCGGACAATTTTTTAAGACTCATTTGTAATCATAATTTGTGATAGTAAAAAAAATCAAGAATTTATATAGTATTTTCTTTTGAACAAACTTTAAGATACGCTAAAAGTAGATTCCCTAACGATCAATTCTGTTTTAATTTCGATGGTTTTCTTTACCAGAATATCTGAGTCATTCTCATTTTCAATTTCTTTAATCAGATATTTTGTTGCGGTTTTTCCAATAGTATTTCCAGGTTGATTAACGGTGGTAAGATTGGGTTTGATAATAGTAGCATTTCTAGAATTGCTAAATCCTACTACAGCGATATCCTCAGGAATTTTGATGTTAAATTTATTTAAGGTTTGAATAACACCAATGGCCGCACTATCAGTTATGGCAAAAATAGCATCGGGTCTTTTTTGAATGCTCAATAAAATATTAGCCATTCTTTTTCCTTGTTGCAAAGAGATATCATCAACACTTATAATGATTTTTTCATCAATTTCTATTTGATGTTCTTTTAATGCTCTTATATATCCAGCATATCTCTTTTCCGAGGTATATGAAAATTCTCTTTCCTTAATAATGGCAATTCTTTTTTTTCCTATGTTAATCAGATGTTCCACTGCATTAAAAGCTGCTTCTTCATCATTGATAGTAATCTGTGTACAAGGAATTTTGTCAGATACTTTATCAAATAAGATGAGAGGAAGTGTATCTATGATAGGTAGAATATTACCTATGTCACGAGTCATTTTGGTCAAAGAAGCTAATATTCCATCCACACCAAACTGTATCATGGTATGGAACATTTCATTTTGTTTATTAACATCATCATTGGATTCTGATATAATCACTCGATATCCTTGTATCGAAGCTTGTTCCAAAATGCCACGAACAATAGTAGCTGTGAAATAATGGGTAATATTAGGAACAATGACTCCAATAATATTGGATTTATGTTTCCTAAATCCTTTTGCAAAAATATTAGGGATATAGTTTTTGGATTGTGCTAACTGCTTCACTTTTGTTTTGGTCTCTTCACTTATATCTGGGTGATCATTGAGTGCTCTCGAAACAGTAGAAATGGAGAGATTTAATGCCTGTGCTAGCATTTTCATGGTGGTAATCTCTTTTTTCATAGTAAAGGTTTAATGAAATTAAATTGCAAACGTTTGCGAAAACGTTTGCATACAAAAATGATAATTTTTTAGCTTTTTTTATGTGATTATAGCAATAAATTTGAATAATACTTCATATAAACATATTAATAATGAAAAAAGCTATCACTGTATTATTATGTGTATTCAACGCATTAATAGTATTCTCGCAAACAGAAATTTCAGGGACTGTTACAGATAACGCAGGTGTACCCCTATTAGGAGCTAACATCACTATTCTCGATAGTAATTCAGGAGCCGTATCAGATTTTGATGGAAAGTTCAGCTTTTCAACAAATCTTACTGGTCTAAAGCAACTACAAGTTTCTTTTTTAGGATTTAAAACGCACACCGAATCCATTGAGCTCAATGGAACACCAATTACGCTTCAAATTACCTTACAAGAAGGTAATACTTTGGATGAAGTAGTTCTTACAGCATCCTCCACTTTTAGATCTCAAAAACAAGCGCCTTTATCTATTAGTTCCAAGGGAATCGAAGAAATCACAAAGTTGTCAGCGAATAGCCAGGCAGATATTTTAAGAGATGTTCCGGGTATTACTGCAGAAGGTGGTGGTGGAGAAACAGCAACTAACTTATTCGTAAGAGGGCTTCCTTCTGGAGGTCAGTATGTATTCAATCCATTACAATATGATGGAATGCCATTGGTCAGTACATTTGGTCTGAATTCTTCTGCGCACGATGTATATGCCAGGCCTGATATTGGCTTTAAAGGAGTAGAGTTTGTACGTGGTGGAGCCGCTGTACTATACGGAGCTGGATCTGTTGCAGGGATTATAAACTATACCAGTAAAACTGGGGATACGAATGATGAAACTTTGATTAATGTCGAATATGGAAATAGAGGACGATTGAAAACTGACTTTTATACAGGAGGTAGATTAGGAGGAGAAGATTCGAATACGTACTACGCTTTTACAGGTTTTGTAAGAAAAGATAATGGTCCTATAGAAACTGGCTTGGATACCAGAGGAGTTCAGTTTAGAGCGAATATCAAAAAGAAATTTGATAATGGTTCTTTTACAGTGCATGGACAATTTATCAATGATAGAGCACAATTCTTCTTACCATTACCACTTCAAGGAGGATCCAGAGAGCGTATAAGAGGTAATGATGGGGATGAAGTAGAACAACTACTATCAGGTGAATTAGCAAATACATCTTTTTTAACACCTGGCGGCGTATATCAAAGTCCAATTGATGATGGTGTTTTTACAAGAGGAGGATATCTTTTAGCAGATTTTAATTATAATCTTACTGATAATTTGAAATTTAAAGCAAAAGCCAAGTACGCGAATTATCAGCACAATTTTGCATTGTACGTAGGAGGGAACGGTAATTTTGGAAACCCTATAACCTTAAATAATTATGTAGCAGAAGTAGCACCTGGAAATACGGCTTTTAATGCTACTTATCAAGGAGGATCTGGAGAGCAGATTAGCGGGACTGATTTGGTAGTGGAGAATTTGCATGTGGATCGTTTACGACCGATGACCGATTATTCTGGAGAAGCAAACTTAATACTAAAGTCAGGAGATGGGAACCATACATTCACCTTAGGTACATTTTTAGGAAGAACAGAGGCAGAAGATGTAAACTTTCAATATAGAGTGCTTTCGGAGTTTAATAACAATCCACGATTGGTGAATTTAAGTTATACGGATGCTGGAGGAGGCAATGTAATCTATTCTGAAGGTGGTTTGTATAATAGAATAGGAATGACGGCCAATAACTTTCTAACCCAAAGTAGAACTGCATTTTACTTTACAGATGAAATGGTATTTGATAAATGGCGTTTTGATGTTGGTCTTCGTATTGAGAATACTCAAGGTACTTTTAGAAGAGGAGGACTAGAAGAAACTCAGGTATATGATAATCCTGAGCTAACGGCAGATTTGCAAAATGTAAGTTTTGCAGATGGTAGCTTTACCACTGGAGAGATTGATGATACAGCTTGGGCTATTTCCTTAGCTGGATTATACGAATTGACAGAGTCTACGAATTTATATGCCAATTTTTCTAGAGGATTTTTCTTTCCGCAACAAAGAGGTTTTGCGCCAACACCAGGTATTAGAGATACCAACTACGAGGCAGAAACCATTATTCAGGGAGAATTAGGAGCTAAGTTTGGAACAGCAGCATTTTCAGGTTCTGTAGCAGGTTATTTTGTAAACCTTAGTGATCGTATCCGAATAGATCAGGCAATATCAGGAGGACAATTAGTAGATCAAGCCAGAAGTGAACAAACCACTAGAACTTTTGGATTAGAAGCCACAGGACAATATCGATTGATGGATGATCTTACCATTAATGCTACACTTACCTATCAGAATCATGAGATTACTAAAAATGAAACAACAGACTTAGTAAATAATACAACATCAACCATTAATGAAGGAAATGAAATTGGTAGACAACCTAACTTTTTAGGAAGCCTTGGAGTGAATTATGATAATTCAAAGATTGATGGGAACTTTACCTTAAATCATACAGGAGCTAAATTTACTGATGATTCTAATAATGTAGAATTAGATGCTATTTCTATTGTGAGGATCGGTGGAGGATATACCTTTGAAACGCAAAATACAAACTCTATAAGATTAGGACTTTCTATATTTAATTTATTTGATAGCGACGGACTTACAGAAGGTAATCCTAGAGCAGGAATTGCCGGGCAATCTGCTGATGGAGAGTTTTTCTTCGGAAGACCCATTCTACCACGTAGATTTTTCTTAACCGCTACCTATAGTTTTTAAACCATTTAATGAATTTATGTAAACTAAAACATCACTTGTAGCTAACTGCAAGTGATGCACTTTTATTAATCGATAAGAATTGTTATGACACCATTAGAAAAACAGGCAATAGACGTTTTGAACGAAAACTGGAAAGGGAATTTTAGCATACCATGCGAGAACTTATATCCTTTTCAGTGGTTTTGGGATTCTGGTTTAATTGCTATTGGCTTTGCTCATTTTGATATGCCCAAAGCAGAAAAAGAAATTTCAACATTACTAGATGCACAATGGGATAATGGATTTATTCCGCACATTGTTTTTCATAGTGAAACGGATTCCTATTTTCCCGGAGCCGATTTTCATCATTCTAGTTTACATCCACAAGCTTCTAAAAAATATAAAACTACTGGAATGACACAACCGCCAGTAACAGGCTTTGTGCTCGAAGAATTATATAGAATCAGTTCTGACAAAGAAGCTACACTTAATTTTATAAAAACAGTTATTGATAAAGTGTATTTTAATCATGAATATTTTTACAATAACAGAGATCCCAAGAATGAAGGACTAATTTACATATATCATAATTGGGAATCAGGAACCGATAATTCTCCAATATGGGATGACATCTGGAAAACGATGAATCCTCCAGAGTATACTTTTGAAAGACGCGATACGACTCATGTTGATGCTTCGCAGAGACCTTCAAAAAGAGAGTATGATCACTATTTATACATTATAGAAATTGCAAAAGAACATAACTATAATGATCAAAAAATAGCAGAGTTATCCCCATTTTTGGTACAAGATCCACTATTCAATGCTTTATTAATTAAATCTAATGAGTCATTAATCAAGCTATATCATCTTATAGAGGATAATGAGGGTAAAATTAAACAATTGCATAACTGGCAAAGCAAGGCAATACATGCATTTAATACTAAATTGTTTGATGAAGAAGTTGGCGCTTATATACACTATGATTTGAGAAATGAAAAACCTCTTAGATACCTGTCATCATCATCATTTTCTCCCTTATTTGCAGGTATTCCTAATCAACAAAGAGCTGCTGCTATGATCAAATTAATGCTGGATAAATTTGGTGGTGATCATCAATATTTATGCGCATCTTTTGATCCAACTAGTGATCGATTTAACCCCAAAAAGTACTGGCGAGGTCCTGTATGGATTAATTTAAATTGGATATTGTATCGAGGTGTGTCTGAATATGAATATGATGATATTGCAGAACGTATCAAAAAGGATACTCTGGAAATCATAGAGAAAAACGGGTTTTATGAATACTTTGATTCTAGGAAGGAAATCCATGAAAAAGAAAATGCAGGGTATGGAGGTAATAATTTTTCTTGGAGTGCAGCATTGTTTATCGATTTAATGCATTCCTAAACATGACCAGAATTTAAAAATAAGAAGATGTTAGATTTTTCAAAAGACTATATTCTGGAAAATGATACAGTAAGACTATCTCCATTACGAAAGGAGCATATAAAGGAGCTTTCTGTTCAATCTAATGATTCTTTCATCTGGAATTATTTGATAGAAGAAGGCAAAAGTTTCCTGCAGTTGCAGAAATATATTTATCATGCACTAGACAATCGGAAAGCAGCCAAAGAATATCCCTTTGTAGTATATGATAAAACCAAAAAAGCTTTTGCTGGAACAACTAGATTATATGATTATTCTGAACAGTTGAAAGTGATAAAATTAGGACATACATGGTATGGTAAAGATTTTCGAGGGACAATGGTAAATAAGAATAGTAAGTATTTATTATTAGAATTTATTTTTGAAAATCTAAATCTAGAACGGGTTGGATTTGGTGTTCACGAAGAAAACAAAATCAGTATTGCAGCACTGCAAAGTTTAGGTTGTACAAGAGAAGGGGTTTTACGAAATTTTATTCCCTCATTGGATGGAGAAGGAAGAACTGATATTGTATTATTCAGTATTTTGAAAAGTGAATGGCTAACTTTTATAAAAACCGAATTACGTAATAAATTACACATAAAAGCATAAACTTATGAATTATATAGATTACATAATTATAGTGGTTTATTTACTGGCTTTCTTAGGAATTGGGTACTTTTTCAAAGAAAATAAGAATTCCAAGGATTATTTTTTAGGAGGTCAGTCTATGAGTTGGTTTCCCCTTAGTTTATCTACTATGGCTACACAGTTATCCGCTATCAGTTTTATTTCGGCACCAGCATTTGTCGGTCTAAAAGAAGGAGGTGGATTACAATGGTTAACCTATGAATTTGGTGTCCCTTTAGCAATGGCTTTTTTGTTGATTGCTATCATCCCTTCCTTGTATAATTCCGGTATTGTAAGTGTTTATGAGTTTTTGGAAAAACGTTTTGATGCTTCATCAAGACTTTTGATAAGTTTTGTGTTTCAAATAAGTCGTTCTGTTGCAACCGGTGTTATGGTATATACCATGGCACTGATTTTACAAGCTACCACAGGAATTGAATTTTGGATTTCTGTATTATTGATAGGCATCATTACAATGATATATTCATTTCAAGGTGGAATGAAAGCTGTAATTTGGGGAGATGTTATACAGATGTGTATTTTGTTTTTCGGGATAATTGTCTGTCTAGTGTATGGATTGAGTGAATTAGGAGGTTTCGAAAATTTCTTAACTCATGTAGATAAGGATAGACTAACTGCAGTTGACTTTTCAAAATGGGGGTTTAATAATGCTGATAAAAATGACGAATTTGGATTTTGGCCAATGGTAATTGGAGGGATCTTTTTATATGCTTCGTATTATGGAACGGATCAAACTCAATCTCAACGCTTACTATCCGCTAAAGGTATGCCTACTATTAAAAGATTATTACTTGCGAATGGATTACTTCGGTTCCCAGTTACACTTACCTATTGCATTATGGGATTAGTTCTTGGAACTTTATTAATTCAAGATGTGAGTTTCCAAGAATTGATGGATGTTGTTTATCAGGATAATATCAATAGTTTAGAAGGTAAAAGAGCAGATTTAATGGTACCTGTGTTTATCATAAAATACCTTCCTAATGGAATTATAGGGATTTTAATTGTAGCCATTATGTCAGCAGCCATGTCTTCCTTAAGTTCTACCGTAAATTCATTATCTGCAGTAACTTTAGAGGATTTTATAAAGAGATTTAAACCCAATATGCCTGATAAGAAATATGTTACTTATTCCAGATTGCTCTCTGTTTTCTGGGGGTTGGTATGCTTGTTTTTTGCATTTTTTGCAGGGAACATTGAAGGTACCGTGATCGAGGTGATTAATAAAATTAGTTCCATATTTTATGGGCCAATTTTGGCTGCATTTATATTAGCAATTCTTACGAAGAAGACACATGCGATTGGAGCTAATATTGGTATTGTAGCGGGTGTTGTTTTTAATATGTTTCTTTGGTTGTATGTGCCTGAAGTATTTTGGTTTTGGTGGAATGCAATAGGTTGTATAGTTACTATAGTAGTAGGATACACCTTAAGCTTGATCATAAATGGAACGCAAAAAGAAGGACTAAAAGTGGTTTTCTATAAACAAGGGAAACGAGAAGTTATTATACTTTTAGGATATTTTGTGATCATATGTCTTTTAGCACTATCTATGGTGAATATATTAAGTTAACTCGTCTGATGTGAAAATAGTTTTAGCTCCAGATAAATTTAAAAACTCTTTAACGGCAATGGAATTTTGCCTAGCAGTTGAAAGTGGGATCAAACAACTAAGGTCTGATATAGAAATTGTAAAATTACCATTAGCTGATGGTGGAGACGGTACTATTGAGGTTGTGAACTATTATCTTAAAGGTCAAAAGATAATAGTAGAGGTGAACAACCCTTTTTTTAAACCTGTAAAGGCTTGCTATTTATATTCAGAATCTACCCGAACTGCATTTATCGAGATGGCTGAAGCATCAGGTATGAAATTATTGAAGGAAGAAGAGTTTGATTGTAAAAATGCGACCACTTATGGCACTGGAGAAATGATTTTGGATGCTATGAATAAAGGAGTAAATAAGATTATTTTGGGATTAGGAGGTAGTGCTACAAATGATTGTGGTATTGGTATGGCGTCTGCTCTTGGATACCGTTTTTTGGATAAAAATCATATGCCAATTAAACCTATTGGTGCTAATTTATCTAAAATAATATCTATCAATAGAGATGAGGTAGTTCCTAAATTGAGTCAAGTGCAATTCCAAATCGCTTGTGATGTAACAAATCCATTATATGGAAAAGAAGGTGCTGCTCATACCTATGCTGCCCAAAAAGGAGCTACTGCACAAGATATTAAGATGCTTGATAAAGGATTACAAGATTTTTCAGCTATCATACAAACTACTTTTGGTATGGATCCACAAATCATAAAAGGAGCAGGTGCTGCTGGAGGAATGGGTATTGGATCAAAAATTTTTCTGAATGGAACCTTAGAACCTGGAATTGAGTTAATAAAATCGCTTGCCCACTTTGATGAAAAAGTAAAAAATGCAGATTGGATAATTTCTGGAGAAGGGAAGTTAGATGACCAAACACTATTAGGTAAAACAATTCTAGGAGTTACCAAGGTAGCAAAAGCAAATAATATGAAAGTAGCAGTGTTTTGTGGTATGATTGAGCTAACAGAAAATGCAATTGATGATTTCAATATTTTGTACGCTGACGAAGTCATAAAGTATGCTCTTAATACAAAGGATGCTATGGATAATGCAGGGAGCTATATAAAAGAAATGGTAGAAGCATTTGTCAGGAAATTTTTAAGTACTTAAGATTGGCCCCTTTAATTTATTTTTTTTTGAATTCAGATTTTTCTAATAAAAAGGTGTAAATACTTTCCTTATTTTCTTCCGAAAAGAAAAAACTCATATTTCTATTCTATATTTGTTGTATACAAAAGATAGATTACCATCATAGTTTGGTAAAGCTTGACATCTAACTAAAGATGGTTGTAGTAACAAATCTCAATTATAATGACTCATAACATCAACACTCATTTTCTTCTATTATTTCTATTCTTAACTACCTTTTTAAACGCTCAGGAAAAAGCAGTTCCTGTATTTAAGGATGGCGAAGCACAAATTGTAGAAGCTTTTAATAATCCTGGAAAGTGGATTCGTCATGATCTATGGGTGCCAACAGAATTTGATACCGATGGAGATGGAGCTTTAGATAGAATGCATGTATCAGTAACACGCCCATATCAAACCGAAAAAGAAGGATTAAAATTACCAGTTATTTATGTTTCTAGTCCTTATTTTGCAGGTGTTGCTGCAAATGCTGATGGATTGTTTTGGGACGTACATCATGAGATTGGAGCACAACCAAAACCAAGAACACATGTAGAGGTGATACGTAGAGGAAAAAGGCCGATTATTTCCAATTCACATATTTACAAATGGGTTCCAAGAGGGTATATTGTAGTACATTCTTCCTCTCCAGGAACAGGTTTATCGCAAGGAGCTCCTACAGTAGGAGGTGATAACGAATCCTTAGCACCGAAAGCGGTGATTGATTGGTTGTGCGGTCGTATTGATGGGTTTTCAGAACCAGAAGGAGGAGAGAAGGTGAAGGCATATTGGTCTACCGGAAAAGTTGGAATGACCGGAACTTCGTATAATGGAACTATTCCTTTAGCTGCTGCTACGACAGGAGTAAAAGGGCTAGAAGCAATTATTCCTATCGCTCCAAATACTTCGTATTATCACTATTACAGATCTAACGGTTTAGTACGTTCTCCAGGTGGATATCTAGGAGAAGATATCGATGTATTATATGATTTTATTCATAGTGGAGACGAGTCTAAGCGTCCGTATAATAATAAGATAGTGCGAGATACAGAGATGAAAAATGGAATGGATAGAATCACTGGAGATTATAACGATTTCTGGGCAGGCCGAGATTATCTAAATGATATAAAACCTATGAAAGCAGCATTATTGATGTCCCATGGATTTAATGATTGGAATGTAATGCCAGAACATAGTTATAGAATCTATAAGAAAGCAAAAGAAATGGGGATTCCTTCTCAGATCTATTACCATCAAAATGGACATGGTGGTCCACCGCCAATGACCATGATGAACAGATGGTTTACTCGATATTTACACGGAGTAGAAAATGATGTTGAAAATGATGCACGCGCTTGGATTGTTAGAGAAAATGATCCACAAGAAGAACCCACTTCGTATAAAGAATATCCAAATCCTGATGCTACAGATGTCACTCTTTTTGCAAATAAAGGAGGACAAGAAGTAGGTGCGTTAGTTAACAATAAACTAAGTAAGCAGGGAAAAGAAAAATTAATAGATGACTATACCTTCTCTGGAGATTCTTTGGCAGCATTACCATCATCTAATCACCGTTTGTTGTATACAACACCTATACTAAAAGAAGATATTCATATATCTGGAATTCCTAAAGTAACCATAAAATTGGCAAGTAGTAAACCTGCTGCTAATCTTTCTGTTTGGTTGGTTTCTTTACCTTGGAAAAAGAAAACAAGGAAGATTACCAATAATATTATTACTCGTGGTTGGGCGGATCCACAAAATTATAAGTCCTTAACAGACAGTGAACCTCTAAAACCAGGTGCATTCTATGAAATGTCTTTCGAATTACAACCAGATGATCAAATCATTAAAAAGGGACAACAAATTGGACTGATGATTTTTTCAAGTGATAGTCAGTTCACTTTGTTACCAGAACCCGGAACAGAACTTACTATTGATTTAGATGAAACATCGATTACTATTCCTATTGTTGGAGGTGTAAAAGCATTTGAAAAAGCTACGAAATAAGAACAAATATTAAACTGAACTCTTTATACATATCAAGAGTTCAGTTTTTTTGTTGTCTATGGTTTGGTCTATTAATATTTAATCATCAGAGGGAATTATAATTTTTTGATAAAGGAATCTTATCTACATATTAAATAATTCTCTATTTACTAACTACGTCTTTTTTTATCCCTAACGCGTCATAAAATTATTTTTATTAGGATTTACATTTGCAAAACTTATTTAGATCAAATAAAAATAAAATGCTACTCGATACTCAAACAAACCTAACTGTTGATCAAAAAGTTGATCATTTTTTTGATATCCAATCAAAATACACCTACGAAAACTATATTCATAAAGCTTTACAATATGTAATGTCTTTTTTAGATAGAGATCATTTTTATCCTGGAGAAATATGTGATTTTCAGGAGAAAAAACACCTGTTATCCTCTGATACTAATGAAACACTTTCTATTACCGAAGCATTAGAAGAAATCAAGGAGCTGTATTTAGATCATACGATTGCCTTTCATCATCCTAATTACGTGGCACATCTAAATTGTCCTGTTTTGCTTCCTGCTTTAGTAGGAGATTTGATAGCTTCTTCGGTTAATACGGCCATAGAAACTTGGGATCAGAGTATTTCTGCTACCTATATAGAACAGGAAATGATTCGATGGATTTGTGATAAAATGAATTTGCCTTCCACATCAGATGGAGTATTTACCAGTGGTGGTACACAGTCAAATTTTATGGCATTGCTGATTGCTAGGGATGATTATGCTTTTAAGCATTTTGGTCTGAACTTAAAAGAAAATGGTTGGTCTGATGAGGTATCTAAGTTTCGATTTTTTTGTTCTGATAAGGCGCATTTCAGTATTAAAAAGAATGCGGCATTGATGGGAATGGGATATGATGCTGTAATTCCAGTGAGTACTGATGAGAAGATGAAAATGAAGCCAGAGGCATTAGTGCAAGCGATAGAAAAAGAAAAGCAGTTAGGAAATATCCCAGTAGCGATTGTAGCAACAGCAGGAACTACTGATTTTGGGAGTTTTGACCCGATTGATATCATTGCTAAAATTGCGAAAGAATATGATATATGGTTTCATGTAGATGGGGCATATGGTGGTAGTTATGTGTTAACCGAAACGCATCGCCATCTTTTAAATGGAATAGAACAGGCAGATTCTGTGACTATCGACTTTCATAAAACCATGTTTCAGCCAGTTTGTTCCAGTGCGTTTTTAGTAAAAGATACTAGGTATTTTAAATATGTGTCTTACTATGCAGATTATCTAAATCCATTAGAGCATAGAGATTTAGAATGCCCAAATCTCATAGAAAAATCTATTCAAACAACCAGAAGATTTGATGCGCTGAAGCTCTGGTTTACGCTAAAGATGACAGGTGAGAAAAACATTGGAGCTTTTCTGGAAAAAGTACATTACCTGGCTCTTGATTTATATTACAGCATAAAAGATGACCCATATTTTGAGCTTGTACATAAACCAGAACTGAGCACATTAGTATTCAGATTTAGAGACCCTGAAATTGAATCAGATACTACGCTTGATACCATCAATCTGCATATCAAAAATACCTTATTTAAGTCTGGTCAAGCATCCGTAGCAAGTACCAAATTTGATAACAAAACCTATCTGAAGTTTACATTATTAAATCCTAAAAGTACCATTGATGATCTGTTATATATCATTAGAATGATTAAAGAAACTGGATTGAGTTACCTAAGAGAAAAATCATCATTAATTGAAAAGTAGTATGAAGAACGAAGAAAAGATATTTGATTTTATAGCCGTTGGAGTAGGCCCCATGAATTTAGGATTGGCTTGTTTAACGGATTCAATTGCCGAGTTGGATGGACTATTTCTGGATAAAAAGGAGCAATTTGATTGGCATCCTGGAATGATGCTTCAGGATACTACACTACAGATTCCTTTTATGGCTGATTTGGTAACCTTGGCTGACCCTACCAATCCTTTTAGTTTTTTAAATTATATCAAAGAACAAGGTAGAATTTACTCGTTTTATATTCGGGAAAATTTTCTCTTACTAAGAAATGAGTACAATCAATATTGTCAATGGGCGATAGGGAAATTATCGAATGTTCAGTTTTCAACAGAAGTATTGGAAATTGCGTATCATGAAAAAGAAAAGGATTATACTTTATTTTCTAAATGTGCGAAGACAAACAAACGAAAAATATATAAAACCAAAAGGCTTGTATTGGGTACGGGCACAAGTCCTTATATTCCAGGTTGCTGCAAAGCATTAAAAAATGGAGCTATTCATTCTAGTACTTTCCTTCCAAATAAGGAAAAATTACAGTCCAAAAAATCGATAACAGTTGTAGGGAGCGGGCAGAGTGCCGCAGAGATTTTTTATGATTTATTACAAGAAATTGATGATAAAGGCTATGAGCTCAACTGGATAACAAGATCTCCTAGGTTTTTCCCATTGGAGTATTCCAAATTAACTTTAGAGATGACTTCTCCGGAGTATGTAGATTATTTCTATAATTTATCAAGTATTAAGCGTAATCAGCTTATCAAAAATCAAAAACACTTGTATAAGGGAATCAATCAGGATCTAATTGCTGATATTTTTGATTTGATCTATACTAAAAGAGTGGTAGGTGGTAATATCAATATCAATCTACGTACTAATTCTGAATTAAAAAGTGCCGTTTATGACGATACATTAGACAAGTTTTATGTAGAAATTCATCAACACGAACAGAATAAATATTATCGTCATACTACAGAAGGTTTGGTATTGGCGACAGGATATCAGTATCAACAACCACAGTTTATAGATGGTATTAAGGATAGAATTCGATGGGATGAACAAGGTAAGTATGATGTACATCGAAACTATGCAATTGATCACGAAGGAAACGAAATCTTTGTGCAAAATGCGGAGTTACACACTCATGGTTTTGTAACTCCAGATTTAGGTATGGCTGCGTATCGTAACTCATATATCATTAAAGAACTTACAGGTACAGATTACTACCCAATTGAAAAGAGAATTGCCTTCCAACAATTTGAGGTTACTGAAGAAGAAGAAATTATCGCAGAAACATCCGTACTATAGAAAAGGATATTTAAATGAGAAACTTTTTAATCATAATGACCTTGGTGGCTGTAGTAAGTGATTATTTACTACATCCGTTTTATCCACAGTTTTTTGAAGCTCGGTTTGGTGTTACGAATCCAGAGCTGGTAGGATATTATTTTGCTGCGATTTGTTTTATGGTGATGATCTCATTTCCGTTCTGGGCATATGTTTCTAAAAGAGTAGCAGAGCTTCATATTCTAGTATATACACAATGTATTGCCGGAATTTTAGCACTCTGTTGTTATGCAACTGATTCTTACGTCAATTTCTGGATCATCTCATTGACAATGGTGTTGTTTAAAGGAAGCTATTTATTAGTCTATCCGTATATCCTTAAAATTATTTCTAAAAAAGAGCATCCTACTACCATTGGAATTTTATCAGTTGTCGTACACCTTGGTGGTATATTAGGAGCAGTTATTGGTGGTGCTACAGTAGATTTTATAGATGCTAGTTATATATTTTTAATCATGGCACTTGGAGATTTTATCCAAATGGGAATGAGTGCTTTTCTATTAAAAAGTAAAAAATATGATACTACTAAAGTTTCTGAACCGGGAAATACTAAAACAGAAGCTAAAAAAAAGGTGATCCCAAATGGATTTATTCTAAAAATAGGAATCACTACGATGATTCTTTACTTCAGCGATTTTTTGATAAGACCATTTTTTGTAACCTATTGGGAAAGCATATCCTCACATAATTCCAAACTTATTTCGGGAATGATGTATGCAATTCCTGGATTTGTTGCACTAATTGCTCTGTGGATTAATACAAAAAGAAAACAATCTGATAGTCAGTTTGGAGTAATAATTCCAATACTAGTATTAGGGATTCTAGGACTGTTGCTACAAGGAATCCCTGATACGACTACCGTAATTATAGGAAGGATCATTTATGGTTGGGCCATATTTCAAGGAGTAGTAAAATTCGATGTATTGCTTTTCGAGTTAAGCACGCCGAATTCTTATGCCATGGACTACAGTAAAGTTCACTTTTTTCAAAACTTAGGAGTATTACTGTCTTCTTTTTCTGTTGGTCTATTAGTGGAATATAATGGACTACAAATTCCATTTATAGTAGCGCTTGGTGGATTTGTGATCACCTTATTATTGTACTATTTCATCTTTAAAATAGGTATAAAACGTACTTCTGAATTGTTCCTAAAATCATGAGAAATTCTAGATGGAAAAATTAGAGAAAAATATTCAGCATTCATATCATAGTATCTACTCAAAATTCTTTTCAAATTTTGGGACTATTGATATAAGACTTTTTCGATTATCCGAAGATTCAGAAATCTTGCATGAATGGGTGAATATGGACTATGCATTCTTTTGGGGGATGCAAGGATGTAGTTTGCAGCAGTTACGACAGGAATATGCTCAGTTGATGGAGCCGGAACATTATGATGTATTTGTTGGTGTTTTTGAGGGAAAACCAGTTTTTGTATTAGAACGATATAATCCAAAAGAAGATATCATACATACCTTATATCCATCACAAAATGGAGACTGCGGGATTCACATTATTGTGGCTCCGCCGCATGTTAAGATTCCAAATTTTACCTGGTATTTATTTACTGCTATTATGGAGTTTGTTTTTAAAGATACCAGCATAAACAGAATAGTAGTAGAACCAGATATCCGGAATAAAAAGATGTTTGCCTTATGCCAGCGCATAGGTTTTCAGTTAGATAAAATTATTGAACTCCCAAACAAAACTGCGCAACTCGCATTTTTAACTAGGGAATCATTTGAAAAAATGAAATCAATTTCAAAAATAAATAAGAGAAGTGCTATGAATACATTAGACAATGCCGTTTCGCCCCAACAATCTATAGCTCACTTACAACCAGAGGTATGGAGTAAAGTGAATACTCTTTTTGTAATGAAAGCAATTACAGAATTTAGCCATGAACTTCTGATACAAGCTGTAGTTTTAGAAAAGTTAGAAAATGGCTGGAATAGTTATATATTAAAAACAGATAATCCTACCATACAATATCAATTTAATGCAAAACCACTCGCATTAAATCATTTATGGATATGTCCAGAGTCCATCAAAAAATATGATGAGAGCGAATCTGTTAGTATCGATGGTATTCTATTTATTAAAGAACTTAGAAAACAGTTGGGTATAAAAGATACCCAAATGCCCATATATCTAGAAGAAATAATTAGTACGCTGTATGGAAGTGCATTTAAATTTTTAAAAGGAAATCCAACTTCAGAGGAGCTTGCCACCTCAGATTTTCAAACTATCGAACAGTCTATGACAGAGGGACATCCTGGTTTTGTCGCTAATAATGGACGTATTGGATTCGATAGTAGTGATTATAGGTCGTATGCTCCTGAAGCTGGAAACTCTTTTTCATTACTTTGGTTAGCAGGCCATAAGAGCAGAGCGGTGTATGCTGCCATAGATGCATTACCCTACGAAACTCTGATACAACAAGAGTTAGATGCTGATACTATACAAGTATTTAAAGAAACTATAGAAAATAGAGGCTTTGATCCAGATGAATATTTCTTTATACCGATGCATCCTTGGCAGTGGTTTAATAAGTTAGCCAATATATTTTCGCCAGAGATTGCAACGGGAAATTTGATTTGTTTAGGATATGGTCCAGATCAATATCTAGCACAGCAATCCATTAGAACTTTATTTAATAATACCAATCCCAAAAAATTCTATACTAAAACAGCACTTTCTATTTTAAATATGGGGTTCATGAGAGGACTTCCTCTATATTATTTGGGTACAGCTCCTAAAATGGCAGTTTGGTTAGAAGATGTATTATATAATGATCCATATATACAGGAAACAGGCTTTAGAATGCTAAGTGAAATCGCTTCCGTAAGTTATGTAAACCCTTATTTCGAAGAGTTTGGACCTCACAATGATTACAATAAAATGTTAGCATCGCTTTGGCGAGAAAGTCCAGCAGCAAATATTACAGAAAAGCAACAAGCCATGACCATGGCAGCTTTCCTGCATATCGATCATGTAGGAGAAGCGTTACTACCAAAGATTATTCAAAAATCCGGATTATCCATTGGAACTTGGCTCGAAAAGTATCTGAAAGCATATCTGAGTCCATTACTGCATTGCTTTTATCATTTCGATTTAGTGTTTATGCCACATGGCGAGAATATCATCATGGTTTTAGAAGATCATATTCCTGTAAAAGCATTTTTAAAAGATATTACCGAAGAGGCCTGCATTTTAAGTCCGGACGTAATACTACCAGATCATCTAAAACGTATGTATGCCCCAGTACCAGAAGATGTAAAACTGTTATCTGTTTTTACAGATATATTTGATGGTTTTTTCAGGTTTATGTCTCAAATTTTGGAAGCACATGCTGATTTTAAAGAAACAGAATTTTGGAAAGTTGTTGCTCAGGTTATTCAGGAATATCAAGATCGTTATCCGGAAAAAGAAGCTAAGTTTCAGCAATATGATTTGTTTGCTCCAGAGTTTCACCTATCCTGTTTGAATAGATTACAATTAAACAATCATAAACAGATGATTGATTTAGATGATCCCGTTGCCTTACTTCAGTTCGCTGGTAAGTTAGAAAATCCAATTGCAGCCTATAGAAAAGATATAGTACATGTTATCTCGTAATTCACTTCATATTATGGAAAATATAGGAGCCATTCAAAATATCGTGTTCTCTAGAACTATAGAGAATTTCGGAACCATACATCTACGTCATTTAGATTTTGATAGTGATATCTATACAATTCATCAATGGGTTACGAATCCTTATGCCAAGTATTGGGGAATGCTGGATAGCACATTGACTGAAGTTCAGTCTGAATATGAAACACTGGTTTCCAGAAAAGATTATGATGTGTTTATAGGTGTCTTTAATGGAGTCCCCATTTTTTTGATGGAAAAATACAAAGCATCTACCGATAGAATTGCAGAACACTATGCAGTTAGAGATACGGATTACGGGATGCATATTTTGGTTGCTCCTTCAGAAGAAAAGATTACAGGATTTACCTGGAATGTTTTTAGTACGGTACTTGAATATTTTTTTGAATTACCTGAAGTAGAAAGAGTAGTTGTAGAACCGGATGTTAGAAATGAAAAGATTCATAGGCTCAACAAAAAAGCAGGGTTTGTTTATCAAGAAGAAATAGAGCTGCCAGAAAAAACCGCAGCACTTGCTTTTTGTGAAATAGAAGATTACAAAATAGCAAAGAAAGCATTGCAAGAAAAGACTACACCAATGACCAACTTACATACCAACCTTTTAAGAACTTCAGATACTCATCTGAATCCGATCACTTGGGCCAGAGTAAATAGAGCTTTAGTAGCCAAAGCCATTAGCGAATTTGCTCACGAATTGCTTTTAAAACCAGAACAACTTACTAGTCATAGTGAGCGTAACACCTATATATTAAAAACTGATAATCCTTCTATTACCTATGAATTTAAAGCCAAAATATATGCATTGGATCATTGGGATGTTGATGAGCAATCTATCATAAAGAAAATTGATAATAAACCAACGCCTATCGATGCATTAAAGTTTGTAGTAGACTTTGTATATACTTTGGAAATACCAAAACACTTACTACCTGTATACCTAGAAGAAATCTCTAGTACGCTTTCCAGTGCAGCTTACAAAGAAGCGAATAGTACATTTTCTTCTAAAGAGTTAGTAAACTCTTCTTTTCAGATGATTGAGCATGCAATGACAGAAGGACATCCTTGTTTCGTAGCCAATAATGGTAGAATAGGTTTTGATCATCAGGATTATCTGCAATATGCACCAGAAAGTGATAAACCATTTAAAATATATTGGCTAGCTGGTCATAAAAGTAAAACCACTTTTACTTCTGTGCACAAGTATGATTATAACTCCTTAATGCGTAAAGAAATTGGAGTACAATTAATAGCAAAATTTAATACCAAATTAGAGTCTTTAGGATTAGATACAAGCTCTTATATTTTTATTCCAGTTCATCCATGGCAATGGAATAATAAGATACTTCAAGTATTTGCCGCCGATATAGCGAATCAAAATTTAGTGTTTTTGGGTGAAGGAGATGACTATTTTTCTGCACAACAATCTATCAGAACACTTTACAATAAAAGTAACCCTGAAAAGATGTATACCAAAACAGCATTGTCTATTCTAAACATGGGCTTTATGCGAGGTCTTTCTCCTCACTATATGCAGAGTACACCACATATCACTAAATGGATTACAGAATTATTAGAGAAAGATGTTTATCTGAAGCGGCAAGGATTCACAATGCTTGGTGAAGTAGCGACTGTAGGTTTTCAGAACACCTATTATGAAGTATTAGGCAAGACAAATGCCCATAATAAAATGTTATCTGCTTTGTGGAGAGAAAGTCCGCAGAGTAAAATAAAAAAGAGTCAAGATCTAATGACGATGGCGGCATTGCTGCATGTTGATACCAACGGCAAGTCATTACTAGTAGAACTGATTAGAGCCTCTTTTTGTGGTGTCGGGATGTGGATTCGTAGGTATTTAGATGCGTATTTAATTCCTTTGCTACATTGTTTTTATAAATACGGATTTGTTTTTATGCCTCATGGCGAAAATATCATTATGGTATTAGAAAACCATATTCCTGTAAAGATTTTGATGAAAGATATCACGGAAGAAGTGATTGTTTTTAATCCAGAATTAGAATTACCAAATAAGGTGAAACGGTTATATACGGAGACTTCTGATAAGATGAAAGTACTTAGCATTTTTACAGATGTATTTGATTGCTTTTTTAGATTTATGGGCCCCATTTTGGAGAAAGATCTTCCTTTTTCAGAATATGAATTTTGGAGAGAAGTTGCATTGTGTATTCATTCATATCAACAAGAACATCCAGAATTACAGTCTCAATTTGATACTTATGATTTGTTTGTACCAGAATTTGATAGATGTTGCTTGAATAGATTACAGCTTAAAAACACCCAACAAATGCTAAACCTGTCAGATCCCATGGCAAGCTTAATCCTAGAAGGAACGTTACAAAATCCTATAGCTAAGTTTAAAGATTTAGATCAATTAAAGAAAAGAGAGGCAATTTCTATTATATAAATCATCATTATTATATCTCAAGTTTTAGCGCATAAAAAGAACATGGAAAAACAAAGCTCAATAATAAAAAGATCTCCGAAAAATAATAGAATTTTAGCTATAGATTTTGGAAGAGGATTCAGTGTAATTGCAATGATTATGGTACATACTTTATGGATTCATGCTCAGCAAAATGTTCAGTCCGATACTTTTTTAGGACATTTTATTCATTTTGTTGGAAGAGGAACACCAGTTTTTCTAATCACAATGGGAGTATCTTTTATGATCTCTAGAAATCAGAGTATTCAAAGTGCTATAAAACGAGGAATATTAATTCTTGGAGTAGCTTATTTAATGAATTTTCTAAAGTTTTTGACACCAATACTTGTTGGTCTTATGCCAGACAGTTTTATAACTGCCTATGGATGGGAAAGTCCTCTAAATATAGAAAAATATATGTACCTCTTACTAACAGGTGATATTTTACAATTAGCTGGAATATCATTAGTAATATTGGGATTTGTACGCGCGTATGTAAAAAATAAATTTTTGATTTTGGGATTGGCTATTGTAATAGCTTTTTTATCGGTAGAATTAAGAGATTTTCAATCTGGAACAGTAGGATTAAGCTATATTACTCAACTGTTATGGAGTAATGGATATTGGGTGTATTTTTCGGTATTTCCTTGGATTTCATTTATACTATTGGGAATGTTTTTTGGACAATGGTATATAGAAATGGACTATGATCAGGATAAGTTATTTAAGAGAATGTTTATTGGCGGTATCATATGCATACTAGTTGGAGCCCCTTTAGTGTTTATGGCTGAAGAGTATCATTTCAATGATTTTTTCCATTTAGGACCAGGAGGAGTTATTTACCTTGCAGGATGGAATTTTGCGGTATTATCTATATTCCATTGGTTACTTACTAAAACCAAAAATAATTCGGTATATAGGACCTTTTATTATTGTAGTAAGAATGTAACCTCGTTATATGTGATTCAATGGGTCTTAATTTGTTGGGGGATGATATTTTTTGGTTTTCAAAGTATGAGTGAATTAGAAACAATAGTATTAATGCCATTGTTTATGGGGTTAACATTTATGGTTCACTTTGTTTTCATGAGATTGAAAAAAGGATTTAGATCTAATAGAGATACTTTTAAAAGAAAAATATCTATAGAAAGTCAATGATGTCAATAAAATTAGAATATGTAATAATGATTAGTCTAAATTATCTTCTGAAGATAATTTTGTTCTATATTTTTTTGGTGTCATACCTTCTATTTTCTTGAAAGCAGCTGTAAAATGCGTTGAGTTTTTGTACCCTACCAATTCTGAGATTTCGTAGATCGGTTTTTTGCTATGTAGTAGCAACTCTCTGGCTTTATCCATTCTTAATTTGGTGGTATATTCAAAAATGGTTTTACCGAATAACTGTTTAAATTCTTTTTTAAGGATGAAATCATTCAGACCAATTTGCCTAGATAATTCATGAATGGAATATTGTTTCGATAGATCCGAATTGATCATATGCTGTACACCGTATAATTTTTTAATAATATGATCTGTTGAGGTAATATGATGGGTTTTAGAAGGTTTTGTTGTGTCTTCTAGTTTTAAAGAAACAAGCTCAAGAACTTTGGACTCTAGAAATAATCGTTTTAATAATCCATTTCTTTTGTCCATAAGGATTTCAGTAAGTATATCTTGAGTTCTTGTACATAGAGGTTTTAAAAAACTATCTTTTAATTTTAAGAGAGAATAGTTTTCCAGAATATTATATTCTTCATCCAATCGATGTCGTTTTATAAACTCCATACTCATTCTGATCTTAATTTCTTTCAGTCTTTTTCTTTTATGATAAGAAATACTACCTTGTATGGTCTGTAGATATAATAAATAACACTCCTGACTTTCATAAATTAGATCTTTTGTGACACCATGAATTTTAATGATTTGTTCACCTTCAATAAGAAATGACATTTCAAGAAAGTCTTTTGGGATAGATCCTTCTAGTGTAAGATCTTTTTCAAACAATACGTCAAAAATCATAATAGATAAACCTTCAAACTGGTGTATTTGGAAATAACCGATTCCATATCGCTTTTGAAATTGAAATTTTTTGGATTGAATTCCGCAGCGTTCATAAGAACTTACCAACTCAGAAACAGCATATAGCGTATCTATCTTTTTCGTTTTATTTAGCACAACATTCTGCGATGTTTTTTCGCGTCTTTTTTTATCCATAATGCGTCATTTTTCTCTTCCCTTAGATACTAATTTTGCATTTTAAATTTATTTAGACTAATTATAAATAGTTGTTGTTTAGGTCGCAAAAATAGATAAAAAATTGTTACAGTCAGTGGTTATTTTAAAAAGAAAAATTAGTGTCTTTTTAATGCTTTTGGTTACCCTTTATTGTCATAGTCAAGCATTATTAAATGGTGTAGTGGTGGATGAAAAGTCTCATCCAATACCAGAAGCTTCTATTCATATTTTAGAACTTAATAATAGGGGAACTAGTAGTGATTTTAATGGAGAATTTTCACTCTCAGTTCCTGAAGGATCTTACACCTTACAAGCTAGTTTTGTAGGGTTTCAAACACAATTTTTACAAATTAGTGTAGTAGCTTCTCAGCAACAAAGAATACGTATTGTTCTAAAAGAAAACATTGAAGAGTTAAATGATGTTATTGTGAAAGCAAAGACAGAAGCTCAAAAGACAAAAGAAAAAGCTTTTGAAGTAGAAGTAATTGAGATAAAAGAGCTTAAAAACACGAGTGCAGATATTAATGCAATTTTAACTACAATTCCAGGTGTGAATGTACGACAGCGTGGTGGTTTAGGTTCGGCATTCGATTTTTCGTTAAATGGATTGTCAGGGAAACAGGTAAAATTCTTTATCGATGGAATTCCTCTTGAAAACTTTGGGAGTTCTTTATCACTAAATAACTTTTCTGCTACTTTAATAGAAAGAGCAGAAATTTATAAAGGCGTTGTGCCTATTTATTTAGGAGCAGATGCTTTAGGAGGCGCTGTCAATATTATAACAAATATAAGAAAAAAGGATTTTCTTGATGTATCCTATGATGTAGGCTCTTTCAATACACATAGAGCAACAGTGAATGCACAGCATTATAGTAAAAAAGGATGGATGTTTCAGCTTTCCTCCTTTTACAACTACTCAGATAATAATTATACCATAGATGATATTGAAGTAAGAGACGAATTAGGAAATGATACTGGAATTCGACTTGATGATGTAGAACGATTTCATGATGCGTATAATTCTCAAATGATTGCTGTTAAAACAGGAATATTGGAAAAATCATTTGCAGATCGACTAGTTCTTGGCGTAACTGCTTCGGCAAATGAAAATGAAATTCAGCATCCAATTGATCCACAAAACCCATTTGGAGAAGTTTTTTCAGAGAATGATATTATTTCAGGATCTATTGAATTTGAAAAGAACAATCTCCTTAGAGATAAACTAAAACTAAAAATTTATGGATCTATYACCAGAAATAGTGAGAAAGTAGTAGATACATCGTCTAGAAAATATGATTGGTTTGGGAATTTCATTGAACGTGGTGACCAGACCTTAGGAGAATTTGAAGCTAGTAAAACGCTGTTTGAATTTAAAGATAATCTTCATTTAGTAAACGCTTTGGCAACCTATGATTTGAATGATTCTCATTCGATAAGTATAAATTATACTAAGAATTATATCCGTAGAAGAGGAGAAGATGAAGCTCAAGCGGGAAGAATAGCATTTCAAGACCCTCATATTGTCAATAAGAACGTCATAGGGCTTTCTTATGATTTCAATATACTAGATAATAGATGGAAAACAGCCATTTTTTCTAAGGGATATTTGCTAAACTCTGAAGGTATTGTTGAGGACCTATTCACCAATGTTGAGGAAGATCGTTTTATCAAATTTGAAAATACTTTTGAAGAATTGGGATACGGTTTAGCAACTACTTTTAAGATTGTACCCGATTTTCAGCTAAAAGGTTCTTTTGAACGAACTTTTCGAATTCCTGAAGGTTACGAGGTTTTTGGAGATGGTTTTTTACTGAAATCAAATCCTACACTATTACCAGAAGAAAGTTACAATGCCAATCTAGGTGCTATTTTTAATACAGAAATAAATAAACTAAAGCTCCAAGTAGATAGTAACATCTTTTTTAGAGATGCTAAGAATTTTATTGCTATCCGATCTGAAGGTATTTTTTCTAGATATTACAATACTGCGGATGCTAGAAGCACAGGAGTTGAAGGAGAAATTAGAATGCTGTATAATAATACCTTCTTTTTAGATATTAATGCAACTTACCAAAACATCATAGATCAAAACGCCGGAGAAAATGCAGGAGTAGATTTTTTAAGAAATCAACGGATAGCTAATATTCCTTATCTATTTGGAAATGCTCGAATAGGAGGTAGATTCAAAAATGTATTTACTACAAAAGATCAATTAAATATCTCATGGAGTACCTATTATGTACATGATTATCCGCTTACCTCTTTTGTAGAAGGAAATCCTGAGGACAGAGATATCATTCCCGAACAATTGTCACATAATTTAGAGTTGGGATATTCTTTCAAAGATGGTAGGTATAACCTATCAATGTTAACACGAAATATAACAGATGCTAAGATCTATGACAATTTCGAGATTCAGCAACCTGGAAGAGCCTTTTATGTAAAACTTAGATACTATATATCAAACTAAAATAATTTTTAAACATCAAAATCATATATAATGAAAACAATAAAATGGATACAAAACGCAATGCTAGTGATAGCAATTGCTATGACTGCTACTTCTTGTAGTAGTGATGATAATGGAGGTACGATTACTGATCCCGATCCGGATCCAGTATCTGTATCAAAATATGTAGTGGGATTTGAAGCATTTCCTGTAGGTGATGCAAGTCCTGTAGATTATATTTTAGAATTACCTTCTTTAGAATCCTTAACTACTGGAGAAATTTCTGTAGAAGGACAAGGAGTTCCTTTAAAAGGTTGGAGATTTTTTCACGGAGCAGGAAATACTGTTTTTACAGCTGGATATTCTGATGATGATACATGTATAGCATATCAGCTTGATGAAAATGGAGCATTAGTAGAAAAAGCAAATTTTGCTTTTCAGTCAACACTAGATAATTATGCTGCCATTGATGATAATACTTTAATTGCTGTAGAACTTACGTATGGTGGACTTTCAGATAAACGTTTTCATATAGTGAATGCAGAGACAGGACTTTTAGAAGAAATAAAAGAGCACCCAATAGATATTGATATGGGTAATGGTACTGCAGAAAATCCTGGATCTATTCCTTGGGTTACAGGTATGGTACTTAGAGATGGAAAATTATTTGTTTCGTACCATAAATGGTTGGCAGATGGATCATTCGTAACTCCAGATGTAGATCGTGCTTATGTAGCGGTATATAGTTATCCAGCTTTCGAATTAGAAAAGATAATCGAAGATGATAGGACGAGTCCAATTGGTGTCAATGGTCATAGTACAGGAATCGAGCAAACAGAAAATGGAGATATATATTCTTTTTCAACTTCTGCATTAAGTGCTGGTTTTACAGCAGCTTCAAAACCTTCTGGTATTTTAAGAATTAAAAATGGAGAAACAGAATTCGATTCCGATTATTTCTTTAACGTAGAAGAAGCTGTTAATGGAGGAAAGATATTCTGGATGGATTATATCGGTAATGGGAAAGCCATTGCAAGAATTATTCTAGATGATACTAACGGAGCCGGAGAATGGGGAGCATTTTTTAAGAAAGATGTTTTCAAAATGGTAGTTATTGATTTGGTAAATCAGATGGTTACTGATGTAGCTGGAGTGCCAACACATGGTCATCGTTATACTTCTCCAATGTTCGTAGAAGATGGGAAAGCTTATATCAGTAGCTCTACGGATACAGAGACATATGTATATATCGTAGATCCAGAAACAGCTACAGCTACACAAGGAGCAAAAGTTTTAGGTCTTGGACTTAAAGGAATATTTAAAATAAGTAACTAATTAACTCAACTGTGATTCGTACTGGGTACTAAAAAATGTATGTGCATTAATGCTAAGCAACTATCCGAATAATAGTGTTTTAAGTTTTCGATAGATTGTCTTTGAAAGTAACTATGTTTTGTTTGCAAACCTTTTTAAAAACCCCAATAAATAGTTACGTTTTTTTAGCTACCCGGTATGATTTCATCAATCTATAAATGACTAATAAGAAGAAAAATAACAGACGCAAGAGAATATTAAAAATCCATAAAATACTTGGACTAACAACAGGTTTGGTACTTTTTGTCGTTTCTATTACGGGTTGTTTATGGGTATTTAAAGAGGAAATAGAAAGCTTTTATGACGATTATAAATATGTAGCTATCCAGAATCAGGATTTTTTGATAGCATCTGATATCAAAAAAAGAGCGGAAGAAATCATACCCGATAGAACTATTCATGGAGTAATATATGGCCAACCAGATGAAGCAATAGAGGTGGTGTTTTACGAATCAGAACCGGAAATATTTTATCAGAGTGTGTATCTTAATCCATATTCTGGAGAATTTATAAAAAGAGTGGATAATGATGCAGGTTTTTTTGGCTTTGTCTTAAAAGGTCACTTACGGTTATGGTTACCAGATGAGATCGGCTCTAGAGTGGTATCCTATTCCGTTTTATTATTTCTAGTAATTATTATCAGTGGACTTATCCTTTGGTGGCCAAGAAACAAGAAAAATTGGCGACAAAGATTACGATTTGATTGGAATAAAAATACTAGATGGAAGCGTAAGAATTTTGATCTGCATACAGTCGTAGGCTTTTATGTGTCCTCCTTTGGATTGATACTGGCATTTACTGGATGTGTCATGGCATTTAATTGGTTTTATTTCATTGCTTATAAGGCTTCGGGAGGTTCTAATGATCCAAGGTTTGTGATCCCAGAAAGTGAGCAAGTCATGGCATCAACCGTAGGATCTAACTACCTATATGATCTATTGATTCCTATCTTGAAAAAAAAGTACGAAGATGCTCATAGTTTTGAACTACATTATCCAGAAAATGACACCACTTCTGTTTTGGTTGAGGTAAGTAATTCCAAAGGATTGTATTACAATATGGATTATCTATTCTTTGATCAGTATACGCTTAAAGAAATGGAAACTTCAAGTATTTATGGAAAATATAAAAATACCAGTTTTGCTGATAAGGTAATTCGTATGAATTATGACATTCATATTGGAGCAATTGGGGGACTAGCAGGTAAAATCATTGCGTTTTTGTCCAGTTTACTTTGTGCCTCTTTACCAGTAACCGGAGTATTATTATGGTATGGTAGAAAACATAAAAAGAAAAAGAAGCCTAAAAGAACATTAGTAATCGCTTCTCGAATTTGAAATATTAATATGAAAAGTATGAAGTTATAGAAGATCTGCCTAATATTTAAATTCATTTCAAAAGCAAGAAACAAAAGCCACGTCATTGACGTGGCTTTTGCTATTTAGAAATCGTTAAAAGGTTTACTATAAATTATCGATTTGTAACTAATATATAGTTTTTAAATGGGGAAAATTACCCTTCAATACGTACTAGTACGTAATCTTTACGCGCTAGTTCTTATTTCAAAAAAAACACCTTCAATCTAAATTGCACCAGAATTTAAAACTACAATGTTATGGGGGCAATTAGTACTATTTATCAATTCATTCATCGATACTTTTTTTTCGATTATGTAACAACTCTGGATATAGAGTTCTTTCACATTCATGTAGAACAAAACAAAAGGCACACAGCTAAAAATCGGTGGCACTAAGAAGACTTTTTAGAGGATTTCAAAGCCATTGTTTTATATCATAAATACACATTAACTAAAATTAAAACCAAAATGAAAAATCTTAAAACTTTAATTAACAAGAACAAGAAAAATGCAAGAAATTCAATACTCGGATTATCCTTGCTAGGAGCTTTAACAACAAATCAAACAACTTTTGCGCAAACAGTTTCAAATGATAAATACATTATGGAATATGGAACTAGTGATGGACATGGAGAGTATGTTAGAAATCTAAGACACGAATCAGGAGGTTCGTGGGGAATTTCTTTCGCTACAGGAAATAATCCTAAAATGATGTTGAGTTATGCTGGAAACCTTGGATTGGGTATGACCGCTTCTACCGTTGACCAACCAGGTGCTGATAAATCTTTAACGGTACAAGGATTAAATTCTTCGCAAATATTATCCACTTCATTTACAGGTATAGTACAAGGAGGGTTATTTGCCAATGGGTTGAATCTTACAAATAGTACAAATGCACCAAGTTATGTGGGTACGAAGACCAATCACAATTTTGCCATAGCAACTAATAATGTACAAAGGATGTTGATTAATACAGCTGGTGATATCGGTGTTGGTACACAAACACCATCGAGCTTCTCTTATGGACCTAACTTTCATATTAATGGTGCGAGAAGGTCACGATTATTATTAGAAAGTGAACGATATGGTATGAAGGCACAAGTTTATATAAATTCATATTATTCAAATAATGATATAGGATATTATCTGGGAACGATTACAGATCATAAAACATTTTTACAGGCAAATAGTAAAACAGCTCTAACAGCTAAATATAATAGTACTAATGACAATGCGTTAGTCGGTATTGGTACTACAAACCCTGAAGAGATGTTGCATATTAATGGAAACATAAGAGGAAACCAAAATGGAGCGATCCGTATTCAAACAAATTATGGATATACAGATATTGGATCTAAAAATGCAAATTGGTCTCATTTTAATACCGATAGGGATAGATTTTATTTTAATAAACCTCTATATGTTGATACAGGGTTCATTTCTTCCTATAACTCCGATGTGATTTTGGCAACTGGTAATGATGGAACTAATACACCTACCACAAGAATGACGATTGCCAAAGCTACCGGTAATGTGGGGATTGGTATTGATCCCCATGCAACTTCTAAGGTTTATGTTGATGGAGCAGTGAGAGCAACAAGTTTTGTTTCTTCTGCAGCTAGTTTTCCTGACTATGTATTTGAAGAGGATTATACTATTATGCCTTTAGAAACTTTGGAAACTTATGTAAACCAGCATAAGCATTTACCTAATATGCCATCAGAAAAAGAAGTAGTAGATAATGGCTTAAATATACCATTAGTAGTAGATAGATCCGTGGAAAATATAGAAACCATCTACTTGCATTTAATCGAAATGCAGAAAGGGATGAAACAGCTAGAAAATAAAGTAAAAGTACTTGAGGAAGAGAACAAAAAGTTAAAAACAGCTCTTCATAATTAATAACTAACCTTTTAAAAAGTAGAAAACATGAGACTACAACATATAAGGTCACAGCTATTAATTTTATGTGGAGTATTGATACCTTCATTAAGTATAGCTCAGGATTTGGTGAGCCTTAATACGTCAGATTTGCCATTTGGTTCAAGTATTAAAGGATTATATCACCTTCAGGAAGATAATGCAACAGGTGGATTTGTTTATGAAAACGGAACTATATTGGAGCTAACCAATAATCAATCTGGTATTGACTATGAGTCATCCACATTTTATTTTTGGATTGTAGAAAATATCGAGCAAAATTATTTTCAGATTTATAGTACTACACAGGATAATAGAGTACTTTCCATAGAACAGAATGGAACTGTCAGTTGGGAAACGTATTCTCAAAATACAGAACCAGACGTGAAAACGAAGCTTCAGTTTAGAATGTATGCAGATGGAACTATGAGAGCAGAAGATTCTGAATCTGTCGCTAGAGGATATATCACCACAGATTATCAACCAAATGTTACAGCTATTGATAATAGTGATTGCCAATGTAATTTTTTAAAGATAGATGATGTATCAAGATTTTATGTAACACCTTCAGGTAAGGGATTTTCGGATTACCGCGCAATTGTATTTGAAAAATCAAACACTTCGAATACTAATGGTTCCATTACGGAAATCACAAATGCAGATGGTAGTAGCTATACTCATATTGTACAAAGTAACGCGAATAATACAGCAAATGCATATACATTCGTCTCCTCCAAATTTCAGGTAAGTAATTTTGGAACTAAGGATTTTCAAATAAGTATTTCTTCAGGTACTGAAGGAGAGATAGGTTTCCTAGAATATATACGTCACGATTTTGAAAAAAATGTATTTCAAGGAGCGCGACCAAGATTGGGAATAAAAGTAGTAAATGACGAAATTTCATTACTATATCTTGATGGAGATCAGGATTTACCATTTGGAAAGGAATTGGAAAGAGAGTTGCCTACCAATATTCAGGTTGGAATTCCATTTACACTCGGTTTTAAAGATCAATATACGATGATAGCTAGTCAAAATGGAGTTGACTACGAATTACAAATTGAAGTGCCTGCAGAATATTTTCTAAATCAGTCAATCACAAGAAGCGCAAGAGTTTTGGCTAGAATGCGTTCTGGAGATGTAAAGATTGCTTACACTCTAGAAGATGGGCTAATCGCATTAAATGATGCTAAAGGTACAGATAACGGAACTGGGTATGTATCAACTGATCCTTTTATGCCATACAATGATACTGGTGTGTTAGTAAATACATTTGATTGGCAGGAATCAAAGTGGTCCGTTCGATATAGAGGTATTGGTGGTACATTAGAAGAAACAGTTTTTAGTCCATATAATTCTGATGAATTACAAGAATTTCATGCTATTAATAATCAGTATGATCTAACAGGCAATTTTATTGGAGGTGCTGACAACGAATATATCGAAGGATGGGAGCTCATCAAAGCTAATTTGGGATATTCAGCAGATGGGCAACCTCACGATCCAGCACCTTACTATCCATATGTGATCATGTATGATAAAATGGCTAGTAAACTTAGGGTTTTTGTATACACATCCAATTTTGGAGAATCAAATCAATTAACAGTAGAATTGACCGCTGGAGGAGGGATTCCCAATAATGGAAATAACTATGCTCCAAAACTTTGGGGAGGATTGCAACAGTTTAAGTCCTATGATGCCATCGCTTCTAGCAACTATCAGCAGGTCGTACCTTTTTACTCTTCAGAAGGAAGATCTTGGTACTATACTGATTTTGTGATGGAATATGATCCTTGCTTAGTATTTTTTGAATCATTTCTTAGGTTATCAGTGATCAAAACTACACAAGGGAGCCTAACCATGGTTGGTAGATCGCAAGGAGGAACGGTAACTAGTGGTACGGATGAATATGATGATTGGAAAAATCAACGGGAGGATTTCTTATTAGGAGCTATGCAAAGTGATGCAGCTACCTTGCAGCAAGGTCTTGGTGATATTACATTTAATCAATTTGAAGAATATGATCTTTTAGAATTTTCTGAAAAATTAAATGGTGTATTAGTAGGTAAAGAGATTGCAGATTGGGAAAAAGAAAAAGCGCGATTAGAGTGGGAAGGAACAGATCAGATCGCAGATGCAACCATTGCAGAAGGAAGCTTATTGATTGCCGAAGGAGGATATAAAGTTTTGGAAGGTGGCGCAGGAGTTTTTGGAGCAACACCGATTGCAGGATCGGCTAAAATGGCACAAGGAGCTACCACTATTGGTCGTGGAGCAGCAAAAGTTGTTGCAGGTGATGGAAAAGCTAAAATGGCGAGTGCTAAAAAACTGTATTATGAAAGTATTAAAGATAAGGTAAAGCATAGCGATCAGGATATTCAGATTCCTGTTCCTGAACCAAGACCACAAATAGTATTTGGAGAATTAGCGTTACAAGGCACACTTACCATATCTACAAACTTGACAACTGAAAATTATATTGCAACACCAGGAGGGTTAAATTCTGGAAATGCTCCTGAATGGTGGACTAGTGGAACTAGAGGTTCTGAACCTCTATATAATCTTCCATTAGGACAGTTTGTAATGCTCGAAAAACCAGAATTTGCAGTGGGAGTTTCTAAAGGAGCTTACGATCAGTATCAAGCCTGGTTGAAGATTAAAGAGAAACCCTATTTTGCTCATAATGATAGAGTACGAGGAAAAGTTGACGATATCATTACAGTTGCCGTTAGTGTAGAAACTTTTAACGAAGACGGCTATGCAGTGTATAGTGCAACTAGCGAATCCTATACTACTTTGTTTGGACAAGGTTATGACAATGTTCTTGAAGGAGAACATAATATAAGTGATCTTATCAAATGGTCTCAGATTAAAGAAAATATTAGTGGATTAAGTGATACATCGGATGAAGCTATTCAGGCGAAATTAGATGATTGGATAAGAGTTTCTTATGAAATTTGGTCGATTACACCTTCAAATATTCAATCAAGAAATTTAAAAAGAGTTTTTGGGAACAGCGATCTATATACTACTGGTACTACTTCTTTCGATTTTGTAAGTTCTTCCAATGCGTATTACAGTGATGTACTTGAGGATGCTAGGTCATTAGCCGATAATTTAGGAACCTATGATTTTGTAAATAATACTGAATGGGGAACAGATTATCATATATATCATTCGGATTATGAAGAAGGTTCAGGTAGTTTTTACCAAAAAATGGATACCTATTGTAATCAGTTAAACTCTAATGTTGTAGGAAGAGAGCAAACTAAAACAAAAGAGCCAGAAGTATCAGAAAAACCAATAATAGAGAACAATATAGGTCTAAAGGTATATCCTAATCCGGTAAAAGATATCGCTAATTTCTTAGTAACAAGTCCTGTTGCGGGTCAGGTAAGAATCACCCTATTTGATATCTCTGGAAATTTATTAATTGAAACTACGGATATGATGGATGGAGTGCGAAATTTAGAAGGAAAAATAAACGTTGGAAACTTAAGTTCTGGGATCTATGTATTAAGAATAGTACTCCCTAATAATGAAGTAATAACTAAAAAGGTGGTAAAATAGATTCATAATTGACTGAAATGTAATTACAGTAGATTTTTTCCAACTTATAAGGCCGTTCAAAAAAGTAGAACGGCCTTGCTTTGAAGATGTATTTAATAAATGAAACTATTGTTGAAAAGATATTTTCACAAAACGAAATATTACAATTCTAAGATAACATTCTTATGATTTAATGTCCATTTAGTTAATGTGTTGGTTTCTTTCCCTAATTCTAATTTAGAAATAATATTACTACGATGTTTTTCTATAGTCCTTTTTGAAACGAATAAAGAATCCGCTATTTCTATGGTAGAAATTTGTTGTGCTATGAGTTTTAGAATGGTAGTTTCAGAAGGTGTTAAAAACTGTAATTTTTTTAATTCTTCAGATGCGTTTTGAAGTGATGAGCTATCTATTGCCTTGCTAAAATAGCTGTTTCCTTGAAGTATCTCACGGATACATTTTTCAATTTCAAAAAAAGAATCTTCTTTCAACAAATATCCATCTATTCCAAGTTTTTTGGCTTGTGTAATGTATTTTGTTTCCTTAAGGAAAGAAAGTATAATAAACTTAGTACTAACTTTTTTTTCAGAAGCAGTTTTAATAACTTCAAAACCATTAAGTAATGGCATGTCAATATCTAACAATGCTAAAGTCGGTTCTAAAGTAAGGATTTGTTCTAATGCTTGCATACCATTGGCAGCTTTTCCAGTAACCTGATAATTATGAATTGTTAATTCATCATATAACCCTTTTAACAGCATAGGGTGGTCATCCGCGATGACTATTGAAATGTCTTTTTTGGATATCATGATTGTACTATTTTGGAATGATAAGTTGTAGTGTAGTTCCTCTATTAGGTGTGCTTTCTATATCTAAGAAAGAATGTATGATTTTCGCTCTTTCTGTTAATGTTTTCATTCCAATACTAGTGGCTTGCTTTATTTTTTTTGAAAGCTCAAACCCTTTCCCATTATCTTTTACAATAGCCTTGATAGAATGATCATTTTTTTCAATAACAACAGATACCGCTTTTGCATTAGCGTGTTTTACTACATTGTTTAGGGTTTCCTGAATAATCCTAAATAAATGTATGGAAGTTTCTTTATCTATGATCTCATCAATATTAGCGATATCATTTGTAAAGAAAATATTAGTGTGTGCATCTACTTCGTTAATCATAGATTCGATAGCTGCCGTGATTCCAAGTTTTTCAATATTGGCAGGATATAACCCTCTAGATATACTTCGTAATTCTTCTAAGGTATTTTTTGTTAGGCTTTCTATATCTGGGATTTCTAGTTGTTTCGTTTTTTTATTTAAGAGCATAAGTTTCTGTCCAACGCTATCATGTAGTTCTCTTGCTAATCGGGTTTTTTCTTCCTCTTGTCCTTTAATTAATTCATGAGCGAATAACTCTTGAAGTGCTTGTCTTTTTTTCAAAAACTTATAAGAACGTATAAAGTATACAGCTAGAAATAATGATAATAAACCCAAACCGCCAAATAACATCCATTGTGTTTTTACTTTGTTTTTGGTATCAAGAAGTACTATCTCTGATTGCTGAGATTGAATTTTAGCATCTCGTTTTTTGGTTTCATATAGAGTTTGATAGTAGGTTAATGATTTTATATTCTGAATTTTATAAATACTGTCTCTAATTCTGGAATACACTTTAAAATGTTCATAAGACTTTTCAGAATTTTCTATGTTATCATATGCTGTAGCTAACAAATTATGAGTATCCATGCTGTTCCCAAAATCATTTCTTGCATCTAATTTTAGCAAAGTTTTTCCATAATCTATAACCCTATTATTGTTTCCTAAGACTAGGTGATAGTTAGCAAGTGCTTCCAAGTAATGAAAATTATCCAAACCTCCATCTTTAGGGCGGTAGGGATGCTCTTGTATTAAATGTAATATTCTAGTAGCATCAGCCGTATTATTATTGAAAGAATATGCTTGTAGTAAAGATATTAAGATTCTCATTTGGTAACTTTTGTAATTACCTAATTCAGCATTTTTTAATGCCTTATTCAAATTTTGAATCCGACTTTTATAATCATTTGTTTTTCGATTATCTATTGCAATATTATAATATGTAGATTGTAATATTCTGTAATCCTTTCTGGGCGTAGCAAGTTTAATTAACTCTTCACGTACTTGTTGAGCTTCTTTAAAAAAACCTATCCGACTATATAAATTTGCTCTAGAATTAAAAGTGGTCAATAAATTGGTAGTATCCTTTAATTTTTCAAAAATAGTCTCCGCTTCTACCAAAATTAAACCAGCTTCGGCGAATTGTCCACCATCAGCATATGCGTCAGAGGTATATATTTTAGACTTACCTAAGAGTATAGAATCTTTGGCTTCTAAAGCATACGCTCCAGCACTTTGATAGAAAGATATAGATTCCTTGGTTTTTCCAGAAAAAAAGTAGCCATCTGCTCCGTTTAGATATAGTTGCGCAAGAATGTCAGGACGATTTATTACAGGTCTTTTTTTTATAAAATCATCAAATACTCGAACGGCTTCATTGGGCTTTCCTGCACGATTTGCCAAATAAAATATTCTATCTGCAATATGGCTAGATGCAATAGTAACAGAATCTAATTGGAAAGCATAACTAATAGTTTGTTTAACAACAGAATCATAATTAAATTCTTTTTTGTACCGAATAGCCGTTGTTAGACTATCCATCCATTTTAATTTTTCACTACGGTCTGATTGCTTAATTTTTTGGGTAAGGTTGTTGATTAATTCTTGAGTATCTGTTTCTTGACTATAAATGGAAATACATAAAAGAAACGAGAAAATAGGTGTTAAGAGTTTCATTTGTGCGGTTTTTACAAATGTACACCTAATAAAAGAGTAAGAAAATGCGTAAAACTACCTTAATTTAGTACAGAAATTGAAGGTATATTTAAAAACTACTAAATAGAATCTACATGAGGAAATTGTTGGTCATATTCAGCTTTTAAACTGATCATTTTTTCAAAAAATTTTGCATTTTCTTTATGTGTGCGGTTATTTCTGAAATGAACAAATTTTCCTTGTGCATGAATGCTAATACCATTGGTTTTGTATAGGTAAAATTGATAATAAGGAATAACCCAAGTATAATTTTGTAATCCTTTAGTAATAGCAATTAAAATTCCATAGGGACGTAATTCAATACTTCCATAATTAATATCAGAAACAGAGTTTAGAATCTTTCTCAAATTTGGACTTACATCATCGATGATCATACGTTTTGATCCTATACCACCTAATTTTATTGACCTGAGAAGGGAAAATGGTTTTCCTACCAGATCATTAATCATTACTTTATTCTTTTTATTTCTATAGGTGGTTTCTAATAACATTTGTAATTATTCCTTATTTTTTTTATGAAAATTTAGGCGGTAGGGACTCCTTTAAGACGTTTTTCAATCTTTTTCTTTTTAACAGTCAAAAGCTTCATAATATCCATGAGATTAGCATCTTTTGTCTTTTTATAGATTTCATTGATTGATAGAATAAGTGTTTTAGCTTCTCTAGAAGCTTTAACTCTATCACTGGTAGTCATATTACTCATCTTCCTGCGTTCAAACTCCAACGCTTTTTCTATTAGTTCCATAATTTTCTTTTAAAGATAAAAAATGTTTAAATTATTTTATTAATTGTTAAACAAAATTAACGCTTGTTTATGTTGGAATTTATGTTTGTTATAGGGTTTTAGATTATCATAATTTTAGAGTAGCGTAGGTAATACCCTTAAATTTTCATAAATAATAGGTAGTATTTCAAGAATGATTTAAATTACAAGCTTAACCCAATTTTGTAAGTATAATAAGATGAAAGTGCCGAGTAATATTGGTTTGGTTTTATCGGGAGGAGGTTTCAGAGGATTTGCTCATATTGGAGCAATCAAAGCGATTGAGGAGTTTGGGATATTTCCTAATTTTATTTCAGGAACAAGTGCTGGAGCAATCGTGGGAGCCTTGTACTCCGCAGGGAATTCTGTTTCTCAGATAAAAGATTTTTTTGATAATACACCTGTATTTAAGTTGAATCGATTTACCAGAAAAAAACCTGGTTTTTTAGATTCTGAGAAATATTATGATGATTTGATCAATTACTTTAAAGATAATTCTTTTGAGAATTTAGAAAGAAAACTTTTTGTTAGCGCTACAGATTTGGTAGAAGGTAAGGTAACTGTTTTTAGTACTGGAGAGTTAATCAAACCTATCTTAGCATCAGCAGCTTTTCCTGGAGTTTTTTCTCCTGTTATGATTAATGATTGTTTATATTCAGATGGTGGTATTTTGGATAATTTCCCGATAGCACCAATCCTGAATAAGTGTGACATGATTATCGGTATTGATGTTTCTCCAATTAGAAAACCAAAGATTACAGATTTTAAACATGCGCATAATGTAATGCAAAGAGCTTATTACCTAAGGGCAATGCCCAATTCTGAAACTAAGTTTGGTAAATGTGATATTATGATACAACCCAAGAAGATTAGTAATCATGGAGTGTTTAGCACCAGTAATTTAGATCAAGTTTTTGAAATTGGGTATCTGGAAGCGAAAAAACAAATAGAAACATATTTCGAAAATCAAAAATTATACTAATTGAAGTGATTGAAGATCTAAAAAAAAATTATAACCATCTTTTTGAGAATGCTCTCTTAGAAGAGATACATGGTGTTTCTATAGTAAAAGAAATTCCTGAAGGAATGGAACTTATAAGATCTGGTAGCTATATCAAAGCTATGCCGTTAATTATTCATGGAGCTATCAAAATATTAAGAGAGGATACAGAAGGAGATGAATTATTGCTGTATTTTTTAGAAAAAGGTGACACTTGTGCGATGACTTTATCCTGTTGCATTGGTCACCATAAAAGTGAGGTCAAAGCTATTGCTGAGATGGATTCTAAATTGATTATGATACCAGTAGAAAAAATGGAAGAATGGACAACTAAATATAAATCCTGGCGAAATTTTGTTTTTGAAAGTTATCATAAAAGATTAATGGAAGCTATAGAAACCATTGATAGTATTGCATTTCTTAAGATGGATGATCGTTTACTGAAATATTTGAATGACAAAACTAAAATTAGTGGTCTAAAAATTATCAATACTACACACCAACAAATAGCATATGATCTTCATTCTTCTAGAGTAGTAATATCTAGATTGTTAAAGAAAATGGAGAATAAAGGTCTCATAAAATTAAATCGAAATAGCATTGAAATTGTGAATATCTAAAACCGTGTAACTTTTGTTACTGAATAAAAGGTAGTAGATTGTTATCATGGCAAAAACAAATGATCCGTATGAATAGCTTTAAAATAAAAGTGTTTTGTATAATAGTATTGCTATATGCTTCAGTCTCTTGTGCGCAACATAATTCAAATCCTAACCAAGATGTAATAACTGCGTCGAACTTTGAAAAAATTGAAGTTATAGATGTATCCGTTATCAAAAGAGAAGTGCTAGGTAAAGATGTTCAATTTATCGATATTCGAACTCCAAAAGAATATCAAGAAGGTTTTATCGATGATGCTGTAAATATTAGTTACGCAAATAAAGAAACGTTTACATCAAAGTTTGAAAAACTGAATAAACAAAGACCGATATATATCTATTGCTATTCAGGTTGGAGAAGTCACCGTGCAGCTAAGTTATTGGTTTCATTAGGATTTAATAAAGTGTACGATTTCAAAGGAGGATACAAGGCATGGACTGAAAGTACAAAATGATCATCTTGACTTGTAAATAAAGTAATTCTTACCTTAGTGAAAAACAATAGATTGATTTCAGAAGCAATAGATAGTTATTTTCCTAGATTGGCAACAATGCCAGCACTAAAAGCGGATCTTGTTAAAATCAGTCAAATTCATCGATTCGAAGCAGGAACAGTCATATTAAGACAAGGAGCTTATATTAAAGTAATACCTTTATTGATCTCTGGTTTGGCTAAAGTGTTTAAAGAAGAACCAGAAGAAGGCAATGAAGTGTTGCTTTACTATATCAAGCCAGGAGAAAGCTGTGTCATGTCTGTTACTACTTTGATTAGAAATCAAACTAGCCAAGTAAAAGCAGTCATTGAAGAAGATTCTGAAGTAGTGATTATCCCAGCAGAACAGGCATTAGCTATTGCTAAGAAATATCCAAAATGGAATGAATTTATATATGATCTGTTTAATTTAAAATTCGAAGAATTATTACATGTCATTGAAATATTAACTTTTTCCAAAAAGGATAAGCGATTGTTAGAATACCTGAGAACTGAAGCCAAACTAAAGGAGCGTAAGGTACTAAATACTACGCACCAACAAATTGCTTATGATCTAGGATCTTCAAGAGAGGTAATCTCTAGATTGCTTAAAAAATTAGAGCAAGAAGGCTATATTCATTTAAGACAAGGCGCCATAGAAATCACTGATAAAATCTAACTAGCAGGATTTTTTTGTAATACAAGAGTAGTCATAGACCGTAAATCATGAACATTAGTTGATTTTAAAGGTTCTAAGAAAGATAAAGAATGTTTTATCATAAGTTCTGATAAAAGATCTCTGGTTAGTAAAAACCGATGAGATTCATCTCCCAAAGTATATACTCCATCATGGATAGAATTTATTTTATCTTCTATTCCAATATTTGAAGTCATACGAATAAAAATTGTTCCAAAAGGTTTAAGTACTCTGATAAGTTCGGAAAACATGGCTTTAAAATGTGATGTATTTGAAGCAAAATGTAAAACAGCGCTACAGATAATGTGATCAAAGTAGTTAGCATCAAATTTTAATGTATCCAAAGAACAAACGTTCATTTTGTTACCCCATTTTGGATATAGGTCTTTCACGTATTCAATGGACTCCGTTTCTTTATCTACACCATATAGATCAAACCCATTATTGTAAAACCAGTGTAAGTTCCTACCACTTCCACATCCTGCATCCAAAATCTTGTCTGTTTCAGTATATCGCTCTTTTAGTATTTGATCCAATAGATAAATATCAATATTTCCTAGTAGGGTTTGTAATTTTTGAACAGCCATTATAAATGATTTGAGTTGTAACAATTGTTACAGCTTTTATGTTTTCTCTTCAATAAGTTTGTAATGTAAATATGAATAAAAAAATAGAAAACATAACTATAACAAGAAAATAGATGAAGTTATCTAAAGGAGGAAAGCTTTTACTGGTTTGCGTTATATGTATAAGCATTATTACAGTGGTGGTACTTCTGATGGATTTTTTTAACCTTAATTAAAATACAATACTATGAAAAAGAATATGGGAAACACAGATCGAATCATAAGATTCGTTGTAGCAATAGCGATAGCAATGCTATATTATTCTGGGATTATTCAAGGTACATTAGCGTATGTTTTACTTGCGTTAGGAGGTATATTTGTGATCACCAGTTTTGTGAGTTTTTGCCCTTTATATTCGCTAGTGGGACTAAACACTTGTAAAATCAAGAACTAAGCTTAACGTTCTGATTATTTACTGGAGATCTGACTTTTTCAAGAAAGTTGGATCTTCTTTTAATTGTAAACTATATATCTTAATTGCATTATAGTTATTGGCTTTTTACATGAAAAAATATGGTAAATTAGAGATTGATTAAAAAATAGGAAACTTTCGGCCATGAAATTGAGTAACAAAGATTTTATATATGTTTTTATTCAGTTTGGTTTATTTATAGGGTATCTATGGAATCCAAAGTTTATTGCTTTTAAGCTGCCTTCTATTGTAATTGATTTGGGATTATGGCTTTTTATTGTCGGGATATGTACACTCTTATTAGCCTTGATTCAACTTCGGGAAAATTTATCTCCTTTTCCCACTCCCAAAAAAGACGCAAAACTTATAAAAACAGGACTCTATAAATTTATTAGACATCCAATTTATACAGGAATATTATTAATTGCTTTTGGTTATGCTTTTTATACACACTCTATTTTTAAATTTTTTATAACTATTGGTTTGTATATACTCTTTTATTTTAAGTCAAAATATGAAGAAAAAAGGTTGATCAATTTTTTTTCAGAGTATATTGATTACCAAAATACTACAGGTAGATTTTCACCTAATTTTTATAAGCTCTTTTCCAAAAAATAATCTATTGTAACATTAGTTACTGACTTTTCTTCTTTAAAGTAGGTTGTTTGTAAGAAAATAAAAATAATATGAATTGGATACAAGAACCTTGGCCTTGGTTTGTCGCAGGACCATTAATTGCATTCGTAATGATTTTATTGCTAATGTTTGATAAAAAAATGGGAATGTCATCTAATCTTAGAACATTATGTACGATATGTGGAGCAGGGAAGGCATCTAGTTTTTTTAAGTTTAATTGGAAAGAACAACGCTGGAATCTTATCGTAGCTTCTGGGATGATATTAGGAGGATTTATTGGAGCAAATCTGCTTTCAGAAAATCAAACGGTTAATCTAGCCCCAATACTTGTTGAAGATTTAAAAGAAATGGGTTTTGATAATGCTGGTGAAGCTTACTTACCCAGTAAATTGTTTTCTAATTCAGTTTTCAATGATGCCAAAACATTAATGATACTTGTGCTAGGGGGCTTATTAGTTGGTTTCGGAGCTAGATATGCTGGTGGATGCACTTCGGGTCATGCAATTTCTGGATTGAGCGATTTACAGTTGCCTTCACTTATTGCAGTCATTGGATTTTTTATAGGAGGTTTACTAATGGTGCATTTTATATTCCCATTTGTATTTTAGTTATGAGAACATTGATATATTTAGTTATTGGAGTTTTGTTTGGAATTGTTCTCTTCAAATCGGAGGCAGCTTCTTGGTTTAGGATTTACGAAATGTTTCAGTTTGGATCTTTTCATATGTATGGAATTATAGGATCTGCGGTACTAATTGGAAGCATTTTTATTCGGTTTGCTAAAAAAGGAAAGATTAAGTCCTTTTCGGGTAATACAATTCGTATCACCTCTAAAGAAAAAGGTTTTTATAGATATCTTTTAGGTGGTATTATTTTCGGTTTGGGTTGGGCGCTTGCTGGAGCATGTCCTGGTCCTTTGTTCGTTTTGGCAGGAGCTGGATATATACCTATTCTTATTGTAATTCTAGCTTCAATAGTTGGTACCTTTTTATATGGGATTTTAAAAGAGAAATTACCACATTAAATTATAAAAGCCTAGTTGAAAAAGTGTTGATATCAGCTTATGAATGTGTAGGTTTGTTTTATAACTAAAAAAGGCCGAATTATGATATTGAGTTCAAAAATTCAGCCCTTGTATATGATATCAATCAGATCACTCTGTTTGATAGGTGTATCGTTTATTTCCGGTAATAATATTTCCTTCATAATCGTAAAATTGTGTTATGTAATTTACGAATCGATTGTACTGTGGAGTAGCACTATTTCGTGATCGATTCCTTATATTTTGTAATGTTCTCATGATGATTAGATTTTGATTGATGATTAGATAATAGCCTTACCTATAACGCCTTTTAGCATTCCAGATATTTCCTTTTGTACTCTTTAATTTGTTTGTGATTTGATTGTTGTCTAAAGTTCTCATGATGATTATTTTTTTTGATTGATGAATAATTTGATTGATTATCTGTAGCGTCTTTTAGCATTCCAGATATTTCCTTTTGTACTTTTTAATTTGTTTGTAATTTGATTGTTGTCTAAAGTTCTCATGATGATTATTTTTTTTGATTGATGAATAATTTGATTGATTATCTGTAGCGTCTTTTAGCATTCCAGATATTTCCTTTTGTACTTTTTAATTTGTTTGTAATTTGATTGTTGTCTAAAGTTCTCATGATGATTATTTTTTTGATTGATGAATAATTTGATTGATTATCTGTAGCGTCTTTTAGTATTCCAGATATTTCCTTTTGTATTTTTTAATTTGTTTGTGATTTGATTGCTGTCTAAAGTTCTCATAATTGATATAGTTTTAAATTGTTATATACTTACTAGACAACAAAACTTCAATTTTGTTACAGTACTATGTATAAAAAGGTACTATTTTAACATTTTTTAACCAAAATACTGGGGTTTTGAGAAGTTTTTTAGGAATAAATTAGAAAATATGCTGAAGTAAACTAGTGTAATTGTACTATAGATTAATGATATTTAGGAAAAGTATCATTAGTAAAAAATAAATTGAGTATATTTTATTTTAAATCTGTTATCCAGCGAATTCCTTCTCTAGTTAATCGATAATCTTTAAGCGTCTTCACTTTGGTTTTCATCCAATAAGAATCTTGATGGTAAGATCCCTTAAAAACAACTATATTATTATCAATCTTTTCATAGGATAGTTTATATGCGTTGTCAATGGAATCATTAAATTTATGGAAATGGATGGTTTGTTTAACTGTATCAGCTTCAAATGAATAATAAAATTTCTTTTTATCTACAGAAGTAATTGTTAAAGATTCTGGTCTATAAGAACTTCCATTAATCGAAATATTTTTCCATCTACTTTTATTAGATTCCTGAATAGTATCTCCATTTATCACAAGAATTTCAATTTCATGATATCCTGTTAGGGATGGAAATCTATTAACGGTTTGTGATTCTATCCTTTTTGAAAAGTTGATAGTACTTGAAATGATGAAATACAAAATAATAGCACTCTTAATTGAATACCCTATTTTCTTATTTTTTTTAAATAAAGGTTGATCCAAAAAAGGTTTAGTTGGTTTATTAAGGATAAAGAAATTGATAATTCTTTTAAAATCATCACTCAATAATAATATGGTCATTATTAAAAGATGAATTGCGAACATTTTAACCCTTACGTCGTATCCAACATCAATTAAAACTACATTCGCCATTGCAATAAATACTATAGTAGATCCGATAAACGTAAACCTTCTAAATAATAATAAAATGCCACCAATTACTTCAACCCATCCGGTGCTCATTGTATAAAATTTGGAGTAACTCATAAAAGTCCATAGGTATCTCATACCATTATAGTCACCGATAGTACTTTCCAATCTATTAAGATCCATCTCGCCAAATTGTAACATAAATACTTTAGCTAGTCCATAAAGAATTAACGTTAATCCGACATGATATCTTAAAATAGTTCTAGTAAGTATTTTTATTTTAGAATCATAGGCTAATTTTAATTTGCTATCAATAAGAATCCAAATTATTGTCCCGATAATAGAAAGAGTGATGATGAGCAAAAATCTACTATAATCATACTTTGAGTCAAATCCATTTAGGAGGTTATCTTTGTCAAATTCCCAGCCTAAAAAAAGTTGACCAAACCAAATAGTAAGATCCTTCCAAAACGAAATGTCAGAGGTATTTAATTCTACAATGTATTCAAATCCATAAGGGTATATGTAGAGTACTAAATAAAGAAATATAATTCTTAGATAAATTTTGTTAGACAAGCTCCAGTGAGTGTTTTCAATTGATGACATTTGTTTTGATTGATATGAGTTACAATAATACGATTTTATCATATATTTTATGCTTGACTATTTTATTAGAAAAATGATTACTTAGTGATGTGTTAGACACGTTAATAATTACTTAAATCATAAAGAACTATGATATAAACCTTATTACTTTCGTTTTGTCATTTTGTATTTTTAATTTTAAAACAACCAAGTTTGTGAAATGAAAGATAATTTTAGTAATATAATTAATTCAGCCACTCCAGTGCTGATAGATTTTTATGCAGATTGGTGTGGCCCTTGTAAGATGTTAGCACCAATTTTGAAGGAAGTAAAAGATGAATTAGGAGATACAGTTAAGATTATAAAAATTGATGTTGATAAAAATCAGTCCTTAGCATCAAGATATCAAGTAAGAGGAGTACCGACTATGTTACTCTTTAAAGAAGGAAAACAACTCTGGAGACAATCAGGAGTATTACAAAAACAAGATATAATCTCAACAATAAATTCTTATACATAAATATGATAAAGCATTATGATATTACGGTAAAGGGTAAAGTACAAGGAGTTTGGTATCGTAAAAGCACTTTAGAGAAAGCCCAGCAGTTAGGAATCAACGGAATTGTAAAAAATTTACCTAACGGTAATGTTTATATTGAGGCTGAAGGACAGCAAGATCAATTGCAACTATTTTTAAAGTGGTGTGCAAAGGGACCTGAGTATGCAGTAGTGGATGAAGTTAGTAAAACTGAAACAGAGATTTTAGCATATGAAGATTTCCAGATACGATATTAAAACATGGTGCTTTAGATGTTCTTCACTGTAACATTTGTTACTGAAAGCGTCATTCTGTTTTTCTACTTTTAAACTTTTAAAATAGCAATCATATAAAAAGTGTAGGAAACCAATCATTTACCCGACATAATCATTAAGGTAAGAGGTTCTCTTTAGTAAATTTGTTTTATGGATACGTATGTTAGTGTATTTATTGATGCTTTCAAGAATAGTCTTCAATGGACTTGGAACTCCATTATTTTTGAGGTTCCTTGGTATATCAACTATTTCTGGGGATTAATAGCTATTTCTTTAGTCGTATGGGGTTTGGAATTACTATTTCCTTGGAGAAAAGAACAAGCTATTTTCAGAAAGGATTTCTGGTTGGATGGATTTTATATGTTCTTTAATTTTTTTGTGTTCTCCATAGTAATAAGTGGTTTTTATGAATTGCTGAGTTTATTTTTTAGTGATTTAGGGATATCCAATCAGAGCTTAACAGTTATAAATATTTCGAACTTACCAAAATGGATTCAGCTACTTGTCTTTTTTGTTATACTTGACTTTGTACAATGGTTTACTCATGTATTACTCCATAAGTTTTCTTTCTTTTGGAGGTTTCATAGGATACATCATTCGGTTAAAGAAATGGGATTTGCTGCACATCTTAGATACCATTGGATGGAAAATATTTTGTATAAACCACTTAAAACAATTGGAGTAATGGTTTTAGGAGGGTTTGAACCAGAACAGGCATATATTGTTCATTTTATGGCTATCGCAATAGGACATTTCAATCACTCAAATATCAAAATCACTTGGGGACCTCTTAAATATATTTTAAATAACCCTGTGATGCATTTGTATCATCATGCGTATGAGCTGCCCAAAGGTTCTTTTGGTGTGAATTTTGGTATTAGTTTAAGTCTATGGGATTATATTTTTAAAACTAATTACATTCCAGAAGATAGCGGAACCATAGAAATAGGTTTTCCCGGCGACGAAAAAGTACCTAAAAGTTTTTTAGGGCAGTTGTTATTTGGTTTTAAAAGTTTTAGAAAGTAAGGTTTCTATAGGTTTTAACTAGAATAGTTCATTTTGAAACATAGGTAATGAAAGAAAAAGTAAAGAAAAAAGCGTCTTCAAATACGGTATATGGATTAGGGATCATTGGAGCTCTAATATATTATATAAGCCACGCCACAAGCTTATGGATGGGGTTATTAGGTATAGTAAAAGCTATATTTTGGCCTGCTTTTCTTGTATACGAACTGTTGAAGTTTTTAGAAGCTTCATAAATAAAAGGGCTATTCTTTGCGGTACTTTTAATTAATTATAACTTTGACAAATTTTTGATAATTATTTCCAGGAAAAATGAGAATTGAACAAATGTATACAGGTTGCCTTGCACAAGGCGCATATTATATAGAAAGTAACGGAGAAGTTGCTATAATTGATCCACTGAGAGAAATAAAACCTTATATAGAAAAATCCCAAGAAGATAATGCGGAGATAAAATATATATTCGAGACCCATTTTCATGCTGATTTTGTAAGTGGACATATTACATTATCAAAAGAATCCAATGCGCCAATTGTATATGGACCACAAGCACATACTTCCTTTGACGCGATTATTGCAGAAGATGGACAAGAATTTAAAATTGGAGATGTTACAATCGTGGCATTGCATACTCCAGGACATACTTTAGAAAGTACTACGTATTTGCTCAAAGATCCGCAAGGAAAAGATCACGCTATTTTTAGTGGTGATACCTTGTTTTTAGGTGATGTAGGAAGACCAGATCTTGCACAGAAAGCTGCAAATATGACTCAGGAACAGTTGGCAGAGATGTTATACGATAGTTTACGAACTAAAATAATGCCACTTGCAGATGATGTAATTGTATATCCTGCTCATGGAGCTGGTTCAGCTTGCGGGAAAAATATGAGCAAAGAAACGGTTGGAACTTTAGGAGCTCAGAAAGAAACTAATTATGCGTTGAGGTCAGATATGACCAAAGAGGAGTTTGTAAAAGAAGTAACTGATGGCTTGCTACCTCCACCATCATATTTTCCGCTAAATGTTAAAATGAACAAAGAAGGGTATGATGATATTCAAGAGGTTTTAAATCGTGGTACACAAGAATTGGATCCGGATACATTTGAACAAATTGCAAATGATACTGGAGCTGTGATTTTGGATGTAAGACATCAAAATGATTATGTAAAAGGTCATATTCCACGTTCCATTTTTATTGGTTTAGATGGAGGTTTTGCTCCTTGGGTAGGAGCTTTAATAGGAGATGTGAAACAATCTATATTATTGGTTACTCCAGAAGGTAGAGAAGAAGAAACAGTTACTAGGTTATCCCGAGTAGGTTTTGATCATACTTTAGGTTGTTTAAAAGGAGGTTTTGATACCTGGAAACAAGCTGGAAAAGAAATCGATCAATTAGAATCAATTTCTGCAGAAACCTTTAAAAACAGGCTTACAGAAAATACGGCGGTTTATGATGTGAGAAAAGAATCAGAGTTTTCTTCTGGTCATATAGAAGGAGCACATAATACTCCTTTAAGTATGATTAATAATCATTTGTCGGAATTTTCTAAAGAAGATACTACCTTTTTTGTGCATTGTGCTGGTGGTTATCGCTCTGTAATTGCTGCATCCATTTTAAAAAGTAGAGGTATCCATAATTTGGTAGATATAGCAGGTGGATTTAAATCAATTCAAGAAGTAGATATTAAAACAACTAAATAATAAGTTTTAGATGAGTATTACCTAAATATTTCCAGCGTATTTTTAATACTATTGGTTAAGGTTTAGCGTTTTAGTTATTGATTTAACAGAGTTTTTATTTCAAAACCATTATTATTGTAACTTAATAAACCTACTTTTAGCTTTTTGAATCTTTATTTTTTATACATTATTTCCCTTCAGGAACAGCCTGAACCTGGGATTCCGAAATATTTGGCAGTGCTTTTGGCTGTCACGCTTATCTCTACATGCCTATATTACATATCAAAGTATTTAGAAACTGTTTACGCAAATAAATACAAGAAACCTTTCTTTGTTCATTTCTATTTGTCATCTAAAAGATTACCAAAACATCTTGTCCCTTTTTTAGCTACAAACTCCTTATATACTAAACTAGACAAAAAGAAAAAAAAGTATTTTGAACACCGTGTAGTTCGATTTTTAGAAACTACAAAATTTGTGGGTAGAGATGGACTTGTTGTAGATGATGATAAACGAATGCAGATAACACTTTTAGTGATTCAAATGACTTTTGGTATGCGGAATTATCTTTTAGAATACGTAGAAACGATCATTCTATATCCCTCTACTTACTACTCTATACTGAATAAAACCGAAAATAAAGGAGAATTCAATCCTAGATCAAAGGCATTAGTATTATCATGGGAGCACTTTAATCATGGAAATTTAGATAGTGATGATGGAGTAAATTTAGGTATACACGAAATTACACATGCTATCCATTATTGTTCTTTAAAATGTAATAATATTAGTTCAGAGATATTTCATGATACTTTTCTGGAATTAGAGAACCATTTGTCTTCAGTTACTTTGAGAAATAAAATTATCGATAGCAAATTATTAAGAGAATATGCTTTTACAGATAAATTTGAATTTATAGCTGTTTTAGTGGAAGTGTTCATGGAATCACCAGATAAACTAAAGAGTCAATTTCCAGATATTTATGGATATGTAAGCAGGATGCTAAATTTCAGATATTTTGAAGCGCAAGCATAACTTTATCATATGCTCTTTTCTGAAAAAATAAAAAATTAGGGTAACATTTTGCTTTGTAATGACACTTATATTTAACGATAAAAAGTATCTTTAATTAGTTTTTAAATTTAAAAAAATAAAAAATGGAAGAATTTCAGCAAGTAGCTCCTGTCGTAAGTTCACTTACAGATGAAAAGAGAGTAGCTTTTTACAAGAAAACATATACACATCTAGCGATGGCAGTATTACTATTTGTAATTGTAGAATGGGTGTTTTTTCAGATAGAACCTATAGTGAATTTTGCATTTTCTATGACGCAAGGATGGAGATGGCTAGTAATGTTAGGTGGGTTTATGTTGGCTACTAATTATGCAGAAAGAATGGCACATAAAACACATGATCTTAATAAACAGTATTTAGGCCTTGTTTTATATGTGGTAGCAGAAGCGTTTATTTTTATTCCTTTAATAGGAATAGCAATGATGATTGCAGAGAATGGAGGAGCAAATATATTGAATCAAGCGGCTATTTTAACTTTAGCATTATTTACTGGCTTATCTGGTGTTGTATTATTGACTAAAAAAGACTTTTCTTTTCTGAGGTCAATGTTAACCATTGGATTTTTTATTGCACTCGGTTTAATTGTAGCAGGAATGTTATTTGGCTTTAACCTTGGTTTATGGTTTAGTGTTGGAATGGTGGTTTTAGCATCCGGATCAATTTTGTACCAAACTTCTAATATGGTGCATAAATATTCAGAAGATCAGTATGTAGGAGCTTCGTTAGGATTATTTGCTTCGTTAATGTTGTTATTCTGGTATATTCTAAGCATCTTATCAAATGACTAAAAGTATCTGTACTTTTTGATTAAGTACGTAATAAAATATCAAATAAAAAGGCAAGTTCTAAAACTTGCCTTTTTATTTGATAAAAGGAGATCTTTACTGAATTGTTAACTTTTCCGTAAACGTTTTTTTATCTACTACCACATGAATTATGTAATTAGCTTTAGGCAACTTTGATATATCCAATATAATATCATCATTAGGGATAAATTTTTTCTCAAGCATATTACGACCAGCTAGATCCATTATTTTAATGGAAACAGATTCTTGAATAGTAGGAAGGTTATTAATTGCTAGTCTTACACTATTTTTTGAAGGATTTGGATATAAAACTACATTGGGGTTAGAATTGCTTAGCTTTTTTTTAGGAGGTTTGTTAAGAAGAGGTTTTCCTTCTTCAATAGTATAAAAACGGTTTACTCTTAGATTAGAAAATGTATCTATAGTTCCCGATGGCCAGTAAACTTTTAACTCAATGATTCTACCGGATTTTCCTAATCCAAAATGAGCTCTTAAGCTATTATGTCCCATAAAAGTATTGGAAGCAGAGATTTCTCTTTTTTGCGTTACTAATTTGCCTTTAATTCTTGCTGTTAATTCCAATCTTGCTCCTAATCCTGCTTTGTTAGATGTATCACCAATAAGTTTGAAGTTAGCGAAATGATTTTTAATCGTCAGATCGTTTCTAAAAAGTGCTTTTATACTACCTCCAACAATGAATACATCTAAATCACCATCATTATCATAATCACCAACTGTCGCTCCTGTAGAGCTTCCTGAAGTTATTGTGTTAATTAGGTTCACGTCTTTTTCAGTAAATGTACCATCTCCATTGTTAATAAAGTATCCGCTACCTGTTGTGCTCGAAGCGGTGATGATGGCATCCAAATCTCCATCATTATCAAAATCTCCCCAAGTATTGGTTAAATTACTGGTATTTGCTATGGTGAAAGGTGTATTGGTTTTTACATAATTTCCGTTCTCATTTTTATAAAATTTATTTTCAACTCCTGAGTAGTTTGTAAGACATATGTCAAGATCTCCATCATTATCATAATCAATGGCGTTATAACATTGTCCATCTTGTAACTCTTCAGCAAATGAAAGATCGGTTGATGTTAGTTTTTCGAAGCCTTCGCTTCCGGTTTCAACTTGTAAGTTTTTAAATATAAAATCTGCAGCAATCCCAGTTGGACCCGCAGCAGGTCCACTGGCAATAAATAGGTCAACATCTCCATCTTCATCATAATCTGTCCAATTAGAAACCGTATAAGGAGCTAATTCAGTAAGAAACTCATAATCTTCTATTACTTCTGTAAACGTGCCGTCACTGTTTCCTCTATATAACCGATTAGGGAAATGGTTATTTGCACCAAGAAACATATCGGCAAAGGTGAGAATGAAATCGAGATGACTATCATTGTTATAATCGCACCATTGGACACTCCAGGTTGCAGAATTGATATTGTTTAATATAGAGTTAACTTCTGTAAACTGACCAGTTCCATCATTAGCATAGATCCTAGTTTGTAGGGTAGAAGGAGCAGAAAATCTGGAATAAATAAGGTCTAAGTCACCATCATTTTCATAATCTCCCCAACTGCAACCCACTAATGCGGTTGCTGTGGGAATCACATTACCACCTGATGCAATTTCAAAATTCCCATTTCCAAGGTTTCTGTATATAGTTCCTCCATAAAATAGATCCAACTTATTATCATTATTAATATCTGTCCAAGAAGTTCCAAAATATGTTCCTCCAATAGTTGGTTCTGAGACAATTGGATTATTGGTATCGGTTATCAAAGTAAAGTTTTGCGTGAAAGCAAAATGGGTAATACAACAACAAGCAAGTAACAATAAAGTTCTCATGTGAAAAAGTTTTAAGATTTATAAGAACTAAATTCTATAAAACGAATAATGAAAGGGTTTAGAATTATAATTCTTTACTTAATTCACTTATTTTATACTTTTCATGTTTCCTTTTATACTCTGAAGGGGTACAATGATATTTGTTTTTAAACGCATTATTGAATGTGGCTTTGTTATTAAAACCTACGTCAAAATAAATGGTTTTAATGCTCGAAGAGGTATCTTGAAGTAATAATTTTTCAGCTTCTTCTAATCTATATTCATTGATAAATTGATTGAAATTTTTATGAGCTTTTTCATTAATTATCTTTGAAAGTGTATGACTAGAAAAACCAACTTCATCTGCTAATTGAACTAATCTTAGATTATTATTTAAATACGATTTTTTAGTAGATAAGTGGGTTAGAAGTTTTTGGTAGAATTCATCCTTTGTTCCATCCGTAAACTCCTGTAAACTCGTTTCTGTAAGAAATAGATTAGCCAATAACTCTCCATTAAAAATCGAAGGTTCTTTGTATACCATATATCCAATAGCATAGATGCCTAAAGACATGGAAAAGGAGATTGCATAATCCCAATGAGGACTAAAGAAAGAAAATTTGACTAAAATATAATAACTCGTATACGCTATTGCAAAAAGAGAAAATAGATGTAATAGGAAATTTGACCACTTTTCTCTTGTCTTGGCATATTGAGATTCTTTTTCACTTTGATGCAAAGTCATAAAATCTTTTATAACGATTATATAGATAGTAAAAGATAAAACCCGTAACCAAGGATAATTTATAGCTTCTAAGAAATAAAATAAAGGTTCGGTATAGGTGTTTTGCATATCCCTAAAACCTGATGATTTTATATAGTACAATGAATTCATTAAAAAGCATAATAATGCAGGTGCAAAATGATACCATTTTACTTTGAACGTTTTACTATAAAATCTTGTAATATAACTATACAACAAAGGACCAAAAGCCAAATACCAACTGGTATCATAAAAATAAAGATAGGGGTATACAGTTCCATAGTTTGTCCAGAATAAGACATAATATAGTAGTATTAAAGAAAAGCCAAATAGTAATAAAATAATAGGTAGATTATTAGCTCTACTAGTTTTGCGAGTCCACAGAATACAACTAAGAAATATCCCGAAAGAACTTACCAATAAAAAGATAGAAGTCCATGTATCAAAAGATGGAATAGTATTTTGTTGCATCTCTAACGCTTTTTTCTGTATTTACATACACCATTAGTAGATTAAAAATACAATTTAATGAGTAGTTTCTAACGAAAAGACATAGAATTAAGTAGTTTTAGAGATGATATCTTTAATGATTGTTTTTGCATGTATTCTGGAATTCTCAATAAACCAGATGTGCGTATCCATTCCCCCACAAATAACTCCAGCTAAATAAATTCCTTCAACATTAGATTCCATAGTCTTGTCATCATATTTTGGATATTTTTTTTCATCATTCGAAAGTTGTATTCCTATTCTTTCTAAAAAGTCAAAATTAGGTTTGTATCCTGTTAATGCAAGGACATAGTCATTTTCTATAGAAATTTCTTCTTTAGGAGTTTTTATGGTCAGTTTATCAGGATGTATTTCTTTTACAGTAGCATCATAATAGGCTTTTATACTTCCTTCTGCGATTCGATTCTCAATATCAGGACGCACCCAATATTTTACTCGTTTTCCAATTTCAGCAGATCTAACAATCATAGTTACATCTGCTCCTTTTCTATAGCATTCTAATGCAGCATCTACCGCCGAATTACTAGCTCCAACAACGGCTATTTTTTGTTTGGCAAAAAAATGAGGGTCTTTGTAGTAGTGAGATACTTTTGATAATTCTTCACCAGGAACATCAATAGTATTTGGAATATCATAAAACCCAGTCGCTACGATAATATGATTAGCTGTATATGTGTCTTTTTCTGTCTCAATAGAAAAGAGATCTCCTTCTTTTTGTACCGAAGATACCTGTTCAAATAAATGAATATTTAGATCATTAGAAGTAACAATTCTACGATAATATTCTAAAGCTTCATTTCTTTTCGGTTTTGCTTCATTGCTAATAAACGGAATATTATCAATTTCTAATTTCTCAGAAGAAGAAAAGAATTGCATATTCACAGGATAATTAAAAAGAGAGTTTACAATAGGACCTTTTTCAATAATTAGATAATCAACTCCATTTTTTTGAGCTTCCAGACCACAAGCAATACCAATAGGTCCACCACCAATTATAATAAGATCAATATGTGTCATTAAGCAATAATCTCTTTTAAGCCTTTTATAGTAGCAGTAGGGTTTTCGCTTTTAAAAACGTAACTACCTGCCACTAAAACATCTGCACCAGCTTCTATAAGTGCTTTGGCATTTTTATCAGTAACTCCACCATCAATTTCAATCATAGTCTTCGCATTATTGCGATCTATAATTTCCTTTAATTGTTTTACTTTCTTATATGTGTTTTCAATAAAAGATTGACCACCAAACCCTGGATTAACACTCATGATGCACACCAAATCAATATCATTAATTGTATCCTCAAGTAGACTTACATTGGTATGTGGATTAATAGCAACTCCAGCTTGCATACCTTCAGCTTTTATGGCTTGTAATGTTCTGTGCAAATGGGTACACGCTTCATAGTGAACGGTTAGAATATTGCTACCTAAATCTGCAAACGTTTTTATATACCTATCTGGATCAATAATCATTAGGTGCACATCAATTGTTTTTGTAGCGTGTTTAACAATATCTCTTAATACAGGCATACCGAATGAGATATTTGGTACAAAAACTCCATCCATAATGTCTATATGAAACCAATCGGCATCACTATTGTTAATCATTTCAACATCACGTTGTAAATTAGCAAAATCAGCAGCTAATACGGAAGGGGCAATTAATTTTGAAGCCATAAATAGTAAAATTTGCTGCAAAAATACTATTTAAGTTTTGAAATTGGGGTTAAGAAAGCTGCATAAATTTGTTTGTTAAGTAGGATACGCTGTTAAAAGTTTCTGGATTATGGTTTCTTTCTTTTTCCAGAAAGCCTTCTAATTCTGAATGTTTCGACTTTCTGTTAATTGTTAGAAAATCAGAATTGTATTTTGTAAAGGAAGGTTCTTCCATTTCATGATCAAATATTTTTATAATGTCGTAATGTCTGGGATCGATCAGTATTTTGCGAAACAGTTCTTTGATGAGTGCTTTTTCACCTTCAAGAATTTGGAAAAAATTACCATCAGAATACATCAAAATTCCTGTAATATTTAGATTGTCATTTGTGGTCTTAACAAATTCGAACAATTCACTAATTTTTGGAAGAGTTAATGAACGATTTGCTGTACTGACATAGCTTATAGTTTGCCACATAATTGGATCTTTCTTGGTTCTAATGTAATTTTAAGTTAAGGGAAAATTCCCTAAATAATTAAACATTAACTTTTATTTAGTATTTTAGAATTGATTCAAGTGATTGCGATTATTTTCTTTAATAAAGTTTCATAAACTTATTGGCTATATAAGAAATATTTTTAAAGTTTTCTGGATTATGATTTTTTTCAGATTCTAAAAAACTTTGTAACTCAGAATAATTTTTTTCTTTATTAATAACAGTGTAAGAACTCTGAAAAGTTTTAAAAGAAGGAATATCGATAGGTTTGTCAAATATTTTAATGAGATTAAAATGTCGTATGTCTTTTTCTATTTTTTTATATAGGTTTTTAATTGTTTTTGTTTCTCCTTCAATAATTTGAAAAAAGTTTTGTTCAGAATGCATTAAAATTCCTGTAATACCCAGTTCTTCATTTTTGAGTTTTGTAATAGTAAGTAATTCATTTACATCCCGATCAGAAAGGTTAATAGAAGTACTTACGTAAGATATTGTGTGGTATAAAGAGTCCTTCATATAACATAAAGTTATAGATTTAGGGGGGAATTTTTTAGTTAATGTATGTTTTAATGTGATATTTTAACAGTTGTTTATCCAGCAAAGAATTTTACTTCTACCGAATAATACCCTTAGGAAAGTTTCATAAATTTATTCGCCATATAAGAAATACTCTTATAGTTATCTGGATTATAAGATTTTTCCTCATTTAGAAAATTTTGGAGTTCATCATGACTATTAGATTCACCTAAAACTTTAAAATTAGAGTGATATTTTGAAAAACAAGGATTAACGATGGCTCTGTCAAAAATTTTTATAATATTGTAATGTCTGGAGTCTTGACTTATTTTATCAAATAAATCAATAATAAGTGCTTTCTTACCTTCCAATACTTGAAAGAAATTACCTTCGGAATGCATTAATATTCCAGTGATTTTGAGCTCATTGTTTTTTACCTTAACAAATTCAAATAACTCTTCCATATCTTCATTTGTGAGTGAAGAATCTGCCGTACTTACATAACTGATGGTTTGCCACATGATTGCCCTTGTATATACCTTTAAAGATACTATTTTTTTAGGGTAAAAGGGGATTTATTCTTTTATAAACATCATAATGAAATTGTTAATTGTGGTTTAGCAGTAATACGTGTAGTGACTTATATTCATAAATGAAAAAACCTCCGGTAATCAGCCGGAGGTCATTCATCAATCAAAAAACGAACAGTTATGTTATAAACTGTTTGTAACCGCAATTTAGGAAATTAAAAGTTATCCTAAATAAGTTTTTAATATTTTACTACGAGATGTATGTTTTAATCTACGAATAGCTTTTTCTTTAATTTGTCTTACACGTTCTCTTGTAAGGTCAAAAGTCTCACCAATTTCTTCTAATGTCATTGGATGTTGATCTCCAAGACCAAAATATAATCGGATTACATCCGCTTCTCTTGGTGTTAATGTTTCTAACGCACGTTCGATTTCTGTACGAAGAGATTCATGCAATAGAGATCTATCAGGATTTGGAGATTCTCCAGAGTTCAAGACATCATATAAATTAGAATCTTCACCTTCCACTAATGGAGCATCCATACTTACATGACGACCAGAGTTTTTCATCGACTCTTTTACATCATTAATAGTCATATCCAATTCTTTAGCTATCTCCTCAGCACTTGGCGGTCTTTCATGAGACTGTTCTAAGAATGCATATGTTTTGTTAATCTTGTTTATAGAACCAATTTTATTAAGTGGTAAACGTACAATACGAGATTGCTCAGCTAGAGCTTGTAATATCGACTGACGAATCCACCAAACCGCATATGAGATAAACTTAAAACCTCTAGTTTCATCAAAACGCTTAGCTGCTTTAATTAAACCTAGATTTCCTTCATTAATCAAATCCGGTAGCGTAAGTCCTTGATTCTGATACTGCTTAGCAACAGATACAACGAATCTTAAGTTTGCTTTTGTTAATTTTTCAAGGGCTCTCTCATCTCCAGCTTTTATTCGCTGAGCTAATTCCACCTCTTCATCAGCAGTAATAAGATCTACTTTTCCTATTTCCTGCAAATACTTATCCAGCGATGCAGTTTCACGATTCGTTACCTGCTTCGTAATTTTAAGTTGTCTCATCTATAGTTTCCTTGAAATTTAATATTGTGAATATTTAGGGCTTCTCTTTTCTTAATTATACGTAAGGTGTTATCAAAATGTTACAAAAAAGTAAAATATTTTTTTATCCTTTTTATTTTTCACCTCTTTTTATCGAATTATTTAGTCGTAAAATGCAATGTTTATTTACATATTTATTCGAATTCTAATACATTTTTTGCAATAATTAAAGATCGCAATGCTTCAATCTTTTTTTGCATTTTGTTAAAAAATAAATTTCTTTCTTTCTCACCAGCAGTACTTAATAGTTTGGAACCGTCCATTTGTATTTTTAAAAATTCTTCAGCTTGATCACAAGTAATTACATCATTGGTTCTGTAATACGAAAGAATTGTGAATGGAACATAAAGTGACCTTTCAGTTGGAGTTTTTACCAAAACACGGTTATTCATAAGAAGCAGCTCATTATAATAAAATTTAAAATTATCTCGTTGTTCGATTATTTTTTTAGAAATCTTAGTAAGTAATAATTGAAGGTCATCACATATTTGAAGTGCGTCTTTTGAAGTAAGTGAATCAGATTCGAAGTAAAAATGTATTTGTTTTAAGGTACTATTGATCGTGGTAATATCCCAAATTTCTATAGAGTTAAGGTCATTGTACATATTTCCTAAGCGTTTTGCTGCTTCTAGTAGGGATAATGATGGATTAAAACCAGTGAATTTAATCTCACTTAGATCAGAATCCATAATCTTTAACCACACATACATTTTGAACTTTGAAAGTAAATTATCATCAGAAGTATAAAATATAGGCAAATCTTTTGCTGAATATATCATTTCTACGTCAGGGTTATTGATAAGAGGAGATAATGATTTATACGAATTTTCATAATATGCCAGTAAACTTTTCATATCCTGAACGGGTGCTGTTTTTTTTACAGCCACAATATGTTCGTCTTCACTAGAAAATAATTGATCTATAGAAAGGCTAAAATATTTTGCAAGTGTCACACCTTCTTCCAACGATAGTTTACTCTTTTTACTTATTCTTCTATGTGCGGCGTCATAACTTATATCTAAGGCCGTAGCAACTTCATCAATAAGTGATGTTTTCGAACTGATTTGTTTTTTAATAAGTTCCAGAAGATTTTCTTGTATCATTATGAGGTTATTTGTGATTGATGATATTTTGAAGGTGGGAAATTAGAGCAGAAAAATAATTTAATTTTGTGATTTTCACAAAAAAATAAATTTCAGTTTGTGGTTTTTATGTTTTTCACAAAGCACAAAATAGCTTTCGATATTTGTGATTTTTGCAAAAAAATAAATTTCTTTTCGCATTTATCACTTTTTGTCTTGTAGTTATCACAATAATTTTGACTTGTGAAATTTTAAAAACAAGAAAAATGAAAAGAAAAGTAGTTGTAATCTTATTGATATTAATTTCAATATCAGTTTTTAGTCAAGAGAAGAAAAAAAATAGTAAAGTTCAAAATACGAAATCCTTAAGTTTTTCGCCAATTCATTCTCGTATTACGAATGTTAATGGACTTGTAGTAGGTTTAGGACATTATGAAAATAAAAAAATCGATTATCAGAAAATTAATGGAGTTAATATCGATGTACTTCATCCAGCTCCTTTACTTATTATGACGGCTGGTTTGGAAATTCCAATACGGTTATTACCTGTAGGATTGACTTTTGATGGTTTTACAGATATTCATGTTATAGATAGAAATTTTGATATAGAAAAAACTCAATTATCTATGAATGGGTTAAATCTTAGTGTAGGAGGGTTTTATGATCGAACTGATTTTAATGGATTAAATATTTCTCTATTTAATATAGTTAAGAAGATGAATGGGATTTCTGTAGCTCCTTTGGTTAATGGCTCTACAAATTTTAATGGGATTCAGCTTTCGGCTGTTGCAAATATTTCTGCAGAAGGTACTGGTGTTCAGGCTGGAATTTCAAATGTAGCTGGAAAGTTTAAAGGAATTCAAATAGGCTTATTTAATAAAACTGCAGATCAGCGAGGTTTACAAATAGGTCTTTGGAATAGAAATGAAAGACGCTCATTCCCCTTTATTAACTGGCAATTTTCTAAAAAGAAAGAGAAATCTAAAACTTCATAATTATGAATATCACTAGCAACTTAAGTATCGAAGGGGATTACGGATTCGAAGCTTTTTATGTACTTACTGGAAACTTGGTTGGTCTTATTCCAGTAAAAGACAAATTATATACTAGAATTAAATTGTTGGATAAAGAAACATTGAAGATTAGTTTAATGAAATCTGAAACACAAAAGGTCACTAGATATATTAAAGGATCGCTAAAAGATGGGATTTTTAGTGTGTCCTCTACTAATAAAGCCACTTCCATATTATCATTTATTAAACATTGGCGCACGCAAAAAATAAATGTACACTCTAGAAAAGAACAATTATTAGTGTTTTTATCTAAAACGGGAAGTGTTCAATTAGGCGTTTTTAAGGATATTACTTTCAGGAAAAAGAAGTAAAGTGGCAGAATAATCTCAAAAAGATAGTCTTAGTTTTTAACGTATAAATTCTTCACATTATACGAATGTTGGAGTGTTAGAATAGATGATTTCTAATAGATCCAATAGCCATTGGTATGTCAAATTTTTAAAGAAATAATTATGCAAAAAATAAAATTTTCTAAAGATGAAGGTTCGGAATTTTATAAAGAATTGACACGTAAGATCCAGGAATATTTTGAATCTAATAATATTCAAAAATACGGAAATAATAAAATGGTTTTTAAAATCATCCTGTACTTTATGTTAGTAATTGTGTCATATGCTTTCATGGTAACCTCTTCAGATATTACGAACTTTTACTTGTTTTATGTAGGTTTAGGAATATCGGTATTGCTAACAGCATTTAATGTATCTCATGATGCAGCGCATGGAGTTGCTGTAAAAAGTAAATTTTGGAATAAGATCTTATTTCAACTTAGTTTTAATTTACAAGGGAATAATGCATACGTATGGGGTGAAAATCACAATGAATCTCATCATTTATATACGAATATTGAAGGAAGTGATATTGACGTATTAAACAATCCCCTAGTCAGAATGACAACAGGCCAAAAGAGATGTTGGTATCATAAATTTCAATATCTATACGTTCCGGTTTTGTATTTGTTTTATTCACTTAACTGGTTTTTGTTTAGAGAGTTTTTAATGATCTTTAATCGCTCTAGTAGAACAATTAAGATAACCATTCCAACATGGGAAATTGTAAAGCTATTATTTTTTAAAGTATTCTATATAGGTTACATGATTGTTATTCCTAGTATGTTATTACCATTTAGCTGGGAACATATTATAATCGCCTTTGTCGTCAATCATTTTTTAATTTCTATAATATTTACGGCTGTTTTAGGAGTTTCTCATTTATCAGATTTTGTAGAACATCCAGAAGCTGATATAGAAGGCAATTTATCCATGAGTTGGCCGAAGTTGCAAATGTGTACTTCCATAGATTATAACGTAGATAGTACTTTTTTGAATTGGGTTTTAGGAGGTTTTAATGCTCATGCATTACATCATTTATTACCTAATATATGCCATGTGCATTATATAAAGTTAGCTCCAATATTTAGGGAATTAGCTAATAAATATCATATTCCTTATATGGAGATGACGTATACCAAAGCTCTGAAATCACATTTTAGATTTCTAAAGAAAATGGGAACTCAAGAAATGCCAAAACCTTTACAATATGAGATCTAAACATATATATAATAAGTATCATGTAGAGCTTTTTGGTTCTATTCAGGAAGAGATTTATAAAAAAATAGATTTTTGTAATCGTCGATTTTATAAAAAGATTTTCGTAAAAGGATGTATCTATTTTTTCTTAACTGCTATTTCTTATAGCATACTTTATCAAATAGATGATCAACGTTTATTGATACCGGCGTATATTGTATACGGGTTAATTTCTATGCTATTCGCGTTTAACTTTGCTCATGACTTTTCTCATAATACTATTTTTAAGAAGAAAGAGCTAAACCATAAATGCTTTATAGCACTATACACTATGGTTGGAGCACATGCAGAAGCTTGGAAAGATAGACATGTGACCTCTCATCATCACGCTCCTAATGTTGAAGGGTATGATACCGATTTGGAAATCACAAACTTAATTAGAGTAGTTCCTGGTTCAAAAAGGAAATGGTATCATCGTTTTCAATATATATATGCTCCATTTTTATATACTACGTATTCTTTGTTTTGGGTATTCATCAAAGATTTTAAAGTGTTTTTTAATCAACAAAATAGAAAAAACAAGCATTCTTTGAGATATGTAACCTCTTTCTGGTGCCAAAAGATGGTTTATTGTAGTTATTTGATGGTATTGCCAATAATATTTATTGACTTAGAATGGTATTGGATAGTTGTGTCGTTCCTAAGTATGCATTTGGTACAATCGTTATTTTTACTATTTACTTTTTTTATGACACACCATATAGACGGTCTAGCATATCCTCAAAAAGATATTTCTGGATATATAAAAACATCTTGGTTTATGAATCAGATTCAAAGTTCAAATGATTTTTATCCCTTTAGTAAATTGGCAAATTTTGTTTTTGGAGGATTCAATAATCATATAGCGCATCATCTTTTTCCAAATATTCATCATGTATATTATCCAGAACTGAATAAGATTCTTTACACGATTTTGAAGAGTCACCAGATCATTCCGAATCAAACATCTTATTTCGGTGGAGTAGTGGCGCATTTATCGCATTTGAAAACTTTAGGAACAGAACAATAAATTATATCAATCATTAGTAAGAATAAAACACCTTCATTTTTTGAAGGTGTTTTTACATTAAGTCTCTTAATTGTGATTATCACAAGAATTAATGCATTTTTTGATACTAGGTACTATTGAATACTCTTAATATTTTGACCGTTTAAGTCTATTTCGATACTATCTCCATACATTCAGCGTGTCAAAATGAAGTGTTCATCCTTGAATTTTAAAACTACTTCCCTTTACATACGACATAGATCCACATAAAAGAGACGTATTTCCTCTAAGTCATATTGTAACTATACACATCATCTTATTTGGTATTCATGAACATATGATCCTTGCTTTGTGAATATCACAAGAACAAAAAAATATACTCGCGATTTCGACAACTATAGTAATTAGATAGCAAGTATGTTTGAATCACTAAACAATTTTAAAACAATTTGACATGATGAAAAAATGTATTAAAGTGGGAATTCTTTTAATCATACTTCAATCCTTGATTAGTTGCTCAGCCACTAGACCCTTTAAATCCTTTACTAATGGTAGTCATGGATCGGTAAATTCATACACCGCAAAACCGATATATAATGGGGAGAACACTTCTGAAATTTATGCCTCCGGAACTTTAGATATAGCAAGACAAGAACAATTTAGACAAGATGACGATGACAGAAAAACCGTAGCATCTCTAGATGTATATAAATCTTTTTCACGAAAGTGGCTGAATTTCTTTTATGGAGCTAATGCTGCTTATGGAACATTTACCTTTAAAGATGAGGAATTAGATTTAAACTCAGGTCAAGCCATTATAACTTTGGACGAAAAGCTAGATTTTTATAATGTAGGACTAAAAGCGGGAGTTAATTTTAAGGTATCAACTTCTAAATTCGAATTTAGACCTGTTGGGTTAAAAGTTATGTACACCTATGAGTTTGGTCCCTATCAGGATAAATTAGATGAAATTGACAATATAATGTTACAGGATTATAATGTACTTAATAAGAAATCTTTTTTCACCATTCTTGAAGAAAGTGAAGTGTTGTATAAGATTAACACGAATAATTCGGTCGGCTTAGGCGTATTTGCTGGATTAAACACAATTAGAGATACGGGTGCATCAATTATTGGAGGCATGGCAAGTTATCGATATAAAAGGGTCATATTTAGTTATCTATTTCAATCAACATTTATTGATACAGAAGAGGTTGAAGGCCAAGATAGAAGTATAGGAATAAATTCTCATAAAATTGGAATTGCCTTTCAACTTTTTTAAGGAAATAAGGGCTGCCTTGTAAACTTGCAAGCGAAAAGCCTCTTCGTATTTTTCCAAATTGTAATTATCACAAGCACAAAAAATCATACACGCGATTTTGACAACTATAATTAACATATGCCCCGTATGTTTGAATCACACTAAACAATTTTAAAACAATTTGACATGATGAACAGATTAGTCACACTCTGTACGATTCTTTTATTAACTATGAATTATACACTTGGTCAAGAAAACCTTAATGAAGAATATAAATTAAAAGTTAAATCTATAACTGCTGGTTTTGGAGTGTATACTTCAGATCTGAGAGATAGTGAAGACTCTTTTAGGTTTGATCAGGCTGGATCTACATTCTCAGCGGGACTATCATTAGTTTATAAAAAACATCTTTTTTCACTTGATATAGATCTTGGATTAGATGTGCTAGATCTTTTTGGTAATGACGACGGTGAAAATGCTAGCTTCAATAGTTATGACATTTTGTATGGTCGAGAGTTTTCTATTTTTAAATGGTTACGAATAGAAGCGCATACCGGTTTGGGGTTATATCTCTATAAAGATAGATTGGTTGCAGATAATAGGTACGATACAAAAGCAGTAATTGGAATTCCTGTTGATATTCGATTCATGATTGATTCTTCCAGAGGATTTTCATTTGGGATAAATCCGGAGCTAAACTTCAATGAAATCAATACTACTTATATAGGGAATATTGTGTTTCAATACAGATTTAATTAACCTCTATTACCTTTTGGCTTTGCGATGATCGCAAGAGCAATATTTTATACTCGCGATTTTGACAATTATAGTAATTAGATAGCTACTATGTTTGAATCACTAAACAATAAATTTTAATATAATGAAGAAGTTAATCAGTATAACAATTTTATTTCTATGCATATCAAAATATGGTTATAATCAGGATTTAGACACAAATAAAAAACCAAGAAATGAAAAAAAGCCTATTGCATTTACTAATGGACTAAGTACAATTGCTAGTGATGAGAGTAATGAATTAGATATCTATGCAGGTATTATGTTTGAACGGAAGAATGGATGGGGATATGGTTTTGATTTTACAAGATCTGCCTATACGCCAGAAAGTACAAAAGGAATTCCTCCAATCGAAGAAATTGAAAATTTTGAAGGAACCGAATTACCAGAAGGAATTGAAAAAAGATTTCCTTATAGTGGTGAAAGAGATAATAGGTTGTATACTTTTTCTCCTAATGTATTCAAGTCTTTTGCTCTTAATAAAAAGAGATCACTAAAAATATTAACATTGATCGGCCCCTCTATTATCTACAGCGAAGATTATGAATATAGGGCAGAGTATTCTCCAGCTTCTTCATGTGGTTTCGGAGGCCCTTGTTTTCCAGGTTCTTTTGGACCTTCATTAGATTATAAGAGAGTTCAAGAGAGTAGGAAAGTAATTTTGGGTGGTTTTTCTAAAATATCATTGAGATATACATTTAATAGTGTAGTTGGTTTAGAACTTTCTACCTATGGAAATGTAAACAATGTAAAAAGTGTGTATGGGTTTCAGTTTGGAGTAGTGTTAGGAAGACTTTTTTAATACGAATGGTTTTCTAAAATTATCATAGAAATAAAATTTCATACTTACGACTTTGAAAATCATAGTAAATAGATAGTGAGTATGTATGATGAATAAACAGTGTAAAACAAAAAAATACAATGAAAAAACAAGTAAAATTAATATTCTATTGGCAGTGGTTTGGCATAAAACTAAGAGATATTGTACGCCAAGTTTTTGACAAAGAATCTGAACAGACGAATTCTATTTTAGGTAATTTCCAATCTGTATTGGGATATAAGCTATTGGTGTTTATTCTTTTTAGTTTGTTATCAAACACAGTCGCTTCACAAACCGAGGAAATTATTAATCCCAAAGGGAAATGGTTTTTTGGGGCTGAAACAGGATTAAATATTATTACTTCTTATGATTTAGGAGAATCTAATACATCTCTGCAAGGTGGAGTTTTAGTGGAGTATTATTTTGCTAAACATTGGAGTTTGTCAGGAAGACTGAAATATTTTAAGACTGGTTTGTCATTTTTTGAAGAGGGTAATGGGGGTTCTATATTTGGTATTCCTTCTTCATCTGGTGTATTTAATGGTGAAACCTTTTCAATTCCAATTAACATTAAATGGGAATTTAGGATTTATAAAAATTTTAGTGGAAATATTAAACTCGGCTATGCTTATAATTTTGAAACTAAAAGTGAGTATTTGAATTATACCAGTAATTTAAGAACAGACTATTCAAAGCATTATGGAAGTGTAAATCCAGGTGTAGGATTTAATTATTTCGTAAATAAAAAAATGTCAGTTTATATTGATTTCGAAAGTTTTTTTGGTCCGAAAAGGGGGAAGACACCGAGTTTGCTTTCTGATGGTTCAAAATACTTGAATAATTTATTACTTAATGTTGGGGTGAAATATACTTTTAAAACCGATGATTAATTTTGGGTAATTTTTCTAGAATATCATTAAGATATACATTTAATAGTGTCGTTGATTTAGAACTTTCAACCTATGGAAATGTAAATGGGGTTAAGAATGTTTATGGATTTCAATTTGATGTAGTGTTAGGGGACTTTGTTAGCCAAATGAAAACCGCCTTAAATGTTTATAATTTAAGGCGGTTTGTTTTATGGTTATGGTATCTCTATTGAATCATAAAACGACCATATACTCCTTGAATTTTAGCAATGTAAGTACCGCTGCTAAAATTACTAGTATCGATCTGACCACTAATACTATTAAATTCTTTTTGAACGATTTTTCTGCCCCTAAGATCGTATACTTCTACTAAACCAATGTTTGTTTTAGCTGTGATTTGAATTGGTTGATTTTGGGCAGGAACAGGATATAATAAAATACCTTTACTTGCTAGAGAGTTTTCATCAATTCCTAATGTAGACTCGCACTCTGGATTACCATATATATTTACTTCCACAATACTGGCGAAACCTGATCCAGTACTAGTACCATTCGAGGTGAATTTGAGATACCTTCCCATTACGTTGTTAAGTAAAAATAATTGTTCCGTACTTTCCGCTCCACTTTCGATAGCGCTATCTTGACCAGTTAATACAGTAGTAAATGGCCCATTTTCTTCATTTGCTACTGCAATATCGAAATTGATCGTTCTTTCATTAGCTTTTAAGACATGAATTCCTATTTGACTAAGAGTTCGTATACAGGATACATCAAATGTGATAGAGACCTCTGGTTCTGTATTTGCGTCTCCTGTCCAATATTCTGATGCAGTTACATTATTATCCCAAGCAAATTGAGGTCCAACGTTTGGTTTTCCTTGTTCAGTTCCTACAGCAGTTGCATCAACAATTGTAATTTCATCAGTAAATAGATTAGACTGTATAATAGTTACTGTAGTGGTTAAATCATTTCCTCCTGCAACCTCATTAATAGTTATGGAGGCTGTTCGTTGCGAAGCGCTACTATTTTCTGTATAGTTTGCTGTTATTATCGCAGAATTGCTTCCAGAAGAAGTATCAACGGTTAACCATGGTGAATTTTCGCTAATGTTCCAATCAACATTAGCGTTGATTTCAAAGGAAACATTACCACCACCTCTGGTAACGTTTATGGTTGTTGGGTTAACAGTCAATCTAGGAGTGTCAATACTAGTTCCTCCAAAACCAATAGTCACACCTACATCTGAAGTAGTATGTGGAAGTCGAGAACCTCCTGAATTGAATTCTTCTGCACCTGCGTCAAGATTTCCGGAACGATTTCCCCCTAAAATGTCAGTGGTTACGAAGGGATAATTTCCAACAGCGGCATCGATAGCAGGACTATTAGAACCTAATTCATAATATAAAGGACCGTTCTCCAGAAGTCCATTGGTAACAACTAGGTTATTATTACTTCCAGTGTTAAGATCCCAAGATCCACTTTGAGTAATATTTCCTTGATAGATGGAAGTTCCAATCGGAGTTGTTTGTTCGTCAACAGCGCTTTCCGCAGTATTGATCATAATGTTATTGGCAATTACCAGGTTTTCTGGTGCTAAACTTAAATTTCCTCCAACATTGGTTCCTATTCTAAAACCATAATCACAGTTTACAAAAGTATTATTTACTATAGTTGCATCGATAACTTGATAGTATCCATTGAGAGCTGTATTAGGTCTGCCGTTACTCACATTAATTGCCCCAGCTGTACTTGTATTACTACCATCTGGTTTTTCAGAATTTACTCCTTCTATATAATTGTTGTATACTTTATGGCCTTCTCCAATAACACGAATACCACCCGAAAAAAGATTGTTCTCGGCAAAAAAGAAATTATTATATACTTCGCAATCATCTCCGTGTCTTAATGTTAGTGTACCCTGATAATCTCTAAAAGTATTGTTGTAATACTTGTTTTCACCGCTTTTGTTAGAAATGATTTCTACTTCACCAGACCAATTATAGAATAAATTGTCATAAACTTCTGTATTAGATGGATGCAATGAAGTACTACTATTTCCTATTCGAATAGCATCTTGATCATTATCTTGATTAACTTCTCTTATAGGAGTACGATCAGCAAAATAATTATGATGAATTTTTGTGAAATCTGGTTCTGCAAATTCTGTGGAAGTAGCATTTCTATTATCGTTAATAATACTTCCAATACCATGTTTTCCAATAAATGAGCTATAGCTTATTTCATTATGTTGTCCGTATACAATAATCCATTTAAAAGTTAACGTTTCTTGTGAAACTGTTCCGTTATACCGATCTACCTTGATATTTGTTACTGTACAATGGTCACATTCATTGTTATTACTATCTCTGAATTCTATTATAGGTTCTATAGAACTTCCACTAGTGCTTAAGTTAGATGGATTTTGAAAAACTACACCTTCAAAAATGATATAAGAACCGCCCATACTCACTCTAGAGTTGCCTTCAAAGAATACTGCACCTGGAGTTTGTGCTTTGATAGTAATTGGATTTGTTGCAGTACCATTCTTATTAATGTTTATGACGGTATTTGTCCAAGTTCCATTGGCTAAGGTAATGGTTGATCCTGCCGATGCGTTCGTGATGGCATTTTGTAATTCAGAATTGCTAGAAACTGTTTGTGCAAATATTGGAGTATTTGCAATAGTCAGTAATGCACAAATGATGATTGTGTACTTTAAAATGTTGATGTTCATGATTTAGGGTCTTCTGTTAAATTGGTTAACCAATTTGGTCAACCAAACAAATATACTATTCATTTCTTTAAAACCAAAAAACGCTTCCAAAATTGTTGAAAGCGTTTTTCTTATAAATCATAAAGAATTATTGTGATTAATTCTCTTTTTTGTCATTATTTCTAGGTTTTCTATCACCTTTTGGCCTATCTCCTTTTGGTCTATCACCTTCTTTTCTTGGTGGTCTAGGTAATAAAGCTTTTCTGGAAACTTTTTCCTTGCGAGTTCTGGAATCAATACCAAAGTATTTCACATCCATGATATCTCCCATATTTACCACATCACTTACATTTTCAGTGCGTTCCCATGCTAATTCAGAAACGTGAAGTAATACTTCATTTCCTGGAGCTTCCGTATACTCTACAACTGCACCGAAGTCTAACATTTTTACGACTTTTACTTCGTATACACTTCCAACTTGTGGTTTAAATGTGATAGAATCGATTTTTGCTAATACAGCATCGATTCCTTCCTGATCTGTACCTAGGATTTCTACATTACCTTCTTCGGTAACAGGATCTTCATTAATTACAATTGTAGTATTTGTTTCTTTTTGTAATTCTTGAATTACTTTTCCTCCAGGACCAATAAGGGCTCCGATATATTCTCCAGGTATAGTTCTGGTAACCATTTTTGGAGCATGTCCTTTCACATCTGCATTCGGAGTTGCGATAGTATCGGTTAATTTTTCAAGGATATGTAAACGACCATCACGAGCTTGTTTCAATGCATTTACTAAAATCTCATAACTTAATCCTTTGATTTTAATATCCATCTGACATGCAGTGATACCATCAGCAGTACCAGTTACTTTAAAATCCATATCTCCTAAATGATCTTCATCACCTAAAATATCAGACAATACAGCATAGTTTCCTGAATCTGCATCCGAAATTAGTCCCATGGCTATTCCTGAAACTGGCTTTTTAAGTTGAACTCCAGCATCCATTAATGCCATAGTACCTGAACATACAGTTGCCATAGAAGAAGAACCATTAGATTCTAAAATTTCTGAAACTACACGCACTGTATATGGACAATCATCAGGAATCATTCCTTTAAGTGCTCGTTGTGCTAAATTACCATGTCCAACTTCTCTTCTAGAAGTTCCACGAATAGGTCTCGCTTCTCCAGTTGAGAAAGGAGGGAAGTTATAATGAAGATAAAATGTTTCTTCTCCTTCGTAAGAAGGCATATCTATTTGATTCGCTTCTCTGGAAGTACCTAAAGTTACAGTTGCTAATGCCTGTGTTTCTCCTCTTGTGAAGATTGAAGATCCATGTGTTGATGGCAAGTAATCTACTTCACACCAAATCGGTCGAATTTCTGTAGTTTTTCTTCCGTCTAGTCTTAGTCCTTCGTTTAGTGTCAAATCACGAACCGCTGCTTTTTCAGCTTTTCCATAATATTTAGATACAAGATCTCCAATATCTTCTAATTCTTCTTCCGAAAAAGTAGCTAATATTTCTTCTTTGATTTCTGCAAATGCAGCACCTCTTTCTTTTTTAGAGGAACCTTGTTTTGCCACAGCATATACTTTGTCATATGCCATTTCGTGAATTTTTTGAGCTAGTTCTTCATCATTTCTCTCAGGCTCATATTCTCTTACTTCTTTCTTTCCGAACGCTTCCGCTAATTTTCTCTGTGCTACACACTGAACTTTAATTGCTTCATGAGCGAACTTGATAGCTTCCGTCATTTCCTCTTCAGAGATTTCATCCATTTCTCCTTCAACCATCATAACAGAATCTTCTGAGGCACCAATTACCATATCGATATCAGATTCGTCTAATTGAGCTCTTGTAGGGTTTATGATAAATTCACCATTAATTCTTCCTACTCTAACTTCTGAAATCGGACATTCAAATGGGAAATCAGATAATTGTATTGCTGCAGAAGCTGCTAACGCTGCCATTGCATCTGGCATTACATTTTCATCATGAGACATTAATTGGATCATTACCTGAGTCTCTGAGTGATAGTCTTTTGGGAAAAGAGGACGCAATACACGATCTACTAATCTCATTGTTAATACCTCTCCATCACTTGGTCTTGCCTCTCTCTTAAAAAATCCACCAGGATACCTACCAGCTGCCGCAAATTTTTCTCTATAGTCTACTGTTAAAGGTAAAAAATCTACGTCTGCTGCTTTGTAGTTTGAAACTACTGTACACAATAACATACATTTTCCTGATTGAACAACTACAGAACCGTGTGCCTGTTTCGCTAATTTTCCGGTCTCTAGGCTTATTTCTCTTCCATCTCCTAGATCAATGACCTCTCTATACACTTTTGGAATCATATTCTTTTTTAGATTCTAACCTTGATATACTGGCTATGTATACACCTATAGTATATCACGGTTTTATTAAACATTGGTTTCCGTCTTACTCGGACGGACAAGGTTGTGTTGTTGTAGTTGTTGTGCGACCAATGAAAAACTAAGGCATTCATTTTAACCTTCTTTAGGTCAAAATGTTTTATTTAATTTAATCAAAAAGGAAATAAGTATAACTAAAAAGAGAGGCATACAGCCTCTCTTTCTTGATTATTTTCTTAATCCTAATTCTTTAACGATTGCACGATATCTCATGATATCTTTCTTTTTAAGATAGTCTAAAAGATCTCGACGCTTACCCACTAACTTCACTAATGAACGCTCAGTGTTAAAATCTTTACGATTCTTTTTTAAGTGCTCAGTTAAATGTGTAATTCTGTGTGTAAACAATGCAATCTGTCCTTCAGCAGAACCAGTATCGTTTTTCCCTTTACCGTGTTTTGCGAAGATTTCTTCTTTAGTTTCTTTTGTTAAATACATTCCAATATTATTTAAATGATTTTTATGTATATCTAGCATTCTGCTATTAGCGTGCAAATATAATACTTTTTATATAAGAAATACTTTTTGTAAAAAAAAAGATGGTGAATTAAACCTTTTCTAAAGTGGTAAGTCTTAAAGAAGTAACATTAAAAATTAAGATAATGAAGAACAACATTTTAAAATTTGGTTTTATTGCATTCTTTTCGGTGGTTTTAGTGGGGTGTAATAATGAAGAAGTAGCAGATCAATTATCATTGGATGCTATAGATAGTGAAGAAGCGGCTTTAACCGCTGATATTGATGATGGTTCTGAAGTGATAAGTGATCTTACTTTACAAGGTTTTGAAGATGAAGAAGGCTTGTCAAAAAGTAATGGACGTTTTTTGCCGGACTGTGCAACGGTAACTATTGTATTAACAGATACTACTAAAAATGTAACAATTGATTTTGGTACCGAAGGATGCGAAGTTAGAAGCGGACATATTATAAAAGGAAAAATTTTGATGTCTTATGAACTTGATGTAGAAGCAATGTCTCTTGTAATTAATTATAGTTTAGAAGATTTCTTTATAGATGATAATCAATTTGAAGGGTCAAGAACTATTACTAGATTAAAGTCTAATCAAAATGGTAATCCTGAGTATTCAATGGAGTTGAATCTTACGGTTACTTTTGCTGATGGTACGCAAGCATCAAGAACGGGTAGTAAAACACGTGAATGGATTGAAGGTGCTTTTAATGGTAATTGGGGAGATAATGTGTTTTTGATTAATGGAGCATGGCAAACGAATTTTGCAAATGGAAATATGCATAGTACGACAATCACTACTCCTTTAAGGAGAGAGGCAAGTTGCAGATTTTTAGTGAGTGGCGTTGTTGAATTAGTAAGGACTAACTATAGTGGTACGTTAGATTATGGAGATGGATCTTGTGATAATCAGGCATTATTTACTAATTCTGAAGGTGAAGAAAGAGAAATTTTATTGTAATTATAAGGTATAATAAAAAAGCGTCCTCAAGAAAGGACGCTTTTTTTATTTGTAGTAATCTTAATCTAGTTGGATGACAAAGGTCGATTAAGAATTAGATCAAGATATAGATTTATTTTTTCTTTTAGGTTTTGTCTAGGACTAATAAAGTCTAGGAAACCATGTTCTTTTAAAAACTCAGCCGTTTGGAAACCTTCAGGAAGTTCTTTTCCTGTAGTATCTCGAACAACTCTTGGTCCAGCAAATCCAATTAAAGCTCCCGGTTCTGCAATGTTTATATCTCCAAGCATTGCAAAAGAAGCAGTTGTTCCTCCAGTTGTAGGATCTGTGCATAAAGATATATAAGGGATTCCTGCATCAGCTAATTGTGCTAACTTTGCAGACGTTTTTGCTAATTGCATTAATGATAGTGCAGCTTCCATCATACGAGCTCCACCAGATTTGGAGATGATCATAAATGGTATTTTATTTTTTAAAGCATGGTCAGCTGCTCTGGCTATTTTTTCTCCAACGACGCTTCCCATAGAACCACCTATAAATGAAAAATCCATACAAGCAATTACAATATCATTACCATTTGATTTTCCAACGGCAGTCCTAACCGCATCTTTTAGATTCGTTTTTTCCTGTGCGTCCTTTAGACGTTCAGTATATTTCTTTTTGTCTTCGAATTTAAGAGGATCTTTTGAGGTAAGATTTTTATCCAATTCTTTAAACTTATTATCGTCAAAAAGGATTTCAAAATATTCTTTACTACCTATTCTTACGTGATACCCATCTTCTGGACTTACATAAAAGTTTTTTTCTAGTTGCTCTGCATCGACTATTTTTCCTGTAGGCGATTTATACCAAAGTCCTTTTGGAACATCTTTTTTGTCCTCGGTAGCAGTTTGTATACCTTTTTGAGTTCTCTTAAACCAAGCCATAAATTATTTATATTAAAAAAGCTGAAACTCTTTAGTATGTTTAGAGTTTCAGCTTGGTTGTCTATCTTATTATAATGTATCTACATTATTTAAATCTTCAAAAGCCTTTTTAAGACGGTCCTTAAAAGTAATTTCTCCTTCTCTTAACCACTTTCTTGGATCGTAATATTTTTTATTAGGCTCATCAGCTCCTTCAGGATTTCCTATTTGAGTTTTGAGATAATCAATTTTTCCTGTCATATAATCTCTAATCCCTTCGTTAAAAGCAAACTGAAGATCTGTGTCAATATTCATTTTGATCACTCCATATCCAATAGCCTCTCTGATTTCTTCTAAGGTAGAACCGCTTCCTCCATGAAATACGAAGTCAATGTGGTTATGTTCTACACCATATTTTTCAGAAATAAATTCCTGAGAGTTTTTAAGAATTTTTGGAGTTAATTTTACATTTCCAGGTTTGTACACACCATGAACATTACCGAAAGCAGCAGCTACTGTAAATTTATCACTTACTTTGCTTAGTTCTTCATAAGCATAAGCAACTTCTTCAGGCTGTGTATATAATTTAGAATCATCTACATCACTATTATCTACACCATCTTCTTCTCCTCCAGTAATACCTAATTCTATTTCCAGAGTCATTCCCATTTTACTCATTCGAGCAAGATATTCTTTACAAATTTCGATGTTTTCCTCTATTGGTTCTTCAGATAGATCAATCATATGAGAACTGTATAGAGGTTTTCCTGTCTCTTTATAAAAAGCTTCACCTGCTTCTAATAATCCGTCTATCCAAGGAAGTAATTTTTTTGCACAGTGGTCAGTGTGCAAAATTACAGGCACTCCATAAGCTTCAGCCATTAGATGTACGTGTCTAGCTCCTGCAGTAGCACCCGCAATCGCAGCTTTTTGATCCTCATTAGAAAGTCCTTTTCCTGCATTAAACTGTGCTCCTCCATTTGAGAATTGAATAATTACCGGAGAATTTAATTCTGCTGCAGTTTCTAATACTGCATTGATAGAATTGGATCCAATTACATTTACCGCTGGTAAGGCGAAAGCTTTTTCTTTGGCATAATTAAAGATAGCCTGTACTTCGTCTCCTGTTGCAACTCCTGGTTTGATGTTGTGACTCATAATTTACTTTTAGTTAATAAGCCTACAAAAATAATAAAATAATACTGAATGAATTTTAAATTTAAAGGTGAAAAATAAGGATTATTGTTAAAAAGGATAATTAATCCCTACATTATAAACTCCTTCAGAAAAGTTATAACCTTTAAACCACCTTTGATCGTCTAAACGAGCAGGATTGAACGTCTTGAAACCGAGATCTAATCTAACTACGAAGAAATCAAAATCATATCGAAGTCCTAATCCACTTCCTACGGCAATTTCCTGAATATCATCTAGTCTAGAAAAAACGGCGTCTTCTTCTTCTACACTGTCTAAAACATTCCAGATATTACCCGCATCTACAAAGAAAGCTCCATTGAGAGCACCCAGAATATTATATCTAAATTCTGCATTTAACGCAATTTTCATGTTGGCTTCGTTAAATTCATTTCTACCACCACTACTTCCTGGGCCCAAATCATATGGCAACCAAGCACGATTGTCGTTTGGACCACCTCCAAAAAAACTTCGTGCAAAAGGTATACTGTTTGCATTACCGTAAGGTATTGCAATACCTCCAAATGCTCTGAATGCTAAGACACTTTTTCTTCCAAGGTCCCAATGTTTTATGTAATCTAATTCTGTTTTTACGTATTGAGAAAACTCTACACCAAATATTTCGAAACGATCATTAGAATTTTTTCTTAGCGCAGCAAGATTAGAGACAGCGTTTAAAACATTTCCTGCAAGTTCTATTTTGGCTCTGAACCTTGAAAAATCCTCATCATAAAGGTTTTCTCGATTGTTTTTTAGATAGGTGTAACTGGAAGCGAAAATCAGGTTATCTTCAGTAAGTCGTTCTTTTCTTTCATTTATGTTTCTTATCTCTTGTATTTGCTCTGGACTAAGGTCTGAATCTGCAGATTCACCTAGAGATTGTAAAATAAAGCTGTCTGCACCTGATGGTATAGATAAGATGTTTTCATTGATGTTTTCAGGGTCAAAAAAGGGAGAACCAGCATCCAATACTTCGTTTGCAATATTATTTAATCGACCGAAAGAATTAGAGTATACATTGAAATAATTTCCTGTATTTAGATTTCTAACATATTGAACGTTAACTAAATCAATTTGATTGGTGAGCTTTGTATTTGGTTTCCATTGGTAATTAAAAATACCTGAAGCATTCTGCTTGTCCAAACCAATATTTTGTTGTGTATTAATACCAAAAATAAGATTGGTAGTTGGGGACATATATTTTGGGATAATTCTTCTAGTTTGTATAGGGAAAATAATTTTAGGGAATGATAATTTAAGGTCAACACCAATTTCTGAGATGTCAAAAAATTGGCTATTAGGATCTACAGGGTCTTTAGAGGATCCTATACTTCCTCTACCAGAAATTTCAAAAATTTCTGCTCCTCCAAAAACATTTCGAATTAAAAAAGAGCCACTGAATCCAATTCCAAATACCTGAATATTGGAAGTAGATACATCAACTTCTACATTAGCACTATACTTTTTTCTTGGTGTTAATAATACATTTGCTATTAGATCTGTTCCTTCAGGATCATCAGGATCAATGTTATATCGAATATTCGGATACTTAAAGGTTTTTAAATTGTTGATTTGATTATATGTAAGTGTTCGATCTTTATCCCGAAAAATCTCACCAGGTGTTATTAAAATAGAATTGGCAATTGCTTTACGAGTATACCTTAGTTTATCATAACTATAAATATTATATCCATTATAAGAAGCGCTATCTTTTGGCGTTTCATTTCTGTTTTGATATGAGTAATCAGTAAATACGTTGACTTTGCTAATTTTGTGAACTTTAAAAGGGATACGTTTTGTCTCCTCGTCTTCTGTTACTTGTCTATTTTTAATAAGAAGGTTAAGGTGTATCTTTTGATTTGTGTTTACTGTGTCAGCATCAAACTTTATATATTCTTTTTCAAAATGATATAACCCAGAATTTCTGTAAAGACTTGTTAATCTTTCTCTTTCTGACTCGATATCTAAAGTTCTGTATTGTTTTCCAACTACTATAGCAGATTTATCACGATGTAATTGATAAATAGAATCTGCTGCTTTTGATTCAATTTTTGTATTTAGTGTGTCAATAAAGTAGGGCTTATGAGGGCGTATGTAATATGCAGCAGAAGCTCTTTGATCGATATCGTAGTTAATTTTGTAGTCAGCTTTTACATTAAACCATCCATTGTTCCAATAGTAAGATTGTAATCTTTTAATGGATCTTTTCGCTTTAGAGCTATCTACAACCACAGGAGCTTCACCAGCTTTTTTTAACCAATTATTAATTCCTGCGTAGGCTACTCCTAATCTATTGACCTGTTTTTTTGATAAAAAATTAGTAAGTCTCTTTTCTCTTTTCGGATTTTTGTATAACCAATTTTGATATGCTGAATCAGGATTTACTTTGGCAAGATTATATAGATGAAGTCTAAAGGGAGTCCAAGCTAGTTTGGCATTAGGTTTTTGATACAACTGATTATAGAGTTTGGTATCACTACTTTTTGTGCTATCAACAAAAATTTCATTTTTTGTCAATAGGTATTCTTGTTCTGGTACTCTTTTAATGGCATTACAAGAAATTAAAAAAATTGTAGATACTACAACAAATACTATTTTTGTGAGCAGGTGTTTCAATCGAGAATCATTATTGTGTCAAAAATACATTATTTGTATGGTTAGCAAAAACCAAAAGAAATTAATAACTAGTTTACATCAAAAAAAGTACCGAAAACAACATGGATTGTTTGTTGCGGAAGGAAAAAAGGTTATTCAAGAGTTTTTAGAGGCTGATTTAGAACTTCATTCTCTTTTTACTTTAGATGTTTCTTATTTTAAAACACCAATTGAAAAAACGTTTGGCGTTAACGAGTCAGAATTAAAAAGTATTACCTTTTTAAAAACACCGCAATTTGCGCTAGCATTATTTTATATTCCAGATGCTAAGGCTATAGATACGGATCATCTCATTCTAGCATTAGATGATGTTCGTGATCCTGGAAATTTAGGAACTATCATTCGATTGTGTGATTGGTTTGGGATTCGTAGTTTATTTTGCTCTGAACAAACGGTAGATTGTTTTAATCCGAAAGTTATTCAGGCAACTATGGGATCCATTACTCGTGTTAATATCGTTTATGGGGATTTACAAAGTTTTTTGATTTTGAATCAAAATGATATACCAGTATATGGAACTTTTATGGATGGTAATATCATTTATAAAGAGTCGTTATCAACAAAGGGAGTTATTGTAATGGGAAATGAGGCTAATGGTATTTCTGAAACGGTAGAAAAATTAGTTTCAAGAAAAATTGCAATTCCTCGATTTGGTGATAAACAAGTCACTGAAAGTCTTAATGTAGCAACCGCAACCGCAATTGTTCTAAACGAATTTAAACGTTCTTAAATAATCTTCTCTACTGAAAAGTAAAATTGATAAAAACTCCTCTTGAAGACATTTTATCAATTGCTGATGTGTATGGGCTATTAGGGTCGTTATCTGCCACTAATTCATCCGTCATAGCAAATACTCCTCGAATTGATGGAGTGAACTTAAAATAAAACAGATAGAAATCAATTCCGAATCCAAGTTCGAAATAATTGGTATTCGTTTTAGTTCTAAATTGCCCTACGCTATTATCGTCGGGATTATTTTCATTACTTGATAAATTAATAGAAGTAGAAACTCCACCAACGATAAATGGTTTGAAATTATTAAGTCTTTTTGTAGAAACTTTTAATAATAATGGTATATGAACGTAGGTTGAAGTTACTTCTCTGAAACGCTGGTTTTCATTAAAGTCAGGTCCTGTAAATGTCAAATCTCTTCTTACAAAAGATACCTGTGGTTCTAATCTAAGATCTAAATAATCATTGATTCTTAAATTTCCTAATAGACCAACGTTAAATCCGACAGATTTAGCAACTTCCACATCATTTGTTAATATAGGGTCTTCTCCTTCTGGAGTAGCCTTATAATCAAAGTTGAAATCATAGGTGTTGAACCCAAGAATGTATCCCCAACTTAGTCTTGGTTTATCATAATTTTGTAAGTTTCTAACACGTTCTTTAGAAAACAACTGTGCGCTCATATCTTGAGCACAAACAATAACAGCTATGGCTATAAAAATTTTTTTCATATTATTTTGTGGCTGTATAAATTGTAGCTACACCAAAAGTTTGTGGATGATCTTCGACTTCTATAAACCCAATTTTTCTCAAAATATTGTTGAAAGCGTTTCCATAAGGAAATGCAGCTGCACTTTCACTAAGATAAGAATATGCTGATCTATCCTTAGAAAATATCTTGCCAATTAAAGGAAGAATCGAAGAAGTATAAAGCTTATATCCTTGTTTATAAGGGGTTTTGGTTGGTATAGAGGTCTCTAGGACAACAAAGATACCTCCAGGTTTTAATACTCTATATATTTCTGAAAGTCCTTGTTCTAAATCTTCAAAATTTCTTGCGCCAAAAGCTACTGTTATAGCATCAAAATAATTCTCATCATATGGTAAACTTTCACCATCACCTTTGACCATTGTAATAATCTGGTCAAGTTTTCTTGCCTTAATTTTATCTTTTCCAACTGCTAGCATTCCTGCTGAGATATCCAAACCAACGATCTCAGAAGCTCCAGTTTGTGCAAGATTAATTGCGAGATCTCCAGTTCCGGTTGCTACATCGAGAATGTTATTTGGGTTAGTGTCAGAAACTATTTTGACAACTTTTTTACGCCACTTTACATCGATTCCAAAGGAGATTACTCTATTCAGACCGTCATAGTTACCAGAAATAGTATCAAACATCTCCGTAACCTGTTCTTTTTTTGTGGTGGTTTTATCTTTGTATGGCGTTATTTTTTCTGACATTCGAAAAATTTAGGCAAATATACATTTTTGATAGGTATCGTAGGAAAAGAATGTCATTTAGTTGTGTTAACCTTATGAATTTTAGAATTTACTTTGCTTAAATATGATGAAGTATTTAAACTAGTTGATCTCAAATATTAAAATTGTAAGTGGTTTGCTTTTAAAAAACAAATCTCGGAATTCCTTCAGAGGTAGAACGTATTCTTAATCGAGAATATTTAATTAGTTTTTATTTTTTCCAGAAGACGCTTTGCTTTTACATTGTCTTTATCTTGTTTCAAGGCTTTTGTTAGGTGTTGAATTGCTTTGTTTTCTTCCTTTTCATAATAATAATAGCTTCTGTCAATTAGAAAGTTTATATAACTAGATTCTATTTTTTTATCTTTAAATTTTTCATTTAGATATAGATTTATGCTTAAATGTTAGTTTTATAGATTTCAGTAGATCCATCTTTGTGAGTATCTCCGTAAAAAATGGAAGTCTAGAATTAATCAATGTAACATTTGATTAATTTCCTTAAGAATTAGCTCTTTTTTATGTTTTAACCCATGAAGATGCTTTCCTTTAAATTCTATAAATTTTTTTGGTCCAGAAGCATTGTCATATACCATTTTTCCTTGAGAAAATGGGACGTCTTTATCTTCTTTGCTATGAATAAAAAGTTTAGGAGTCTTATCAAGGTTTTTAATATCTTCTTTTGCTGCATAAGGAGAAATGTAATTTTTCTCTAAATACTCTTTGTATTCAGGAACATGATACATAGCTATGTCAGTAAATGAAGCCATTGTTCCTTCTAGAACTAATCCATTGATTTGCTCCTTATAGGTTTTTGCTAAAAGTGTGCCAATCTGGGTTCCTATAGAAATTCCATAGATAATTTTTGGTGTTTCTTTTATACCTTCTTTCTCAAGTAGATCTTCCAATATTAATGTACCATCTTTGTTAATGTTTTTGTGAGTAGGAATTCCAGTTGATTTACCATATCCCCTGAAATCTATCATAACTACTTGAAAATTGTCCTCTACTAATATTTTGGTGAGTGGAACGTAATAACTAATATTTCCTCCAGCGCCATGAAAATAGAAGATAGTTGCTTTGGGCTTTTCTTTTGGTTTTAGTATCAAAGCAGAAATGGTATCTTTTTCAATTTTAAATGATAATTCTTCGATGTTTTTCCATTCAATTGGTTGTAACTCCTTTTTTGGAAAATAGAATTTATCATCCATTTGAGCATTTATAACAGCAGAATGTATTATCAATAAGCTAATAAGTGTAATTTTCTTTAACATGTGTGTAAACCTTTTTAATTTTATAGCTAAGATGTAGTTGTTGTTTAATTGTTCTAAAAAATAATTACCGAATTGTCTTTTTTGTTTACTGAAATGAATAATTTCATTTATTATCACTGTAGTGGTGCTAAAAGAGTAGGGGTCTAAATAAAATTTTTAGGAGAATATTGTAAGTTGTAATAATTAATAGGAATTAGTTTGCACACTTGTTTTGAGTAAGGATGTCCTAATTATTTTTATCAATTTATGAAATTCCACTATCTTTGTAGACTTTTATTTTTCAGTAGAATTTTTTCACTTTTAAAAAATAAGTTTTTACTGAAGTTAATTTTATCTTTTGATGATAAATAATAAAAATTACGGATGAAAATTATTATTGCCGGAGCAGGCGAGGTAGGATTTCATTTGGCAAAATTACTTTCATTTGAATCTCAGGATATTACATTGATCGATCCTGATAAAGAATGTTTAAATTATGCGGATAGTCACTTAGATATTCGTGTGATAAAGGGAGACGCAACTTCAATAAGTATTCTAAAAGATGCCAGAGTAGAAAACGTAGATATGGTGATTAGTGTTACCTCTAGTGAGACTACTAATATTACCGTATGTGTTTTGGCTAAACAACTAGGAGCAAAACGTACGATTGCCAGAATTTCGAATACCGAATTTATTGAAAATAAGGAAGAAGTTGGATTTATCAAGTTTGGTATTGATGAGCTAATTTCTCCAGAAGCATTAGCTGCTAGTGAAATTGAACTATTACTTAATCAATCAGCTTTTAGTGATAGTTATGAATTTGAAGATGGAGCTTTGACAATGGTGGGGACTACACTTTCAGAAACAGCTCTTTTTGTGAATAAAACGGTACGTGAAGCGGCTGAAATTTTTCCGGAACTCCATTTCATGCCAATTGCAATCCAAAGATCAGGAACTCAATATACGATCATACCTAGAGGAGATACGAAGTTTAAAGAAGGCGATCAGGTATATTTTGTGACTTCAAAAGGTGGAGTAGAGGAGCTTTACAAGTTAACAGGTAAGGTAAAGGAGCAAATTAAGAAGGTGATGATCCTTGGTGGAAGTAAGATTGGATATAAAACCACTTGTGATTTATGTGATCATAAGTTTAGAGTGAAACTTATTGAAAGTGATAAGGATAAAGCCTTTGATTTGGCTGATGATTTACCAAATGCATTGATTATTAATGGTGATGGTCGTAATGTAGAGCTTTTGGAGGAAGAGAATATTGATGATATGGATGCTTTTATCGCGGTAACAGGTAATTCAGAAACCAATATTATGTCTTGTTTGGTTGCTAAATCAAAAGGAGTTAGGAAAACCATTGCGTTAGTAGAAAATATGGACTATTTTCAGCTATCACATTCTATAGGGATTGATACGTTGATTAATAAAAAGCTTTTAGCGGCTAATAATATATTTAGATTTATCAGAAAGGGAGAAGTAGTGGCGATGACAAAACTCAATAACATGAATGCCGAATTGTTGGAGTTTGTTGTAAAACCTACTTCTGAAGTAAGTGATAATCTTATCAGAGATCTTGATTTTCCAAGATCAGCTATTATAGCCGGAGTAATCAGAGATGGTGAGGGGATGATACCTTTAGGAGGTTTTTATATCAAAGCTGGTGATAGAGTAGTGGTATGCTGCTTGCCTAAATCTATTAAGAAAATAGAAAAACTATTCCTCTAACATGTCTAAGCTGAACTTTAAAATTATTACTCATATTATGGGGCTTTTATTGCTCTGTAATGGTGGGTTTATGTTAATAGCTACTATTGTTAGTTTTATCTACAAAGATGGTGTTACCATGCAAATTATGTTGGCGGCATTGTCAACTATGTTTGTAGGAATAATTTTAATGTTTCTTACCCGAGAACATCAAAAATCTATTAATAAGAGAGAAGGATACATCGTGGTTACTTTTGGATGGATTTTTATGTCTCTAAGTGGTACATTGCCTTATCTCTTTTCAGAAGCTATTCCTTCTTTTACAAATGCATTTTTTGAAACCATGTCAGGTTATACCACTACTGGTGCTTCTATACTCAATGAAATAGAAATTGTGCCAAAAGGTGTTTTGTTTTGGCGTAGCCTTACACATTGGATTGGTGGTATGGGAATCATTGTATTAGCGGTTGCGATTTTGCCACTATTAGGAATAGGAGGTATGCAGTTATTTGCAGCAGAAGCTCCAGGTCCAAGTGCAGATAAATTACACCCTAGAATTACAGATACTGCAAAAAGATTATGGCTGATTTATTTCGGCTATACAGCTGCAGAAACACTTTTGCTAAAACTTGCGGGTATGGATTTCTTTGATGCTATAAATCATGCGTTGAGTACATTGTCTACTGGAGGTTTTTCTACAAAAAATGCAAGTGTTGCATATTGGAATGACCAACCCCTTATTCAATATATTATTATTGTCTTTATGTTTTTAGCTGGAATGAATTTTATTTTAAGTTATTTTGGCTTTAAAGGGAAGTTTAGTAAGTTCTTAAAGGATGAGGAGTTTAAATGGTATTTAATATTTATGGTGGCATTTACTACTGTTTCTGCTTTTATAATTTATCTGAAAGCTGATCCTGCTAATTCTGTAATAGATCATCCCATGGTCTTAGGAGAAGCTGAGAGTGCTTTTAGACATGCATTATTTCAGGTGTTAGCAGTGATTACAACAACAGGGTTTGTTTCTGCCGACTTCACTGTATGGACTCCTTTTTTAAAAATTGTGTTTTTCGGACTGTTTTTTCTTGGAGGATCTGCGGGATCGACTGCTGGAGGAATGAAAATTGTTAGGCACTTGATTACTATTCGTAATGGTATTTTAGAATTTAAAAGAACATTGCATCCTAGAGCTATATTACCCGTTCGTTATAATACAAGAGCAGTTTCAAAAGAAATTGTTTATAACATATTGGCATTTTTTATATTGTATATGTTATCATTTATCATTGGATCTTTAGTATTAGGAATGCTAGGTTTGGATTTTGAAACTGCAATTGGTGGCGCGGCTTCTTCTCTTGGAAATGTTGGGCCTGCTTTAGGAAAACTTAGTCCAGTGAATAACTTTGATGTATTACCTGCTTTTGGGAAATGGTGGTGTGCTTTTTTAATGCTAATAGGAAGACTAGAACTGTTTACGGTACTTATACTGCTTACTCCTTTCTTTTGGAGAAACAGATAAGTTTTTTATTAAAAAGTGGCCTTCTAAGGAGCAATCGCATAAGGATTAATATACCAAAGTTCGGCAACTTTTTTAATGGTATCTTTTACTTTTCCTTGTACGCTTTGTAAATAGCGTGGTTCTATAAAGAATATGTCTAAAATAGCTTCATAGTAAGAAGCTGAACTCTCTACATCAGAAGGTGTGTAGTTCAGAATCTCATCATCGGAATACGGGCTTTTAAAATTTTCTTTGAAAATTTGAAGCACATTTTTTTGAACAATACGTTCTTTTTCAAGAATGTCCATAAATACAAATACAGGTTTTAAGATTGTTATTTATGTTCAAACTACAATTATTTCTCTTTTCTTAAATGTTTTCCCCAAAACAATACAGAATATCATTCGGTATAACTCTAAAAACATCAATTTATTTTCTGAAAATAAAAAATCGATGATTTTTATTGAATCATCGATTTTTTAATAAAAGTTATATGGTTTTGCTAAATTAACTAACCGCTTTTTTGATTCTGTCTACTGCTTCCGTAATTTGCTCAGTACTGGCTGCATATGAAATTCGTATACAGTTTCCATTCCCGAAAGCATCTCCAGTTACAGTTGCAACATTTGCCTTTTCTAACAAGAACATAGAGAAATCAGAAGCATTGTTGATTGTTGTACCGTTAATTGTTTTTCCGAAATAATAAGAAATGTCAGGGAATACATAAAATGCTCCTTCTGGTTCATTACATTCGAAACCAGGTATTTCTGCTAGTAAATCTAAAATCAATTTTCTACGATTTTTAAACTCATCTACCATATATTGGATATTACTAACTGGTGCTTCCAAAGCAGTAATCACTGCTCTTTGGGCTATACAGTTTGCACCACTTGTAACTTGACCTTGCATTTTATTACATGCTCTGGCAATTGCTTGAGGAGCACCAATATATCCTATTCTCCATCCAGTCATAGCAAATGCTTTTGCTACTCCATTTACTGTAACAGTTCTATTATACATATCATCAAATTGAGCCATAGATGCATGATCTCCAACATAATTGATGTGTTCGTATATTTCATCACTTACTACAATGATATCAGGATATTTTTGTAAAACATCTGCTAATGCTCTTAATTCCTCTTTACTGTAGATAGAACCACTAGGGTTACATGGGGAACTGTACCAGATCATTTTGGTTTTAGGAGTAATGGCACTTTCTAGCTGTGCTGCAGTCATTTTAAAATCGTTTTCAATAGAAGTTTTTACTTCTACCGGCACTCCTTCTGCTAGTTTTACTATATCACTATAACTAACCCAATATGGACAAGGAAGTATCACTTCGTCTCCTGGATTAAGGTATACTTGAGCAACATTATATAAAGATTGCTTTGCTCCGGTAGATACTACAATTTGAGAACGATCATACGTAAGATTATTATCTCTTTTAAACTTCGTGATGATAGCGTCCTTAAGCTCTACATAGCCATCTACAGGTGTATAAGAATTATAATTATCATTAACAGCCTGAATAGCTGCATCTTTTATGAAATCTGGAGTGTTGAAGTCAGGCTCACCTAAACTTAAACCAATAATGTCTTTTCCTTCGGCTCTTAATTCTCTAGCTTTTGCGGCCATTGCTAAGGTGGCAGAAGCTTTTAGTTTGTTGATTTTGTCTGATAATTGAATGCTCATTTCCGATACTTGTGTACTCATTTTGGTAATTGATAAATAAAAGTTATGACTGTATCGCAGGTTTTACTCCCATCTGTTTTAGATGTTTAAAATGTGCGATAATCGCTTTACGTGTAGTCTTATACTCATTATAAGGTAAATTAAACTCCTGAGCTGTTTGCTTAACAATCTTAGATATTTTCGTATAATGAATATGACTAATATGTGGAAAAATGTGGTGTTCCACTTGATGATTTAATCCTCCGGTAAACCAGTTGATCAATCTGTTTTTTGTAGAGAAATTTACTGTCGTAAACAATTGGTGAATTGCCCATGTGTTTTTCATAGTGCCAGTAGTGTCGGGTAGAGGCATTTGAGCTTCTTCCACCATATGTGCTAGTTGAAAAATAATACTTAATATTAATCCAGCTACATAATGCATTACAAAAAAACCAATCAAAATTTTCCACCATGCGATAGACATAATGATCATGGGTATAACAATCCAAATTAGTAAATAAATAATTTTAGTAATTACAATAGTACTCCATTGCTTAATAGGACTAGGAAGTTTTCCATATGCTAATTTTCTTGCTAAATATCTTTTAGTTTGCTTAAAATCAGTAGTCAAAGCCCAGTTAAAAGTTAGAAGTCCGTATAAAAATACAGAGTAATAGTGTTGAAATTTATGGAATTTCATCCATTTAGCATGTTTTGTGAAACGAATGATCCTTCCTGCATCCATATCTTCATCATGACCATGAATGTTTGTATAGGTATGATGCAAAACATTGTGCTGTACCTGCCAGTTATATACATTTCCGGCTAAAATATACATACTGCTACCCATAAGTTTATTGATCCATTTTTTAGACGAATAAGATCCATGATTTCCGTCGTGCATAACATTCATACCTACTCCAGCCATACCTACTCCCATAACTATAGTAAGCAGTAACATCCACCATTGAGAAATATTAAGTGTAAGAATTAAGAAATAAGGAGTTAAGAATATGGAAAACATAATGATAGTTTTCAGRTGTAATTTCCAATTTCCCGTTCGCTTGATATTATTTTCTTTGAAATACTGATTCACGCGTTTATTCAGAGTCCTGAAAAATTTTGCTGAATCAACTCTGCTAAATTTCACATTAGGTGTAGTCATGGGTTTCATATTTATGACTTAACGGTATTTGTCATATTTTATTCGGTAAAGTTAGGTATTTATATTTTTTTAACTTCTTAAAAAGTAGTAAAATATATCCAACTTTAGATGTATTTTTGCGCTTTAAAAATTAGTCCATGGATATTCTAATTAAATATTTCCCCGAATTAACAGATGATCAATTAAACAAGTTTGAACAACTTGGAGATTTGTATAAAGATTGGAATGCTAAGATTAATGTAATTTCTAGAAAAGATATTGATTTACTATATGAGAGACATGTATTACATTCGTTAGGGATCGCGAAAGTCGAACAATTTAAGTCTGGTGCCAGTGTATTAGATGTTGGAACCGGAGGAGGATTTCCTGGAGTACCGTTAGCAATATTGTTTCCTGAGACAGAGTTCTATTTGGTAGATGTGATAGCGAAGAAAATTCGAGTAGTAAATGAAGTCGTGAAAGCGCTAGAACTAACTAATGTGAAAGCAGAGCAAAGAAGAGCAGGAACTTTTGAAGATCGTTTCGACTTTATAGTAAGCAGAGCTGTTACTAATATGCCAGATTTTGTAAAATGGGTTCGGAAGAACATAGTGAAAAAAAGTGTTCATGAACTTCAAAATGGAATATTATATTTAAAAGGAGGTGATCTTTCAGAAGAACTTTCACTTTTTCCAAAAGCAACAGAATATAACTTACAAGATTATTTCGAAGAAGATTTTTTCGAAACTAAAAAAGTAGTGCATCTACCACTAAAATATAAGCTTTAAAGGATTTGATTTAATCTTTTAGGTTAATTCTCATTTTAACAAGATATTTTTTAAAACCCGCTTTTTCGTAAGCTCGAATGGCTCTTGGATTTTGATCATAGACATCTAAGTGAAGTTCGTAGATGTTTTTCGAACGAAACCAGTCAGATAGATATTTTATTATGTTCTGACTAACTCCCATTCCTCGATAGTCTTCTTTGACAAACATAAATCCAATGTAGCCCATTACGGTTTCTTTGAAAAACACTTTTCGGTCTCTTATCTGTCCGTAACCACTACCTACGATTTCTCCATCAATCTCCGCAACGACGACTTCAGTATGATCTGCTTTGATGTATTCAGAAAGGTCATAATAATTTATTTTTTTTGAAGATATCAAAGTTGGATCCATAGGAATTTCTGTAGCTATGATTTCTTGTTCAAAGTCTAAGAGTGTAGGCAGATCTTCAATAGTTGCAGTACGTATAATCATGATTGTAAGTTTTAATAATGAGTTTAGAATTACCAATCTGGAGTCTCGGCAAGTGGCCGATAATCTTCGGTCCAATTTTTTGTCCCAACTTTTTTCAGTCCTAGTTTAGCTATCCAAAAAGGTAGCTTAGAAAGTTTTTCCCGTTTTTGGTTTCGATCTCTTGTCCAATTAATTCGAGTACTTCTATGTTCAGAAAAGCTATTGGCTAGTGTGTTCCAGTCTTTGTTTTCTAATAATTTGGACAACACCACAGCATCTTCTAGGGCTAATGCGCCGCCTTGTGCCATAAATGGAGGCATACCATGTGCAGCATCGCCAATCAAAACGACACGATCTTTTCCCATTATTGGTAAATGTGGGAGTTCTTCGAGGTCATCCCAATGTGAGGTTTCTGGATCCCAATCTTGGAGGATTGTAGAAACTGGTGAAGCAAATTTTTCAAAAGGCTTCATATATTCTTTTTTGTCGAATGTTTTAAAGCCTTTAGTTTTTCTATTTACATAACAATAAGCTTCTCTATTGTTCATGGGGATTATTAGAAATTGCCCTTTAGAACTTATATATAACGACCAAGAATTAATAGTTTCTGGTTTTTTAATAATAAAACGACATACTTGTGCAGTTACCTTTCTTAGTGGAATATCTCCTAAAATAAGTTTTCTGGTTTTAGAATATAACCCATCTGCACCAATCACTAAATCARACTTAGCAGTTGTTCCGTCAGAAAAAGTAACACTTACATCTGTAGCGTTTGACTTTAGATTATCTATAGTGAGCCCTAAAGAAATATTATTAGTATCAACAGTATTAAGAAGAATATCATGCAATATTTTTCTGTTAATACCAATGCATGGATCTTTTCGATTCCATATTTTTTCCAGGTTCAGGTTTAATATCATATTCCCATTGGTATTCATGATATGACGAGAAGAGACAATAAAACCTTTTTGTCTTGCGATATCTCCAAGGCCAATTTTATCTAAAGCTACTACACCATTAGACGGCATATATAAACCAGTTCCGGAAATTTGCCATTCTGGTTGTTTTTCAATGAGTTGTATATGATGTCCTTTATTTTGCAAGAGTTTTAGCGTAGCTAATCCGGCTATTCCTCCGCCAACAATTAAGATTTTCTTCATTTTGTGTGTTTACTCTTAATCTGTATTGGTGTAATTAGTTGTTATTTCTTATTAAAAATACTGATTATTAAATGTACAAACAATATAGGTTGTACGATAAGCGCAATAAGTAAAAATATTAATTGAGAGATGAATTGCTTTTCCATGTTTTTCCAGTTATTTTCTGAATCAAATAGGTAAGGTAGTAAAGTGAGCACAAGAAGTCCTCCAATTGTGCATACGACATGAATGTAAGTGAGTGTTGAATTTTTTATTTTGTTCAATTTGTGAATAGCAAAATAAATCAACCCAATAGCAAGAAATGAAAGAGATAGAAAGAAAAAGATATGAAACCAAGAGATTACAAAATAAGTATCATGTATGTTGATATCTAAAGTGTATTCCTGAAAACTAAAACCGTATATCAACATTAAGGAAGTTAAAATCCAAAATATGATATACGGTTTTTGTACAATGATATATTTCACCAGATATTATTCTCCTAAAAATGGATATCTATAGTCTGCTGGTGAGACAAATGTTTCTTTTATTGTTCGAGGAGATACCCAACGCAGTAAGTTTAGGTAAGATCCTGCTTTATCATTTGTTCCAGAAGCTCTTGCTCCTCCGAATGGCTGTTGTCCTACTACTRCACCTGTTGGTTTATCATTAATATAGAAGTTTCCAGCAGCATTTTCTAATGCTTTAGTCGCTTCTGCTGCAGCATATCTGTCTGTAGAGAAGATAGCACCTGTTAATGCATATTCACTTGTTTGATCAACGAGTTTTAAGGTTTCTTCCCACTGATTATCCTCATATACATAGATGGTGATAACTGGACCAAAAAGCTCGGTACACATTGTTGTGTATTTTGGATCTTCTGTTAGGATTACAGTTGGTTCAATAAAATATCCTTTAGATTTATCATATCCACCACCAGCAATGATGGTTGCATTCGTATCTTCTTTAGCTTGATCAATATATGTAGCAAGTTTATCAAAAGATCCTTCGTGGATTACGGCAGTGATAAAATTACTCATATCTTCTGGCGATCCCATTTTAAAGGATTTGATATCTGCTAGTAAGAATTTTTCAACATCACTCCATAAACTTTTTGGGATGTAAGCTCTAGAAGCTGCGCTACATTTTTGTCCTTGGAATTCAAAAGCTCCTCTAGAGATTCCAGTGGCTACTTGCTTTGCATTCGCACTTGGGTGAGCAACGATAAAATCTTTACCTCCAGTTTCTCCTACAATTCTAGGATAGGTTTTATAATTATGAATATTGGTACCGATTTTAGCCCAAATGTCTTTAAAAACATGTGTGCTTCCTGTAAAGTGGATACCAGCAAAGTCTGGACTTGCTAATACAGTGTCCGTAATCATTACAGGATCACCATATACTACATTGATCACTCCATCAGGAATTCCAGCTTCTTTAAAAATATCAACAATTACTTTGGCCGAATATATTTGGCTATCACTAGGTTTCCATACTACAGTATTTCCCATTAAAGCAGCACTAGCGGGTAAGTTTCCTGATATAGCAGTGAAATTAAAAGGAGTGATTGCATATACAAAACCTTCTAATGGTCTATACTCTAATCTGTTCCAAGCTCCAGAAGTAGAATCTGGTTGATCTTCATAGATTTGAGTCATGAATTCTACATTAAATCGTAAGAAATCTATGAACTCACAGGCAGCATCAATTTCTGCTTGAAAAATATTTTTTGATTGCGCTAACATAGTAGCAGCATTGATCTTTGCTCTGTAAGGACCAGCAATTAATTCGGCAGCTCTTAAGAATACTGCTGCACGTTGTTCCCAAGCAAGATCTGCCCATTTTTCACGAGCTTCTAGAGCAGTGTCAATTGCTTTTTGCACATGTTGTTTTTCAGCTTTGTGATATGTTCCTAAAACATGTTTATGGTCGTGTGGAGGTGACATTGTTTCTGTGTCCCCAGTTCTGATTTCTTCTCCATTTATATAAAGAGGTACATCAATGGTAGTATTGTACATTGATTTATAGGTTGCCAGAACTTCTTCTCTTTCTGGAGTTCCAGGAGCATATGACTTTACAGGCTCATTAATAGCTGTTGGAACTTGAAAAAAACCTTTTCCCATGATCTGATATATTTAGTTTGTAAGATGAGTAAGTTTACTTAAAGCGGCAAAGATAGGAAATTAAAAAGGGCAATATTGATTTTAACCTTTTATAAACATGTGTAAAGTATAGTATGTATTTTTTTCGTAAGTTGTACCAAATTTATCCGACCCAAAAGACCTATGTGTACAGTAACTTTGATCCCCACCCAAGAAAACGGTTTTATACTAACCTCTAATAGAGATGAAGCAGTGAATCGGAAAACACTGGTTCCTGAGTTTTATCAAATAAATAAAACCAGAATGCTTTTTCCAAAAGATGCGGTAGCTGGCGGTACCTGGATTGGTATTAGTGATAAAAATACCATGATATGTCTTCTTAATGGAGGTTTTAAGATTCATGAAAGACTAGTCTCTTACAGACAAAGTAGAGGAGTGGTGGTTAAAGATTTATTAGAGGCTGATGATTTAGAAAGAGCAATAGAATCATATGATTATAAAGGGATAGAACCTTTTACGATAGTTGCTGCAAATTGGAGTTCGGATTTGAAATTTTTTGAACTAGTTTGGGATGGGAAACAAAAACATTTTAAGCAGTTAGAAAAAGAAACTCATATTTGGTCATCATCAACTTTGTATACTCCAGAGATGAAAAAGACAAGAGAAAATTGGTTTGATGTATTTGAGCAAGAAAACTCATTAACTTCTAATACTCTTTTGGATTTTCATAAAAATGCTGGAGTTGGAGATAAAGATATTGACTTACAAATTGATAGGGGTTTTTTGAAAACACGAAGTATAACCCAAGTAGTAAAGGATAATGAAGAAGAGCTTACCATGCGTTATGAAGATCTTCAGAATTCTAAGGTTCATACAATAGCTTTTGGAGTCATTACTGCTTAATTAAATCGTCTTTAGTTGTTATTATTGTACATTTGAAATTAGGTATTAATATTAAAATGTGAAACCTGTGATGGATTACACGGGCAAAATAATTTCTCTCGCTTTTCCAGATACATTCGTTCAATTTTCTGCAGAGGAAACAAAGTCTACTAATGTTTTACAATTTTTTGGATTTGGGAAAAATGGTGTTATAAAAGCAGGGCATGCAGCTTTCGTTTTGATTGAAAATGAAACTGGCAACGCAGAGTATTATGATTTTGGAAGATATATAACCCCTCATGGAAAAGGAAGAGTAAGAAGTGCGATTACAGATGTAGAATTAGAGATTCCATTTAAAGCTACTTTTTGTGATGATGGGAAGCTTGCTAATCTGGATCAGTTTCTGATTTGGTTAGAAGCACATCCAGAAAAAACCCATGGTACAGGAAGATTAGTAGCCTCTGTTTGTGATTACATTAATTATGAAAAAGCAAAATCCTATGTAATCGAAATGCAAGATCGAGGAAGTATTCCATATTCCACCTTTAGAAAAGAAGGAAGTAATTGTTCCCGGATCGTGACTGATACCATTTTGAATAGTACTGATAAGTCCCAAATTAGAACACCTTTACTTAGAAATAAACTATTTACTCCTAGTCCACTTGGTAATGTAGAAAAGGGATCGATGAAAAATCAAATATATCAAGTAGAAAATGGTGTTTTGATAAAATATCCTAACTCGGTTTTTAAAGAAAATCTCACAAATTATTTTGATAAAAGAATCTCTAATGTAGGGTATAAAGAAGAAAATATTGAATTGCCAGATTTCTTGAAAAAAGCAGATTTTCTTTCTGGAATAGGTAGTAGTGCATATTTTACTATAAAGGAATCATCTGAAACTTCTTTATTTGAAATAAGCAGATACACTGAACATGGGGAAGAAGATTTTAGAGGGGTTTTTAAGGCAAATTCTGTGTTTACATTATCTAAAACCTATAAGTTTATTTATGATTCCAATTGTAGATATTGTCATTTAGAACAGGAAGAGAAGAAAATAAGATTTGATTTGGTAAAAAGACTTAGTTTAGAGCAAAAGGAGCACTAAGTTTAAAACTTGGAATAATTACTTTGAACTTTCTGGTAGATGTGAAGTTTATCATATTGTAATGTCCTTTCATAGCTCCAAAAGGAGAACTGAGTAAGCATCCACTATTGTAAGTATGAGATTCACCAGGTTTTAAAACAGGTTTCTTGCCAATAACACCTTCACCTTCTACAATTTCAGTGTTACTTAACGCATCTTTGATTTTCCAAAATCTGGAGGTAAGTTGAACCGAATCTTTACTTTGGTTTTCTATAGTAATACGATATCCAAAGGCAAAATGTATTTTATAGTTCTTAAAGAACGTGCCTTCAAATGTAGTATCCACTGAAATTTTTATCCCTCTTGTTACTTGTTCAACCATGTTAAAAAATAAATATAGATCCAAAGATTGCAATGAAAGAACCTATACTTGCTAAGATAAAAAATAATATGTTCACTAACAGAAATTTAACAATAGTTTTGACTCTTTTCTGTTGGTAAAAGTTCCGCATCGCCTTATATAGATAAAAAAGAAAAACAAACATCGCAATGCTAGATGCAATTTCAGAATTTGTAATTTGATCAATGAGTATGGCAATTCCCATAAGAATAAAGAACATAGTTTGGGTATGAAACGTAAATACCAAATGTTCCATGTAGTTAAATGGACGCCTTATATAGATAAGCCAGATGGTTAAAGCGAAAAAAGGAAGAAAGAAAAAAATGATAAATGGTAATTTGTTAAAAACAAATTTCAAGAGTTCCATTGGATTTTCATTAAGATCTCCTGTTCTAATACTTCTTCGGTATAAGTATTTTGTGTAGGCGTTATTATTGTGATGTAGACTATCTAGTGCCAGGCTAGCCGATAATTGCCCTGTTTTTTTGTAATGGGATTTATAAGTTTTCCAACGACTATTAGAAGCTTTGAAGATACTCATAGTGTCTAGTTGAGATTCACTAAAATAAACAACTGTATCTTCCTCTTTAACCTGAGTTATGGTGTCTGTGGTTACATTTTTTTTAGTAGAAGAATTTCCTGATAAATTAATTTTAAGAGTTTCGTTGTTGTCATTATTTTCTTGTGTTATAATACTGTCAAAATCTATAAATAGACCGCTGATGATGAAAAATATTATGGAAACACTTAAGTAAAATCTAAAAGGATTGGCATATTTGATACGTTTCCCTTCTACATATTCTTTAGTTACAATTCCAGGTTGAAATAATAAACCAACAATAGTAAGTCGTAGTCGAGAATCATATGAAAAAATGCTAGCAAAAAACTCATTAAAAAAATCTTTAAAAGAAAGTTTTTTGGTAGTATTGATTTGACCGCAATTATGACAATATCGATCAATAACATCCAAAGGAACTCCGCAATTTAAACATTCATTTCCTCTGTATTTTTTAAGAAATCTCCCCTTTTCTTTCATGGTTAGCAGATGGTTTGCATAGTTAGACTAAAGTAGTAGTATTTCGTTACAAAATAAAACAATTTCAAAATGTCTTTGTCTTAGATTTTTACGGTGTATGCGTACCGATATAAAACGAAAACGATGGATTATAAATGTAGGAAGTGATAATTATAACGTTTTAGCTGTTTTTAGAGTGTGTTTTTAGGCAATTTTATCGGCTTTTTATCGAAAAAAATATTTTAACCTTTATCGATTTAGATAGGTTTAGTGTTTTGATTTTCAGATTTTTATTATGGTTTGCTGTAGTGTGTTAAATAGGGTTTCGTTCATGTAAAGGGTATTTTTGAGTAGTTAAATTACGGTTTAACTACAGTGCTTTTGTTAACAACTTAATAAACCTATATATGAATAAAAACAACCACAATGCTTGGATAGCATTTTTGCTATTCGTCTTTTTGAAAATTACAACAATTAGTGCACAGTATAATGCTGATGCTCCTTGGATGTCAGAACTGCTTCAAAAATCAAAGTCTGAGTCAGAAAAAACGATAAAGTTTGATGAATTGGTTAATGCTTTTAATATTTATTGGGAGGATAAAGATTTTAATGTAAAAGGTAGTGGGCATAAACCTTTTATGAGATGGCAGGAGTTCTATAAAAATTCTGTATTACCAGATGGTACTTTGCCAACACCTGATTTTTTATGGAATATTTGGAAAGACAAACAAAGCAGAAAAGCTGCTAATCAAAAAGTGACATCCAATTGGCTGCCAATTGGACCYTTTGATCATGATCCTACAAACTCTTGGTCACCTGGACAAGGTCGAATAAATGTTGGAATAATTGATCCCAATCAGTCAAATGTAATGTATGTTGGAGCTCCGGCAGGAGGTATTTGGAAATCAATTGATAATGGACAAAACTGGGAGCCATTATCAGATTACTTACCCCAAATAGGAGTTTCTGGTATCGCAATAGATTATAATAATTCTAATGTTATTTATATCTCTACAGGTGATGACGATGCTAATGATTCTTTTGGAATTGGGGTGTTAAAGTCAATTGATGGAGGTCATACTTGGAATAAAACAGGTCTTGAGGTGTCTGATCAATATGAAAGAGGAAATGATATTTATATAGATCCTAATAATTCTAATAAGTTATGGGTTGCTACCAGTAGAGGTGTATATAAAACTGAGGATGCAGGAGCAACTTGGGTGAAAACATTGAGTGGTAATATAAGGGACATCAAAATAAAACCAGGAGATGTTAATACAATTTATGCGGTAACTTCTAATGCTTTTTATAAATCTACAGATGGTGGAAATAGCTTTTTTGTTGTCCAAAATGGTTTGCCTACGAGTTCTTCACGACTCGTTATTGATGTTACTCCTGCTGATCCTAATTATGTGTATGTATTGAGTGCAGCCATTGGAAATTCCTTTCAGGGTTTATATAAATCAACCAACTCAGGAGCTAGCTTTTATAAAACTCAAGAAAGTGAAAATATTTTAGAGAGCACGCAAGCTTGGTATGATTTGGCTCTAGCTGTTTCTGATCAAGATCCTGAAATGGTATTTGTTGGATGTTTAAATATATGGAAATCCACAGATGGAGGTGATGATTTTGAAAGAATCAATAGATGGAATTTCCCTACTCAACCTTCATATACTCATGCAGATATTCATTTTCTTCGTTTTTATAATGGTAGACTTTTATGTGGAAGTGATGGAGGGATTTATGAGTCGACTAATAATGGAACATCATTTACTGATTTGACAAAAGGTCTTCAAATCGGTCAGTTTTATAAGATATCAGTAGCAGAGAATAGCTCTTCTGATCACTTAGTTGGTGGTTTACAAGATAATGGAGGATATGCTTTGGATGGTTCTCAATGGAATGTATATCATGGGGCTGATGGTATGGATTGTGCAGTTCAAGGGAATGATCCAAATACGTATTATGGATTCATACAATACGGAAGTAGTTTGTATAAAACAGAAAATAGAGGTAAATCTCGTAGGTATGCTGGTGGTGGACCTGAAAGAGGGAATTGGGTGACACCTTTAGTATCTGATCGTAATGGAAATATTTATGCAGGATTTAAAAGTTTCTATAAGTTAGAAAATGTTTCGTTTAAAAAACAGACAGATTTTGATTTTGGAGGAAGTAATATAGATCATATAGAGCTGGATCCTTCTGATGTGAATATTATTTATGCTGCTGATTTTAGGGATTTATATAGAAGTGAAGATCGCGGTGTAAATTGGGTTAAAGTATATTCATTTCCTTCTTCAATTACTTCTATTGAAGTTCATAATGATAATAATCAGATCGTGTATGTATCTACTTCAGGATCAATTACAGGAAAGGTTTTTAGGTCAGATAATCAAGGGGATAGCTTTGAAGATATTTCTGGAGATCTTCCACAGGATGGTAAATTTGTGGTAAAGCATCATAAAGGAACAGAATCAATTTATTTAGGAACATATTTGGGGGTTTATCTCAAAAATGGAAATGAACCATGGCAAGATTATTCATCTAATCTTCCTAATGTGGCTGTTAGGGATCTAGAGGTGAACCTGAAAGATAATGTGTTGTTAGCTGCTACTTATGGAAGAGGTGTATGGAAAGTACCGCTGCATGTGGAAATTCCATCTGATGAAATAGCTCCATCCAAACCGTCAGAAGTTGTTGCTTCAGAAATTGATCAGACTTCGCTTAGTTTACATTGGAATGCTTCTACGGATAATATTGGAGTCACTAGTTATGAAATATATCAAGGAGATGAGTTTGTGAAATCCGTAAGAGATGTTACTGCTAAAATTACTGGATTGTCGGCAAATACTAGTTATGAGTTTAAGATATTGGCTCTTGATAGAAAAGGAAATCAATCTGTTTTTAGTGATGTTGTTTCTGTGACCACAGAAATGGTTTCAGAGATTGTGGTGAATTTCTACAAACCATGGGATTGGACGGATCAAGTTCAAGTGTACTTTTTTAGTGCTTCTTTAAATACAACCCTTATGGGAACCAATGAGTGGCCAGGTCAATCCATGAGTTTGTACCCCACAACAAACTGGTATTCTTACACCTTGCAATTGCCAGAAGGGATTAGTGAAAATGATGTGAGAATGGTTTTTAATGCGGGTGCTAATCAAACAGATGATCTGGCTAGAGCTACAAGTGGTTGGTATTATGATGGAAATTGGAGTGGCGAATGTCCAATAGATTGTGACGGTTTAAATTTGACAACAATAGATATTTATTTTAACACTCCTACGTATAGTTGGAACGGTCCTTCTAATATTTATGTGTTCGATAGAAATAGAAATATAACTTTAGAAAATACAGCTGCTTGGCCCGGTCAAACCATGACAACTATATCCGGTACTCCTTGGAAAAAATGGTCGTTTGTAGTGCCTAATGGAGTGTCTCCAGATGATATTGGAATTGTTTTTAATGATGGGAACGGAATGCAGACTGTAGATTTGGCAAGAAATAGAACTGGGTGGTTTACCGCTGGATATATCGATAATGGAAAATTTGTTGGTTTTTGGAGTGACTCATGTCCTTCTTCCTGTGATCAATTACCATCTTTAGAGGAACAAGAAATTTCAAATCCAGGAATGGAAAGCTCGTTAAGTGATATAGTAGAAGCGACCATAGTTCCAAATCCAGTTAGTGAGGAATCTTTTTTAAGACTAAAAGTGCCTAATAGTGGAGTACTAGAAGTTACAGCAATAAATATTCTTGGACAGAAAAAGACAGTGTTCAAAGATGCAGTAATATCTGGTAACAAGGAGATTCAGTTGTATCGGTCGGATTTGAGGAATAAAGGGATTTACTTTTATGAGATAAAGCTTAATGACCACATGCTGGATAATATTAAAGTGATTATTCAATAAGTGCTGATTAGAAATTCTTTAAAAAGGGTAAAGTAAATAGCTTTGCCCTTTTTAATTGGTGATATTTCTTGAATTTCCTACTCCTTTCCCAATAGCTCTGTCATAACGAGCGCCTGGAGCACGATAATATGGGATAACTACATATTCATTTTCAGTTTCATCAAAATTTCCACTTATAAATCCTGGGTCTATAGTTCCATCAGGTCTAACTAATACATATTTGTAGTTATTAAAACCCTGTTTGAAGAGTTTTTTGGCTGTATAAATACCATTTTCTTGATCATAGGTTAATCGGGTGGAATCATCAGTAACATAGTTATTGAAATTTCCATATAAATGTATTTCTCCACCATCTAATGGTTCGTAACATTCTAAAGAGAAGTGCATCCATACGTAATCTGCTTCTGTATTACTGTTTTCTGCTCTTAGATTTCTAACCACAAAATTACCATTGATATCAGGATAATAGGTGTAGATTCTATTTCCACGTACCACATCTGTGTAAAGATAGTTATGGTAAATTTTTTGAAGATCTATTCCTCTTATGTTTGCGGTTGGAGATCTTACTTCTTTATTGTCAAAGAAAAGAAACTCGTTACCTGCCCAAAAACTTGATTCTGTGTCATATTTATAGACGAGACTATTAGCAATTGTAAATTGTGGAATAAGATTAGTTATTGCGTTTTTTAAATCATTATTCTGAATAACTAATGTCTTTACATTACGCTTAGGGTTTTTTAAAATTTCACTTGGAGAGCTTATTTCGAATTGAACAGATTGTCTAGTGTCTATATATTTTAAATCTCTGGATCGTTTTGTATATACTTTGATATTAGTGAGATTTTCATAAACTATAAACTTTCTGGAAAAAACAATTTCATCATCGTCATCATAAATCTCAAGCATATAGTTACCACTTACCTTTAAACCTCTTGTATCTTCATTAGGGATTCTTAGTGTATAATGGCTATACATTTGTAAGGTGTTGAACGAGTTCTCATAGTTTACAATTCTAATATCATCAAACCCATTTAGATACTCATTCTTGTATAATGATGAAGGGGTCCAGTCAAAATTATAATAGGTGATTTTGTAATAATAATCCACTTCATCTCCATTGATGTCATCAAATCTAATAGTTAGAGGGTCGCCAAGTTTTAAAATGGGGGTTCCGGAAAATTCTTCACTTCCAAAAAGTTGTATGGTTTTTATATAATCTGGAGGGGCAACCTCTTCTGTAATTTCTTGAGCTATATTTGATTGTGTAAAACTAAAAAGTCCTAAAATCAAAAAGAATTGTTTAAGTTTTTGTGACATTAATTGTATTGTTGATGATGTAAAGATAAACAAAATGTGTGCCTAAAGATATGTAGGCAATTTTTGTAAATGAAACTTCTTATTTAGAAACATTATAAATAAAATCTTATAACATTCCCTGCTTTCACTTACGTGTTTTAATTAGTAAATTTGCACGATTTTTTTAGTTAATTAACATAGACTACTAATATGTCAAAAGACATTCGTATCAGAAAGGGCTTAGACATCAAGCTGGTTGGTGAAGCAGAGAAGGTAACTTCGGAAGCTACCAAGAGCAATGTTTACGCAATTAAGCCTGACGATTTCCACGGTATTGTACCCAAAGTTATTGCCAAACAAGGTACAGAAGTAAAAGCCGGCGAACCCCTTTTCCACTCAAAAACTAATGAAAATATGCTTTTTCCTTCTCCAGTAAGTGGTGAAGTTGTGGAAATTGTTCGCGGAGCTAAACGAAAAATACTAACATTCAAGATTTTAGCGGATAAAGAACAGCAATTTGCTGATTTTGGTGCAAAAGATGTGAAGTCAATGAGTGGTGATGAGATAAAAACTCACTTATTAGCTTCGGGTTGTTGGCCTTTTATAAAGCAACGTCCTTATGATGTTATCGCTAATCCAGATGTTGCCCCAAAAGCAATATTTATTTCTGCATATTCTACTGCACCTTTAGCGGCGGATTTAGAATATGTATTAGCAGGTAAAGAAAATGAATTACAAACAGCAATAACTGCTTTAAGTAAGTTGACAGAGGGATCTGTTCATGTTTCTATAGGTAAAAATGAGAACTCTCCTTTTACTGGATTAGATAACATTACTTCACATAATGTAAGTGGTCCTCACCCTGCTGGAAATGTTGGAGTGCAAATTGCAAAAGTGGACCCTATTAATAAAGGAGAAGTTGTTTGGGTTGTAAATCCTCATGACTTAGTTATTATAGGTGAGTTGCTATTAACAGGGAAATTTAATTCTGAACGTATTATAGCACTTGCTGGATCTTCTGTAAAAACTCCTAAGTATTTTAAAACAAGAATAGGGGCAGAAGTTTCTTCAGTGATATATGATTCTGGAGTAAAAGATAATAATATAAGAGTTATCAGTGGTAACGTGCTTACTGGTGATAATGTGAAACCTGATGGTCATTTAGGTTTTTATCATGATATGATCACGGTAATTCCTGAAGGAAATGATTACGAGTTTTTCGGGTGGAATAAACCAATCTTTAATAAAATATCTCCTTCTAGAGCATTAACTTTTTCATGGTTATTCCCTAATAAAAAGTATGATTTGAATACCAATACAAACGGAGAGCATAGAGCTTTTGTTGTAACAGGTAATTATGAAAGTGTTTTTCCAATGGATATTTATCCTTTGCAAATTCTAAAGGCTTGCGCGGTAAACGATTTGGATGCTATGGAGCAGTTAGGAATGTATGAAGTAGCTCCTGAAGATTTTGCGTTGACTGAGTTCATATGTGTGTCTAAACAACCACATCAGCAAATCATCAGAGAAGGATTGGATTTAATGTTAAAAGAAATAGGATAAAGTCATGAGTTTAAAAAGTAAATTACATAACTTAAAACTTAAGTATAAAGGTACAAAGATGGCGCCTGCATTCAATGCAATCCATACTTTTTTGTATTTGCCAGACGAGACTACACATTCTGGAGCTCATGTGAGAGCAGCAGATGATCTAAAGCGTACGATGAATACGGTGATTATGTCACTAGTTCCATGTTTGATATTTGGGATGTTCAATGCAGGATATCAGCATCATTTAGCGCTTGGAGAGATTGAAGCTGCTTCTAATGGATTCTTTAGTTCAACATTTTGGACATTAGATAACTTAACCATTGGATTGTGGAAAATATTACCACTTGTTATTATTTCTTATGGAGTTGGATTAGCAGTAGAATTTTTATTTGCTGTAATCAAAGGTCATGAAGTAGAAGAAGGGTATTTAGTAACTGGAATGTTAGTGCCACTCATCGTGCCAGTTGATACTCCATTATGGATGTTAGCAGTAGCAGTAATCTTTGGAGTGGTTATCGGTAAAGAAGTATTTGGTGGAACAGGAATGAATATTTTGAATCCTGCTTTAACGATAAGAGCATTTTTATTCTTTGCATATCCTACTTGGATGTCAGGAGATAAAGTGTGGGTTCATGGTGCTGTAGAGAGGGCTAACGAAATTGCTGGTGGAGCACAATTAGATGCAATATCAGGTGAAACTATTCTAGGAGGATTAGCACAAGGAAAGAATATTATAGGATCTGGTGATGCTACTTATTCTGTAATGGATGCTTTTTATGGATTTATTCCAGGATCTGTGGGAGAAACATCTGCTTTGTTAATATTATTAGGAGCAGCTTTCTTAATCTTTACGAAGATTGGAAGTTGGAGAATCATGTTAAGTGCTGTTATCGGGACATTAGTAATGGGATTAATATTCAACGGAGTTACCAATGCTGGTTGGATTTCAGAATCCAGTAAGTTCTATGCATTAATGAATTTAGAATTCTGGAAACATCTAATTGTTGGTGGAATTGCATTTGGTATTGTATTTATGGCTACAGATCCAGTAACAGCTTCACAAACAAATAAAGGAAAGTGGATTTATGGATTTTTAATCGGTTTTATTTCCATATTGATTAGAGTATTTAATCCAGCATATCCAGAAGGAGTATTCTTAGCAATTCTATTGATGAACGTATTTGCTCCAACTATTGATCACTATGTAGTTCAAGGAAATGTGAAGAAGAGAATGAAACGTCTAAAATTAAAAACAGCTTAAAGATGGCGATTAATACAGATAAAAATTCATATACGATCATCTTTGCAATTGCAATGGTGGTTGTAGTAGGCGCCTTGTTAGCAGGAATATCTTCAGTTTTAAAACCTAATATTACAGCTAATAAAATAACTGAGAAACAGCAAAATATTTTATTTGCAATGGGAGTAACGGATACTGAAGATCCTAACGAGTTTGTTCCCGCGGAAAAGGCTGAAGAGCTTTTTAAGAAATATGTAGGTGATGAGAAGTATATCATTATAGGTGATGTTGCTGAGAAAACAGAAGACGCTTTTGATATCGAAGTGAAGAAAGAAAATGATAAACTAAAGCAAGATTCTAATTATAAGCGTAAGATGCCTTTATTTATTGGTAAAAAAGACGGTGAAGAATTCTACATTGTTCCAATGAGAGGAAATGGGCTTTGGGATGCTATCTGGGGATATGTTTCTTTAGATAAAGAATTCAAAACCGTGAAAGGCGCTTTTTTTGATCATAAAGGAGAAACTCCTGGTTTAGGAGCAAATATTAAAGAAGCTTACTTTAGAGATGACTTTATCGGAGAAAGCATACTGGATGCTGCTGGTAACTATAAAGGAATTACAGTTAAAAAAGGTAATGGAGATCCTAAGAATGTAAGAAAAGATGATAATGCTGTAGATGCTATGGCTGGAGCTACGATTACTGGAGATGGTGTAACAGCAATGGTAAAGAAAGGAATCAAAATGTATCAACCTTATTTCGAAACTTTAAAAAAATAACAAATGGCTGAAGTAACAGAAGAAAAAGTTGAAGTTAAAGCAAAAGAGCCAAAAGAGCCATTGTTTTCGAAGAAGAATAAAAAACTATTAACAGATCCACTTGCCGATAATAACCCTATTACCATTCAAGTACTAGGTATTTGTTCTGCATTAGCGATCACTGCTCAGCTAAAGCCATCGATTGTAATGGCAATTTCGGTAGTATTCGTTTTAGGAATTGGTAATGTAGTAATCTCATTGATGAGAAACATCATTCCTTCTAAAATTAGAATTATCGTTCAGTTAGTAGTAGTAGCAACCTTAGTAATTGTGGTGGATCAGGTGTTAAAAGCATTTGCATATACACTTAGTAAAGAACTTTCGGTGTTTATTGGATTAATTATTACCAACTGTATCATTATGGGACGTTTTGAGGCATTCGCTTTAGGTAATGGTCCTTGGAAATCTTTTCTAGATGGTATTGGTAATGCAGCTGGATATGGAGTACTACTGATTATTGTAGCTTTCTTTAGAGAGTTATTAGGATCTGGGACTTTATTCGGAGCTAAAGTATTAGGAGATCCAATAGAAAAAACCGGAGTGTATGCATATGGATATGAAAATAATGGTTTTATGGTATTAGCTCCAATGGCATTGATTACTGTTGGAATTATTATTTGGATCCAAAGAAGTAGAAATAAAGCATTAATTGAAGATCATTAAAATAAAGAAACATGGAATATTTAGAGTTATTTTTAAAATCGATCTTTATAGATAATATGGTATTCGCATTCTTCTTAGGAATGTGTTCATACCTTGCGGTTTCTAAAAAAGTATCTACAGCTGTAGGTCTAGGAGCGGCTGTTATATTTGTTTTGGCAATTACAGTTCCTTTAAACTTTTTATTGGATAAGTATATCCTAAGAGAAGGAGCTTTGGTTTGGTTGGGTCCTGAATATGCAGATTACGACCTAAGTTTCTTAACATTTATTTTATTCATTGCTACCATTGCAACGATGGTACAATTAGTAGAAATAATTGTAGAGAAGTTTTCTCCATCCTTATACAATTCTTTAGGTATATTTTTACCACTTATCGCGGTAAACTGTGCGATTCTTGGAGGATCATTATTTATGCAACAAAAAGAATTCGCAACAATTACACATGCAGGAGTATATGGAATTGGATCTGGAATAGGATGGTTTTTAGCAATCTTAGCTATTGCTGCTATTAGAGAAAAGATCAGATATTCAAATGTACCTGCTCCATTACGTGGACTAGGAATTACCTTTATCCTTACAGGTTTAATGGCGATTGGTTTTATGAGTTTTGGTGGAATGCTTACAGGAGGAGATGAAGAAGAGGCCAAAAAGAAGGAAACTGTACAAGTTAAAGAAGAGACTGCTAAAGAAGTAGCAGAAAATACTAACGTTTCAATACTTAAATAATATGATATTTTTAGCATCTACAATTGGAACAATTGTTATCACCATCGTTTCGTTTTTGGTGTTAACTTTGGTTTTGGTAGGGATTTTATTGTTTGCAAAAGACAAATTATTACCATCAGGACCTGTAAAGATTACAATCAATGGAGAAAAGGAGATCGAAGTTGCTTCAGGAGGGACTTTGTTGTCTACTTTAGGTAATGAAAAAATATTTTTACCATCTGCATGTGGAGGTGGTGGAACCTGTATTCAGTGTGAGTGCCACGTATTAGAAGGTGGTGGAGAAGCATTGCCAACTGAAACTCCGCATTTTTCACGTAAAGAACTACAGCATGGTGCTCGTTTGGCTTGCCAGGTAAAAGTTAAACAAGATATGAATATCGAAATACCAGAAGAGGTATTTGGTATTAAGAAATGGGAAGCTGAAGTTGTCCGTAATTACAACGTAGCTTCTTTTATTAAAGAATTCGTAGTTCGTATTCCAGAAGATATGGGATATAAAGCTGGTGGATATATTCAAATTGAAATCCCACCTTGTGAGATCAAATATGCTGATATTGATATTACTGCACATCCAGAAGAACATGATACTCCAGATAAGTTTCAAGCAGAATGGGATAAATTCGGTTTATGGCCATTGGTGATGAAAAACGGAGAAACTGTGGAGCGTGCTTATTCAATGGCTTCTTACCCAGCAGAGGGAAGAGATATTATGTTGAATGTACGTATAGCAACTCCGCCATGGGATAGAAGTAAGAATGCTTGGATGGATGTAAATCCAGGTGTAGCGTCTTCTTATATTTTTGCACAAAAACCAGGAGATAAAGTGACTATTTCTGGTCCTTACGGAGAATTCTTTATCAACGAGTCTGAAGCAGAAATGCTTTATGTAGGTGGTGGAGCAGGAATGGCGCCAATGCGTTCTCACTTATATCACCTTTTCAAAACCTTAGAAACTGGTCGTAGAGTAACATATTGGTATGGTGGTCGTTCTAAAAGAGAATTATTCTACTTGGATCATTTCCAACAGTTAGAAGATAAATTTCCAAACTTTAAGTTCTACTTGGCATTATCAGAGCCTTTAGAAGAAGATAACTGGAAGGTGAAGAAGGATATTAATGATACAGATGGAGATGGATTCGTTGGATTTATCCATAACTGTGTAATAGATAATTATCTAAATCATCATGAAGCTCCAGAAGATATAGAATTATATTTCTGTGGACCTCCATTAATGAACAAAGCAGTTCAAAAAATGGGAGAAGATTTTGGTATTCCAGATGAGAATATCAGATTTGATGACTTTGGAGGATAAAAATTCAATATCTTTTCGAAATAGATTAAAAAAACCGATACAAGCTTGTATCGGTTTTTTTAATTCGTTTTATCCTAAATACGATATAAAACACCAAAGAAGAAATTATCTAAAGAAATTGAAGCATCAATTCCCTCTCTTTTGTTGATCCAAATATCCCCATCAGAATTATCGAAACTATCTTTCCTATACGAATACCCAATGCTTCCAATTCTAGAGGTTAATGAAAGATTTTTATTAATAAAGATGTTAATTCCAGGAGCTGCGGTTAAATTATAATTTTCATTTGTATTTGAATTAGCTGTAGGGTCATCTATTGAGGAAACTCTATCAAAATCTGATTTTATTTTACGGTACCCGGCATCCAGTTCCATAAATAAGGAAACTCTCTTTTTTGGCGAAAAATAGTACCTCCCGAAAAGGCCAGCACTATACCCTTTTCCTTTAGAAGTATATTCAAATTCATCAATATCATGACTTTCGGCTTTAGAGCTGATAAAACCAATTTTTATACCAGTCATTATACGGTTCGATACAAAGTAGCCAATTTCGGGAATAAGACTAAAGTTATGACCTTTTATGTCTTGTCGGTATATATCTCCATTGATATCTGTTCTAAGTTGATCAGAATTTTGATAGGAATAATTCATGGTTCCTGATATGGTAAAGTCTCCTTTGTCAAAACCAAACTCAGATGCTTCTTGTGCTTTGATTTGTGCGAATGTTGCAATTGTAATTAACAGTAAAAATGTTGTTTTCATGCTGTCTTATTGTTTTAGATTAAACATTTATTCATTTTAAAGACAACCCACAAAAATAGTATGTTTATTAATTATTTGTTAATTTATACTTGTATATTTGAGTAAAAAGAATAGAAGGTACTTCGGATTTATTCCTAATAAATAGTAGCAAATCCGTTTGTCAGTTTATGAGAGAATACTTTAAAGACGTGTTTGTTTTGTGATGTGTGTCAATAGTTTAGAGATTGTTTGATCAATATTGGAATTCCGGTATTACAGGAGAAAACAATATTTCACTGAAAACCGTTGTGATTTTATCCATAAGTGTTGTTAATTTTAGAACTTCAAGTCTAACGGATACAATAAAATGTTTCGACCCTTTATATTTTTGATAAATTTTGTGTTTTTTGGAATGATGATATGCCAGTCTTCATTTTCTCAAAATATTAAAATATCCAAAGATTCTTTGGTTACAATTACTGAAAATAATGGAGCTGGTTATGACAAGTATTCTTTAAGGCCTTTAGTGGTAAAACAATGCTTAGTGAGTAGTTTTCTTAAGACTAAGATGTACAATTACAAAGCAGAAAATCTTATCGATGCAAATGATCAAACGGCTTGGGTAGAAGGTAAAAATGATAATGGGATAGCTGAAGTAATACGAATTACATTTGATAAGAATAAAGGAGGTTTGCCATATGTAATTAGAATCGTTCCTGGATACCTGAAATCAGAAGCTACATGGAATCAAAATAACCGAGTGGCTACAATAAATATCAGAAGTATTGGGATAAATGAGTATCATAAAGAGTATGTAATTGATGAATGGAAGAACGTTCGTTTAAGAAAAGATTCATTAACCAAAGTTCCAATGTCTGCACAGTATATTGATATTAGTCAAAATTATATTCAGCATATGGGGTATGATGATTTTATAGCTTTAGAATTAGAGATCATGGAAGTAGATAGTATAGATGCTATATATAGCGATACTTGTATCTCGGAATTAAGCTTTTATACTGTTGATACTTTATTGAAGTATTACACGTATGAAGAATATGAAAAATTAAAACAATAACGAAGCGCATTTATGAAGAAATATGTTGTTATAGCATTAGTAATAACGGTTTTAATTGTTATTTCTAGGACAACTAAAAAAGGTAGACATCTAACCAATCATATAAAGGGAACGATAACCAATATTATTGCTGCTCGTGATTATATAAATAAAGAAGGGGATTCCATTAGTACTCGAGTAGCGTTGCCAGAAGGTTATAAAAGAAAAGAGTACGCAAGAGGTTCTTTTCAGGAATACCTTCGTAATTATCAATTAAAAGAACATGGGGCGCCTATTATAAATTATGATAATAGCAGGTATTTTGCCCAGCATTGGCATGATGCCATTTTGGAAGTTCCAGTTCCGGAAAATGGATTACAGCAATGTGCAGATGCATTAATGCGATTAAGATCTGAATATTTATGGGAGAAGAATAGGAAAGACGAAATAGGTTTTAATTTCACTTCTGGACACTATTGTTCATGGAAAAAGTATGCGGAAGGTTTTAGGCCAAAAATAAACGGAAATAAAGTTAGCTTTCATAAAACTGCCTCCACAAACTTTTCTGAAGCGAATTTTTATAAATACTTGAATTTGATATTTACTTATGCGGGTACCCTATCTTTAAGCACAGAATTACCAAGAATAAAAGTGAAAGATTTACAGATTGGTGATATGTTAGTAAAGCCAGGAACTCCAGGACATATTGAAATTATAGTGGATCACGCAGTTAGTTCTAATGGAGATCATCTTTTTTTATTAGCGCAAGGTAATACACCTGCACAAAATGTATGTCTTCTGAAGAATTTTGAAGATACGAGTATATCACCTTGGTATAGATTTAAGGAAAATGAATCTGTGTACACACCAAGTTATTATTTTGAAACACCAATTTTTATTAGGTTTAAATGATACTAATTTTTTCTGGAGAATAGTATCTTTGCGCTGTTATGTCTAGAATTTTAACGAAACAAGAACTTCATAATCTAGCAATGAATATTGTTGGAGAAGATTTAGAGAAAAAAGGCTACGAATTTATTGCGATCAACAGTAAATTAGGAAAACATCCTCAGTTTGTATGTGTTGATAAATCTAATCAGCGCTATTTTGTAATTGTAAGAGCTATAGCGTATCCAGATAATCCTCATAATTATGATATGATTTGGATGGAAGCCTTTAAAAAGCATGCTAGAGAACAAGAGGCAAAAGTATTTTATGCTGGTGTAGGGCTACAGAACTCACAAAATCCTAACAAACCAGTTTTTTTAAATGAAGAATACGTGTTAGAATATGCAGGACTGCAAGTAATAGAAACACATCTCAACTAAATTTCGTAATGAGAAACCTCTTTTTTTTCTTCCTTATTGTAAGTGTGTTATCTTGTAAAAAAACCGAAGAAAAACACCTTAATTATACCAAAGGTAATGCATTTGGTACTACTTTTTCTGTTCAGTTTATTGATGTAAAGAAAATTGATTTTTCTAAATCTTATGATAGTATTGTTAGGGTTATTAATACTTCTATGTCTACCTATCAAAAAGATTCTGATATATCTAAAATCAACAGCGGTGATACTACAATTACAATTGACAATCATTTTAAGAAAGTATTTCTAGCTTCAAAAAAAATATATAAAGAAACTGAGGGAGTTTTTGATCCTACGATTGGAGTTTTAGTAAATGCATGGGATTTCGGACCTGAAGGGAAAATAGTAAGCTTGGATAGTCTTAAAATCGATAGTCTTTTGATTTCAGTTGGACTTAACAAGGTTACTTTACAAAATGATAAAGTTTTAAAACAATACTTCAATACATTTATAGACTTTAATGCTTTGGCAAAAGGTTATGCGGTGGATGTCTTTGCCGAATTTTTAGAAGCCAAAAACATAGAAAACTATTTAGTGGAAATAGGAGGTGAGATCAGAGGTGAAGGACGTAATTTAGTAAAAGAAAAGCCTTGGCGAATAGGCGTAGAGGATCCTAATTTTGATGAGACCCAATCTTATAGTAAAGTTATTTCTTTACAAAATGGAGCGATGGCCACCTCTGGTAGTTATCGTAAATTCAAAGTAGATGAAAAGGGGAATAGATATGCGCATATAATTGATACCAAAACAGGATATCCGCATAAATCTAATTTGTTAAGTGTTTCTGTAATTACAACAACATGTATGGAAGCAGATGCATATGCAACTGCATTTATGTCGATGGGCTTAGAAAAATCTAAGGAGTTTTTGAAAACACATCCTGAAATAAAAGTATATTTTATTTATGAAAATGATGCTAAAGAACTAAAGACTTTTTCTATCAATGATTTCCCTGAATCGGGGAATTAAGATCTGTTTTAATATATGTTTACTCATTGAAACGAGAAGTTCCCTAGTTTTAGTTTTCTTTTTATCGAACCTCCAGTTAGTTTTATATAATCAAACAAAAGATTGAATGTAATTAGCAACATAAAGGGTTTTTAATTCGTCTTTTGTGTTGTAACCTATTTTGTAATGTAATATTGGAACAAATATTGATGCTGATAAAATAGGGTAACAGTCAACTAACTAAACTAACATCATCAATATGGGGTTTAATGATGAGATCAAAATTTATAATGGCATTGCAAATGGAGATTCTGAAATTTTAAAAGAATTTTATAGAAGAAATTTTAATGTAATAAGAAATCTTATAGTTCAGAACTCTGGATCAGAAAAGGATTCAGAGGATGTTTTTCAGGATGCACTTATTGTGTTATATGAAAAGCTAAAACTGGATTCGTTTACACTAAAATGTTCCATACATACCTACTTTTATGGGATATGTAAAAATATTTGGCTTCATAAATTGAACAGGTCTAAAAAAAGATCGTGTTGTGGACAAATAGACGATACCATACTAAACTTACGAGCTTCTGCCGTAGATATAAGTAAAAATGAACAAGAGCAATTATACCGTAAACATTTACTAAGTCTTAATTGTAAATGTAAAAACATACTTTTTTTGTTTTTTGAGGGTAAAAGTATGAGAGAAATTTCTATGTTGACCAATTACTCTGAAGGATATGTTCGAAAAAGGAAGTTTGAATGTAAAAAACATTTGATCAAACTGATAGAAAGTGATCCGTTATACAAGGAACTGATTGTTCCAAAGAGAGAAAATTTAAGAAAAAATGTTTCTTGAAATGGTCATTATGGTTTAGAACAAACAGGAAGTATTTCTCCTGGAGCAAGACAGTATTTAATTACTTCTTCTTTGGAAAGTTTATTCGTATAGTCTACTTCTTGAACCTGAAAACCTATTGATCTTAACTTTTCAAAATAATCTTTACCATACACTCTAACATGATCATATTGTCCAAAAATCTTAGCACGTTCTTTCGGGTCGGTAATAGTATCATCTTCAAAAGTTTCGTCTCTACTAAGATCTTGAGGGATTTGCAGAATAGCCATTCCACCAGGTTTTAATACTCTCAGTAGTTCTTGCATCGCTTTTGTATCATCAGGTATATGTTCTAATACATGATTACAAAAAATGACGTCATACTCGTTAGAAGCAAAAGGAAGGTTACAAATATCTGCTTTTACATCTGCTAATGGAGAGTTTAAATCAGTAGTGGTGTATTCAAGATTTTTTAGACGTCTAAATCTTTTGTAAAAAGCTTGTTCTGGAGCAAAATGTAAAACTTTAGCTTTTGAGGTAAAAAAACCAGTCTCATTTTTGAGATATAACCATAATAACCTATGGCGTTCTAATGATAATGTGGAAGGAGAGAGTACATTGTCTCTTTGCTTCCCATAACCGTAAGGCAGAAATTTTGAAAAGCTTTTTCCATCAATGGGATCCGTATATGTGCTTCCTTTTAGGAAAAAAGAAATGATAGGTCTAGCCAGATAACTCAGACGAATTAAAATAGGCCTTGGGATGGTGTTAAGTATAAGTTTAAAGAGTTTTTTCATAAATAGATAATTACACAAAGAACACTAAGAAACCCCAAAGTTTCTCAAAGTTTACATTATAAAACGTTTTACTCCATTTTTAAGCAAACTTACATGGAAATTGATAAGAAGTCCAAGTTTATATTCTCCAAGTTTTAAGTAAGTGAGAATTTGTGCAAAATGAACATCTGTAAAATGTTCTACAGTTTTCAGTTCTATTACAACTTTGTTTTCTACTAGGATATCAATTCGATAACCTTGATCTAGTTTAATGTCTTTGTATACTACTGGTAACGGTTTTTCTTTTTGAATTTTTAATCCTCTTTTCTTTAATTCATAACACAAGCATTCCTGATAAGCAGATTCTAGTAAACCAGGACCAAGAGTTTTATGTACTTCTATTGCACACCCAATTATAATTTTAGATATCTCATCTTCAGTCATCTTTCTTGGAGACCCTTTGTGAATTCTTGGAGAAACTTTGTGAAATATTAAAAAAACTAAACGACCAACAACTCTTGTCTAAAAGCATCTTCTTCATCCGATTCAATACCTAAAGCATCATAGATATATTTAAATGTGGAAAGGATTTCAGGTTTTCCATCTACAATGGCAACATCATGCTCGAAGTGCGCACTCGGTTTCCCATCTGCAGTAAGGATTGTCCAGCCATCTCTCAATTGTTTGATACGCTGCGTTCCCATATTGATCATAGGTTCTATAGCGACTACCATTCCTTCCACAAACTTTTTTCCTCTTCCTCGCCTTCCATAATTCGGCATTTCTGGATCTTCGTGCATTTTACGTCCCAATCCATGTCCTACAAGCTCTCTTACCACGCCATAACCTGCTTCTTCAGTATATTTTTGGATGGCATATCCAACATCACCAACACGTTTCCCGATTCTTAATTCGGCAATACCTTTATATAAAGATTCTTTGGTGATTTTTAATAATTGTGCTACTTCAGGTGCTATTTCTCCAACAGGAAAAGTGTACGCATGATCTCCATAGAATTCATTTTTAATAGCTCCACAATCGATCGAAATAATATCGCCTTCTTCTAATGGAGTATTATTAGGAATACCATGAACCACCTGTGCATTGGGACTCATACATAAAGTATTAGGGAAATCGTATAACCCTAAAAATCCTGGAATCGCTCCATGATCCCTTATAAATTCTTCAGCTAATTTGTCTAATTGTAAAGTAGTAACTCCTGGTTTTACTTCTGTTGCAAGCATGCCAAGTGTTTTAGATACAATTAGAGCACTCTCGCGCATTAGCTCAATTTCTTCACGTGATTTAGTAATGATCATAGTAATCCTTGTTAGGGAAGGCAAATTTACAAAGAATATTAAGATTCAGTCGATTGATTAAGTTTTAATCTATTAGAATAGATTTTTATGGATATAAATATTGATATGAATGTAATTAAAATGACGAAATGAATCGGAATGGGATTATTAGTTAAACTTTTTTTGAAAAAAAATATCATCTTAAAACCCCTGTTATTTCAGGGTTTTTGGAGGAAATGGTTTAAGAAGATGAAAAAAAATAAAAAAATTACGCAGCGTTTTTGAGTTTTCAGGTTTTAGTAATAGAAAACCCATTATAAAATTCATTAAAAAAAGTAAACCATGAAAAAATTATTGATTTGTACAGTAGCTTTAGGATTAATGGCAAGTTGTGCCGTAGAAGATGTGAATGATAATGTATCTATCCAGAATTCAGATAAGGAAAATTTTGAAATGTTTAATAGCTTAGACGGAGCTATGGATGGTTTTGATTTAATTTCTGAAAAGGCTTTTAATGAAGTTCAAAGTTCTTCCAAAAGCTCTTCAAGTAGTTGCGCTTCACTTGAATTATTGATTCCATATAATGAAAATCCTATTCCAGGATTTGAGAATTATGATTATTACAGTAAAATGATTTTGAATTATACTGAAGAACAATGTCAGTTTGATGATTGGACAGGTAGACTAGAATATTATGTTGCAGGAGTGTTTCAGGAGCAATGGAAAGATTCTACTGTTTTTAAAAATGTAAGAGGCGACGAAGGTTATGTTTTTGATGGTTATAGGGTAGCTGAGCAAAATGCTGAGTTAAGTACAGAAACTACAAAGGTTTTTGATGTAATTATTGATGGTGTAATTACAGAACCTGATGGAGATTCGTATCGTTATACAGCGAATAGAAACTTTACATTCGAAAATAGATTTACTCCAGATGAAGTTATCACTTTAGAAGAGTCTTCTTTAGTAGAAGGTATTACACAAACTTACTTTATGAGATCTGAATCTGTTGCAGGAAATCCGCTGGTATATAAAGTTGCTTGTTTTAATAGGTTTAATTTTTTAAAATATCCAGTGCAAGGAGCATTAGATTTCTCTAGTAGTTTTGGGGTTAATTTCAATATCGATTTTGGAGATGGTTCTTGTGATAAAGAAGTAGTTCTTACTGGTAATGATGGAGAATCTATTGTTTTTGATTTATAATAGATAGTTTAGTTAAATGTAAAAACTGCTGGAACTATTAGTTTCAAGCAGTTTTTTATGTTTTAATATATAGACTTTAAATACCTAAAGCTTTAAATTAATTATTAGATATTCTTATATCTTTCTCCATATAGTCTTTAAGAATATCTCTATCAGTTTTATTCTTTAGTATTAATAAGTCATTATCCTTATGGGTTTTATATCTCATCAAGAACTTATTTTTTCCACTACGATTTAGAGGAATATATTCGAATCGAGCAGTATCGAATGTATCTGCTATTAATACCACCGAACGGGTTTGGCCAAGTATTTTTTTTACTTGTAAGATACTTCCATTATCCTCGTTGATTTGTATCTCTGTATAATAAATCCAGGCAGCAAATCTATACATAGTATATCCTATTGTGGTAAGTATAGCTATAATCAATCCAGCCAATAGTCCGGTAAAATATACTAGGAAAAAGAAGGAGCTAAATGACCAGACAAGAAGCTCTTTCCATTTTATAGGAGTTCTGCTACTTATGACATGAATACTTTTCTTTTTGGATATAAAGAAATAATCTTCTTTTTCGTTCAATAGGATATATTATTTAAAGTGTCAAAGGTATAAAGTTATTGGCAACCTTTACCTGTTATCACAAATATATCTTCTTCTTTGGATAACTGTAACTTTAAAGAAGTTGTTAGCTTTTTCAGAATTCGTGGAATATTGGCATTGTCGAAAGAGCCAGAATATTTACAGTTCAGGATATCACGATTTTTAAGTATAATTTTAGCGTCGTAATTATCTCCTAAATCCTGAATAACCTGATTCACTAAAGTGTTATTATAATGAAGTTTTTTGGTTTTCCAAGCGAATTGATTTGGAGCTCTTTGTAGTAAGGAAATTCCGTTTTTATCTACTTTTAAACTTTCTCCAGGTGTTAATTCTTTTACTGTTTTAGAATTGTTGTCCACAACTTTTGCAGATCCTTGAATTAATGTCATAATATCTGCACTCGAATCTGAATGGATTGCAAATGAGTTACCAGAAACTTGTACTTTACAATGTTTCCCGAAAATGATAAATGGTTGGCTGCTGTTATCTTTTACATTGAAAAACACAGTACCATTAATATCAGCTCTACGGAATCCTTGTTTTGTAGCTGTGAAATTTACTTTACTGTTTTTTCTTACTACGATTGTACTAGAATCGGGTAATTGATTATACTTAGTTTTTTTTGTAGAGGCATATTTGTTTGATGCGGTATAGGTAACCGTAATTACTCCTTTTTCAATAATTTCATCTTCTGGTGCTAGAGTTGTTACATCTATCTTCTTAGAGGTTTGGTTTTCTTTATTAGAAATAGTACTAAGAGATGAAGGTTTTGTAATGGTATCTTTGTTAGTTAGATTTTTCTTTTCTTTTTTATTAATTATTGAATCCGTTACAATAGGAGTAGAGGTGTTTTCTTCTTTTTGGATTTGAATTTCGGTCGTGGATTCTTTTTGTTTAGAAGGTTTAATATTTTTAAAATAATATATGGTAAAGACACCAATGGACATCAATAAGATAATTCCTGCAGCATACCAATAAAGCAAACTTTTGTCATCTGATTTTTCCTGAACGGCGTCAAAAATCAAGTCAAAATTATCCCCTGATGATGCTACTGTATCATCTTTGAATTTTGATTGTAAAAGTTCTTTTAATAGATCCTTGTCCTGTTTCATTTTATTTTCTTTAGAGCTAACTAGCAATTGTTTTTATAGATTCCTAATGCTCTCATATTTTCCAGAAGCTTTTTTCTAGCTCTTGTATAGTTTGATCTAGAAGTACTTTCTTTAATTTTTAATATTTTTCCGATTTCTTTATGTGAATATCCTTCGATCGCATACAGGTTTAATACATATCTGTATTGCTCCGGTAAATCATTAATTAGAGTTCTAAGCTTTTCCGTAGATAATTGCTTTGCTAATTCTTGTTGCTCTATTTCATTTAATTCAGAGGTTTCATTTTCTTCAATTAGTTCAGAGTTATCTATAAGCACTCTTTTTTTTCTTTGATGCCAATGATCAATTGCACAATTAACTACTATTCTTTCAATCCAGCTTCCTAATGTACCTTTATCCTTATACTTTTTGATATTCTTAAATACCTTAATAAATGCTTCTTGTACAATATCTTCTGCATCCGATCTATTGTTACAATAGCGTAGACTTACCGCAAGCATTCTCGGCATAAAACTGTTATATATTTTTTCCATGGCATTCCGGTCATTCTTTTTACAAGCTTTGACCAGTTTGCCTTGTTCTTCTTTATTCATGAATAAGGGTTAGTGCTTACTCTCATAAAATACAACTGAGAATCTAGGATTTCGCTGCGTGTAATTTTAATAAATTTTATATTGTTATGTTAAAGATACTAAAATGAAGGTTTTAGTAATAATGTTGAATTTCACTCATCATACATAAACTGCATTTTAACTTTTTTCAAGAAGTACTGATCGAAAAAATTAATTCTAACGGGAAATGCTGTGTAATTTTAGGATATAAATCAAAAATAATTTAGTTATGAAGTATTTTTACCCTTTTTTTCAAATGAGTTTTAAATTTTGTTCAAACTTTATCAGTGACCTTGCACAAGGATCTGCCTATGCACTAAGAAGATAAATACAATATTAATTTTAAAATAGAAGAAGATGTATTTTATCTTAAATAAGAAGAGTACTAGTATATAAAGATGAGTTCTTATAAAAAACTCATCTTTATATTTTTTATTTCTTATTTTACTAGAAGAGATTTTTGTGTCATCGCATCTGGTTGATTGACTCCAATCAAATCTAAGATTGTTGGTGCAATATCCCCTAAGACACCATCTTGCACCTTAATTTCTTCATTATCGATCAATATCATTGGAACTGGATTAGTGGTATGAGCTGTGTGTGGAGAGCCATCAGGATTAATCATCGTTTCACAATTACCGTGATCTGCAATCAAAATGGTAGTATACCCATTTTCTAATCCATTAGTCACCACATCTTTTACACAATTGTCTACAGCTTCACAAGCCTTTATAGCTGCTTCCATTACACCTGTATGTCCTACCATATCGCCATTAGCAAAATTTAAACATACAAAATCAGTTTCACCTTTTTGTAGTTCTGGTACCAATGCATCTCTTAATTCATAAGCACTCATTTCTGGTTTCAGGTCATAGGTGGCAACTTTAGGAGAATTTCTAAGAATTCTAGACTCTCCTTCAAAAGGTTCTTCCTGTCCACCAGAGAAGAAAAATGTTACATGAGGATACTTTTCTGTTTCCGCAATTCGAATTTGTTTTTTACCAGCTTTAGAAAGCACTTCTCCTAATGTCTCTGTAATATTATCCTTATCATAAATTATTTTAATCCCTTTAAAATTCTCATCATAATTTGTCATTGTCACATAATACAATGGTAATTTTTTGGTATTATATTCTGGCATATCAGATTGAGATAGCATTTCAGTAAGTTCTCTTCCTCGATCCGTTCTAAAATTGAAGAATATAACAACGTCATCTTCCTTAATCGTAGCTACAGGAGTATCATTTTCTACAATTACAATTGGTTTTATGAACTCGTCAGTAATATCTTCATCATAGTTTTTTTGAATACTTTCTACAATGTTAGAAGAAGAAGTTCCTTCACCATTCACTACTAGGTCATATGCTAGTTGCACACGTTCCCATCTTTTATCTCTATCCATCGCATAATACCGACCTACTACGGATGCAAGTTTACCAGTAGTTTGATCCATATAATTTTGAATGTTTTTGATGTGATCAATTCCTGATTTTGGATCCACATCACGACCATCAGTAAATGCGTGTAAATATATATTGTCTAGCCCTTTATCTTTAGCAACATCTAATAATCCTTTTATATGGTTTATATGAGAATGAACACCTCCATCACTAACTAATCCTAATAAATGAATGTCTTTATTGTTATCCTTTGCATAATTCAATGCGTCAATCAGTGTAGATTCATCTTTAAGGGTATTATTTTGAATAGCCATATTGATTTTGGCTAAATCTTGATATACGATTCTTCCGGCACCTAAATTCATATGACCGACTTCGCTATTCCCCATTTGTCCATCTGGTAATCCTACATGAAGGCCATCAGTACGTAAAGCTGCATTTGGATATTTTGTATACAAGCTGTCAATAAACGGCGTGTTAGCGTTATCAATTGCAGAAACTTTAGGATCTGGTGATGTTCCCCATCCATCCAGAATCATTAAGATTACTTTTTTGTTCATTTCTCTTAAGATGATTTTTAATGTTTTGTGATTAAGGACTTTATAATTATTATCTACATAATCGATGGCTAATGTACAATATAGAATAGAAGTGCCCAAAATTTAAAGACCGTACAACCTTAGTTTTGGATGAGCGATATTTTGTTATTTGAAGATTTTTTTGAGGAACTATTAACAGATGCTTTTCAATTTCTATTAAAATAGGTAATTCGTATAATTCAAAGGGTTTTGGTAATGATAATTTAATTCTTTTATGAGGGTAAAATAAAGATGTATGATGGAAAAGTATGCTACGAAAATCAGGTAATATTTGAATAATTCTAATTTTAAATATTCGTTATTTTTAAGTTAATATTTTAAATTATTATTAAATTTTTAAGTTATTTTTTATGATTTTATCGTTAAATTAATTCTTGTAATTGTAGAGTACTTAAGTAAGGCTTAGAAACATCGAATTCATATACTAACTTTAATAATTCACAACATTATGAGAACAACAATTTTGACAGTATTGATGATGATTTTTATCGGATCAATAAACTTTGCTAAAGAACTTCCAAGAGCTATTGATATTCAGGATTATGAGGTTGTTAACAACAAAATGGATCCTTTTTTTATGGCAGTCATTAAAGGTGATTTTGATACTGTAGTAAAAATGATAGAAGAGGGGAGTGATGTAAATTTAAGAATAGATGGAAAAACACCATTGATGTACGCTGCTCGCTATAACCGAGCTGATATTGTAAGATTATTAATAGGAAAGGGAGCATATATTAGCGCTAAAGACAATAACGGTAATACAGCGATGAAGTTTGCTGAATCTGCAAATGCTCAGGAAGCTATTAAAGTTCTAAAAGAAATGTCTTAATTCTATAAACTTATATAACGATGGTATGAAAACTTCGATTAGACAAAAATCTAATCGAAGTTTTTATTGTCTGCTATATTCTCTAATTGCTTCTTGGATTTTTTCGATTCGATTATCTGGGTCTGGATGTGTACTCTGGAACTCAGGAGTACGATTTGGGCCTGCTGCTTTTTTTAGTATTTCCATCACTCCGATCATTTCTTGAGGGTTATAACCAGAATTAATCATAAAAAGAACTCCTAATCTATCACTTTCCAATTCATCGTCTCTTCCATTACCTAATAAAACATTTTGTCCAATTCCATTAATTAATCCGCCCGCGTCAGCACCAACAGAAGCTCCGGTAGATATAGTTTTCCAAAATTCGTGCTCAGCAATGCGCTCTGCCGAGTGTCTTCCTAGAACATGACCAATTTCATGTCCTAGAACACCAGCCAATTGATCCTCATTTTGTAATTTAGAATATAAGGCATAGGTAATAAATATCTGGCCTCCAGGAAGTGCAAAAGCATTAATAGTATTAGGATCCGCTAATAAATGAAATTCATATTGATATGGAGATTCTCTTGCCATTGTATTGTTAACAAGTTTGTTTCCTACATTATCAATATAATTTTGCAGTCTTTGATCTGGATACAGACCTCCATGTTGTTGGGTCATCTGGGGCTCATTTTGAATCCCAATCGCAATTTCCTGATCGGTGGTCATGTTAATATTCTGAACTCTATTTGTGTATTCATTTAGAGTTTTATTATTGCATTTTTTTATAAAAGCAAAGGCAACAATAGCGAGACCTATTAGTATTCTAATTTTTAATCCACCGCGTCTCATTTTAAGTATGTATTGGTTAATGTGTTTTTATATATTTTACTCTAAAGTTACTAAATATAAAAATTGCTTACCAATTAAGCACTATTAGAAGTTTTGATAAGCAATTAGTAAAGTATTTTATGAGCAAGCTATCGATCTTGTAGCTTGTTTATTTAAAAAAATATCTAACGATAAAAAAGTTGAGTATAATAATAGCGACCGTTTTCATCTTTTATAGCAGAAATTCCGGTGTACATGTAATTACCTTCTATGTTTTCTTTATGACCTATGCTACTTAGCCATCCATCCACTACGCTTTGTGCATCTTGATAAAATCTAGCAACATTTTCTGCACTAGCAGTTGCATTTTCTTGATCATTTAGTACCGAACTCCTTTGATTAAAGTCATCATGATTGATTTCGTTTATTGAAATCATATATTTTGTGTGATCCACTGCCAATTGTTCTGCTGTTGTATTTTTGGAAAGAGGAGATAAACCTTGATTTTGCCTATGTTGATTTACTAATGTTAATATAGCATCTGCTATAGAAGTTTCATTGATAAGTTCATTAGTTTCTCCATTTGAAGTGCCAGAATCATCATCGGAAGAACAAGAAATTATAACCGTACATGCTAATAGTACATAAAAATATTTTAAAATAATTTTCATTGGGATAAAGGGCTTTTGAATAATAACTGATATTTAAAGTATTTAGTATACTTTATAGTAATTCGGGGTTAATATCTAGTATGTTTTCATTAATATACTTTTGGATAAATTTTGAAGTAAAGTGTGAACTTCCCATTAAAACTGATTTTTGTAGTTCCGTTTTAATGTCTAGTTTTCGAAATTCTTTAAGCATTGGTTTTGAACTAGGAGCGTAGGAGTAATGCCAAGGTTCATATTTGAACCCTTTTCTTCCTTTTTTGTTAGTATACACTAGATAAAAACCATAATCATTTGCATTGTGATCCATCCATGTTTTGAATCTTGTAAAAGGACCTCCATTATGAAAATGCTTTGTTAAAAGCACGTCTCGTGGTTGTTTTACACTGCCATCAACAATATCTAAATCAGTACCCCAATGATGACGAGAAGTTCCCGGAATCGTGGAGTACTGAATTATTTTCTCTATAGCTTTAATTGGGGAAAGTCCGCTTGCTGTATAACGTTCATATTTACGTTCCCAAATTCTATTTTGATGCGAGTAATCTCGGTAACTAGAAACAACTTTCAGTTTAATACCTTCTTTTAAGGCAGCACTTCTCATTTTTGAAAATGCTTGATTGGCCTTTTTGCGAAGTTTATATCCCTCACCAACTAGCACTGGATTTCCTTTACCCATAAGATCTTTTTTGGAGATTTTGGATTGAAAGTCAGTAAAGGATACCGATGATAATCCTATAAGTCCAAGTGCACTTACCTCAATGAATTTTTTTCTTTTCATGATTTATAGTTATCTATTTTAAGAAAGTTTCCAAAAGTTGCAAACTAACTTAAGCTCGCAAAATAAAATGTAAAAGAATCACCTTTTGATATGATCATCAGGAAAGAATGCCATCTACAATACCGTAATCAACAGATTCTTGAGCATCCATCCAGTAATCACGATTAAAATCTTTAAGTACTTTTTCTACCTCTTGCCCACAATTGTCAGCTAAAATTTGAGCACTTAATTCTTTAGTTTTTAAAATTTCGGTTGCTTGGATTTCGATATTAGAAGCTCGTCCACGTGCTCCACCACTCGGTTGGTGTATCATTACTTTTGCATTGGGTTGGATGAATCTGCGACCTTTTTCTCCAACGCTTAAAAGAATAGAACCCATAGAAGCTGCTAAACCGGTGCATATTGTGGATACAGGACTTTTTAAAGCTTTGATAGTATCGTACATAGCAAATCCTGAAGTCACATATCCGCCTGGACTGTTAATGTATAATTTAATTTCCTCATTACTGATCATATCTAAATACATCAGTCGATCTATTACATGTTTTGCTGATTTATCATCAACTTGTCCCCATAAAAATACACTGCGTTCTTCTAGAAATTTTTTATCTATAAGATCCTGGATTTTTCCTGATTTTTCTTTCATAAATATTTTAATGAATTTAAACTTAAAATAAATTTAAAATTATTTTCGAAGAAATTACGAAATAAAAATCAACAAATTAAATCTTTAAGACGAAGTCTTGTTTTTTAACAAGATTTTTGAAGTTTAGTGTTCGATATACTAAGTAATTAAAATCTTTAGAGAAAGATTCTATTACCTTGAGTTACATAATGTGAATTTTGGAAATATTATCTGTTTAGATATAAATAACCGGCTCTATCTTTGATTCCTTCTACATTTAAAACATAGTAGTAAGTACCTACAGGTAATTCTTCACCTTTTGCTATGGTCGCTCTTCCTTGAGAAATACCGCTAAAACCTTCAGGAGTTTGTTGTACTTCATGATATGCCTTTCTACTATATACCAATACTCCCCATCGATTATAAATAAATAATTCATTGTCTGGGAACTGCACAAGACCTTGAATTACAAAAGTATCATTAAATCCATCTCCATTTGGCGACACAGCAGTAAATATTTCTAAATCTCCATCAAGTATGATACTTGACGTTCCAAAAGTGAGTACAGTGTAATTATCTGGAACAATTGGTTCTGAAGTAATTTCACCATTATCAAGATCTCCTGTAAATCCTGTGTTTCCAAGATTTACCCATTGTCCTGTATTAGGATCCCAACCTACAACTCTTAAATCTTCTAAATTATTAACTAAAGTTGGAAGGTTACTATTTGTATCCCAAGTTAAAGTTACCCTTGTTTCTTCATCTCCATCAACATCCCAAAATTCAAAAATACTAACTCCAAATAACAAGTCTCCAAAGTTATTGGTATCAAAGCTCTCTCCGAAAAAATTTGGGAAATTGGGATTTTCAAAAAAGTATGCTGCTTTGGCTGTGTTATTAGCTGCTTGACTTTCTATACGAGCAGGTCTTAAACGGAAATCATCTCCAACGGGGAAAGAAAAATCAAGTTGACCAGTGATGGAAGCATAACCATCTACATAACGGTTATCGTTCTCACCTAGATAAGGAGCATCATTAATATAGTCTAAAGAAACCTCTCTTTGATCTCTTGGAGTAATCACTCTACCATTAACGAATTCTTGGAAATTAGTAACTCCTACCGCAACTTCAAGAATTAAATCATCTTGAACGTCGATTTCTACATCGTTAAATACAGGTCTATTAGTGCCAGATACAGTTAAACTATTTTGATTATAAAATCCAGTAAATCCTGAATTTTGATCAAAATCACCATCATTTACAACATCCATATGAAAACCTACTTGACCATCATCATGAATCTGAACGTTTCCAAAGTTATGAAAAGACTCTTGAGCATTAGTAGCTAGGCTAACGATTGCAATTAGTAATATGTATAATATTTTTTGGGGCATATTCGATAAAAACTCTCAAATTACGGTTAAACCGTAAAATAATTACTGCAATATAAGGAATTATTCATACATAGTACATATTTCCTACTATATTTTTACTAAATATCGTTTAAGTGTATTTTATTTCGGATTAAGTGTACTTTTTGAAATTTAAGACCGTTATAAATATAGATGTATAACGACATCATACATATAAAGATTGTCGCATCAATAAATTTATAAAAAGCTTGAAAGTACACTATTCATGGTCGGGTAAACTTACGAATAGATTTTTTACGAATGATTTACAATAATGACGATGTTTTTTTCATAAAATAATACTTAAGTGATTTAGAAAACTTATACTTCTTATGAGTAGTAGAAGTGTAAGTAAATTCCTTACATAGAGCTAATTTTTTTTGTTTACGTTGTTCGAGTATTTTTTAGTTAATGTTTAAAGTTAATGATCTATTAATAATCTTAATTGGGATTTACCCTATAAGTAATTCTTCTATTAGTTATTATAGTTGCTCCTCCTACGATGGTTGCATTTCCAAATTCAGAGGTAGAGTTTGATACGGTTGCTGTGGAGGTTATTAAACTTCCAACCGAGATTGGTGATGCCAAAGTGATATTAATATTAAATCTATTTGTTGTATCTGTACTTCCATCAGCATCAGTATATAAGGATACTGTAGCATCTGAATCGGAAACACTTCCTTCAACGCCAGAACCTAAATATATTTGTCCTTCACCATAATCTTGGGTAAGTCCTAATTGATTGTCTCCAGCTGTTGCTGTACCTTGATTGATGTCTGTTAAAAACACTTCTATGGTAGCTCCTGGTCTGGACCATCCCACTATTCTTAGATTTGTTCCGGAAATTGTAACTGATTGAATGACAGGAAAATTAAGTCTTCCATTAGGTCCCGTGTCAATATCTCCAGCATCATTAATAGTGACTCCATCATCCGCAATATCGATACCTAATGCATCAGCGACGGTTCCATTTGCAAAAATGGAATTTTGTGATATACGATTACCTGAGGTTGTTCCACCACTTACAATAATACCGGCACCACCATTATTATTGATGATATTATTGGTCACAACAGAATTGCTTTGTGATAAGTTAATTCCACTAAGTTCAGTACACCCTCCACCGCTATTACTTCCTCCTGTTGTAATTGTGTTTTCAGAAATAGTAACATTTCCTTGATTATCAACAATTCCAGTAGCTGCGGAACCATCAATAAGGTTGTTTTGGATGACAACACCGCTTCCATTTGCTACTCTTACATTGTACTCACAAGCTCGAAAACCATTATTGGTAATATGGTTATTTTGTATTAGAGTAGATGTTCCTCCATTCACTGAGATTCCAAAATCGGTATTTGAGGCAATATAATTTCCGTCTACCGTAATAGTTCCTCCACTTATTTCTATTCCATCATCTTGGTAGCTTCCTACGCCAACGGTTCCAACTACACCTAAGGCATTTACTCCTAATAGATTTTGAGTAACTAAGTTTCCGGAACCAGAATCTTGACGAATACCTCTAAGATTTCCTCCATAAATGGATAGGTTTCTAATAACAAGATTAGATGCTTGTAATCGAATTATTTCTCCTCCATCTCTTCTGATCTGAATTTCAGGTAAATCGTAATTAGGTAATGCTGTTGCAGATACTCCAACTGTTGTTCCTCCAGAACCTACTGTTCCAGCATTCGTATCTCCAGAATAAGCTGTTTGTGTTCTTCCATCTATATGAGTAGCATCATCAGTGATATCATCAAGAGGGTTTGCATTTGGTATGTTGATATCAAAAAAACCTGTTGCAAAATTAACATCTGCTGTTCTTCCTAATGGATCTCCTGTAGGAGGTATCATGAAAATAGATACATCTTGTCCTGCAGCAGGATTAAATATGGCATTTGCTTCGATATCTAAACCTGTTTCATCTAAATTATTTGAATTTACCACAAACTGTCCAAGAGATCCTTGACCAGTTGCATTAGTATTTACGATAGTATTAAAGTTGAATCCAAAGTCTACGTCAACAGCACCTTCATTAGCTATAGTAATGGTAGATATGGTCTGAGCTCCTGTTAAAGTACCTGCTGCCACATCTGTATTAACAGGATTGGCTCCACCCACTTCATTTGTTACAGGGCTTAAGGTGCTTGAAGCAAATGTTGATTTAAAAGTTTGTATTGGGAAACATGTAGTACAGGCTGTTCCTCCACCTCTTGTAGAACGTACTGTATTATTTACAACACGTAATGTATAAGTTCCATTAGCCATACCACCGATATTATAATCTCCGCTAGCATCTGTAATATCAGAATCTATGAAAGTACCAGTATTGTCATATAATTCGACTAATACTCCTTCTATACCAACACCTGAGGAAGTAGCGAAATCTCTTCCTGCACCACCTGGATAATTAATGTCTTCAAAAACAGTTCCTGTAATCAAATTACTGGGTACTTTTAATAATACAGAATTGAGTATTACAAAATCTCCCTGTGTCTGAATATTTGTTGTTGCTGAGGTCTCACCTTGAGCAATAAGGGATGAAATATCGTAAGTGTCTAAGTCAAAACCAAACAAAGAAGAATCATTGATGACAGGACTAGCTGTATCATCATAAATCGTAGAATTAAATACGTTGGCTAAAGTAGGGGAGTTGTTACCGTCTCCTGTTAAATTAGTGGTTCCTGCTCCAGTAGTTACTGATATGATTTCATTTCCTGTTCTGGTGGGATCACCTTCCCACGACAATACTGAAGTTTTTGATCCTGTGGATCCAATAGCAAAAAATCCAGCTAAGGTATAGCTTGAAGTTTCGACTGTAGTGCCTCCTCCTTGCGCATCAAAACCATTATACATATTGATACTTACTGCCGGTAAAGTAGGATTAGTATAGAATATATATAAGGACCAACCTCCAAATACAACAGATCCACAATATGTTGTGCTATTATCGATTACCAAATCCGTAAAGGTATAAGTAGCAGAAGATGGGTCTGGTAAACTGGTAACAATAGATGTAACATCACTAACCATTCCATAATAAAAACCAAAGGCTGTATTTACTACATCTGCAGTTACAGACTGTCCTTGAAAAGTAACAACATCATCGGCAGCTAACCCAGAATGCCCCCAAGTTAAATAGGCTCTTTCTATAGTAGAACCTGCAAGTATTGGAGTAGTTAAGGTATTCGAAGAGGATGCGGTTATCGAACAAGGATCCACACCTTCATCTGCAGTTCTTAAGGTTCCTGCGGTTAAAGCATAATCATAGTATCCATTAAAATCATCAAAAATTGTAAGTGGTACATCATCTGCAACAGCGGCATCACCATCATCCAATATCGTTCCTACTCCATTAATTAATCCAACAAGAGGTGAAGTGGAATTACTTAGGTTTACGAAGAATGTTTCTGTGTTTTCTCCAAAAACGTTATTGATAATAGGCACTGTAATGGTTTGTACTTCTCCAGCAGTTCCCGAAAAGTTTAAGGTTCCAGTTGTATTGACGAAATCAGAATCTGCATATGCAGTGTCATCTAAAGTAGCATAATTTACCGAAAATCCTCCCGGTACATTTGCACCAGTATGGGTAGCAGTAAATGTAGCTGTACCTGCATTTTCATTAACGGTAACATTATTTACTGTCACAAAACTGGAAGAAGAAGAACAAGAAATAGTAGCTTGCCAACCATTTCCAGTTACTGAACCATCAGAATCAAAGATAAATGTCAAGCATCCTGAAGGATCGGATGAAACTATGGATGTAGGAATATTTCCATTGTCATAGGTGTCTATTAAAGTAGTGGTAGTCGTACCTTCATAAGCTTGTAAAAAGTCAAAACCAGTTTCCACATCAAAAGAAGTGAAGTTTAAAACTATTGAACTACCAGGTGTATCTGGACAAATCGTATAGGTAATTGTTTCATTGTTATTGTATTGACCATTGATTGATCCGCTATCGACAAAAATCCCACTACATGTATTATCTGTTATGGTATCAGTAATAATAAAAGGCGCTTCATCATCAATTATGGTTCCAAGCCCTTGATTATCGGTAATACTTACTAAAGAGTTACTTGCACTTAGAAGATTTATAAAGTATGTTTCTGTTCCTTCTACATCCGTATCGTCTATAATTGGAATTACAATAGTTTCAGTATCACCGCTTGTACCGGAAAAAGACAGCGTAGGGTTTGGAGATCCTGTTCCTGTAAAATCTCCAGGAGCAACTGCCGTATTATTTGTAGTAGTATATTCTATAGTAAAACCTCCAGAAATATCTCCTCCTCCTGAATGTGTAACCGTAAATGTTGCGGTTCCCGCTGTTTCGTTTACTGAGATATCATTGATGCTAATATTTGCATCATCATCATCAGTTATAGTTCCTGTTCCTTGGGCATCAACTAAAGTTACAGAACCAACACTTGGATTACTTAATGTGACTAAAAAGTCTTCTGAATTAGGCTCTACAGTAGTATCATCTATTATTGGTATTGTAATAGTTTCGGTTTCTCCATCAGTTCCAGAAAAGGTAATGGTTGGATTTGGAGAACCAGTAGCTGTATAATCACTGGGAGCAGTAGCAGTATTATTCGAAGTTGCATATTCGACATCAAAACCACCAGAAACTGTACCGGTAAGAGTAACTGTAAAGGTGATATTTCCTACATTTTCGTTGACAGTTACATCATTAATGCTAATTCCTGCATCATTATCTTCAATGGTTCCTAAACCTTGGTTATCAGTTATAGAAACAAAGCCACTACTTGGATTACTAAGATTGACAAAATACGTTTCATTACCTTCAATATCCGTATCTTCTAAAATAGGTACTGTTATAGTTTCTGTTTCCCCTAAACTACCAGAAAATGTTACAGAACCACTGGTTGCAGTATAATCATTGTCCGCAACAGTAGCAGTATTATTGGCAGTTGTAAAATCAACGGTATATCCGCCCGTTAATGAACCGCCTGATGATGTAACCGTAAAAGTAGCTGTACCTGCCGCTTCATTAACTGAAACATCATTAATGGTGATAGAGATAGCATCACTGGCGTTAATCGTTCCAATTCCTTGAGAGTCTGTTATGGATACCGAACCATCACTTGGATTGCTTAGATTCACTGAAAAAGTTTCCGCAGGTTCAGCTAGTGTATCATCCAAAATAGGAATAGAAATGGTTTGAGTGCCTAAACTAGTTCCTGTAAATGTGATGGTACCTGATGTGCTACCATTAAAATCTGCTCCCACAGTTGAAATATTGGTAGTACTATAATCTACAGTAAAACTTCCAGAAGTGGTTCCTCCAGAATGTGTAACTGTAAAATCTAATGTTCCGGCATCTTCATTAACAGTAACATCGTTAATAGATATTTCCGGTGTAGATCCGGTTGCTGTAATAAGAACATTATCAATAAAAACGGTTTCGGTATTACCCCAGTTTCCGCTATTGGAAAAGAAAAGTAATGATGAACTTGCATTTATATAGGCTGCGGGAATATTAAAGCTTAAACTTCCAGTAGCACCACCAGTTGTAGGAGTTGCTACTGCTAAATCATAAAATCCAGTGGCTGTATTTAAAAAGAATGCTCCAACACTTTCATTTCCACTTGATCTATTATAGTCAAACGTCAATACTGCAGATGAATATGCAGATAAATCCACATTTCTTAAAATAAAAAGATTACTACCGGAATCGAAATTTCGAAATCTTAATTCGCCACCAACAATTCTAATTCTTCCTGCATTAGGTGAATTGGCAGCACCAAAATCATTTTCTTGCCAATCCCCATTCCAATTTTGCGTTCCATCATTTCCTGAGTAGTTTGTTGGATTGAAATCATCCAAAAAAGTATCCTGACCAAACAAGTTTATATTTGGTAACGCTATTAAAAGCATTAAAAATAAGTAATATGTTTTGTGTGTCAAGTTCATTCAACTTTTCCTACTAAAATTATCTTACAACAAAAACTACATTAATTAACGAATTAAAGTCTGCAGGAGTACCTATAATATCATAGGTCATGATTCCATTTGCATCAATAGCAACATTTGCAAAAACCGTAGGGTCATAGAACGTTACATAATAATATAATTCATTTGCTAGATACGTTGGTATAGCACCTGGTGCACCTGCACTTGAGGCAGAAGTAGCAGCATTTGCTAAAGTAAATTGATCAATATATTGTTGATATAAATTTATACTTTCATCACCTGGAGCAGCTGGGTTAGCAGATAATACACTCGCATCAATCGCAATCGATGGCGGATAGAATATTCTAGCAGCTTTAGAGGTAATAGGAGCTATATCTTGAATAACATCTTCTACTGTTGCCTCTGTAGTACCGTCACCATCTACATCTACCGGAGTATCAGAATTAACTTCTGATGCATTTTGATCATCAGTATTATCTAAATACGTAGATAGATCAATTGCAGGGGTAGGAGTAGGATCTCCAGTTAAACTTAAAATATTTCCGGTTAGTGAAAGATCTTGATCATCTGTAGCAGGATCTCCAGCAGGTCCTTGTGGTCCTGTAACTCCGTCAGTTTGTATAACAACACCAACGACTATTTGTGAACCTCTAGCAGCTGCATCATCAGCTATAGTTCTAAAAGTCACTCTATCCGTTTCAGTTAATGTTAACGGTGTAATATTAACTATACTCGATGTAGCTGAAGTCACAGCAATTGTTCTACCTGTGGCTACACCGTTTACATATAGTTCTATTGTTCCAGTTGCAGCACTTGTACTTGAAAAAGAAAGCTTTGTTGCTACAGATTCATATCCTACGACTACTCCGGATCGACTATTTGCTCCATTACCGAACGAGAATTGGAAACCTGAATTTGTACCGACATTTAATCCTCCACTTTCTTCTGCCCAGATTACATCTAAACCACCACCACTTGGAACACTACCAGTAGCTCCTTGTATACCTTGAGGACCAGCAGGAGTAAAATTGACATATCTAGTATCTCCATTTCCTGGTAATGGAAGAGCAGCAGTTACATCCTCAAATGTAACATCAATTTCCCAATTAGTTCCATTAAATGTTGGCAATGAATTTACTGTATACGTTACAAAATTGGATAAGTTAGCTGGATCTCTTACTAAAATAACAGAGTTCGTTTCTAGGTTTTGTATAAATGCATCAGTTGTGATACCATTTATATCATCAGGATGAATAACAATTTGAGTTGTTGTAGCGTAATCTGCAGTATCGAACCTATATTGACCTGCAATTACATTTCCTGATGTTGCAGTATTGAAATCATATTCAAAAGTATTTGGACCTTGATTACCCGTTGGACCCGTTACTCCGGTCACACCTGTGAATCCAGTTCTACCTGTTGCTCCTGTAAATCCTGTTCTTCCRGYMGCACCYGTGAATCCAGTTCTACCYGTAAATCCTGTTCTTCCRGTAGCWCCTGTGAATCCAGTTCTACCYGTAAATCCTGTTCTTCCRGTMGCWCCTGTGAATCCAGTTCTACCYGTAAATCCTGTTCTTCCRGTMGCWCCTGTGAATCCAGTTCTACCYGTAAATCCTGTTCTTCCRGTAGCACCTGTGAATCCAGTTCTACCYGTAAATCCTGTTCTTCCAGTAGCCCC